>CANCYO010000053.1 GCA_947382415.1 uncultured Lachnospiraceae bacterium | reverse complement strand
CACACATACCGGGCAGATGCGCCGCCATGCCGGCCCCCGCAATGATCACCTTAAAGCCCTTCTCCTCCGCGCTCTTCGCATAGGCAAAAAATACGTCCGGCTCCCTGTGGGCGCTGATGATCGTCATCTCATACGGGATGCCAAGCTCCTCCAAAATATCTGCTGCCTTTGCCATGACCGGCATGTCGGAATCGCTTCCCATCACAATGCCCACCAAAGGCTTCACCGCTGTCTCTGCCATGATTTCCTCCTCGTCTTCTTTTCTTGTGTTAAATCAGGTAAAAGTGGAATCTATACCACCATATCTAGTTTACTCGATAAGCATATGGTATGCAAGATTTATCTGGAAATTTATGAAAAAATTAAAAATTTCGCCTCTTGCCGCTCATCCGGCTTACGGTGAGACGAAGCACACAGGTTCCGGCGATCAGCTCCTGCGGAATCGGAAAATCCTCCTGCCTGTAATGCGCCATGATCAACCGCAGCGCCCGCAGCTTTTCCCTGTCGTCCACCGTCTCGATAAGGCCTCTCCCCACCACGCTCTCATAGACCATGGAACAGGTTTTCTTCTCATCGTCCAAAATCAGTTCATGGCCACAGTCCATCTCGAAGCTGGCCCGGTTGTCCCGGGCGATGAGCTCGTGCTTGGTTCCCTCCCCGGCTCCGTGAAAGTAAAGCACAACCTGCCCGTCCTCCGCCTCCATGCCGAAATTCAGCGGCAGAATATAGGGCACCTCCTGAGCGTTCAGCGCAAGCCTGCACACATCACAGCGCCGCATCACCTCCACCAGCTCCTCAAAATCCACGATCTCTCTGTCCTTTCGCCTCATTCCGATCCCTCCTCAAAGGCTCTGTTCAATTCCTCTGTGCCGGGCAGCACAAACCGCCCCTCTTTGATTATGAGCACCCTGCTGCCGTCCTTTCGCACCGCCGCAAGCTCCCCCAGCTCATCATAAGGAATCGTGATGTCCGTATGGCAGTTAAAATACGCTTTGTCGGGGGCCTCCCCGCGCAGCGCCGCCACCTCGTTGTCTTTGGCCACGATCTCCTTTCCGTCGGGATTGTACACCCGCACCTCCTCCGCATGGGAATAGCAGGTATCCCCCACCGCAAAATGAGGCCCCGTCTTCTCCGCAATGAGGATGGGAAACTTATCATGAACATCGTATTTCTCCGCCACCACATAAGCGGTGGTGTTGGTGCCGATGGCAAACTCTCCGAGCGGCAGCGTCTTATGGCGAAACAGCACATTCTCCCGGACAAACTCCCGGCTCTCCTCCTCAGAAGCAAAATTGGAGCAGCCATAGCGCGCGATCCTGCCCTCCTCAAATTCCAGCTCCAGATCCCTGTACTCCAATCCGTTCAGATACACGCGGCTCACATGGAGCAACCCTTTTGTGCCCGCAAGCACCGGGGAGGTGAACACCTCTCCCACAGGAATATTCACATCCGCCACACAGTTCTCAAAGATGGTCTCCTTCTCAGGATCAGCGAGCTTCCACAGATTCACCCGCAGCTTTGTGCGGTTTCCCCGCATTCCTGTGATCTCGCAATAATCCGCCGAATCCAGCACATCGATGATGCGCTGCTGGATATCCCGATACATCTGATAATCCAGAGTATTGACCCGGATGATCTCCTCAAAAAAGGCTCTGTAGCACTCCCCGGCGCTCTTCATACCAAGCTTTTGCAAAAGCGCCTCATCAAAACGCTCCTGTATCTCGGTCATGGGAAACGCAATGATGGTAAAGCTGCGCTCCTCCTCGGGAATATACTGCCGCCGCAGTTCTCCGGCCCGGGTCCGGTACTCCAGCCAGAGGCTGTTCTGCTCTTCACTCATACGGGGAGCATGCTTTTTGTTGCGCGGTTCAAAATCCCGCTCCCCGAAGGTCTCAAGCACCGCAGGGCCCGCATGTACCGCCGCCGCATCCCTGTATTTCTCAAAAGCGGTACGGGTCACCTCAAGCTTGTGGTTCCGGTAATTTTTGTCAAAAAACAGCGCCTTATCGTCCTTGTGGTCAAAATCATACTGCCTGTTGGCCTCCCCGCCGTAATACCCTGCTTTAAAAATCGACGGATTGTAGAGAATGCTCTCCGGCGCCCGATAGCAGGTCGCTTTCAGCCCCATCCTCTCAAAATTTTCCACCGCCCGGCGCATCATGCGCTCAAATCCCAGACGGTACTCGATCTCCACGGTTTTCTTGCCGGACAGATCCTTTCCTGCCACCTCGAATCCCTTGCGATACCCCTCCGTGTAGGTATCCGCCATGATATTGATCTTCTCCTCCGGCAGATCTGCCATAAAGCGCGCCAGCTCCAGCTCGTTTTCACTGATATATTCCCCGTAGGCATACAGATACCGCACATCTGTCAGATCCGCGTTTCTGATGATATCTATGGCAAAATTCCCCTCCGGAGTCAGCCATTCCCTCAAATGCTCCTCCACCGCCGTCTCCGTGTAATCGCTGACAAACCAGTACAGTATCCGGCGCACATCCTCCGCCGCCGGAAGCTCCTCTCCGCCCGTCTCCCCGGCCTCCTGCCAGGCATAAGAAAAAGCCGTATAAATCTCCACAAACAACTCCAGACGAATGACGATCTCCTCCAGCCGCCCCTCGTATACAAAAGGGATCAGACTGCGCATCTCGCGGTACAAAAAAGAGAGCAGCACCCCAAAGGCTTCGCCAAGCTTCTCCACCGCACAGTCGGGATCGGCATAGCTCTCCCCGTAATGTTCGGGCAGGATATCCTCATACAGCGCCCGGTTGCGCCTGCAAAGCTCCTCCATGGAAGCCGTTTTCAACCCGCCTCCTTCGATAAAGCTCCTCTCATCCTCCAGCCGGATGAGAAAATCCGCCACTTTGGCAAAATAGGAGGCAAACGCCTCCCCACATCCCTTTCCCTCTGCAGTTTCCTGCCCGATCTCCCGTATCCGCCCCATGACAAGCTCATGACGCTCACACAAAATTTTTCTCTCATCCTGCATCGATCTGCCTCCTGTTATCTAAAAACTCAATTGCACCAGAAATATCAACACTCCCAGCGCCACAAGATTAAACAATGTCCCCAGAACGGGAAACAGCTTAAACGTATCCTTCTCCCGCAAGGTCAGCATCCCCAAAATCAGCCCCGAAGTGGAATAGAGAGCCGCCAAAAGTCCTGTCAGCCCATAACTTAAGGGCGCATTCCCGCCGTTTAGATAGGTCATATACAATACGATGGCCAGAGAGACATTGCTGATCAGGCCCAGCACCGTGGACATGACAGCCCGGAGCGAATGCTTTTTATTGGTAAAGATATAGTTTTTCCGTTTCACGCCGTTCTAATCCTCCATAATTTAAGGGCACTCCCGATGTCCAACACCGCGGAATGCCCCTCAACCCCTCACATCAAAATAAAACTTTACTCCTGCCGGCCAGAAGCTTTGCTCCTCCGATGATCAGCAGCACACCCGATGCCACTCCCACCGCCAACACCACGATGCCAAGCACAATATTCCATGCCCCGGTTCCGCCCATGGTCTTATACACTTTTTCTTCCATACTGATTCCTCCCGCTGCTTTTTTGGTTTGTGCCGGTCATAGCTCTGCCCGCGCGCCGCGCCCTGCCTTATGCGCCATATACCGCATAATATCCGTCCAGAGCCGTCTTCAGCGCCTCGTCAATATAAATCTGCCCTTTATACGGCCTGTTATACAGATGTTCGATGACTTCTGCCATCGTGACAATGGCTTCCGCCTCGAATCCGTAGGTCTCCCGAATCTCAGCCAGCGCGCTCTTTACGCCGCCAAGTCCCTTCTCCATGCGGTTCAGAGACGCCATCAGCCCCTTGATCTCCACATTTCCCTGTGCTCTCAGAATGGGGACCGTCTCCTGTACGGATTTGCCGGAGGTAGTCACATCCTCGATGATCACTACACGGTCGCCGTCTTTAAGGCTGCTGCCCAGAAGGATGCCCGTATCGCCGTGATCCTTGACTTCCTTGCGGTTGGAGCAGTAGCGGATCTCCCTGCCGTAGAGCTCGCTGTAGGCGATGGCAGTCGTAACGCTCAGCGGAATTCCCTTGTATGCGGGCCCGAACAACACGTCGAACCCGTCCCCAAAGGTATCATGGATGGCTTTCGCATAATACTCTCCCAGGCGCTTTAGCTGCGCTCCCGTCACATACGCTCCCGCATTCATGAAAAAAGGAGATTTCCTGCCGCTCTTAAGCGTAAACTCGCCGAACTTCAAGACCTGACTGTCCACCATAAACTCGATAAATTCCTGCTTATAGCTCTCCATACCGCCCCGTGACCTCCTCTTTTGTCAGGAATTCCCATCCCGGGATTTCCCAGTGCTCATTTCATATTACCATAAACCCGCCGGCTTATCAATTATTTTCTGAAATTACGATAGCGTAATCGTAAAGCAAATATTATGCAAAAGAACTATTCTGTTATAATATCAAAATCCCCGCGCTCGTAAAAATATTGAATCATATCCGCAAACGCTTCCAGCGTTCCGTCTTCGGATGGCGAAAGAAAATACTTATGTACCATACCGGCATCCTGATAGCTTTCGCAGATTTTGTACTGTGCCTTTCTCGCCTTTTGCAATTCATAAGCATTCAAATTCAAAATACGGCATGTATATTCTCCACGTTCTCCCAATCCCTCTATTTGTCCGTTGGGATAGAACCTGAATTGACTTTCACAGTCCTGTGCTAAGGGCGATATAAACAGATATTCACTGTACTCATTTTCCTTCTTAACTCCGCATGTAGAGTTCAGGCCTTCTGTCTTACATGAAGCAACCAGATTATCATAATTCATTGATTCTCCCGGAAAAACAGACTGGGGCCTGATATGCTCATTTAAAGAGTTTTCCATTCCGATTTTCCGACAGCAATACGCGCATAATCCATATTGCGACAAAATCAGATATCTGCGCAAATTATGCCTTACTTCGTTTCCGGCCTCCGAATTTTTCAAAGCACTGTATCGTTCATTCGGATGCAGACGTTTGTATTCCATCCAAAAATCCGGTTCTTCCTGTTTATTGATTCTTTTCATCCAGTAATCTGCTCCTCTTTAAAAATCCCCTGGCCAAAATACATTCTTCGTCCATAGTTCCCGCTATTTCTTCCAGGCGTTCCAGCAAAACTTCCGCTTCGCTATACTTCTTTTTCGCGATCAGACGGTTTATATCACTTATCATCGCTTTTATGGCTGCGTTTTTGGAATCTGTATTCATATATTTTTCAAGAATCATGTTACTGTCGTACCCATCCATGCGCTCTATGGACCTGACCTCACAACCTCCGCCCTGCTTTTCGGACAACACAAAAATATTATACCGATCATCCGCTTCACCTAAAATCTGCGGCGAATGTGTTGTGACAATAAACTGGATATTGGGAAACGTATCCCTCAGGACCCGTAAAACCTTTCTTTGCCATGATGGATGCATATGCAGTTCAATTTCATCAATTAATACAATGCCCCTTCCCTCTAAAGGATTTTCCAGACCCGGATTGGCAAGCGCCAGTCTTCTCGCCAAATCTCCGAACATGGCAAGCGTACATTTTTCTCCATCTGACAGTAAATCAACCCGGATTTCTTTCCCGGATTTGTCTACCACCATTCTCACAGGATTTCTTTTGATCCTTAAATTCGTAACATTTCCTATCATTGCTTCTATAGCGTTGCGAACACATTTTAACAACGGATCATAATAATTCAAATCATTACTTTCCCTCGTTTCAATCACCTCATGCGCTTCCCGCTCACGATACCATTCAAAAAAGGTACGAAAATCCAGTTTGTTTTCTATTGCTCTCTCCAGAGCAGACAGTTTATCAAAATCATGTTTTGTCCGGATTCTGTCAGGAATGTCCAACACAGAACGATTTGTGCCATAATATGCAAAAATCGGCATATTCGTCGTTTCATCCTGTAAAAATGAATGTTCAAAATCTTCCGTAAATTTAGCGTATTTCCCACTGTGATAAGATAGCAGGCCTTTTCTCTGGTTCTTTTTTGATCTCTCGTGAATTCTCAACAACGAATAAGGCATCCCTTCAATTTCCACCAAACCCTGAATCAGCAACTGCGATTGTCCTATTGTGATCAGATCATCAGAAAACGTCATAAAGGCTTTGCCCTGCGAAGGATTCAGACGGTTGATCCATACCCTGTTCAAATAAATAATCGCAGATAATATTGTTGATTTACCAGTACCATTTATTCCGAAAATAACCGTACTTTTACCATCCAAATCAAATTTTTCGCCTGTAAAAATCTGAAAATTCGTTAATGTCAACTCCAGCAACCGCATTGTAAAACACCTCCATCAATTTATTTTTTCCAAATAAATTAATCAATATCAATTGTAGCACATTATTTAATAGCGTTCAATCAAACATCTGGCCCAAAATACGCAAAAAAACTGCCCACATGGCCATATCCCTACAGCCACATGGGCAATATGTCACTTTTTACCGCAGTTCTCAGACTTCCTCCAGGCAGATCTCAAACGCCGCGTCGTCCCCCTTGATCTGGGGCAGAAGGATTCCGCCCGTCATCAGGGCCCGGCCCGTATAGGTCCGGCCGTCCTGCAATGACCTGTATGCCGCCTCCGGCTTCAGTCCGGCCAGCCGGAGGCGCGGACGCAGAACATTGGCGGCCGCCCTGAATATCACACCCTGAACCAGCACTTTATTCTGATTCCCGGAGACGAAGGCCCACGCCGCCCCGTTCTCCTCAAACGGATTGCTCAGGCGGTAATAGAGACCGTTGTGGATGAGCTCCTGATACCCCTTATAATTCTGTATCTGGAGAGCCACCTCCGCCTTCTCCTCCCCGCTTAACATGTTCAGATCCAGCTCATACCCGAAGCTCCCTGCCATGGCCACCGTTGCGCGGGTGTGAAGGGAAGTGACCCGCCCGGTCTGATGGTTCGGAACCGCCGACACATGGGCCCCCACCGATGAGATGGGATAGAAAAAGCCCGTACCGTATTGAATCAGGGTTCTGTCATGGCCGTCTGTGTTGTCACTGCACCAGATCTGCGGACAGTAATACAGCATCCCCGCGTCAAATCTTCCGCCTCCCCCGCTGCAGCCCTCGAACAGCACATGGGGGAATTCTCCGGTAAGTCTCTCGAGGAGTTGATAAAGTCCCAAAACATACCGGTGCGGCATCTCAGCCTGACAATCCGCCGCAAGCCCCGCCGTATACCAGTCGCAGATACTCCTGTTCATATCCCATTTGACATATTCGATATGGTGCTCTCCAAGCATCCGGCTCATCACCTGATAGAGATACTCCACTACCTCCGGTCTGGACAGATCCAGGACAAGCTGATATCTGCCTCTCACGGGATCTCTCCCGGGAATGCGGATGGCCCAGTCCGGGTGTTCTCTGTAGAGTTCGCTGTCCTCGGAGACCATCTCCGGCTCAAACCACAGACCAAATTTCATACCCATTTCATTGATCCGCCCGATGAGTCTGTCCAGACCTCCCCGCAGCTTTTTCTCGTTTACAAACCAGTCCCCCAGACCCGACATGTCGTCGTCGCGCCTGCCAAACCATCCGTCGTCCAGCACCAGCATGTCAATGCCAAGCTCCGCGGCCTGCTCCGCGATCCTTTCTATCTTGGCGTCGTCGAAGTCAAAATAAGTGGCCTCCCAGTTGTTGATGAGAACGGGCCTCTGGGAGAGCTTATATGCTCCTCTGCACACATGATGGCGAATGACATGGTGAAAACGGTGGGTCAGCTCCCCCATACCCTGCTCAGAGCAGGACAGGATCACCTCCGGCGCATGAAAGCTCTCCCCCGGATTCAGTTTCCACGCGAAGGTTTCGGGATGAATCCCCATCACCATCCGCACCTGATCCACCTGATCCCGTTCAATCTGTGTCTGAAACCCTCCGCTGTACATCAGAGCCGCTCCCATGCAAAAACCGTTTGTCTCCGTGCAGCCTCTCTCGCACAAAAGCACGGCCGGGTTCTGCTGATGGCTGGAAGTTCCTCTGATACTGCCGTTTTCCTGAATGCCGTGGATCAGCGGACTTCTCTCCATCTGCCGTTCCATGGCATGTCTCCCGTGAAAATGTACCCATTCCCACTCTCCCCGGGGGATGTCCATGCACAGGCTGTGAACCCGATTGATCCGAATGCAGGATTTACCGTTATTTCTCACCACAACCGCTCTGGTGATCACATCCTCCCCGGGAAGCACCCCGTACAGGAGACTGACCTCCACCGCGGACAATGCGTCCTCCAGTATGATCTCCAGAGTCTGTGCCTCGTCATCCTTCGCGTACACCGCGGGAAGTCCCGGTATGGCGTATTTTCCCTGCCTGATCTGATACTCTTTAAAACGCAGGTCTAAAGCGCCGCTTCCGTCCGCATGTGTCACGGAGACGGCGGGGACGCGGTAATCCCCCGCGCCCCCCGCCGCATATTCCAGCGGCAGTGTGTTGAGCGAATAAGTCCTCTCGTTTCCCACCTCATAGGGATTGCCCGAAAAACCCACATCGGGATAATCCAACAGATAATCCATACAGCAGTCCGTCTTTGCCCCATACCACAAATGGAGCAACACCCCCATGGAATCCACCTTCATCTGATACAGCGTATGCGAGGTCTCTAAATGAAACACACCGTTCTCCACCGAAATAGCCATAATTTTCCTGTCCTTTCAAAATAATCCTGTACTGCCTGTATTATTCTAACCTTTTACAGCTCCGTTGGCAACACCGTTTAAGATCTGTTTCTGGCAGATGATATAGAATATCAGAATCGGTATCAATGCCAGAATATAGGAGGCAAAGGCCAGATTATAATTGGTGCCGAACTGCGTCTGGAAATTGAGCTGTGCCAGCGGCAGAGTATTCTGTCCCGTTCCCGACATGATCACCAGAGGCGTCATAACGTCGTTCCAGGTGCCAAGCGCCGTGAGAATGGCCACCGTGGCATGCATGGGCATCATCATCGGAAAAACGATCTTCCAGTAGGTTTTCCAGGTGCTGGCCCCGTCAATATCCGCAGCCTCCTCCAGAGCCACCGGGATATTCTTAAGATATCCCGTATAGAGCAGTACATTCATCGGCATATAAAATACCAGATATAAGAGAATGACCCCCGCGCGGTTTCCGAGTCCCATCTGAGCCGTCTGCTTGACCAGAGGCATCATCAGTATGGAAAACGGGACGAACATACCGCTGACAATATAGAGATAAATAAAGCGGAAGCTCTTTTTATGCGCCATGCCCCTGCCGATCACATAGCCGGCAATGGAATGGATCAAAATGGACAGCACAATGGTGGTCAGTGTGATAAGCAGGCTGTTGCCCAGAGAATGCCAGAAGTCCGTGACCTCCATGGCCTGCCTGAAATTGTCTATACTCCAGCTTGCCGGGGGTGCCAGCGCTCCCGCCACATCGTTGGTCATCTCACTGGGCTGTTTGAAAGCGATGATAAACGCCATATATAAGGGGAAAAATACCGTGACGGTTCCAATAATCAGCACCACCGTCAGCACCCAATTTGTCTTGCGGGCTTTCTCTGTCATAACTGTTCCTCCTTCTTATTCATAACGGTCATCTGGAAAATGGAAATCGCCACGATCACAACAAAGAAAAGTACTGCGTTGGCGCTCTGGAAACCGAACTGGCCTCCGTCCATTCCGTTTCGGTAGATGAGATAGGAGATAGACTCCGTGCTCTGTGCAGGGCCTCCCTTTGTCAGGGACATGATCTGATCGAACACCATCAGGAAGTTCTTGGTACTCAGCACCAGATTGATGGTCACAAAGGGCATCACCAGAGGAAATGTCACCGACCAGAACTCCTTCCACTTGCCCGCGCCGTCCAGCATACTGGCCTCATACACATCCTGGGGAACCGTCTGCAGGCCTGAGATATAGATGATAGTGTTCATGGCTACCGCCTGCCACACGCCCACGATCAGTACGCCGATCCACGCGTATTTCTCGCTGGCCAGAATACTGTTCTGGAGAAAGCCGATATGAAAGGCATTGCCCACAGCCGGAAGGATGTATGTGAAAATAAAGCTGAAAATGTAACCGATTACCAGTCCGCCCAGAATATTAGGCACAAAGTAAATGCCTCTGA
The DNA here is from genome assembly GCA_947382415.1 of uncultured Lachnospiraceae bacterium. Lineage (GTDB taxonomy): Bacteria > Bacillota > Clostridia > Lachnospirales > Lachnospiraceae > Acetatifactor. The sequence continues at coordinate 10,402 of CANCYO010000053.1, read as the reverse complement.
GCGCGCTCTTGAACCGGATCCTGCTGTTGAGGCCCAGAGCCATGACCAGACTCAGCACATTGACCAGCACGGTTCCGGCCAGCGCGTACTTGAAGGTAAACAGATAGCTCTTCCCCACTCTGGCGTCGGTAAAGAGATCGATATAATTTCTCAGCCCCACATAGTCATAGCTTCCATAGCCCCTGTAATTCGTGAAGCTGTATACGATACCCTTTATCATGGGCAGGGTGTTGAAGGCAAAGAACAAAACCAACACCGGAATGATAACCGCCCAGAACGTCTTATCTCGATTCGACATCTTCTTTTTCATCGCGCCCCCTCCTTCTCCTGCTGATACTGCTGTACTTTTCTGATCAGATCTCTGTTATAGCGCTTCCATTCTGTGTCAAACCGCTGCAGGAAAGTGTCCACCGAACCGGCGCTGCCGTCCAGCAAAAAGGTCTGTATCATGGCATCCACGCTCATCTCGCTGGGATAATGATGATCCTGGAAATCGGCCATTCTGTCGGCTTCAATATAGGCCCTCATGCCTTCGAGCTCTGCGGGGATCTCAAACTCTCCCTCCTTACATGCCACTCCGCCCTGATCGTCCAGATAGATCTGAATGGTCTCGTCCTCATACAGGAAGCGGAGCACCTCGTATACCGCCTCTTTTTTATCGGAATTTTTCATCACACAGAACTGCAGATCAATACCGGAATTCAGAACATTATCCTGCTCCGTCTCATTGGCCGGAAAGGGGAACGAATCGATATTCATGCCGGGATTCACAGACTTGATCTGAGGTATGGCGTAGCTGCCGATGGGGTACATGGCCGACTGCCCTCTGGCAAAGGCGGTACAGGCGTCATTGTAGCCGTAGGCATAGGGATTGGGCTCCGCGTAGTCCAGAAGTATTTTTATTTTTTCGGCCGTCTCGCGATAAGCTTGTGCAAATGTCGTGTTTCCCAGATTCACCTGATTACAGGTGTCCGAGTCGGACAGACCCACCGCCAGCGCATTCCAGGGCGCCAGGCAGGTCCAGGTATCCTTATAGCCAAAATAGAGGGGCTGAATACCCTGCGCCTGAATCTCCTCACACAGGGTGGTAAATTCGCTCCATGTCCCGGGAATTTCCCATCCATGCTCCTCAAACATGTCCTTATTGTACAGGATTCCCGCCGCGTTTGCCGCATAGGGCAGCGCATAGGTTCCCTCCAGCGGTACAAACTCCAGCTCCTTATCCATGTCCAGATAAGACTGCTTTACCATCCCCACTTCCTCCAGATCCGATATGTCCATGAACAAATCGGCATCCAGAAAGCTGGAGTAGTTGATGTCTCCACCGATACCCACAATGTCGGGATAATCCTCTCTGATAAATCTCGTCTTCAAGATCGTCATTGCCTCATTTGGGGAATCGATGGTCAGGTGAATGTCGTCATGCGTGGCGTTAAAGCGCTCCTCGATCTGCTCAAATGCCGCCACCGCCTCAGGCTTGTAAGACACCAGCTCTACTTCGATCTTACCGTCCGCCGCGCTCTGCCCGCAGCCTGTGAGACACAGCATTCCCATAACAATTCCCGTTGTTACCAACAGTTTTCCGGCTGTCCTCATTTTTTCCTCTCCTCTCAGTGATATTTAGGTTCTGCTTTTGATATATCTATTCTAACATACCAATTTGCTAGCAAAAATAGCCCTGTTTTTCATTTTTTATACCACAATGCTGATTTTTGTGCTATACTATCATATGATGACGCATTTTGGTATATTCCACTGTGAGGTGCCGGTTATGAGCAATATTTTCTTCAATATTTTTCCAAATGAAAACTTTATAGACCTGAGCATGTATCAATACGGTTACGAGAAATGCGACCCCGGGCACTCCTTCGGTCCGGCCGCCAGAAATCACTATCTGTTCCACTTTGTCCTGTCGGGAACGGGCACACTCATGGCGGATAATGCCAAAGGAGAGACTCAGACCTATTCCGTCAAGAGCGGTCAGGGATTTTTGATTTTTCCCGGACAGATCAACACCTATTATGCCGACACGGCTCTCCCCTGGGAGTATCTGTGGATCGAATTCGACGGGCTGCGCGTGAAGGAAGCTCTGGATCTGACAGACCTTTCTCCGAATACGCCTGTGTACCACCCCCACTCCAAAGATATCCGTGAGCAGATGAAGAATGAAATGCTGTATATCATCCATCACGCAGACGAATCTCCATTTCATCTGATCGGACATCTCTATCTGTTCTGGGATTATCTGATCCGTTCCTGTAAATCTGCCAGACTGACGTCAGGCGGAAAGATGAGCGATTACTATATCAAAGAGGCCATCAACTACATCGAGCAGAATTTCCAGAACGATATCACCATAGAGGATATTGCCGCCGTCTGCGGGATCAACCGCAGCTATTTCGGCAAAATATTTCGCAAATCAATAGGCCGTTCTCCCCAGGAATTCCTGATGAATTACCGGATGGTGAAAGCGGCGGAACTATTAAAGCTGACTTCCCTCTCCATAGCAGAGATCGGCTCTGCCGTCGGATATGAAAATCAGCTTCATTTCTCACGTGCATTTAAGACTATCTATGGAATCTCTCCGAGAGAATGGAGAAAACAGAATAAATGATCAGACTGTTGCGTTTCGGAAGCACTGTCCCTGTCAGCCGGGGGACTTTGAACGGAAAAACTGCTGTTCCACCGCACACACAGACACCGCAATGACAAGTCCCGTAGCCATCCCTGCCAGCACATCGCTGGGATAGTGGACGCCCACATAGAGTCTGGAGAACGCGATAATGGCCGCAAATACGATGGCCAAAACGCCATATCTTCGGGGAAGCTTCGCATACATCACCCCCGCGGCGGCAAAAGAGCTGCCCGTATGCCCTGACGGAAAGGAAAAATCTACAGGCCGCATGATCAACGGCACGAGATCCTCATAACGGTCAAAGGGCCGCATGCGGCCCACCAGATTTTTTAAGACCATATTATTCAGAATCAGGGAACCCAACAGTGCCAGCGCGCACAATACCCCCGTTCTCCGTGTGTCCTTCCGGCATAAGAGCAGCACTGACAGCAATATCCAGATAAAGCCCTTATCCCCCAGAGAAGTGATAAAACCAAACGCCGCGTCGAGAACCGGTGTGCGCACAGCCTGCAGAGCCAGAAGGATATTGTGATCGATGTCCCAGAATATCTGCGGCAGCATCCCTAACTCCTCGCCGCCAGAGCCTGTGCGATATCTTCTCTCATATCCAGCACCGCCGCCCGGGCTGCCTCCGCATATCCCGCTTCCCCATACTGCCCATACTTCTCCTGCTGCCAGGCCGCAATGATCCCCCGGGAGGAGTTGATGATGGCTCCCAGACCATCCTCGTTAAAAAAGTGTACCAGATCAGCACCCTTGCCGCCCTGCGCACCATAGCCGGGCACAAGGATAAAGGTTCTGGGCATGATCTTTCGCAAAATCTTTCCCTGCTCGGGATAGGTTGCGCCTACCACTGCGCCCACATAACTGTAACTGCCCTCATCAGGCATACACTCCGCGCCCCACTGGGACACCTTCTCTCCCACCAGCTCATAGAGATGTCTGTCCTCTATCATCTGATCCTGAAACTCCCCGCTGGAGGGATTGGAGGTCTTAACCAGAACGAAGATACCCTTCTTCTCCTCTTTGCACACCTTTATAAACGGCCTGATGCCGTCGCTTCCCAGATAGGGATTCACCGTGGCAAAATCCTCGCCGAAACCGCTGTAACTTCTGCCGCCAACAGCCACTCTGCCCAGATGTCCCACCGCGTAAGCCTCGGAAGTGGAGCCGATATCGCCGCGCTTCACATCACCGATCACCACCAGATCTTTCTCTTTGCAGTAATCCACCGTCTTCTGAAAAGCAATCATACCCGGTATGCCAAACTGTTCATACATGGCGATCTGAGGCTTCACCGCAGGCACCAGGTCGCAGATAGCGTCCACAATCCCTTTATTGAACTGCCAGACAGCCTCCGCCGCGCCCTCCAAAGTCTCTCCAAACTCACCGAACGCTTTCTTCTGAATAGATTCAGGCACAAATTTCATCATGGGATCCAGACCTGCCACAATGGGAGCATTGGTACTCTGAATCTTTGCAATCAGTTTATTGATCATAGAAATCTCCTCGTGATTCCACTGTGGGAATCTGCCATAAAATACTTACACTACAACTTCCTGCACCAGGTCAACATATTTCCTGATATTGGAAGCATTGACATATTTTTTATATTTATCCCCGTTCACCACAACTAATGTGGGGGCCTGCATCACGCCGTAGCGGTTTGCCAACTCAATATTCTCCTCCGCGTCGATCAGCGCATAGGGAATATCCTCCAGATATTCCTTCGCGAGCTGACAGTTGGGGCAGGTTCTGGTGGTAAACAGATATTTTACATTCTTGGGCTCCTCCACGGAAACCTGCACATCATCAGCGAAATTAGAAAACTTGACCACGCTGGTCACCGGACGCTTGAGCACGGAACTCTCGATATCATACTCCGTGCGGTTAGCGTATTCCTGCAGTTTTCCGTCATTCCAGTTCTGCACCGGTCTGTAATAGCCGGTGATGCGGCTGTAAACCTCCGTCTTTGCCCCGCAGTGAGGACATTCCTTCACCTCACCCGCCAGATAACCGTGCTCACGGCAGATGGAATAGGTAGGAGAAAGGGTGTAATACGGCAGCTTATAGTTTTCCGCAATCTTTCTCACCAGCGCCGCGGCGGCTTTCCAGTCGGGAAGCTTCTCTCCCAGGAATGCATGGAACACGGTTCCCGAGGTATACAGCGTCTGCAGCTCTTCCTGCACGTCCAGCGCGTCAAAAATATCCGTGGTGTAATCCACCGGCAGATGGGAGGAATTGGTATAATAAGGAGTATCTCCCTGTTTTCCCGCCGTCTTGATAGCCGGCCAGCGCTTTTTGTCATGCTTGGCCAGCCGGTAAGTAGTGCTCTCCGCGGGAGTCGCCTCTAAATTATACAGGTCGCCGTACTGCTCCTGATAGTCAGAGAGGCGATTGCGCATATGATTCAATACCTCTTTGGTGAACTCCTGGGTCTTCTCGCTGCTCATGTCCGCCCTCAGCCAGTTGGCATTGAGTCCCACCTCGTTCATGCCGATGAGGCCGATGGTGGAGAAATGATTGTCAAAGGTGCCCAGATACCGCTTTGTATAAGGATACAGACCCTCGTCCAGCAGTCTGGTGATCACCTCACGCTTCACCTTCAGGCTGCGGGCCGCAATATCCATCATATGGTTCAGTCTGGCAAAAAATTCATCGCGGTTGGCCGAGAGATAAGCGATGCGGGGCATATTGATGGTCACCACGCCCACGCTGCCCGTGCTCTCGCCTGACCCGAAGAATCCGCCTGTCTTTTTGCGCAGTTCCCTTAAGTCCAGACGCAGTCTGCAGCACATGCTTCTCACATCCGAGGGCTGCATGTCGGAATTGATATAATTGGAAAAATACGGTGTGCCGTACTTTGCCGTCATCTCGAACAGGAGGCGGTTGTTCTCCGTGTCGGACCAGTCGAAGTCTTTTGTGATGGAATAGGTGGGAATGGGGTACTGGAACCCGCGTCCGTTGGAATCCCCCTCGATCATGGTCTCGATGAAGGCCTTATTCACCATGTCCATCTCTTTTTTACAGTCCTTATATTTGAAATCCATCTCCACGCCGCCCACGATGGCAGGAAGCTCCGCCAGATCGTCAGGCACTGTCCAGTCCAGGGTAATATTGGAGAAGGGCGCCTGTGTGCCCCAGCGGCTGGGCGTATTTACACCATAAATAAACGCCTCGATGCACTTCTTTACCTCACCATAGCTCAGATTATCCGCCTTCACAAAGGGAGCCAGATAGGTGTCAAAGGAGGAGAACGCCTGAGCGCCTGCCCACTCATTCTGCATGATACCGAGGAAGTTCACCATCTGATTGCAGAGTACGCCCAGATGTCTGGCCGGAGCGGACGTGATCTTGCCGGTGATTCCCCCCAGCCCTTCTTTAATAAGCTGCTTCAGGGACCAGCCTGCACAATAACCGGTGAGCATGGACAGATCATGAATATGGATGTCGGCATTGCGGTGCGCCTCAGCGATCTCCTGATCGTAAATCTCCGATAGCCAGTAGTTGGCCGTCACCGCCCCGGAATTGGAGAGGATCAGACCGCCCACGGAATAAGTGACGGTGGAATTCTCCTTCACGCGCCAGTCTTCCACCTTCACATAGCTGTTCACCACATCCTTGTAGTCCAGAATGGTGGACTTCATGGTGCGCATCTTCTCTCTCTGCTTGCGGTACAGAATATAGGCCTTAGCAGCCTCCTCGTAGCCCGCCTGCCCCAGCACGCGCTCCACGCTGTCCTGAATATCCTCCACATGAATGGCATCTTCCTTTACCTTATCCTGAAAATCTGCCGTCACCCTCAGCGCCAGCAAATCTACAATATCATTATTGTAACTCATCTGCGTAGCCGTGAACGCCTTCATGATCACATCATTGATCTTTGTCAGCGAAAAGTCTGTCTTGCCGCCGTCTCTTTTTATAACCTGAAACATCCCTGTCCCTCCCGAAAAATTATCTGAAGTGCAATTTACTCTACTATATCATTTAGCGACAGCAAAGTCAATGGCGGAAAAGCACTGATATACAATATATTGTGGTTTTCCTGCGACACGCATGTCACATATAGCATATTTTGTATTGACTGACTCAGTCAGTACCGGGGCGGTAAAATGCCCGGAACCGCATGGCGCCGCGTGTTCCGGGCATTCATTTTATTTCATCTGCTGGAGAGAAACCGTTGCTCTCTCCTGGCCTGCTCATCGTCAGGATAGCTCTTCAGATAGCTTTCCACCAGCGCATAAGCCTTCTGATACTCCTCCAAATGTTCATAGGCCACAATCTCGTTAAAAGCCAGAGTCTGCATCAGCGTGTTATTCTCCACCTGCATTCCGGCCTGAAAGGCCTCCAGCGCCCGCTGATAATTGCCCATGGCCATCTCGCACAGCCCAAGCTGATTGTAGATGGCCGCATTGCCCGTATCCTTGGCAATCCAGGAATTGTAGACGCTGGCCGCATAATTATAATCTCCGGTGGCCTCATAAGCCCTGCCCAGATAGAGATAGCTCTCCGCGTCCCCCTTCTCTCTGGCCTTTTCCAGAGCAACGCAGGCCTTCTGATATTCTCCCAGATAAAAGTACATACGCCCGCTGTCATAGCTGTTCATCTTGTCCTCAGCCGCAAGCATTGCATTCTCAAGATACTCGCGCCCCACATCCTTGTAACCGTAATGCTGCAGCGCCTGATAAATCTCGATCATGCGGTCATAATTGTCCGAGTCCAGGGACACCATCCGGTCAAAATCTTCCTTTGCCCCCTCATAATTATTCTGCTGCAGGCGCGCATTGCCCCGCAGGAAATACGCGTCCTCTTCATCGGGGCGCAGTCCCAGAATCGCGTTATAGACTTCCTCAGCCTCCGCCGGCTGACCGTTTTTGATAAAAGCCGCCGCCAGATAATAATTTACATCAAAATCCACCGGCTGCACAAAACCGTCGCTGCCGGCCAATGCCGCCTCAAAACAGGCGATGGCCTCCTCATACTGCGTGAGTCCCATGTAGGCGATCCCCCGCCCTCTGTCGATCAGACGGGCATTCTCGCCCTCCTCCTCCGCAGACTGAAACAGGTCCAGAGCCTCCTGATACTGAAGCCCCTGCAAAAGCTGCATGGCCTCCGCAGTCTTTGTGCTTTTGCTGTCACAGCCGGCGAGTACAGCCGCAGCCAGCAGTCCGCACAAAACCGCCGCATACCTTCCGTATTTCCGCAATTTTATCATACCGTTCCCCGTCTTGTCGTTATCTGCTTATTGTTATCCTGCTTATCGTTATCGTCCGCGTTTATCCGTCACTGCCCGTCCAACTCAGAGGTACAATGAGGACATCTGGTGGCGTCTATAGCGATCTCACTCTTGCAGAAAGGGCATTTTTTCGTAGTTGGCGCGGCAGGCGCAGGCTTATGACTGAACCGGTCATTGACTGCATTGATCCCTTTCACCAGACAGAAGATCACAAATGCCGTGATCAAAAAGTTGATGACTGCCGTTATAAAATTCCCGTAACAGAGCATGGGTGCATTCTCTCCGCTTCCCAGCGCTATTTTAAGATTGCTGAAATCCATTCCGCCGAAAATTCCCAGAACCGGCGTCAGAATATCCTGATTCAGCGAAGTCACAATCGAGGTAAAGGCTCCGCCGACAATGACGCCCACCGCCATATCCATCACGTTTCCGCGCATGATAAATTTTCTGAATTCACTGATAAAACCTTTATCCTTAGCCATTTTATCATTCCCTCCGTCCTGTAAACTATAACCATGTTAATAGTATCATAAGCATACGGCAATCTCAATAGTGCAAAAAAACTTTTTACGGAGTATAATAAGGTATATCGGATCATCAGACAGGTTGATCCGGCAAAAAAGAGTGAGGACTTTCATGCAGCAGATTCAAAACGACATCAAAGAGCATACGCTCCGGCAGGCCTATCTCCTGTACGGAGAAGAACGCTATCTGAAAAGACAGTACACCGAACGTCTCCGCAATGCCCTGTGCGCCGGGGACGACCGGATGAACACACATTTCTACACCGGAAAAGACATTCCTGTGGGAGAGGTCATCGACCTCGCAGAAACCCTGCCCTTTCTGGCAGAGCGCCGGGTCATCTTCATCTCCGACAGCGGACTGTTCAAATCCGGCGGCGAAAAGCTGGCCGAATACTTAAGCGCTCCCTGTGAGAGCTGCTTTTTCGTGTTCACGGAGAGCGAGGTGGACAAGCGCAGCAAGCTCTTCAAGGCCGTGCAGGCTCTGGGACACGCCGCGGAATTCCCTGTGCAGGACGAACAGACGCTCAAGCGCTGGATCGCCGGTATGCTGGGAAAAGAGGGCAAGAAGATCACCGAGAACACTGTACAGCTCTTCCTGCAAAAGACCGGAACGGATATGGACAACATCCAGACCGAGCTGGAAAAACTGATCTGTTATTGCATGGACCGGGAAGTAGTGACCTCGGAGGATGTGGAGGCGGTATGCACTAACCGCATAAGCAATCATATCTTTGACATGATCAATGCCATCGCCGCGGGCAATACCACTCAGGCTCTGCAACTCTATTACGATCTGCTGGCGCTGAAGGAACCGCCCATGCGCATACTCTTTCTCATCGCCCGCCAGTGCAATACGCTGCTGCAGGTGAAGGAACTGCGCAGCCGGGGCTATGACAGCAAGGCCATCGCACCCAAGATCGGAGTTCCCCCTTTTATCGCAGGCAAATACATCACCCAGGCAGGCCGTTTCAAGACCGCCGTGCTGCGCAGCGCCGTGGAACAGTGCGTGGAAGCCGAGGAAGCGGTCAAAAGCGGCCGCATGAACGATCGCATGAGCGTGGAGATTCTGATCCTGTCCGTGCTGAAACATGATTCCAATTCCTGATCAGAGAGGTACACAGCCATGACCCTATCCCACAAAATCCTGCTGGTAGAAGACGACGCGGAAATCAGCGAAATGCTTACAAATTATCTGAGTGCGGAAAACTATGAAATCCACTGCGCCCCTGACGGCGAAACAGCCTGCCGGAAGTTTGACCGGACGCAATTCGATCTGGTGCTCCTTGACCTGATGATACCAAAGATAAGCGGCATGGATGTCATGCAGTATATCCGCCAAAGCAGCGTAGTTCCCATCATCATTATGTCCGCCAAAGACTCAGAAGCGGATAAAACCCTGGGGCTTGGGCTTGGCGCCGACGATTACATCACAAAACCCTTCTCTGTCACGGAAGTTCTGGCGCGCATACGGGCCAATATCAGAAGGACCACACAGTACAGCAGTACCGCCACAGACTCTCCGCCGGTATTAAAAGCCGGCGATCTGCAGATGAATCCGGGCGACTATACAGTCACCCGGCGCGGAATGCCCGTTGAGCTCACGGCAAAGGAATTTGAGATTCTAAAGCTGCTTCTGCAAAATCCCAAAAAAGTCTACACCAAGGAACAAATCTATTCTCTCATCTGGAACGACGCGTATCTGGGCGACGAAAACGCCGTCAATGTGCACATCAGCCGCCTGCGCGCTAAACTGGAAGACGATGCGCACAACCCGCGGTATGTGCTCACCGTATGGGGAATCGGATACAAGCTGGGAGATTTGTCATGAACGATTCAATCATCCTGTTACTTCTGTGGCTTGTCATCGCGCTGCTGGCAGGGATCGTCCTCTATCAGCGCATCGTCTTTCGGAGAGGCACACAGCGGCAATTGCGTGAGATCAGCGCAAAACTAAAGGAGATCACCGAGCAGGACAGCGGCGAACATATCATGGTTTTTACGGAAAAC
>CANCYO010000052.1 GCA_947382415.1 uncultured Lachnospiraceae bacterium | reverse complement strand
TTGCCAGAATATTGGCGTAAATAGCTGACTCCGGCCAGGTGGAATATATTTCACAGGAGGCCACATTTTTGATATAATCTTTATAGCGCACCCAATAGTTTCCGGCCGTGGAGTCCGAGGGCACACCGTCGTGGACGATAACGTATTCCGGAACCACTACGCGGTTCAGGACGATCTCCCCGCTCTCCGGCATGGGCTTGATCTCCTCCTCGGGAATCTTGGGAGGATAATTGCCAAACAGGGTATGGACGGGTATGATAACGCGTTTTTCATCCTCCTCGGAGGTTTCCAGAGGATTCATGACGATGGGCTGGATGGATAAGCGCTCCGCCAGCAGCTCGGAGCCGGATACCTGCACGGGCTCATATCCTTCAGCCGTGACGGTGATACTGTACTCTGAGTAGGGCTGAATGGGGGTGTCCGGATCCAGAGAGAGCTCTATGGGGGGCGCGGGAAGACTGACGACGGGAGTCTGGCCGGAACTGTTGGTGGTAAGTGTCTCAAGGGGACTTTCAGGATCACCCTCATAGGAGATGATGACGGTGGCATTCTCCACCGGAATCAGACCCAGCGAGGATACCACGTTCACCTGGAGCCTGCCGGTTTCTGCGGTGTTATCACCTGCAGTGTTATTGCCTTCGGTGTTATTACCCGCAGTGTTATTGTCCGCAGCATTCATGTTTGCAGCATTCATGTTGGCAGTATTGTCATTTGTGGTATTTGCGTTCATGCGGTTTTCATTCATGGAATCGGTGGAATTAGGCATGGCAGCACCTTGACAAAATTCAGTTGTGCTATTATATGCCGCGGGGTGGAAAGCGTTCTTCCGATATTTTGGCTGCATTTGTAAAATATGGTAAAAATACCAAAAAGGATATTGACAGTTTTGAGAAATAGCTGTATCATTGTATTAACAGATAAGTACAGCAATCAGAAACTACAGGAAGGGAGTGATCGGATGGCGTGGACTATGGATTCCGACAGACCGATATATGCACAGTTGGTGGAACGGATCCAGATGCAGATTGTGTCGGGGTATTATCCCTGCGGGGCGAGGCTTCCCAGTGTGCGGGAGCTGGCGGCGGTGGCGGCGGTGAATCCCAATACCATGCAGAAAGCTTTTGCGGAGCTGGAGCGGAGCGGACTGATCGTGACGCAGAGAACCAATGGAAGAATTGTCACAGAAGATAAAGAACGGATCAATGAGATCCGTCATGATATGGCAAAATCGCATCTGGAGACTTTTGTCGGTAAAATGCGGGAGCTTGGCTATACCAAAGAACAGATTTTGGAGCTTTTGGAGCAGTGTGCCTGAGAAACGGATCTCCAGAGACGGACGATTTGCAGTATGCTGGCATGTGCGAGCAGGAAACGAGGGAGTGTAGAAAAACAATATGAGCAATTTAGTGGAACTTACCGGAGTCACCAAGTCCTATGACAAGCAGCGGGCTGCGGTAGACAATGTGACATTATCCCTGCCAAGAGGCAGGATTATCGGACTTTTGGGGCCCAATGGCAGCGGCAAGACAACTTTGATCAAGATGATGAACGGTCTGCTCACCCCTACTTCGGGGACGATTCTGATAAACGGACAGCCCGTGGGCCCGGCCACCAAGGCGCGGGTGGCATATCTGCCGGATAGGACTTATCTGGCAGGCAATAAGAAAGTATCTCAGATTTTGGACTATTTTGTGGATTTTTATGCGGACTTTTCCCGGGAGAAGGCCGAGAGAATGTTGAAAAGCCTGAATATTGAACTCCAGGCGCGGCTTAACAGTCTCTCCAAGGGAACCAAGGAGAAAGTACAGCTTATTCTGGTGATGAGCCGCAATGCGGACCTGTATATTCTCGACGAACCCATCGCGGGAGTGGATCCTGCGGCCAGGGATTATATTCTGCGCACGATCATCAACAATTATAATCCCGAGGCCACGGTGATGATCTCCACACATTTGATCAGTGATATCGAACAGGTGCTGGACGAGGTGATCTTTATGCGCTACGGCAAACTGGCGCTCTATACCTCTGTGGACAATATCCGGGAGGAGAAGGGGAAGTCGGTTGACGCATACTTCAGGGAGGTGTTCGCATGTTAGGGAAACTGATCAAATACGAATGGAAGAGTACTTATAAGATGGGCGGGATCATTCTGCTGGTCATCGCGGCGATGACGCTGTTGGGAGTCCTGGGTTTTGCCCTGCCTGCCAGATTTATTACGGAGAATCAGGAAACGCTTGACGACTCTCTGCTGGCGCCGCTCTGTGCCATGATGATGATGATGAGCATGATGTTGTATGTGATCTCGTTGATAGGAGCGGCTTACGCCATGATGATCTATCAGGGAGTCCATTTTTATAAGACGATGTATACCGACGAGGGTTATCTCACACAGACGCTTCCTGTCACACCCAGACAACTGCTTTTTTCCAAGACCTTTGTCGCAGGTATCTGGAATATGATTGTGGGAGTGTGCATCGGGTTATCGGTAATGATCTTAATCGGCTCGTTTATATCCGCCCTGGTACCTGCCGAGGCATGGCAGGAGTTTGGGGAGATGTGGGAAGAACTGCAGCGGGAACTGCAGAGAGAATTCGCTCGTAACCCGGATTGGAATGTGAGCTGGACTTTTGAAATGATTCACTTTTTCCTGTCGCTGTTTCTGTTGATACTTGTCGGGCCCTTCTGCACGATGATGACCATGTTCGGAGCGCTCACCATCGGACAGCTCTCCGGAAAATACAAGGCGCTGATAGGAATTCTGGCGTACTTCGGCGTGATGATCGTTCAGTCGGTTCTCATGCAGGTCGTACAGTTTGTGTTCACATTTGGATCTCTGATCTTTTCTGAAAGTGTGTCGGGAGTTTACACCAACACAGCCGGGGCCTACGACAGCACTATCATAGTGTCCCTGGTCATGGGTGTGGCCATGTACTTTGTGGCTCACCATATTCTGACAAAGAAGCTGAACATGGATTAGACTGTTGCCCTCTGCCGCTATTTTATGATATACTGAAAGTAGTTTGATTATGAGGCAGGTGAGTGGCGATGCAGGGGATTGTGGATCAGATTCTGGAAGGAAAATACGATTATGAGAACAGCTCTCTGGACTTTTCCTGCGCTAAGCTGGAGCTTGCCATGCGCAGCGGGGAAGTCTGCGAGGGCTCTTTTCATGTCAGTTCTTCCGGGAATTGTTTTACACAGGGATATGTCAGCGCCACGGACATGCGTATGGAATGTCTGACGCCGGAATTTACGGGCAGCAGGGAAGAGATATTTTACCGCTTCCACGGAGAACATCTGGAGGAAGGGGATGTGGTTCAGGGGAATTTCTGCATTGTCAGCAATCAGGGAGAGTATTATCTGCCTTTTGTGGTCTCTGTGGAGCATGTGATGCCTGACTCCTCCATCGGCAGTGTGAAAAATCTGTTTCATTTTGCCAATCTGGCAAAGAGCGATTGGCAGGAGGCGGTAACGCTGTTCTATTCCCCGGGGTTTCGCAAGATATTTGCGGGCAGTGACGCGCAGTTTTATGACTGTTACCGGGGGCTTTCCGTCTATCCCGGCAATGAACAGAACATGGAGGAATTTCTGGTCCGTATCAACAAGAAGCAGCGGGCTGAGTTCCTTGTGCGGGAAGAGGAGATCGCGAGCGATCTGGCCGCCAATGCATACGGGGTAAATGAGGTGGAGCTCAATATCCTGAGAAACGGCTGGGGATATACCGCTCTGCAGGTGGATTGCGAGGGAGAGTTTGTATTTACGGAAAAGGAATTTCTGGGTGAGGATGACTTTCTGGGCAATCGCTGCGTCCTGCCGGTGTTTATTGATACGCAGCAGTGCAGGCAGGGCAAAAACTTCGGCAGAATCTATATTTACAATTCACATACATCCATTACCATACCGGTGACCGTGAGACTGGGAGACGGCTGGGGAACCGGGGGGAACCGTTTGCAGAGAAAGCGGGAGATCGTGCAGTTGATGCAATGCTATGAGGATTTTCGCATGCGCAGGATCAATGCGGGCGTCTGGCAGAAGGAGACGGGCCTGCTGGTGGAGACTATGGTGTCCCGGGACGACGGGGATCTGGCGGCACGACTGTTTCAGGCGCAGCTTCTGATCTCAGAGGAGCGCCCGAATGAGGCGGCATGGCTGTTAAAACATGTGGAGGACGCATTGGATCGTGGGGGGGAGGCGGACGACACGCTGTACGCCTATTATCTGTATCTCACCACACTGCTGCATCCGGAGGAACAGTATGTGAATCAGGCGACCGCTCAGGTGGAGCGTCTGTACGGTCATGACAGGAATAACTGGCGGATTGCATGGCTGCTCTTGTATCTTTCCGAGGAGTACAACAAGAATGCCATGGTGAAATGGGATTTCCTGGAGAAACAGTTTAAGCGCGGATGCAGCAGTCCCATCCTCTATATAGAAGGATTGAATCTATTAAATAATAATCCCACACTGCTTCGCAGGCTGGATGACTATACCCTGCAGCTATTGTATTTCGGGGCAAAGCGGGATGGGATCAGTCCGGATGTGCTGGAGCAGATGCTCTATCTTACGGGCAGAGGGCGGGAACATGCGCGGTCAGATTCTCCGCTGCTCCTGAAGCTTTTGCAGCAGCTTTACAGGAAGCGTCAGGATGTGCGGATTCTGCAGGAGATATGTACTCTGCTTGTCAGGGCGAACCGTGTGGGGCCGGACTGCTTTGCGTGGTATGAGGCGGGGGTGGAAGCTCAGCTTCGCATCACCAATCTCTATGAGTATTATATGATGTCTCTGGATCTGCAGACAGCGAGGGAACTGCCCAGAATCGTGCTGATGTATTTTTCTTATCAGAATAATCTGGATCTGGCGCACAGCGCCTTTTTGTACTGGTATGTGGTACAGCACCGGTCTGAGCTGGGGGATCTCTATGAGAGCTACAGGGACCGCATGGAACGATTTGTGGTGGATCAGATTCAGAAGGAGCGTATCAACAGGCATCTGGCAGTGCTTTACAGGGAGTTTTTATCTCCTGCCATGATCAATGAGCAGACGGCGCCGGCGTTGGCGAAGCTTTTGGTGGCTCACTTTATCCGGGTGGAGGATCTGCGGCTGAAAAAGGTGATCGTATATCAGCCCGGGAATCTTCGGGAGAGCGTGTATCCTCTGCAGGACGGCTGTACCTGGATTCCCCTCTATGGCAATGACTGTACCATTCTGTTTGAAGATGCCTATGGCAACCGGTTTGTCAAGTCTGTGGAATACACATTGGAGAAGCTGATGCTTCCCGGAAAGTACCTTCGTATGCTCTCGGGTCTGGTGACGGATTCTCTGGAGTTTGATCTGTATCTGAGCGAGCATGAACGGGAGATGGAGACGCTGCCTGCGGAGGCACAGGAGCGGGCGCTGAGGATATCGACGAACGAGTGGGTGGATGAGCGTATCCGTGGCAGACTTTATCTGAAACTTTTGAAGGTTTATTATGAGGCGGATAATATGCAGGCTCTGGATGAATGTCTGGATTCGGTCTCTGCGGACATGTTCACTCAGGACGACCGGGGGGAGGCGCTGCGCTATCTGGTATTTCGGGGCAGGAATGAGCTGGCATGGAGCTGGATTCTGGAATACGGCCCCGCCTTTGTGGAACAGAAAACGCTGATGCGGCTGGTCAGTGAGCAGATTAAGCTTCAGGAGGGTGTGGAGGATGCCAGGCTGACAGAGGCGGTGCTGTTCGCTTTCCGCAGGGGCAGATACGACAGCCGGATGATTCAGTATCTGGCAGAGTATGCGCACTGTTCTACCAGAGAGCTCAGGGATATCTGGAAGGCGGCCCGCTCCTTTGATGTGGACTGTTATCGTCTCAGCGAGAGAATTCTTTTGCAGATGCTGTTCTCGGGCGCTTTTGTGGGTGAGAAGATGGCTGTTTTTGACTATTATGTCTCCCAGGGCGCAAATATACGGGTAGAGAAGGCCTTCCTGGCCCATTGCGCCTATGACTATTTTGTGAGGGAGCGTTTGACGGATGAGATCTTTTCCCGGGAGATACGAAAGCTGTATCTACAGAAAGAGGAGATTCAGCGGGTCTGCAAGCTGGCGTATTTAAAATATTATGCAGAGAACCCGGAGGCGGTGACGCAGGAGACAGGCCTTCTGCTGGAGGATTTTCTGCAGGAGATGCTTGGGGAAAAGATTCATCTGAATTTCTTCCGGCACTTTGTGGAGAGAAATGTGATAAAGGAACAGCGCCTGCGTGAGATGATGGACAAGACCATCGTGGAGTACCGGGCCCGTCCGGGGGCAAAGGCGTCCATCCACTATGTGATCATGCGGGAGGATGGAGAGGCATCGGAATATTTGACAGAGCCCATGCGGGAGGTGTTCGGCGGTCTGTGTTTTAAGGAGTTTGTGTTGTTTTTCGGGGAAAGCCTGCAGTATTATATCATGGAGGAAAAGGACGGGGAGGAACAGCTCACGGAGAGCGGCAATCTGCAGAAGAGCGATATTCGGAGCCGTGATGCGGACTGGTGCTATGAGCTGTTAAACGATATACTTGTCAGCCGGACACTGGAGGATTTTGACACATTGGACGCTCTCATGGATGAGTACCGCCGCAGGGAATATCTCAATGAGAATCTTTTTGCACTGCAGTAGAGGAGGTGAGAGGCATGGGACTGCTGCATCACGGGAAATTGGTGGTGGGCTATGATCTGGGCAGAGAATACTCGCAGATCAGTTACCGTCTGGGTGAGGACGGCGTTGAGACGCTCTCCTCCGTGGCGGGGGAGGAGCAGTTTAATATCCCCACCGTGCTGTGTAAGCGCACAGGTGTAAATCAGTGGTTTTACGGCAAGGAGGCTCTGCGCTGTGCCGGAGAGGATGAAGGGATTCTGGTGGAAAATATCCTGGAGCTTGCCCTGGCCGGGGAGCCGGTGCAGATCGAAGGGATTACTTTCGACCCTGCGGCCCTTCTGGCGCTGTTTATGAAGCGGAGTCTGGGGCTGCTCTCACAGGTGTCCTCGCCGGACCGGCTGGCAGCGCTGATGATCACCTGTGAAAAGCTGGACGGGAGACTTATCGGGGTGTTGGATCAGGCGGTGGGCAGCATGCATCTGAAGACGGACAGGGTCTATTATCAGAGCCATGAGGAAAGCTATTACAATTATGTGATCCAGCAGCCGGCGGAGCTCTGGCGTTCCCGTTCGCTCCTTCTGGAGTATCAGGGAACCAGAGTGATCGCCTATTGTATGGACTGCAACAGGCGCACTACGCCGGTGGTGTCCTTTATTGAGAGCTGGGAGTACAATATGCCCCCCTATGAGCCCATGCCGGAGGAGGAGTCTCTGCGGCAGGAGAAGATGGAGCGGCTGGATCGGGAATTTTCCGACATTGCATCCCAGGTCTGCAGGAACACGGCGGTATCCTCCGTCTATCTCATCGGTGAGCACTATTCAGAGGAGTGGATGAAAGAGTCTCTGAAGAATCTGTGTATGGGGCGGCGGGTTTTTCAGGGAAGCAATCTCTACAGCAAGGGAGCGTGTTATGCGGTGTCAGAGCGCCTGAATCCCAGCGAGGTGGGCAGGGCGCATGTGTTTCTGGGAGAAGACAAATTAAAGTCCAATATCGGGATGAATCTGCTGGACAGAGGGCAGCAGGCCTACTTTGCCCTGCTGGATGCAGGGATCAACTGGTATGAGGCCAAATCTCAGATTGAATTCTATGCCAGGGGCGGTAATGAGCTGGATCTGCAGATTATTTCGCTCATTGGCGGGGAGAGCCGCACGGTTCGGCTCACACTGGAGGATATGCTGCCGGGGATGAGCCGGATGCGGGCGAAGCTCTATCTCACCGGGGAGCGGGAGCTTGTGGTGGAGGTGGAGGATCTGGGCTTTGGAAGCTTCAGGCCTGCGACGCATCAGATATGGCGCAGGCAGGTGGCGTTGTAGCGCGGGTAAGATATAGCATGTTGATATTATGCAGCATGCGGATATGATGTGGGATTCAGATCAAAAATACAGGGGAGAAAGCGTATGCGTGTCAGTGTGTGCGTGGGAAATTATGCCACAACTCCATATTATCTGGCGGGGCTTGAAGTACCGGTCTGCTCCATGGAGGAGCTATGCTTCTGCCTGCGGGAGAATGCCTTTTTGCTGGATATCTCCCTGATGCGGGACGAGCTGGTGGACTGGATAGACAGGGAGTGCGGGTTGAAAGACCTTGCGGAGGAGCTGCACAGGCTTATCCACAAGCAGGGATCTTTAAGCGCTTTTGTGGTCATGATCCTGGAATATGTGGGATTTTATGATATTGTCGAGATCCGTGAGGTGGAGCAGATCCTCAGGCAGGGAGCCGGATTGTCCAATATCGAGAGGAGAAAGGGGCAGGTGGATTATCTCGTGCGCCAGAAGAAGTATATGGCGGCGGTGAGAGGTTATGACGGTCTGCTGGCCAAATGGGGTGAGCTGGAACAGCAGGGTGGCGAGGTTCCCGCTGCGAAAGTGTGGGGCGCCATATTGCACAATAAGGGCGTGGCGCTGACAGGAATGATGCTTTATGGCGAGGGCGCCGAATGTTTTAAGAAGGCGTACGAGACCGATCAGAATCCGGAGCATTATAGCGCGTATCTCGCGGCGAAGCGCATGGAGCTGGATGAGAGCGCCTATATCTCATTCGCGGCAGAGCAGACCGTCGGGTATGAATATACCCTTGCACTGGAGAAAAAGATGGAGCGGTGTGCGGAGGACTGGAAGCTGCAGCCGGAATTCCAGCAGCTTCTGGAGGTCAGGGAGCGCAGAAGCTTCGGAGACCGGCATGGGTATCTGGAAGGCGTGGAAGAGATTATCAGGAGCATGAAGAATCAGTATCGCAGCAGTGTGGGCGAATAAAGGAGAGAGTTAACAGTATGGGTTTTTGGAAAAATATCTTTCGTATCGGCGAAAGGCGGAGCAGGGAGGAGACGCAGACCGATTGGGAGGAGATTGTCTATGACCACACGGAGGTGGATTTTCATGATGAGGAGCAGAGGAGCAGATACATCACCAACTGTCTGGAACAGATTGCGGAGGCGTCTAAGGAGATCGGCTATCTGAACGGAGAGTACGGCCTGGTGACGGCTTATCTGACGGACATGGAGGAGATCGAGGCGCTGCCGGAGGAGCCCAGGCAGGATCTGAATCAGGTGGCTAACCGTCTGGTGCTTTTGGAGCAGGAGAGGCAGCAGTATTTCGGCAGGACGGAGCGGATGAAGGACAGTGAATATTTCCGCATGCGCAAACAGGAGGGAGAGGTGCTCGAAGGCATCAGAAAACTCCAGGAGGCCGAGCGT
Organism: uncultured Lachnospiraceae bacterium; assembly: GCA_947382415.1. Taxonomy (GTDB): domain Bacteria; phylum Bacillota; class Clostridia; order Lachnospirales; family Lachnospiraceae; genus Acetatifactor. The sequence goes on along the minus strand of CANCYO010000052.1, from coordinate 11,485 downwards.
TACAGCAAGCTTGTAAAATCGGATATGCAGCGGCTGGATCGGGAGAGGAATGCCTACGAGTATCGGAAGTCTGAGCTTTTTACCCTGCAGACCAATCTCAGGGGGATGGCTTTTATCTTTATCAGCGCGCTGGCGGCCTGCCTTTTGATGCTGGCGGTGCTGCAGTTTGGCTTTCATCTCAACACTTATGTGGGCTATTACATCACGGTGCTGGCGGCGGCTGTGGCGGTCACCGTGGTATGCGTGAAATACATGGATGCCGACCGGGAGATCGGTTCTGTGGAACGCGCGATCAGCAAACTAATCCAATTGCAGAATAAAGTAAAGATTCGTTATGTGAACAATAAGAACCTGCTTGATTATCTCTGCATCAAATACGAGACCGAAAGCGCAGCGCAGCTTGAGAAAAACTGGCAGAGCTATCAGGAGGAGAAGGAGGAGCGCAAGCAGTTTGCGGAGGCGGAGGCCAAGACGGAGTATTATCAGCAGGAGATGATCAGACAATTGTCCAGATTCCGGGTCAGCGATCCCGGACGCTGGATCAATCAGCCCAAGGCGCTCCTGGACCCCAGAGAGATGGTGGAGATCCGGCATGAGCTGATTGTGCGCAGGCAGACGCTGCGGCAGCAGTTGGACTACAATAACGGAGTGGCGCAGACTGCCCGGGGAGAGATCATGAATGTGGTGCAGGAGTACCCCCAGTACGGTATGGAGATCATGGGCATGGTAGACCGGTATGATGCCCAGGGGCTGTGAGTGGTGGCAAATGGTATGAAGTTTTTTGAATAGAGTTTTCGGATAGCTATTGTTTTTTTGAAATAAATGTGTTTATCTATATAGGGTAAGACTGTATGGAAATTGTATAAAACCTGAAAGGAAAAGCGAGGTACAGAGAATGAGTACGAAGGAAATGAAGCCTGTCAAAGAGGGAAAGGTCCGTGAGATTTATGATAACGGGGACAGTCTGATCATGGTGGCTACAGACCGCATCAGCTGCTTTGATGTAATCCTGAATAATACTGTGACAAAGAAAGGGACGGTTCTCACCCAGATCTCCAGATTCTGGTTTGATCTGACAAAGGATATCATTCCCAATCATATGATCTCCGTGGATGTGCAGGATATGCCGGAATTTTTCAGACAGCCGGAATTTGACGGCAACAGCATGATGTGCAGAAAGCTGACCATGCTGCCCGTGGAATGCATTGTGCGCGGCTATATCACCGGAAGCGGCTGGGCCAGCTACAAGGAGAACGGCACAGTGTGCGGCATCGCTCTGCCGGAGGGGCTGCAGGAGTCCGAAAAGCTTCCCGAGCCCATTTATACCCCTTCCACCAAGGCGGAGATCGGCGACCACGACGAAAATATTTCCTATGAACAGAGCGTGGCATATCTGGAGGAGCGTTTCCCCGGCAAAGGAGAGGAATATGCGTCAAAACTCAGAGACATAACCATCGCTTTATATAAAAAGTGTGCCGACTATGCTCTGACCCGGGGCATTATCATTGCGGACACCAAGTTTGAGTTCGGGCTGGACGAAGACGGCAATATTGTGCTGGGAGACGAGATGCTCACGCCCGACAGTTCCCGGTTCTGGCCGGCTGAAGGGTACGAGGCAGGGCATGGGCAGCCTTCCTTTGACAAGCAGTTTGCCAGAGACTGGCTCAAGGCCAACGAGGGTCACAACTGGACGCTGCCGCAGGAGATCGTGGACAAGACCATTGCGAAATACCTGCAGGCCTATGAACTGCTCACCGGCAAAAAGCTGGAGAATGCGTAATGATTTACTAAAATAAAGTTTCCGATATGGCAAAGGGGCCGCTGCTGCGCGCGCAGTCTGCCCTGCCATGGGTGATCGAACAAAGCGCGGGGCGGCTTCATCCGTCCTGCGGAAACGATCACACCGGATCCGGCTGCAGGCAGGCCGGGCCGGAACATGGGAGGGAATGAGACATGAGAAATGATATTCATGTGCAGATGCAGCCGCAGGATAAACTGCGGGAGGAATGCGGGGTTTTCGGCGCCTGTGATTTTGACGGCGGGGATGTGGCCGCCACCATCTATTACGGATTGCTGGCTTTGCAGCACAGAGGCCAGGAGAGCTGCGGCATCGCGGTGAGCTCTACTACGGGCCCCAGAGGAAAGGTGTTTTCCGCCAGGGATATGGGACTGGTGAACGAGGCGTTTACCGCCGGGCAGCTTGAGCAGATGAAGGGCGACATCGGTGTGGGACATGTGCGCTATTCCACTGCCGGCAGCTCCACCAGAGAGAACGCCCAGCCCCTGGTCCTGAATTATGTCAAGGGTACGCTGGGGCTTGCCCACAACGGCAATCTGATCAATGCGCCGCAGCTTCGCAGGGAGCTGGCATATACCGGCGCTATCTTCCAGACCACCATCGATTCGGAGGTCATTGCATATCATATCGCCAGAGAGCGTCTGCACGCAAAGAGCGTGGAGGAGGCTGTGGGACGCGCCATGGAGAAGATCAGGGGCGCGTATTCGCTGGCAGTCATGTCTCCCAGAAAGTTAATCGGAGCAAGAGACCCCTATGGTTTTAAACCGCTGTGCATCGGCAGGCGGGGCAATACATGGATACTTGCCAGCGAGAGCTGCGCTCTGGACACGGTGGGAGCGGAATTTGTCCGGGACGTGGAGCCCGGAGAGATCGTGACGATTTCCCCGGAAAAGGGTGTGGAGTCCGACAAAAGCCATGTCATTGCCAAAGAGAAGCACGCCCGGTGTGTATTTGAATATATCTATTTTGCCAGACCGGACAGTATCCTGGATAAGACCAGCGTCTATCACGCCCGTATTATGGCGGGGAAATTTCTTGCCATGGATTCTCCGGTGGAAGCGGATCTGGTGGTGGGAGTGCCGGAGTCGGGGAATTGTGCGGCCATGGGCTATTCCATGCAGTCGGGAATTCCTTATGGCATCGCATTTATGAAAAACACCTATGTGGGGAGAACTTTTATCAGTCCCGGGCAGAAAAACCGTGAGAGCGGAGTGCAGGTGAAGCTCAATCCCATCCGGGAGGCCGTGGAGGGCAAGCGCATCATTATGATCGATGACAGCATTGTGCGGGGTACCACCTCCGACCGGATTGTGCGGATGCTCCGGGAGGCAGGAGCGCGGGAGGTACATATGCGTGTCAGCTCCCCGCCCTTTCTCTGGCCCTGCTATTTCGGCACGGATGTGCCTGCAAGGGAGCAGTTGATTGCCTGCAATCACAGCATAGAGGAGATCAGAGATATAATCGGAGCAGACAGTCTGGCTTATCTGCGCATCGAGCGTCTGGAGGAGATGGTAAACGGACTGGGTATCTGCAAAGGATGTTTTACGGGCAGCTATCCGTTGACGCCGCCTGAGGAGGATATCCGGGGAGAATATGACAGTTAGGACTTTTGCCTTGCGCTGAGGAGGATTTGTTGTATGCTGATTAAGATATGCGGTCTTACGGATGTGAGGGAAGCGGAGTATCTGAATGAAAACCGGGTGGATTATGCGGGCATTGTGCTTTTTTGTGAAAAGAGCAGGCGCAATAGGAGCATTGAGTCCGCAAAGCTGATACTGAAGGCGCTCTCGCCTGATATTAAGCGGGTAGCCGTCATGGTATCGCCCACGGCCCAGCAGGTGAGGCAGGCTGCGGAGGCAGGATTTGATCATGTGCAGATCCATGGGGAAATAAAACAGGGAGCACTGGACGTGCTGCCGGTATTCAAGGCATTTAATGTAAAAGATATGGGAGAACTGCCGTTTTACCAAAGTTGTCCTCAGATTGTGGGCTATGTGTTTGACGGCTGTGAGCCGGGGAGCGGGAAAATCTTTGATTGGAATCTTCTAAAGCGCTTACCGCGGGACGGGAAACTTTTTATCCTGGCGGGCGGGCTGTGTGCGGAGAATGTGGCGGAGGCCCTGACCTTTGTGGAGCCGGATGGGGTAGATGTATCTTCGGGGGTAGAGCGCCCTGACGGGAGCGGAAAGGATGCGGCGCGGATCAAAGCTTTTGTGGAGCGTGTGAGAAACGCGGAGAGAGGAGAGGCGGCTTTGTGTACAGACTGTTGATCGTGGAGGATGATCCCGGTATCGCCGGTGAACTGAAGGCGTGGGTGGAAAAGTGGGATATGGAGGCCCGGGTTGTGGAGAATTTCAGAGAGGTGACGGCAGAATATGCCCGTTTTCAGCCTCATCTCATTTTGCTGGATATCACGCTGCCATTTTATGACGGGTATTATTGGTGCAGGGAGATTCGCAGGATTTCCAATGTGCCCATCGTGTTTCTGTCTTCCGCCGCGGACAATATGAATATTATCATGGCCATGAATCTGGGAGCGGACGATTTTGTGGCAAAGCCCTTTGACAGGAATGTGCTGATGGCCAAGATTCAGGCTCTGCTTCGGCGCAGTTATGATTTTGCGGGAACGGTTCCCGTGCTGGAGCACAGAGGGGCTTTTCTGAATATGGGGGACAATACCCTCACGTTTGGCGAAGAGAAGATTCCGCTGACTCAGAATGAATACCGCATTCTCCTGTGTCTGATGGAGAATAAGGGCAGTGTGGTCAGCAGGGAGAAATTGATGGAACGGCTGTGGGAGACGGAACAGTTCGTGGATGAGAACACATTGACGGTGAACGTGAACCGCCTTAGGAAAAAGCTGGATGCTGCGGGGCTGGAGCATTTTATACAGACTAAATTCGGCGTGGGCTATCTGGTGGAATGAAAGGGAACCTGTAGATCAGATGGAAGGGAATCAGTTAAAGTTTTTTCGGTCATATTTGCGCTGGCACACAAAGAGCATTTTGGTCTATATACTTTTTTGTGCCGTGTTTGCCGCCGCTTTTTATCTGTATCGTCTGCCCGTGCAGGCTGTGTTTTATCCGGCTCTGATCTGTATTGTGCTGGGGGCGGCGTTTATTACGGCGGATCTGATTCGGGCGGGGAGAAAGCATGAGAAGCTTGCTGCGATGGAGAGGCTTACGGCGGCGATGATTGCAGATATGCCGGATGTTGACAGTTTTGAGGATGAGGATTACCAGAGGATTATCAATGCTTTGAAGAGAGAGACGGCGGAACTGGAAAACGCTTCCTGGATGAGGTATCAGGAGATGACGGATTATTATTCTGTCTGGGTGCATCAGATCAAGACGCCGATAGCGTCCATGAAGTTAATGCTGCAGAATGAGGACACAGTTTTGGCCAGAAAGCTTTCAACAGACCTGTTCAGAATCGAGCAGTATGTGGGGATGGTGCTGGCGTTTTTGCGTCTGGATTCCGAGAGCAGTGATTATGTGTTTCAAGAGTACGAACTGGATCATATCATCAGACAGTCGGTGAAGAAATTTTCCATAGAATTCATAGAAAAAAAGATACGGCTATGCTTTGAGCCCACAGGAGAGAAGCTTATAACGGATGAGAAGTGGTTTTCATTTTGTCTGGAGCAGATTCTGTCAAATGCACTAAAATATACAAAAGAGGGTAGTGTCAGGATATACATGGAAGCGCCGCATACGCTCTGCATTGAGGATACGGGTATCGGGATTGCACCGGAAGATATTCCGCGCATATTTGAGAAGGGCTATACCGGATATAACGGCAGAAGAGATAAACAGGCCAGCGGACTGGGGCTTTATCTGTGCCGGAGAACCTGCAATGGTCTGGGCATTGGGCTCAGCGCAAAGTCTTGTCTGGGGCAGGGGACTGTCATCCGTATGGAAATGGAACAATACACACCGTTTATGCATCAATAATAAAAGCAGTATCTGTCAGCCGGTAGACTTTTCATTTTCCAGCCAGCGCCGGTTCTCCGTGCTTTGTCCCCATGCGTCGAGGGCCAGATCATAAGTGGCGGATACTTTGTCTTTGGTTTCTCGCATTTCTTTCTTTAGTTCGGTCTGCCCGGCTTTTAATGACGATACTTCAGATTCGAGCTTATCGAGCCTGCTGTCCATGCGGTCAAGCCTGTTGTCCATCCTGTCGAGCCTGCTGTTGACAGGACTTAATTTTGTGTCCATCAGAGCTGCAATTGCCTGTAGATCTTCATTTGTCAATGCCATGCTATCCCTCCTTTTTGCCGGTGCTGTCTATAGTTCCATGTAGTACCTGCCAGCCTGTGGCCTGTTCGCTTTCGAGCCAGCGCCGGTTTTCCGTGCTTTGTCCCCATGCCTCAAGAGCTAATTCATAAGTGCTTGTTACTTTGTCTTTGGTTTCTCTCAATTCTTCCTTTAATTCGATCTGCCCGGCCTTTAATGATGATATTTCAGATTCGAGCTTATCAAGTCTGTTGTCCATGTTGTCAAGACGCTTGTCCATGTTATCAAGGCGCTTGTCCATGTTATCAAGGCGCTTGTCCATGTTATCAAGACGCTTGTCCATGTTATCAAGACGCTTGTCCATGTTATCAAGGCGCTTGTCTATGTTGTCAAGCCTGCTGTTAATAGGGCTTAATTTCTCATCAAATTTTTGGTCGAATCTACTGTCAATCAATAAGGCGATTGCCTGCAAATCTTCATTTGTCAACGTCATGCTATCCCTCCTTCCTGTTTATGATTGTGGTTATTGGTGAGTATCTGTAGTATATCATGGTGGAAGTATAAAGTCTATTTAAAAATAAAAAATCTGCTTAAGCTTAAAGGGCTGACTAACCGACAATATTTCTTACAGTAATGTAAGTTTTAAAGTGGGAAGTGTAAGCTGATTCCATGGAATGACAGTTTGTTTTTTGATATGATCTGTTTAAGAAGCGTTGCAGAGGTGATCTATAGTCGGATACACAAAAGCACGCTGTATCTCAGAACTACGGACGGAGGAGATTGATATGGGTATTTTGGAAGTAAGCGGACTGAAAAAAGTTTATACCACCCGTTTTGGGGGCAACAGGGTGGAAGCTCTCAAAAACGTGAATTTCAGTGTGGAGGAGGGTGAGTACACAGCTATCATGGGTGAATCCGGATCAGGGAAAACGACGCTTTTAAACATCCTTGCGGCACTGGACAGGCCTACAGGCGGCAAGGTTGTATTGGACGGCAAGGATATTTCCAGGATTAAAGAGTCGGCGGTCTCAGCGTTCCGGCGGGATAATCTGGGATTTGTGTTTCAGGATTTTAATCTGTTGGACACCTTTACCGTGGAGGATAATATCTATCTGCCGCTTGTGCTGGCGGGTACCCCCTACCGCGAGATGCATGAGAGACTTGTTCCCGTGGCCGACAGGCTGGGCATTGGGGAGCTGCTGAAAAAATATCCATATGAGATATCGGGTGGACAAAAGCAAAGGGCTGCAGTGGCCCGCGCCATCATTACAAATCCGAAACTCATCCTGGCGGACGAGCCCACCGGAGCGCTGGATTCTAAGTCCACCGACGAGCTTCTGCGCCTGTTTGGAGAGATCAACAGGTCAGGACAGACGATCCTCATGGTGACACATTCCGTCAGGGCAGCCAGTGCTGCGGGCAGAGTATTGTTTATCAAAGACGGAGAGGTGTTTCACCAGATTTACCGTGGAGAGGACAGTAATGAGAAAATGTATCAGAGGATTTCTGACACACTCACACTGCTGGCAACGGGAGGTGACAAGCGATGAAACTGTCTTTTTATCCCAGGCTTGCACTGGACGGAATCCGCAAAAATAAGAGGATGTACCGTCCCTATATACTGACATGTGTGGGGATGGTGATGATGTACTATATCATTGCGTTTTTGTGCCGCAGTGAGACGGTCAATGCCGTGCGGGGCGGTAGCGTGGTTCGAGAGTTTCTCAGGCTGGGCAGCGGCATTATAGCCTTTTTTGCAGGCTGCTTTTTGTTTTATACGAATTCGTTTTTGATAAGACGCAGGAAGAAGGAGTTTGGGCTTTACAATATCCTGGGCATGGGCAAGAGAAATATCGGTATACTGCTCTTCTGGGAGAATCTGCTTATTGCTTTGTCCGCCATTGCTGCCGGGCTTGGTGCGGGAATGCTCTTTTCCAAACTGGCGGAGCTTGGACTGATCAGAATGCTGTCCGGGGATGTCGACTATCGTCTCACCGTGTCGGCGGAGGCCATACTGTCCACGGGAAAAGTATTCGGTGTCATTTTTGCCCTGCTGTTTTTGAGTACCTTGTTTCAACTGAAATTCATGAGCGCCATTTCGCTTCTGCACAGTGAGAGTGTCGGTGAAAAACCGCCCAGAGCAAATTGGCTGTTAGGGATTGTCGGAGCCGTGGTTTTGGGCGGGGGATATTATGTTGCCCTGACGGCATATGATGCGATCTCAGCCATAATGTATTTCTTTGTAGCGGTGCTGTTGGTCATCGGCGGGACTTATCTGGTGATGATTGCAGGGTCTGTGGTGTTTTGCCGGGTCCTGCAGAAGAACAAAAATTATTATTATAAGACAGGACATTTTGTGTCGGTGTCGTCTATGATCTATCGTATGAAGCGCAATGGGGCGGGATTGGCATCCATCTGTATATTGGCTACTATGGTGCTGGTGATGTTGTCCTCAACTACAAGCCTTTATTTTGGCAGCGAGGATTCTCTGCGCAGCTCATACCCCAGGGAACAGAATCTGAAGTTTTATATGAGGGATATTGAGGGGCTGGATCAGGAGAGACTCGAACTGTTTCGGGAAGATGCGCGCAGTGCTGCTCTTGTCTATGGTACAGAGCCCGCAAACTGCATAGATTGTCGAAGTATTTCCATGGCGGGATATCTGGACGGCGGAGTGTTATATACCGACCCTGAGCTGGTGGAAGGATGGGCTATGAGTCATGCGTCCGGTTATGCGGGAATCTGTGTGGTGAACCTGATTCCCGTGGAGGATTATAATGCCATGATGGGTGAAAATGAGATACTGGAGGAAGACGAGGTGCTGATACATGCGGATAAGGTGGGAGTTGAGCAGAATATGTTTTCCTTTCAAAATGGTGAGACTTACCGGATCAAACGGGTTGTAGATCAGTTTGTATATACAGGTGACTCTGATATGTCCATTGTTCCCATGCTGACAGTGTTTGTGCCGGATCTTAAGGCTGCCGCAGAGAAAGTTGCCTCTCTGGGTGAGAAGGTTCAGCCCGAATTTCGTTGGATATATGGTTTTGACACAGAAATATCGGAAGGGCAACAGATCGAACTCAGTCACAAACTCAGGGGAATTTTCTGGAGTGAAGAAAAACTGGAGCAGTATGACTATGACTCCCGCATTGTGGGCAGGGCGATGAATCGGGCCGATTATTACAGTCTGAACGGGGGGCTGTTTTATCTGGGGATATTACTCAGCATTGTGTTTGTTTTTGCCACGGTTTTAATCATCTACTATAAACAGATATCGGAAGGGTATGAAGATCAGAAGCGGTTTGAGATCATGCAAAAAGTAGGAATGACAGGACGGGAGATCCGCAGGAGCATTAATTCCCAGCTTCTGACAGTATTTTTCCTGCCTTTAGCGGGAGCCGGACTGCATTTGGTATTCGCTTTTCCCATAATATGTCAGCTTTTGCTTATTTTTGGTCTGCATAATGTGGAGCTGTTTGCGGTGACAACAGTGACAGGCTTTTTGATCTTTGCGGTATTTTACACGCTGGTCTACCGCATTACTTCCAATGCCTATTACAGGATCGTGAGCGGGAGGTGATGCGCAGGTTGAAAAAAGCATGGACTTGAAAAAGATTATATTTAAGATGATTGAAGATATGTTGATAGTTTTAGATGTTATATAAGTTAAATGCAGTACATTTGCGCGATAAGATTACAGAATTGATTGGGAACACATTTTGTCACGGTGAAAGGAACAGCTGGTGTCAGCTACTTGACTATTCCATCAAATTACGCTACCATCTATATATATGCCCACAAGCAAAGGAGACGACAAAATGAGTACGGATCGCTATCAAAGTCCTCTGTCTGAGCGTTACGCCAGCAGGGAGATGCAGTATATTTTTTCCCCGGACATGAAATTCCGCACATGGAGGAAACTCTGGATCGCGCTTGCCGAGACGGAGAAGGAACTGGGGCTTTCCCAAAACGGAAAGCCGGTCATTACTGACGAGCAGATCGCAGAGCTGAAAGCCCATGCGGAGGATATCAATTATGAGGTGGCAAAGGCCCGAGAGAAAGAAGTGCGCCATGATGTGATGAGCCATGTGTATGCCTATGGGCAGCAGTGCCCCAAGGCTGCGGGCATCATCCATCTGGGAGCCACATCCTGTTATGTGGGGGACAATACCGACATTATTGTGATGACGGAGGCTCTGCGGCTGGTAAAGAAAAAGCTGGTGAACGTAATAAAGGAGCTGGCGGATTTTGCGGATCAATATAAGGCGCAGCCCACGCTGGCGTTCACACATTTTCAGCCGGCGCAGCCTACAACGGTGGGAAAGCGCGCCACGCTGTGGATGCAGGAGTTTTGTCTGGATCTGGAGGATTTGGATCATGTGCTGAAAAATATGAAGCTTTTGGGCTCCAAGGGAACCACGGGCACACAGGCGTCTTTCCTGGAATTATTTGACGGCGATCAGGCCACTGTTGACCGCATTGACCCCATGATCGCGTCCAAAATGGGATTTGCGGAGTGTTATCCCGTGTCCGGTCAGACTTATTCCAGAAAAGTGGACACACGTGTGGCCAATGTGCTGGCGGGCATTGCCGCCAGTGCTCACAAGATGAGCAATGATATCCGGCTGCTGCAGCATTTGAAGGAGGTGGAGGAGCCCTTTGAGAAGAGTCAGATCGGTTCCTCAGCCATGGCATATAAGCGCAATCCCATGCGCAGTGAGCGCATTGCCTCTCTGTCCAGATATGTGATGATCGATGCGTTGAATCCGGCCATCACTTCCGCAACTCAGTGGTTTGAGCGGACATTGGATGATTCAGCCAACAAGCGGCTGTCCATCCCTGAGGGTTTTCTGGCCATCGACGGCATTCTGGATCTGTGTCTGAATGTGGTGGACGGGCTGGTGGTATATCCCAAAGTAATAGAGAAGCGGCTGATGAGTGAGCTGCCTTTTATGGCTACGGAGAATATCATGATGGATGCGGTGAAGCTGGGCGGCAACCGTCAGGAACTGCATGAGCGCATCCGTGAGCTCTCCATGGAGGCCGGGCGCAATGTGAAGGCAGAAGGAAAGGATAACAATCTGCTGGAGCTGATTGCGGCAGACCCTGCTTTCAATATGACGCTGGAGGATCTGCAAAAGTGTATGGACCCCTCCAGATATGTGGGACGTTCCACCGAACAGGTGGAGGCATTCCTCACAAAAGTGATCGCTCCGATCATGGAGGAGAACAGGGAACTGCTCGGCGTGAAAGCTGAGATCAATGTGTAAGTCACAGACAGGGCAGAAAGGTATGGTGATCGGTTATGGGAGGATTTTTTGGAGTTGCGGCCAGAGAAGATTGTGTTTTTGATCTGTTTTTCGGCACGGATTATCATTCTCATCTGGGGACGCGCCGTGCGGGAATGGCTGTCTATGATGATGTAAACGGATATGACAGGGCAATCCAC
>CANCYO010000051.1 GCA_947382415.1 uncultured Lachnospiraceae bacterium | reverse complement strand
ATTCTGGACGATTTTGCCACCAACTGCAGGATAGACGAGTTTCCCAGAATGATCGCATCCATCCGGTCCAGAGGAATATCCACTATGCTGATGATTCAGGCGGAGGCTCAGTTGAATCAGGCTTACGGCGAGGACGGCAGGACGGTGATCGGTAACTGCGACACCTATGTCTATCTGGGCGGAAATGATCTGGACACGGCGGATGCGGTGGCCAGGCGCTGCAATCTGCCGTTGGAGAAGATCCTGAATATGCCGGTGGGGTGCAGTTGGATATTCCGAAGAGGTCAGGCGCCCATCAGGGGCAGAAACATTGATCTGGAGTCCTATATAGAAGAGCGGGAGCAAAGCCGCAGGAGTGTATAAAAGCTTGCATTCGGTAAATGCTTATGCTATGATAATAGGGCTTATATAGGAGGTATTCCCATGAATTTGGAACAACAGTTGAACGCTATCACAGGCCGGGCCTATGGAAAAAGTATCAGTGCATGTACTCATGTACAGCTCTATGCAGGTATTCTTCAGTTAGTCAGAGAGCGGGCGGCACAGGCTCCAGCCATCACAGGGAACAAGAAGGTGTATTATATCTCCATGGAGTTTTTGATCGGAAAGCTCCTCTCTAACAATCTCATCAATCTGGGCATTTATGATGAGCTGAAGGAGATTCTGGCGGACAATGGCAAAAGCCTCACGGAGATTGAGAATATTGAGCCGGAACCCTCTCTGGGCAATGGCGGTCTGGGACGGCTGGCAGCCTGCTTTTTGGATTCCATTGCAACGCTGGGACTGCCCGGAGACGGCATCGGACTGAACTATCATTTCGGTCTGTTCAGACAGGTGTTCAAGGATCATCTGCAGCGTGCGGAGAGAAATGAGTGGATAGAAAAGCACTCGTGGCTCAAAGAGACCGGTACCAGGTTTGAGGTGGCCTTCGGAGACAAAAAGGTGACCTCTGTGCTTTATGACATAGATGTCATCGGGTATGAAAACGGCGTAAACAAGCTACATCTGTTTGATCTGGAATCGGTCGACGAGAGTCTGGTGAAGAAGGGGATCGAGTTCGACAAGAAGGCTGTTGACCGGAATCTGACCCTGTTTCTCTATCCTGACGATTCTGATGAGGCGGGCAATCTGCTGCGCATTTATCAGGAATATTTTATGGTGAGCAATGGCGCGCAGTTGATCCTGAAGGAAATGAAGGAAAAGAATCAGGATCTGCACAGAATGAACGAGTATGTGGCCATCCAGATCAATGATACCCATCCTACCATGGTGATCCCCGAGCTGATCCGTATCCTCACGGAGCAGGAGGGCTTTACTATGGATGAGGCTATCGATGTGGTGAGCAGAACCTGCGCCTATACGAATCATACGATTCTGGCCGAGGCGCTGGAGAAGTGGCCTTTGGCTTATATTGAGGAGGTCGTGCCTCAGCTTGTTCCTGTCATCAAAGAGCTGGATGCCCGTGTGGCAAAGCAGTATAAGGATGAAAAGGTACAGATCATTGATAAGGATAAGAAGGTACACATGGCGCATATCGACATTCACTATGGATATAGTGTAAACGGTGTGGCAGCCATTCACACGGACATTTTAAAGGAAACGGAGCTGAATGCTTTTTATAAGCTCTATCCTGAGAAGTTCAATAACAAGACCAATGGCATCACCTTCCGCAGATGGCTTCTCTCCTGCAATCACGAGCTGGCGGAGTTTCTTACAAAGACTATTGGGGACGGTTTCAAAAAGGACGCCGGAGAGCTGGAGAAGCTTCTGGAGAGGATTGACGATCAGGCTGTATTGGACGGAATCTATGAGATCAAGCAGGCCAAGAAGGCTGAACTGGCAGCATATATTAAGGAAAAGGAGGGCGTGACGCTGGATGTAAACTCCATTTTTGACATCCAGGTAAAGCGTCTGCACGAGTACAAGCGCCAGCAGATGAACGCTTTGTATATCATTCACAAATATCTGGAGATTAAGGGCGGTAAGAAGCCGTCCACACCCCTGACTTTTCTGTTTGGGGCCAAAGCTGCGCCCGCCTATGTCATTGCGCAGTATATTATCCACCTGCTTCTGGTGCTGTCTGAGATCGTGAACAACGATCCCGACGTGAGCCCTTATATGAAGGTGGTTATGGTGGAGAACTACAATGTGAGCTATGCGGAGAAACTGATTCCCGCCTGCGATATCTCCGAGCAGATATCTCTGGCCTCCAAGGAAGCTTCCGGCACAGGCAATATGAAATTCATGTTAAACGGAGCAGTGACCATTGGAACCAGCGACGGAGCCAATGTGGAGATTCATGAGCTGGTGGGCGACGACAATATTTATATATTCGGTGAAAAGTCCGACACGGTGATCGGACACTACGCCAAGAAGGATTATGTGTCCAAAGATTATTATGACAAGAGTCCCGTCATCAAGGAGGCAGTGGACTTTATCGTGGGTCCTCAGGCCATGAAGATCGGACACAAGGAGAATCTTGAGCGTCTGCACAAGGAGCTTTTGAATAAGGACTGGTTTATGACTCTGTTGGATCTGGAGGACTATATCGCTGCCAAGGATCGGGCATTTGCCGATTATGAGGACAGACAGAAATGGAAGAGAATGATGCTGGTGAATATCGCTAAGGCAGGATTCTTCTCCTCTGACCGCACCATTATGGAGTACAACAGAGATATCTGGAAACTGTAAGTCAGGAGTCATTATGAAGATATATGGGTTTCAGAAGACAACCTTATTGGATTATCCCGAACATGTGGCAGCCACCGTTTTTACCGGTGGCTGCAATTTTCGTTGTCCCTATTGCCAGAATGCCGGGCTGGTGCTGTGCGGCGGAGAGCCTGGGCAGAATGCCGGGCCGGTTCTGTGCAGCGAACGGGAGTCTGGACAGAATCCCACAGAGAGAGCAGGAGCACCTCTCAGTGAGATTCCGCAGGAGAAAGTGCTGGCTCATCTGAGAAAGCGGCGTGGGATTTTGGACGGTGTGTGCATCACGGGCGGCGAGCCCACCCTGCAGCCGGGTCTGGAGGAGTTTATCCGTAGGGTGCGGGATCTGGGTTATCAGGTAAAACTGGACAGCAACGGTTATCGCCCGGAGGTATTGGGACGTCTGCTGGAGCAGGGACTTCTGGATTATGTGGCCATGGACGTGAAAGCCTGCCGGGAAAACTATGCCCGGGCTGTGGGGCTTGAGCGGAGCCGGAACGGTTCTGGGAATATTAATCGAGAAACAATGCATGGCGTAGCGGAATTTTGTCTTGAGCGCATAGAGGAGAGCATCACACTTTTGCAGAACAGCAATATTCCCTATGAATTTCGCACTACGGCAGTGAAAGGCCTGCACACGGTGGAAGAGTTTGGGGAGATCGGAGAGTGGCTTGCGGGGAGCAGAGCTTATTTTATACAGAGCTATCGGGAGAGCGGCGAGATTTTGGACGGCACGGGGCTTTCGGAATTTTTTCCGGAAGAACTGCGTGAGATGAAACGCCTTGCCGGGCGCGGTATAGACAGGGTAGAACTGCGTGGTGTGGACTAAAAACAGATATAGTAGCGGATATAGATATAAAAGTAAAAAGACAGAAACCGGAAATGGATTTACGAATGTGAAGAGGAAAGCTTATGAGTATTCGGAATAAATTGTTTGGCGACAAGGCGTTTTATAAAACGGTTCTGGGTGTGGCGGTACCTATTATGATCCAGAACGGCATCACAAACTTTGTGGGGCTTCTGGACAATATCATGGTGGGACGCGTGGGGACGGAGCAGATGTCCGGTATCGCCATAGTAAATCAATTGCTGCTGGTATTTAATCTGGCTGTTTTCGGAGCAATCTCCGGGGCCGGTATCTTTACCGCGCAGTTTTTTGGCTGTAAGGATCATAAGGGTGTGCGCCATACCTTCCGTTTCAAGGCATATATCTGTGCGATCATAGTCTGTATCGGTATTTTTGTGTTATCTCTGTCCGGGGGGAATCTGATCATGATGTATCTGCACGGGGAGGGAAATGAGCAGGCGCTTCAAGCCGCGCTGGGGTATGGGCAGCAATATCTGTGGGTGATGCTGGTGGGGCTTTTGCCTTTTGCGGTGGAACAGCTCTATACGAGTACACTGCGCGAGTGCGGTGAGACCATGGTGCCCATGGTGGCGGGAGTGACTGCCGTGCTGGTGAATCTGGTATTGAATTATCTGTTGATCTTTGGAAAGTTCGGTTGTCCGGAACTCGGCGTTGTAGGAGCGGCTATTGCCACTGTGGTGTCCCGTTATGTGCAGGCTGCCATCGTCATTGTCTGGACCCATACGCACACGGTGCGGATGCCTTTTGCTGTAGGAGTCTACCGGAGCCTGCAGGTTCCCGGTCAGCTTGCGGGCAAGATCATCGTGAAGGGCACACCGCTTATGCTCAACGAGGTGCTCTGGGCGGGAGGTATTGCGGTGTTGATGCAGTGTTATTCCATCAGAGGGCTGAATACGGTGGCCGCCATGAATATTTCCACCACCATATCCAATCTGTTTAATGTGGTGTTTATCGCCATGGGGAGCGCCATATCCATTATCGTGGGTCAGCTTTTGGGCGCGGGCAAGATGGAGGAGGCCAAAGAGACGGACACAAGGCTTATCGCTTTTTCCGTCATGTCCTGTCTGGTGATAGGCGGTATACTGGCGGTGATCGCGCCTGTGTTTCCCATGCTTTACAACACCAGCCGTGAGGTCAAAGAGCTGGCGGCCTGGTTTCTGCGCGTGGCGGCGCTGTGTATGCCCATTATGGCATTTATGCACGCCAGCTATTTTACTCTGCGCTCCGGCGGCAGAACCATTGTTACATTCCTGTTTGACAGCGTCTTTCTCTGGTGTGTGAGCATTCCGGCGGCATATGTGCTGAGCCGGTATACAGAGCTTGCCATCCTGCCCCTGTATCTGAGCATTCAGCTTTTGGATCTGATCAAATGTGTGATCGGATTTATTCTGGTGAAAAAGGGTGTGTGGCTGAATAACATCGTGGAGCAGGAGTCGTAGACCGGCGCAGTTACATAATGACTATGCGGTGACGGTGTTAGAACTGTCCTTTCCGGCCGCAAAATCCAGAGCGTTCTGCAGGGTAGTCTCAGCAATAGCCATCAGGGCCTCTCTGGTGAAAAATCCCTGGTGGGAGGTTATCATCACATTGGGAAAGGAGAGGAGGCGGGCGGTAGTGGAGTGCTCCAGAATCTCATCGGAGCGGTCCTCAAACACATTGTCTGTCTCCTCCTCATAGACGTCCAGCCCAACGCCTGCAAATTTGCGCATACGGATTCCCTCGATGAGATCCGCAGTATCTACCAGCGCGCCCCGGGAGGTGTTGACCAGAACCACGCCGTCCTTCATCTGCTTGATGGTATCCAGATTGACGATATGATAGGTGTCATTGGTCAACGGGCAGTGCAGGGAGAGCAGATCACTCTCAGCCAGCACTTCCGGCAGAGTCTTATATTCCACGAAGTCTGTTAAATCTTTGTTTTTATACACATCATAGGCGATGACCTTCATTCCGAAGCCGTGACAGATACGGCACATGGCTGCGCCGATCTTGCCGGTGCCGACGATGCCGGCAGTTTTCTGATAAAAATTAAATCCCATCAGCCCGCTCAGGCTGAAATCATTTTCCCTCACTTTATTATAGGCCTTGTGCAGTCTGCGATTGGCGGCCAGCGCCAGCGCCATGGCATGTTCCGCCACCGCTTCAGGTGAGTAGCCCGGCACACGCAGGATTCGGATGCCGTATTTTTCGCATTGATTTAAGTCAATATTGTTAAATCCTGCGCAGCGCATCAGAATCAGCTTAATACCTTTGTCATGAAGAATATTTACAGTCTCGGTTCCGATATCGGAGCTCACGAAGGCGCAGACCGCGTCGAAGCCTTCCGCCAGCGTAGCGGTGCGGGGATCCAGATCCGATTTGATGTACTCAATTTCGATAAGTGTGTCGGAATGCTTTATGGGCTCGTAATTTTTCAGTGCGCTATCAAAGGACTCCTGATCATAGCTTTTTGTGTCGTAAAATAGGATTTTCATGGCAGCCTCCCTGTGTCAGAATGATTTATGGATAGTTTATGATATCATATATTCTTTTTGATTCCTATATTTTTCCCGTGGAAATTTGGAAATATGCATTGTAATAAACACAATTCCTATGAGCAGTTTCGTAAAAAAGGTTGATAAAAAGAACTTTGGCCCTCCATCTGAGACAGACAAATACTGCCGTTCGGAGTAATTTCCACCGGACGGCAGTATTTTTTAACAAAATGATCCGTATAATCAGCCCATAGTCACCACGACTTCGTATTTCTCCTTACCCTTGACATAAGGCACTACGCAGCCGTCCACAGGCGTTCCGTCCACGGTCATGGAGGCGACGCCTTTTTCCACGTTGTTCGGATTCTGAACGGTGATATGGTAGGTTCCCTCCCGGAATTTACGGGTTATGGTAAAGTCGCCAAAGCCTTTAGGCAGGCAGGGATTGACGGACAATCCTGTGTGGGTGGGGTACACGCCCAGTATGTACTGGGAGATGTTGACAAAGGTCCAGGCGGCGGTGCCGGTGAGCCAACTGTTTTTGGCCTCGCCGTGGAATTTAGCGTCGCGGCCCGCGATCATCTGCGCGTACACATAGGGCTCGGTGCGGTGGATATCGCTGATCTCCTCCACATAGGCGGGACAGGTTTTCTTGTAGATTTCAAAGGCTCTGTCGCCCCGTCCCAAAACGGTTTCCGCGATAGATACCCAAGGGTTGTTGTGGCAGAAGATGCCGGCATTCTCCTTGTATCCGGGGGGATAGGAGGAGACTTCGCCCAGCTCCAGATGGTACTCGGTGTAAGCGGGCTGGAGGATCATAACGCCATACTTGGTGTCCAGACGTTCCTTCACGGAGTTGAGCGCTTTTTCGGCAAGCCCTTCTTTCACGCCTACGCCGGCCAGTACGCAGAAACCCTGAGGCTCGATGTAAATCTGGCCTTCCTTACAATCTTTGGAGCCCACCTTATCGCCGTGGGCGTCATAGGCGCGCACAAACCAGTCGCCGTCCCAGCCGTCCTTGAGGATGGCGTCGTACATTTCCTGAACAGCTTTGCGGGCGCGTTCCGCTTCCGCGTTGTCGCCCATGAGTTCACAGAGCTGGGCATATTCTTCACCGTATTTCACGAACATACCTGCGATAAATACGGATTCCGCCACAGGGCCTTCGCTGGGGCCGAAGGTCTGGAAGGACTCGCCGGGATGCTCGGAGAAGCAGTTCAGGTTCAGGCAGTCGTTCCAGTCGGCGCGGCCGATCAGCGGCAGGCCGTGAGGGCCTCTGTGGTTTAATGTATAGTCAAAAGAGCGTTTTAAATGATTCATAAGAGGGGTTGCGACACTCATGTCATTATCAAAAGGAACAGACTCTGTCAAAATAGAGGTGTCGCCAGTCTCACGTACATAGGCGCTGACGCCGGCGATGAGCCACAAAGGATCGTCGTTGAAGCCGCTTCCGATGTCGGAATTGCCTTTCTTGGTCAGAGGCTGATACTGATGGTAGGCGCTGCCGTCCTGGAACTGGGTGGAGGCGATGTCGATGATCCGCTCTCTGGCTCTGTCGGGAATCAGATGTACGAAGCCCAGCAGATCCTGGCAGGAGTCGCGGAAGCCCATGCCGCGTCCGATACCCGATTCATAGTAGGAGGCGGAGCGTGACATGTTAAAGGTCACCATGCACTGATACTGATTCCAGATATTTACCATACGGTTTACCTTGTCGATGTCGGAGTGTACGGTGTATTTGGCAAGCAGTGTCTTCCAGTAGTCCTGCAGCCCGGCAAAGGCTTTGTCCACTGCCTCTGTTGTGTTGTATCTGGCCAGCATCTCCAGGGCGGGCTTTTTGTTGACAATCCCCGGGGACTCCCATTTTTCATCCTGAGGATTCTCGACATAGCCCAGCACGAATACAAAGGTTTTGCTCTCGCCGGGAGCGAGGGTCACATTTAACTGATGGGAAGCGATGGGCGACCAGCCGCTGGCCATGGAGTTGGTGCAGGCGCCGTTTTCCACAGCTTCCGGCTCACCGGCCCCGCGATAAGCGCCGAGGAATGCATCCCGGCTGGTATCGAAGCCTGCGATATCAGCGTTCACAGAGTAGACGGCATAATGATTTCTGCGCTCACGGTACTCGGTCTTGTGGTAGATGGTGGAGCCGATCACCTCAACCTCGCCTGTGCTCAGATTCCTTTGAAAGTTCTTCATATCATCGTCCGCATTCCACAGACACCATTCCACATAGGAAAATACGGAGAAATTTTTGGCGGCATCAGATTCGTTGGTCAGAGTCAGCTTACTGATCTCACAGTTATCCTTTGTGGGGACGAAGACCAGCAGCTCTGCTTCCAGCTTATTCTTAGAGGATGTAAAGCGGCTGTAGCCGATGCCGTGGCGGCACTCATAGGAATCCAGCGCAGTTTTGGTGGGCTGCCATCCGGGATTCCAGACGGTGTCCCCTTCCTTTATGTAGAAATATTTACCGTTTACATCCCCGGGCACATCATTGTAGCGGTAACGGGTCAGACGCAGCAGTTTTGCATCCTTATAGAAAGTATATCCGCCGCAGGTGTTGGACAACAGGGTAAAGAATTCTCCTGAACCGAGATAATTGATCCAGGGCAGAGGCGTTTTGGGAGTGGTGATGACATACTCCTGATTGGCATCATCGAAATAACCGAATTTCATAGTGTGATCCTCCGTTTTTTGAATGTTAGATGTTGATAGGGGTACTTTATGCAAACGATTAAGTTTAGATATGGTTTCACTGAAATTATACAGAAGGCTGGAAAAAAAAGCAATAGAAACATTATAAATATGCGGAATATTCCGCTTTTGACATCCGGGATGAGAGGGAGAGATCAGGTATGGGCGTAATGTTATTTCGTGCCTGAGAGCGCACGGACATTATATAAATATAGAAATGTCTGAAAAAATACCATAAAATTGACAAAAAAGCAAACACTAAACTGGTACATATGAACAAAATATATAAATTTATAAAAAAACAGCTTGCAAATTTGTATATAATATTATATATTTAAATTACGAAAACGATTAAGTAAACAAAGGCAAGCGGATGCTCGCAGAAATCGAGGAGTAGACGGATGGCGTCAATGAAAGATATCTCCAAGGTCTGTGGAGTATCAGTGGCAACAGTCAGCAAGGCTCTGAACAACCACAGTGATATTGGAGAGGAGACAAAACAATATATTAAAAAGGTTGCCAGAGAGATGGGATATCTTCCAAACTCAGCGGCGAGGGCCTTGAAGACAAACCGGACTCACAGTATAGGCGTGTTGTTTGCGGATGATGCCAGAAGCGGATTGACGCATGACTATTTTGCCGGTGTGCTGGACAGCTTCAAACGGATGGCTGAGAAATGCGGTTATGACCTTACTTTCATCAACAGCAGCAGAAACCGGGCGGACAGTATGACATATCTGGAGCACAGTCGGTATCGGGGTTATGACGGCGTAGTGATCGCCTGTATCGATTTTACGGATCCCGAAGTGCTGGAACTGGTGCAGAGCAATATACCGGTAGTGACAATAGACTATGTATTTAATGGTCACATATCCATTATTTCAGACAATGTCAGCGGAATGTGCGATCTGATGGAATATATCTGCCGGATGGGTCATAAAAAGATTGCATACATACATGGCGCAAACACGGGTTCCAGTTCCACGGTAACGACTAATCGCCTCTCCAGCTTTTACCGGTCTGCGGAACAGTTTGGTATTGAGGTTCCGGCAGAATATGTCAGAGAGGGTTCTTACCGCGACACAGACAGGTCATACAGGATCACAAATGAATTGATGGAGCTTCCCGATCCGCCTACCTGTATCATTTATCCCGACGATTTTGCCGCTTTCGGCGGAATCAACGCTATCAGGGAGAGAGGGCTTCGGATTCCCGGAGATCTGTCGGTGGCGGGATATGACGGAATTCAGGCGGCCAGACATCTGAGTCCCCGAATTACCACATTGAGGCAGGATACGGAACAGATTGGCTTTGTGGCAGCCAGGGAGCTGATCAGTCTGATTGAGAGGCCCAAGTCCACCATCATCCAGCAGGTGATTGTTCCCGGACAACTGGTGGAGGGAGAGTCGGTGGCGGCTGTGGGATCTGTAAGAAATTGAATTCAGGCATTTGATCGCCGTACATACAGCGATATGAAGAATCTGCATACTGTCTGTTCAGTGTGACAGCTTCTATAAATGCAACAACAAACAATCTACATTTAAATGGGAGGAATGGAAATGAAGAAAAAAGTGCTTAGTGCTTTACTCTCCGCTACTCTGATCGTCAGCATGCTGGCAGGATGCGGCGGAAACAACAACCCTGCGGGAAATACTACACCCCAGCAGCCGACTCAGACCAACGAGCAGAAGCCGTCTGACACACCCGAGCCTGCAACGGCAGAGGGTAAGGTGCTCAATATCTACTGCTGGAACAATGAGTTCAGAGATCGTGTAGTTGCTCTTTATCCCGGTTACGAGAAGATCGACGAGACTCACGGTACCATCGGCGATGTTTCCGTAGTGTGGAACGAGACTCCTAACAAGGATAATGCATATCAGAACAATCTGGATGAGACCCTGTTGAAACAGGACAGTGCAGCTGCTGATGACAAGATCGATATGTTCCTTGTGGAAGCTGACTATGCATTGAAGTATGTAAACTCTGATTATACCATGGCGGTTTCCGATCTGGGTATTACCAGCAGCGATATCGCAAATCAGTATAAGTACACGCAGGATGTGGTAACGGATTCCAACGGCGTTCTGAAAGGTCTTTCCTGGCAGGGCTGCCCCGGCGTTATGTTCTACAACCGTGAGGCTGCAAAAGAGATTTTCGGATCTGACGATCCCGCTACCGTTCAGGAGAACGTAAAGGATTGGGCTACCTTCAATGCAACTGCCAAGACTGTTGCCGACAAGGGTTACAAGATCGTATCTTCTGCAAACGATACTTATCGTACCTATTCCAATAATGTATCTTCTCCTTGGGTAGTTGACGGCAAGATCAATGTAGATGAGCAGCTCATGAACTGGGTGAACGATTCCAAGGCTCTGGTAGACGCAGGTTACACCGGAACTCATGATCTGTGGAGTGACGACTGGAGCGCAGGCTTCTTCCCTCAGGGCAAGGTATTCTGCTACTTCGGACCCGCATGGCTCGTAAACTACTCCATGTCCGCTGATAAGGAAGGCAGTATCGGCTTCAACGGCGGCTGGGGCGCAACCGAGGGACCTCAGGGCTTCTTCTGGGGCGGCACATGGATCTGCGCAGCAACCGGTACTGACAACCAGACTCTGGTGAAAGACATCATGCTGCAGATGACCACCAATGAGGAGATCATGACCAATATCGTTACCACATACGATGACTTTGTAAACAACAAGCCTGCAATGGAGGCTATGGCAGCTGATCCCAATTACTCCAGCAAGGTGCTCGGCGGACAGAATCCTCTGGCTATGTACTGCGCAGGCGTAAACAATCTGGATCTGAGCAATCTGAGCGATTACGATCAGGGTTGTAACGAGGAGTTCCAGAAGGCTATGAAGAACTACTTCGAGGGCAATGCTTCTCTGGACGATGCAATGCAGATGTTCTACAAGGCTGTGGTTGAGAAATATCCTAACCTGACCTATTAATTACAGAAACAGTGGCTTAAACCGCGCCTGCCTGACTGGTCAGGCAGGCGCGGTTTTCCTCTAAACGGATGAGCGGACTGGATGCTCATCCGGAGATACAGAGCCGGCAGCAGGGGTTCTTCCGGGTGATACGGAGGTTTTTGCCGGAAGAAAGAATGCTGCGAGCTCTGTAGGATGTCATTAACGCAGTGTTGCAGGTTGTGCCTGTGATATGCAGGATGAAGAGGGATGGAGGTATGACTATGAAAGGTGCGCGGCGCGGAAAGGTTGTAAGCTATAACAAATGGGGCTATATCTTTTTGATTCCCTTTGTTGTAGTGTATCTGGTATTTTCACTGATTCCGTTGATTAATACGGTGTATAACAGTTTCTTTGAAAATTACCGAATTGGCTTGAATCAGGTTGGTCCCAATTTTGTGGGACTGGAGAA
This sequence comes from uncultured Lachnospiraceae bacterium, assembly GCA_947382415.1. Taxonomy (GTDB): domain Bacteria; phylum Bacillota; class Clostridia; order Lachnospirales; family Lachnospiraceae; genus Acetatifactor. The sequence continues at coordinate 9,396 of CANCYO010000051.1, read as the reverse complement.
TTTTAAAACTGTTTTAACCAGCGGTGAGGTTTGGATTTATGCCAAGAATACCATGATCATGTGGCTTTTGGGCTTTATACCTCAGATATTGATATCGCTGCTCTTGGGAGCATGGTTCTCAGATCCTTCTCTGCGGCTGAAGGGTCAGAGATTTTTCAAGACTGTGATCTATCTGCCCAATCTGATCATGGCGTCTGCTTTCGCAATGTTGTTCTTTACTCTGTTTTCGGATGGCGGACCTATCAACTCTCTTATGATACAGATGGGACTGATCAGCACTCCCTTTAAGTTTTTGTCCAATGTGTGGAGTACCAGATTTCTGGTAGCCGGCATGAACTGCCTGATGTGGTTCGGCAATACAACAATTCTGTTGATGGCCGGCATGATGGGAATTGACACCTCTCTCTTTGAGGCGGCTCAGGTGGACGGTGCGACATCGACACAGGTATTTTTCAGGATCACACTGCCGCTGCTACGTCCGATTCTGATTTATGTGATGATGACGTCCCTCATCGGCGGTCTGCAGATGTTCGATGTGCCTCAGATCCTGACTGGCGGTACCGGAGATCCCATGCGTTCCTCCATGACGCTGATCATGTATCTGAACAAGCATCTGTTCAGTAAGAACTATGGTATGGGCGGCGCCCTGTCAGTCATCCTGTTCGTGATAACCGGCATTTTGAGCATGATTGTGTATCAGTTCTCAAATAAGAAAGAAAAATACTAGGAGGTGGAAGCATGAAAGTGAATGCAAACGGCCCTAAAAAGGGAATGGGGATTCATGCAAGGCGGGGAGTCGCCTATGCTGTTCTGGTAGTTGTAACCGTGCTTTGCCTGTTCTGGTTTCTGCTGCTGTTTATCAATACCACCAGATCACACTCGGAATTGAATCAGGGCTTTTCCATTATTCCCAGTAAGTACCTGATCTCTAATATACAGAAGCTGATTAAGATGGGCGAGCGTCTGCCGATTCTGACGGGCCTGTTGAACAGTCTGATCGTGGCGGGCCTGAGCGCAGTATTATGTACATACTTCTCGGTTATGACCGCATATGCCATTCATGCATATGATTTTAAGCTCAAGAAGTTTATGTTTACCTTTATCCTGATGATCATGATGATTCCGACACAGGTTACCGCTCTCGGTTTTCTGCAGCTGGTTTCCAGGATGAAGCTGGAGAATTCGTTTATTCCGTTGATTGTTCCCAGCATAGCGGCTCCGGTGACTTTCTTTTACATGAAGCAGTACATGGAGAGTGCGCTGCCTCTGTCACTGATTGAGGCTGCCCGTATAGACGGATCGGGAGAGTTCCGCACTTTTAACGCAATCGTGATACCGCTGATGAAGCCGGCCATAGCCGTGCAGGCGATCTTCACTTTTGTGACGAGCTGGAACAATTATTTCACACCTGCGTTGATCCTGCATGATCCGAAGAAGAGAACCGTGCCCATTCTGATCGCACAGTTGAGAAGCATGGACTGGTCGAATCTGGACACAGGCGTTGTTTATACAATGATCGGATTGTCCATTTTCCCGGTTATTCTGGTGTATCTGTTCCTGTCCAAGTTCATTGTGCAGGGTGTGGCCATGGGCAGTGTAAAAGGTTAAAAAGGGGTTTGGAGATAGATAAAGTGATATTGTTTTTGCTTTAACACAGAATCCGGAAGGCGTTAAAACCTTTCGGATTTTGTGTTTTAATTTCAGAATTTTCTGTTATCGACAAAAAATATCATAATTTGCACGAAAAACATGGATTTCAGAATAGTAATACTTTACAAATTCAGGAATATAAGTTATAATTTTTTTATCAAATATCACTAAATTCAGTAAACCACTGAAAAGGAGGTACACAGTTATGAAAAAGTTTCTCAGTATCTTACTCTCCGTTTGCATGTTGGCAAGCCTGACAGCCTGCGGAGGCAACGGCAATTCTGCCAAGGGCGGCAGCGTAGCCGTGTTCTACTATACCTACGGAGATACCTACATTTCCAGTGTGCGTGCTGCCTTGGATGCGGCTCTGGACGAGGCGGGAATCAAGTATCAGGATTATGACAGTAACAACAGCCAGACCACACAGTCTGAGCAGGTGACCACGGCAATCTCCCAGGGTGCAAAGCTTCTGGTAGTGAATCTGGTGGATACCGGTTCTGACGATGCGGCCAAGAACATCATCAATCAGGCAAACGGCGTTCCGGTTATCTTCTTCAACCGTTCCGTGAGCGAGGAGGCTGTGACCAGCTCCGATAAGTGCGTGTTCGTGGGAACAGATTATGAGATGGCAGGTCATATGCAGGGCGAGATGATCGGCAATTATCTGGTAGATAATTATGACCGTCTGGATCTCAACGGCGATGGCGTGATCTCCTATGTTATGTTCAAGGGTCAGGAGGGCAATGCCGAGGCAGATGCCCGCACACAGTACGGCCAGGAGGATGCGGATGCAATCCTTGCAGCGGCAGGCAAGCCGGCGCTCAGCTTCTACGACAGCGCAAACAACAACAAGTATCTGGTGGATCAGACCGGCGCATGGTCTTCCGTGGCAGCTACGGAGTATATGCAGACGATCATGTCCCAGTACAGCGAAGCAAATAATAATATGGTAGAGCTTGTCATTGCCAACAATGACGAGATGGCTATCGGTGCTGTGACTGCCCTGCAGAATGCAGGCTATAACAAGGACGGCGCTACCGTGATCCCCGTGTTTGGCGTGGATGCTACCGATGCTGCTAAAGACGCTATCGCAGCCGGTTCCATGATCGGAACCATCAAACAGGATGCGGAAGGTATGGCAAATACCATCGCGAAAATTACAGGCAATTTCCTGGACGGAAAGGATGCTTTTGACGGCGTGGATTCTGCCAATGTGGTGGGAACCTGGCGTGTAAATATTCCTTACGGCACTTACACAGGCGAGTAACAGAAGTCATCGACGATGCAGCCGCACTTCGGTGCGGTTGCATCTTTCTATTTAAGAATCAGCTATTAACTCAGAATCAGGAGGCGAGACCAATATGCAAGAGACAAATGCTTCCGCAACAAACGAGGATCAGAAAGTCCTTCTGAGAATGGAGGGGATCTGCAAGGAATTTCCCGGCGTGAAGGCGCTCGACAAGGTCAATCTGACTGTGAAAGCCGGAACGGTTCATGCCCTTATGGGTGAGAACGGCGCCGGTAAATCGACTCTGATGAAATGTCTGTTTGGCGTATATTCAAAAGACAGCGGAGATATTTACCTTGAGGGTAAGAAGGTGGAGTTCAAAACTTCCAAGGAAGCGCTGGAGAACGGCGTTGCCATGGTACATCAGGAGCTCAATCAGGCATTGAAACGCAATGTTATGGACAATATGTGGCTGGGGCGGTTTCCGAAAATAGCCCCATGGTGTCCTCTCACCAGCGAAAAAAAGATGTATGAGGAGACGCAGAAAGTATTTGCGGATCTGGAGATCAATGTTGATCCCAAGAGGATCATGAGTACCATGCCTGTATCTCAGCGGCAGATGGTGGAGATAGCCAAGGCGGTATCCTATCAGTCCAAAGTGATTGTATTTGATGAGCCGACCTCCTCTCTGACAGAAGAAGAGGTAGAGCATCTGTTTCGGATCATCAATATGCTGCGCAGCCGCGGCTGCGGCATTATCTATATTTCTCATAAGATGGAGGAGATTCTTCGGATCTCTGATGAGGTGACTATTATGCGCGACGGTCAGTGGATTGCCACCCGTGCGGCCAAGTCACTCACCATGAATGAGATCATCAAGCTGATGGTGGGACGTGAGCTGACGAACCGTTATCCCGAGAAGGACAACGAAGTGGGAGATCCGCTTCTGGAGGTAAAAGGACTGTCGGCCATGTATTCCAAGTTGCAGGATGTCTCCTTTGTGGCAAAGAAGGGAGAGGTTTTGGGTGTGGCAGGTCTGGACAGTTCCGGGCGCACGGAGCTTCTGGAAAATATTTTTGGCATTGCCACACGCAAGAGCGGCGAAATCTATCTTCACGGTAAGCGGGTGTTAAACCGCAATGCAAGAGAATCTATTATTAATAAATTTGCCATGCTGACGGAGGAGCGCCGGGCTACCGGAATTTTTGCAATTCGGGATATTCAGGCCAACACTACGATATCCAGCCTGCGCAAATATAAATACAAAGGCATTCCGCTTCTCAGTAATAAGAAGCTCAGCGAATCCACCGAGTGGGGTATCAAGTCCATGCGAACCAAGACGCCCAGTCAGAAAACGCAGATACGTTCCCTCTCCGGCGGTAATCAACAGAAGGTTATTTTGGCCCGCTGGCTTCTGACGGATCCGGAAGTGCTGCTTCTGGATGAGCCCACCCGCGGAATAGATGTGGGTGCAAAATACGAGATTTATCAGCTGATCCTGAATCTGGCAAAGGAGGGCAAGACCGTAATCATGGTTTCCTCCGAGATGCCTGAGCTTCTGGGTGTTTGTGACAGAATCTTAGTCATGTCCGGCGGTCAGCTGGCCGGCGAGGTAGACGCCAGAACGACGACGCAGGAAGAGATTATGACTCTGGCTGCGAAATATGCATAAGGACAGGAGGAATGAACTGTGGCTGAGAAAGAAAAATTAAGAAAAGTCGGAAATATCCTGCTCAATAATGCCATGTATATCATTATTGCGGTAGCCGTTGTATATATCACCATTATGCGGCCTTCGTTTCTGGGACTTTCCTCGATCGTGAACATATTATCCCTGACGGCGGCCAAACTGCCCATTGCGCTGGGAATCGGCGGCTGTATCGTGCTGACCGGAACCGATATTTCTGCCGGCCGTGTGGTAGGTCTTACGGCATGTATTTCCGCATCCCTGCTGACCACCGCTTTCAAGGTATTTCCCAATATGACAAGTGCGGCCCCTCTGCCGGTGGTGCTGTTGCTGGTCATCGCTGTGGGCGCGGCTGTGGGATTCGTGAATGGTTTCAGCGTGGCAAAGTTCAAGCTGCATCCCTTTATCGTGACGTTGTCCACACAGCTCATCGTATATGGAATCATTCTGATGTATCTGATGAACGGTGTGAATAATGGCCAGACCCTGAGCGGTCTGTCTGACAACTATCGCTCTTTTGTGACAGGTACCCTGTTCAAAATTGGCGATGTTGCGGTTCCCAGGTATGTGCTCTATGCCGTGATCCTGACAGTCATTATGTGGATCATCTGGAACAAGACTACCTTCGGTAAGAATATGTTTGCCGTGGGTTCCAATGAGGAGGCGGCTAATGTGTCCGGCGTCAATGTGACCAGGACGATCATCATGGTGTTCATGCTGGCCGGCGTGATGTATGGTATCACTGGTTTTCTGGACGGTGCCCGTATTGCATCGGCAAATGCTAACACTGGACTCAACTACGAGAGTGATGCCATTGCGGCCTGCGTTATCGGCGGAGTGTCCTTTGTAGGCGGTATCGGACGTATCAGTGGTATCGTGGTGGGAGTGCTGCTTTTGCAGATCATCTTCACCGGTCTGAATTTCCTGGCAGTGGACGCCAATTTGCTGTATATCATCAAAGGTCTCATTATCCTGATCGCCTGCGCCATCGATATGCGTAAGTATCTGGTTCGCAAGTAAGCTATGGCAGACATGGGAACGGAATTCACAACAGAAGACAGAAAAGAAGAGAATCATGCGGTCCCCGGGCGTCAGCTCCGGGGACTGTATGCCAAGGTCAATATCTCGGTCAGAGCGTTGAATATTATCATTATTGTATTGGCACTGGCTATCGTGGTGTGCATGTATGCAGGTATCTCCAACGCAGGTTTTCAGGTGAACTTTGATTCACAGGGAGGAACGGTGGTGGAGAGCCAGAAGCGTATGTATGGAGAGCTGATTGAAGCGCCAGAGCCGCCCACCCGTGAGGGATATATATTTGACGGCTGGTATCTGGACCGGGATGCGCTGAGACCCTGGAATCTGGATCAGGATATTGTAACAGAGTCCGTCACACTGTATGCAGGATGGCGGCAGCCTTAAGCTCTGTGAGGAATATGTATAAGGGACATTGCGGTAATTATCGTGGTAATTATCATAATGAAAAAGAGACTGACGCCCGGTACTGTAAGCCGGCGTGTCAGTCTCCTTTTTCGTATTAATATATCGCATTAACATCTAATAGAAACTATTGGAACAAACGCAATACATTAGATTTGTCGTTCATCTGGTTCCGCAGCATCAAATTTCTGTAATCTCTCAGAAGTTCTTCTTTCTTCTTCTCTGATATTGCCTTGGGCATATCCAGATCCTCCAGGCGGCTTCTGGAACCTAACTGCTCCAGATGTGAGGAAGTGTTGTAATTGTAGGTATGCTGCAGACGATTGGTGTATGCGCCCATCGTGCTTCTCTGCTCAGAGAGTTTCTTCATCGCATTGTCAATGGCATCCAGGCTGAAGTTTTTGCTGGTTACGTCAAAGTCAGCAATCCCCAGAGCTTCCAGTGTGGAATTTGCCATGCCGATCTCCAGTCCGCCTCCGCTGGGATTGGTTGCGATATGCATATCTGCCATGCTGCCGTCGAGCAGCTTCTGCTCATTGAAAGAAGTATTTTTGGCAATGGACTGGATGCCCTCTTTTAACTGATCGATCTCTGCCTGATAGGCCGCTCTGTCGGAATCCGAATTGATGCCGTTCATGGAACGCAGAGCAAGCTCACGCATTCTCTGAAGGTAATCCATGATGCCATCCATAGCGCCGTCAGCTATATTTAAGGCACCTATACCATCCTTGGCATTCTCTGCTCCGACGCGGAAACCGGTTTCCTCTTTCTGCATCTTGTTGGCAATGGCCAGCCCGGATGCATCATCGGCTGCGGAATTTATTCTCTTTCCACTGGAAAGCTGAGAGTATACGTTTCTCATTCCGCTGTTTACAGAAGCAGCATTCATAAACTCACCTCCTTGTTAAAAAGTAATCCTTCAATCCTTCTTATTTTATTATATTGTGTTTCTTTGGAAATTTCAATTATTTTACAGCAAAATGTCTTGCAGAATTTATTATTCATGGTTTATCTCAAATCCAGTGAAGCAGTGACACCGTATTTATTTACAAATTCCTGTGCCGTGACGGGAGGACTGTAATAAAAGCCCTGTACCGTATCGCAGCCGTAAGAAGCAACCAGATCGAGCTGTGATTTGGTCTCTATCCCTTCAAATACAACCTGATATTGGACATCTTTCAGCATGGCGATCAGGGATTTGATGACAGCGCGTCCTTTATCGGTATATAGCGATTCCCGCGCAAATATACCGTCGAGTTTAATGATATCTGCCGGAATGTTGGCGATCTGGTTCAGTGATGAATAGCCTGCCCCAAAATCATCAACGCTGATCTGAAAACCTTCTTCCCGAAGATTGCTTATGGTTTCAACAATGCTGGAAAGGTCATTTACAAAGGTGGATTCCACTAACTCAAATTCAATCAGGCCGGATTCAATCTGATACTGCTTTTGAAGCCTGAAAATATTTTCCGCGAATTTAAGATTGGTAAATTCCTGCTTTGAAACATTGACCGATATGGGATATACCATTTTCTGCGCATCCAGGCACCGGCGTTGGAAGGCAAATACTTTTTCAATCATAATTTTATCCAGGCGGTCTACAAGCCCAATCTGTTCAAGAACCGGAACAAAACGCCCGGGCATGATAATGCCGCCCTGTTCGTCCCGCATTCTTACCAGAGCTTCACCGCCGACAATGCAATTCTTCGCAATGGATATCTTAGGCTGTATATACAGCTCGATACCGCCATTTACGGATGCACGCATGAACATATTAGCCATATGCATGTTTTCGTAATGGGCTTTACAATTGTTATCGGTAAATACCTGACAATTTGTATGAAACGTGCCCTTAATCATCTTTTTGGCAAGATTTGCTCTGTCAGTCGCCATTCTGACATCAACATTCCTGTCCTCATAAAAATAGATCCCGATATACACATGATTATAAACCAACGGGTAGCGCGCTGAAAGTATCTTTTCAAACTCGTGGCTTTTTTGTGTCAGATAGGAGATCAGCCCATCTTTAGACATTCCTGTCATATTGTATACAGCCCGAAACTGGTCAAATCCCATACCGTACGCAGTAAGGCAGAGTGGGTCGTTGATGAAGAAGAAAGAAGCAATATCTTCCATGACCCGGTCGCCTTCCTTCATGCTGTAAAAGTCATTGATATATTTGAAGTTGCTGATATCCAGCGCAATAAAAGCCAGTTCTTTTGCGCTTTCTTCGACTAAAGAAGCGGCTTTGCCGATAAATTGATTATTTCCGGATTGGATTGTAATATAATGACTCATAGGCGCCTCCAACATCACAAAAAATATCTATCCGTACCCATATTGTACTATTTTATTGAGATAATTACAACTTTTTTGTGTGTTTTCAACAAATCTATTTTGATTTAGCGCTTATCTTTGTAGAAACTTTTAGCCATGGATATGTCTGTCAGGCTGTACTTTTGTGCGTATAACGCAGAATTTTGTCGAAAGGCTTCGCTGTCGTTGCGAAAATCCCGCAAAGACTCATGGAGATTCATCTTGTGATGAGCGATATCTATCATGCATCCTGCTATATTGGAGCAATGCGCGGAAGTTCGCTCCAGATTGGTCAGAAGGTCAGACCAGATGAAACCGGTGTCGATGGAACAACTTCCATTTTGTAAGCGCAGAATATGACTGCTGCGCATTTCCTCTTTCAGGATGTCGATGACCTGAGCCAATGACTCTACCTTTTCCGCGGATTGCAGGTCTTCCTTTAAAAAAGCGGCAAGGGCCAGATCCAGAATTTCGCACACTGCCGAAGAGATCACTTTGAGTTCAGACTGGGCGGCAGCAGTAAAGGAAATGCTTTTGTTTTTCATTTCCTCGGCAGATTCCAGCAGATTAACGCCATAGTCGGCAATGCGCTCGAAGTCTCCTATGATCTTCAGAAGTTTTGCGGCTTCTGCGCTGTCGGAGGCACTGATCTGACGGGTGCTCAGATGAACAAGATAGGTACTCAGAATATCCTCGTAGTGATCGGTAGCCTCTTCCTTTTGACGTATGGATTCTGCCAGTTTTGGCGAAAGTTCCTGCAGGGAATTCAGACCATCCTTCAGCGTAGAGACAGAAGTGGCTGCCATATCTGCTGCCACTTCCTGACAGCGGTTGAGTGCGATGGAGGGAGCGGCCATGAGGCGTTCGTCCAGCTCGGAGGTGGATTCCTTGTGGACTGCGTCGGGTATGAGTTTGTTTACCGAAGTTTCCAGTAGACCTGCCAGCGGCAGGATCAGGATCGTACACAGAGCGTTGAACGCAGAGTGTGAGACGGCGATGCCGAACAAAGACGCAGGCTCCTGTAAAAAGGCGGGATGGAGAACGATTTTCACGATCCAGAATACGGTGAGCCAGA
>CANCYO010000050.1 GCA_947382415.1 uncultured Lachnospiraceae bacterium | reverse complement strand
ACCTGGATGCTTTGAAGCATCTGCTGAAATCCTATGCCAAAAAGGTAAAATGTATCTATATAGATCCGCCTTATAATACGGGTACAGACGGTTTTATATATAATGATAGTTATAATTTTACAGCAGGGGAACTGTCGGATAAGCTCAGTATCAGTGAGGAACAGGCAGCCCGTATTTTGGATTTGACCAAACGCGGCAGCGCCTCCCATTCTGCATGGCTTATGTTTATGTATCCGCGTCTGTTGCTGGCAAGGGACTTGTTGAGCAATGATGGCGTACTTTTTATATCCATAGATGATAATGAACAGTCGAATTTAAAACTTATATGTGATGATATTTTTGGTGAAGAGAATTTTGTAGCCAACATAATTGTGCAGGCTAATAAGAGAGGGCAGACCTACAAACAGCTTGCAAAAGCCCATGAATACCTTTTCGTTATCACCAGAAATGTGGACTGTTCGCTTAATGAATTGAATAAAGGTGAAAGAGCTTTTCGTAAAAGTGACGATATCGGTGAATTTGAGGAACGTGAACTTCGCAATCGTAATCCTAAATTTGGGAGATTTAACCGTCCAAATCTTTTTTATCCGATTTATGTAAATCCGGATTTGATTGACGAATGCGGTTATTGTCCTGTTTCACTGGAAAAGTCGGAGGCATTTTATTTGGAGATATTCCCTTATAACAGTGAAGGCGAAGAAAGCTGTTGGCGATGGGGAACTAAAAAATTTTTAACTTATAATTGTCCTGATAATTCTATGATGAGTGAAGTAGTAGCGAAGAAAAAATCAACCGGTGAATATGGATGTTATGAAAAATACAGAAAAGGTACCTATAAGGCAAAAACCATTTGGATTGAGGATAATCTGGTTGGAGAACTGACGGACGAGGATGATGATATCTGGGAAGAGACCGGCGTTATCACGGAACAAGGTTCAAAAGAACTTGGCGAATATGGTATGGGGGATGCTTTTGATTTTCCCAAACCCACCTATCTGATCAAAAAGGTATTCAAAATTGGTGCAGACACCGATTCACTTTGTGTGGATTTCTTCTCCGGTTCCGCAACAACGACGGAAGCAGTTATGTCTTTAAATGCCGAGGATGGAGGAAGCAGAAGAATCATTGCAGTGCAGTTGCCGGAAAATCTTGATGAAAAATATATAAGAGTGCCAAAATCTGAACAGGGAAAAGTGAAAAAGGCAATTGATTTTCTGGATTCGGTTTCTCGTCCACATACCCTTGATCAAATAGGTTTAGAACGTATTAGTCGTGCAGTACAAGGTATTCGGGAGAAACATCCCGACACCACTGCCGATCTGGGATTTCGTCACTATACGCTGACGGAACCCGCTGAAACTACTCTGGATAAACTGGAGGAATTTTCTGCGGATGATAATGCACTGGTTGTTTCAAATACTGTTTTGGAGAGTTTTGGTGTGTCCACTGTCCTTGCAACATGGCTTGTGCACGATGGCTATGGTTTTACTGCGCCTGCTGAAGCTGTAGATTTTGCCGGATATACAGGTTATTACATAAGTAAGCATTTATATCTCATTGCGCAGCATTTGAGTAATGAGGCCATTGCTGCCCTTGCCGAAAAATATGAAACGGACGGAGCTTTCAATCCGGAAAATGTGGTGCTGTTTGGGTATAGCTTTACATGGACGGAAATTGAATCATTGAAAACGAACCTTGCCCGTTTGAAGGGCACGGAAAAGAATTTGCGTATCAATATTGATATTCGCTATTAGGAAGGGATTACACGATGGAACTGATCCTCCAACAAGACCTGCCGCATCAGCAGAAAGCCATTGATGCCATATGCGATGCATTTGACGGTGTAACGATCATACCGCCAGTACAGTTTTATGAAAACCCGCAGATTGATCTGACAAGCGAAAGGTTGTCGGCTAATCTGCGCAATTTGCAGAACGCTGTTCCTGTTGAATATCGAAGTTCTGTGCCTGTTGATACTTGTTTGAATCTGGATATCAAAATGGAAACCGGTACGGGTAAGACCTATGTGTACACAAAAACTGTTTATGAGCTGCATAAGCGTTACGGTATCAACAAATTTATTATAGCCGTACCGTCTCTGGCTATTAAAGCCGGTACAGCACAATTTTTGCAGGATGAATATGCGCGCCGCCATTTTGCGGATGGTTGCGGTTATGGCGCCGAAATTGAACTTGGCGTACTGGAAGCGCCCAAAAACAAGAAGAGAAGGCGCAGTTATTTTCCCAGTGTAGTCAGCGATTTTATAAAGGGTAGTTGTCAGAACAGGAAAAAGATTTATGTGCTTCTGGTGAATATGCAGTTATTGACCAGCAATCCCAAGCGCAACGGGAGAAGCGCAGGCCTGTTGTGGCGTGACGATTATGACTATGGCGTAGAAGGCTTTTATCGGCCTTTTGAGGCTCTTTGTGCAACCAAGCCTGTGGTCATAATTGACGAGCCGCATCGTTTCTCCCGTGATCAGAAAGCATTCCAGGTGATCATGGATGAGCTTCAGCCACAGTGCATCATTCGTTACGGAGCTACATTCCCGGAGTTTACCACCGGCCGTGGTAAAAATAAAAACACTGTAAAAGATTATCAGAATCTGCTGTACGACCTCAATGCCTGCGAATCCTTTAATCAGGGACTGATCAAAGGTGTGGCAAAGGAGCATTTTGAGCCGTTATCCAGGCAAGAGGAAAAGGTGAAGATTCTTTCTATCGCAAGCAAGGATTCCGTAACCTTGCAACGAAAGAAAAAAGGTGAAGGTACAAAATCCTTTGTGCTGAAGACGGGTGATTCTCTGGCTTTGGTCAGCGATGCGTTTGAGGGTATCACCATTACCGCCATTACCGCGAATACGGTTGAATTCTCTAATGGTGTGAGCAAAGTTTCCGGTGAGGTTATGGATGTCGATGTGTATATGTCTTCCTATCAGGAACAGATGCTTCGACTGGCTTTGGAACGGCACTTTGAAACCGAACGGGAGAATTTCTGCAATCGTTCTTTCCACATCAAAACACTGGCATTGTTCTTCATCTACGACATTTCCTCCTATCGTCCGGATGAGGAAGGAAAAGCTCCTTATCTGCTCACAGCATTTGAGCGATTGCTGAAAGAAAGAATTAAAACCGTTATTACAACATTGACAGAGCATGATGCAGAGTATCGTGCTTATCTGGAGGCTTCGCTGGCGGATATTTCCGCCTGCCATGCAGGATATTTTTCACAGGACAACAATGATTCCGATGAAGAAATTGCCAGGGAGGTCAATATGATCCTCAACGGTAAAAAACAATTATTGTCTTTCCGTAATACGGATGGATCGTATAATACATTACGGTTTTTATTTTCAAAATGGACGCTGAAAGAAGGGTGGGATAATCCGAATGTGTTCACAATCGCAAAACTGCGTTCAAGCGGCAGCGATAACAGTAAATTGCAGGAGGTTGGCAGAGGACTGCGTCTGCCTGTAGACGAGAATGGAAACCGCGTTTCTAATGAAGCATTTCAACTGAACTATATAGTAGACTTTACCGAGGCAGATTTTGCACAGCGGTTGATTGACCAGATCAATGCCGAGATTCCGCAGGCCACTGTTTTGACAGAAGACAGAATTAAGCAGGTAGCCGAAAAACTGGGGAGAGATCCGGGTGAGCTTTTTGGAGAATTGTTAGGGAAAAAGTACATAGACTGGCAGCGCAATATTGTTTCGGACAACCGTGCGGCATTTTTTGCAGAATATCCGCTGTTTTCCTCCGGATTGTCAGATGGCAGGATAAATGACCGTAACCGGAACAGACCGAAACCGATCAGAATTCGCAAAGCCGTTTACAATGAAATGCGGGAGTTCTGGGAACGGATCAATCAGCGTTATCTGTTGTTTTATGATGCCGATTTGGATGCAGATATGGAAGATGTGGCACTTTCGCTGTTTGAAAAGCCAAATGTGTTTACAGATGTGATCATGACCAGCCACCGCGATGCCGTTCGCAGTGATGGTATGGAAATGAGCACTGTCACAGGAACAGGTGTGCAATATACAATTAGGCGTCCTATGCCATATGGCACATTTTTGACCCGTATTATGCGAGTAACCAGTATTCCTGTTGGAATCCTGCACAAAGCAATGGTTTCATACTGTCAGAAGCACGGAACGATTGATACGAAATATATTAATGAAAATTCAGCCAGTGCATTTTGTGCCGAATTTCAGCATTGGAAAGTGACAAATCTTCAGGGACGTTTTCGCTATGTAAAAGGCAATACGCCATGTGGCGCTACTGCATTGACCTACGCTGACGGAACTCCAAGAGAAGAGATTGCGCAGGGACGAATAGGCACCAAAATCGGTCCGGAAACTCCCAGCAGCAAATATCTGTATGATGTTTTGGCATATGATTCGCCATTAGAAAAAGAAAACATTACTGCTAATATCGAAGAGGTTATCGTGTACGGAAAAATTCCACGCGGCAGCATTTCCATACCGACGATTACCGGCAGCATGTATAGCCCGGATTTTATGTATGTGGTCAAGAAGGTATCTGGCGAAAAAGAGCTTAATATTGTAGTGGAAACTAAGGATGTAGAAGGCAGGGATGTGCTGAGAGGTAATGAAGCGGCTAAAATTGAGTGTGCCCGTGTCTTTTTTGAGATTCTGTCTAAAGAAGGATATACTGTTCATTTTCGAGATCAGATTAATAATAAGAAAATGGCACAAATAATCAATGAGGTGCTGAATTCGTAATGCTTATGTTGCTGAAAATGAGCACTTAGTTGCAGTCAGGCATTTTTATCATTTATACAGATCAGGATGAGGGAGAGACATTATGGATATTTATGAATCATGCCCTGTGTTGGAAAATGAAATATTTTTATTAAGATCAGTTCAAAATGAAGATATTGATGATCTGTTAAAGGTTTACAGTGACAGGAATGCCCTGCCGTTTTTTAACAGTGATAATTGTGACGGAGATAATTTTTACTATACGACGAGAGAAAGAATGGCAGAGGCTCTTGACTTTTGGAATGTATCATACGAAAACGGCTGGTTTGCCAGACTCTGTCTTGTGCACAAAGAAGTCTCGGGTGTAATCGGAACAGTTGAATTATGTCTGCGGGTTTCAGAAGACGAATTCAACAATATGGGAATTTTGCGGATCGATGTGAGAAGCGACTATGAAAGAGAAGATATGCTGTATGCCATCCTGACACTGATCACGCCTCAGGTGTCCGGACTGTTGGGTTGTGACGGCATCATTACAAAAGCGCCAATTTATGCGGTAGAAAGAATCATTGCTCTTAAGAAAGCGGGATATACCAGGTCGGAGCATTTACTGATTGGAAAGACAGGATACGCTTACGACGGATATTGGGTGTCAAGATAGATAAAAAAGTTAAAACAGATAAAAGAGAGAGTTGGTAATTGACTATGGAATTGATTCAGGCAGGAGAGAGAACCTATTATATCAAGAATCCCACAAATATCGGAATTTACCGGGTGGATGAGGAGAATGTGATCCTGATCGACTCAGGAAATGACAAAGACGCGGGCAAGAAGATTCTGAAGCTGGCGGAGGGAGAGGGTTTCCGGGTGCAGGCCATCGTCAACACGCATTCCCATGCGGATCATATCGGAGGAAACAGGCTGATACAGGAGAGGACAGGCTGTGAGATTTATGCCTTTGGCATGGAGCGGTGTTTTGTGGAATATCCTGTACTGGAGCCCTCGGTTTTATATGGCGGCTGTCCTTTTGGAGACCTGAGAAACAAGTTTCTCATGGCTAAGGAATCCCGGGTCAGGGATATGGCAAAAGGGCTTCCCGGAGGGCTGGAATACTTTCCGTTGGGAGGACATTCCTTTGACATGACCGGTATCAGGACACCTGATAATGTGGTGTTTGTGGCGGATGTTCTGTGCAGTGCGGAGACTATTCAAAAATATCATTTATTTTATTTATATGATGTGGGTGCGCATCTGGACACGCTTCGGCATCTGGGAGAGCTGCAGGGCAGACTGTTTGTTCCGTCCCACTGTGAGGCCACAGAGGACCTGGGGGATCTGATTGCACTGAATATCAGTAAAATACAGGAGATTATGGAGGTTGTCAGGGAGTCCTGCGGGGACGGAGCGGGTTTTGAGGAGGTTCTGGCGGCGGTTGTTGAACGCTACGGAATAACTATGAACGCAAATCAGTATGTGCTGGTGGGCAGCACTGTGAGGTCGTACCTGTCCTGCCTGTGTCAGGAGGGCAGGGTGCAGTATGCGTTTGCAGGGGGCAGAATGCTCTGGCGCGCGAGTCAGGATTGACATTGTCTGATAATTTCCTATAATAGAAGTATGTTGAATAAAAATGTGTGTTCAACGAAAGAGAAAAGACAGCAGATACTTCTTGCTGTGTAAATGTGCGCCGCAGCGCACAGATAGGTAGGGAATGAAAAAATACAGATTTGCGGCATTGCTGTTGGCGGCCATTATGCTTTTGGGTATCTGCGGAATCTGCGGATGCGGCGGAAAACGGCAGGTGAAGCTGACGGTCTGGGGATCTCAGGCAAGTCAGGAGATGCTGCGGGAGATGGCTGATGAATTCATAGAGCTGCATGCAAAAGAAGCCGAAATCGAGATCGTGCTGCGGGTGGAAGACGAGGACACCGCGGCCGACAATGCGGTGAGCAATCCGGAGCAGCTGGCTGATGTGTTTTCCTTTGCCGGGGATCAGACCATGCGTCTTGTCAATGCAGGCGTCCTGATGCCTGTGGAACAGGGGGCGGATGCGATCGTCGAGGCAAACGGCGGAGCGGACAGTGCGGCTATTGCGGAGGCTTCGTCCGGGGACGGTGTGCTCTGCGCATATCCTTTGACGGCCAGCAACGGTTATTTTATGTATTATAATGCGGAGTATTTTACGCCCTCCGACGTGGTATCTCTGGACGGTATGCTTCAGGTGGCGGAGCGAGCGGGGAAATCCGTGGCCATGGACTGGACCAGCGGATGGTACATCTATTCCTTTTTTGGCGGAGCGGGAATGCAGATTTGCCTGGCGGAGGACGGAAAGCACAATATCTGTGACTGGAACCGTACCTCGGGGGAGCACACGGGCGTAGAAGTGGCGGAGGCCATGCTGGCCGTGGCCGCAAGCGATGCTTTTTTGAACACCAATGACGAGGGGTTTCGGAACGGGATCGAGAGCGGGGAGATCATCGCCGGGGTGAACGGTCCCTGGAATGCGGAGTTTGTGAAAAAGCAGTGGGGAGATAATTACCGGGCGGTGAAGCTTCCCACCTATACCCTGAACGGAGAACAGGTTCAGATGGCCAGCTTTGCGGGTTACAAATTGGTAGGGGTGAAGGCTTCCACAGAAGAACCGGAATGGGCCGTGAAATTTGCGGAGTATATGACGAATGAAGAGAATCAGTTAAAACGCTTCCGCGTCACCGGGGAGTGTCCCTCCAATGTGCATGCGGCGCAGGCGGCGGAGGTGCAGGAGTCTCCGGCGGTGGCGGCTCTTGGGGATCAGGCGCCCTATTCGGTGAGACAGTCCATTGCAAGTCCGTTCTGGACACCGGCCACGATCTTTGGCACCGTTATGGCTTCAGGCAATCCCGACGGCAGAGAACTGCAGGAGCTTTTGGATGAGCTGGTGGATGGGGCTTCGCAGCCGGAGGAATAGAGCGGAAGCTGCCTGCATTTGTTCGCAGGCAGGTCAGGAGGTTTGGATATGCGGAAAATGACCCTTCATATCCTTGTTTCGATGATCATTGCGTCGGCGGCATGTATGCTTGGAATTCTGCTGTTGATGAGCAATATCAATTCCATATCAAGACAATACGAAGAAAATATCCGCAGAAGTGTGCGGAACCAGAAGACCATGTCTCATATCAGCGAGGATATCTATCAGATAGAGTCGCTGGTGTGGCAGCATATTGTAAACGGGGAGGATTCCGCGTATCTTCAGTATGAAACGCGTATCTCAGAGCTTTTGGAGGAAATGTCGGAGCTGTTTGCCGGGCTGGAGGAAAATCTGGGTGATGATGCGGATGCTGCCATGCTGCACATTATTGTCAAACAGCATGTGGGTTTTAAGTCCAATACGGAGGTCGTGCTGGATTTGAGCAGGAGCGGTTCCAAGCAGTCCGCGCAGTACTATGTGGGAATGAAGCTCAGTCCCTATTTTGACAATGTAAACCACACGCTGATGGAGATCAACGGCAATCTTGAAGAAAAGGGAGATATGGCTGCGGCACAGATGGAGGAGGGGCTTTATACGGCCCGGCTGGCGGCTGTGGTCTGCCTTGGGGTGGTAGGATTTATTCTGGCTGTGTGTATCGCCGTTGTGTTACGACGGGGAAGATCTATCGTGGATCAGCAGGCGGAGGAACTAAAGAACCACCAGCAGCGTGTGATGGAGCTCCAGTACAATACCATTGTAGGTATGGCCAATCTCATTGAGGGCAGGGATGAGGATACCGGCGAGCATGTAAAGCGCACCGGCTGGTTTGTGGAGCGGATCGCCCGGGAACTGGCTGCGGAGGGAGCATACCAGGATCAGGTTGACGAGGTCTTTCTGGATAATCTGTGGAAGGCTGCGCCGCTGCATGATATCGGCAAGATCAAAGTGCCGGACGGGATACTGAAGAAGCCCGGAAAGCTTACTCCTGAGGAATTTGAGATCATGAAGAGCCATGCTCCGGAGGGCGGCCAGATCATTTACGAGACCATGGGGGGCATCGAGGAGAGGGATTACATAGAGATGGCTCATGACGTGGCAAAATATCATCACGAGAAATGGGATGGTTCCGGTTATCCCGAGGGACTTGCGGGGGAGGAGATACCTCTGTGCGCCAGGATCATGGCAGTGGCGGATGTGTTTGACGCGCTGATCTCCAAGCGCTGTTATAAAGAGCCGATACCTTTTCAGAAAGCTTATGCCATCATTGAAGAGTCTGTGGGTTCCCATTTCGATCCGGTGGTGGCGGGCGCTTTCTTAAAGCTGCGCCCTGAGGTGGAAAAGTATCTGCTGGAGCTGGAGGAAAGCAGGGAGTGAAAGGAACTTCAAACTTGTATGTCTCCTGAATTTATGTTAAAATAAGTCAACGGACAGTAAAATATACTGTTTAACTCATTGCTATGGGAGAAGGAGGTACTTATGTTAGGAAATGTAATTGTGGGGCAGTCCGGCGGACCTACCGCTGTGATCAATTCATCTCTGGCAGGCGTCTATAAGACTGCAAAGGATCTGGGGGCAAACAAAGTCTATGGTATGCGCCATGGTATTCACGGTTTTCTGGAGGAGAAGATCGTGGATATGGATGAGAAGATCAAGTCAGATCTGGATTTGGAGCTTTTGAAGAGAACACCCTCTGCATTTTTGGGTTCCTGCCGTTTTAAACTGCCTGAGATCGAGGCGGACAGGGCAATGTATGAGAAAATTTTTGCGCTGCTTGAGAAATATGAGATTTCTGCATTCTTTTATATAGGCGGAAACGATTCCATGGACACCATCAAGAAGCTGGCGGATTATGCGGTGGAGATTGACAGTCCCATCCGCTTTATCGGCGTACCCAAGACCATTGACAACGACCTTGAAGTGACGGATCACACGCCCGGTTACGGCAGTGCGGCCAAATACATAGCGTCTGTGACCAAGGAGATCATCCGCGACGGTCTGGTATATGATATCAAGAATGTGACCATCATCGAGATCATGGGACGTAATGCGGGATGGCTCACCGGTGCGGCAGCGCTGGCGACCTGCGAGGACTGTGAGGGCGTGGACGGCATTTATCTGCCGGAGGTTGCGTTCGATATCGACAAGTTTATCGCCAAGATCGGTAAGCTCTTAGAGACCAGGGACGCCATTGTGGTTGCGGTGTCCGAGGGTATTAAGACCTCGGACGGCAAGTATGTGTTTGAGCACGGCGACCACAACGAGTATGTGGACGCCTTTGGCCACAAGCAATTGTCCGGTACCGCGAAGTATCTGGCAGATCTGGTGAGTGAAAAGTTTGGCTGCAAGTCCAGAGCCATTGAGCTCTCCACCATGCAGCGCTGCGCGGGCCATCTGACCTCCCGTGTGGATATCACCGAGGCTTATCAGGTGGGAGGTTCCGCAGTGAAGGCTGCTTTCGACGGCGAGACCGGTATGATGGTCACCCTGAAGAGAGAGTCCAGCGATCCCTATATCTGTACCACGGGCCTTTACGATGTACATAAGATCGCAAACGTGGAGAAAAAGGTGCCTTTGGAGTGGATCACCGAGGACGGAACCTTTGTGTCCAAGGAGATGGTGAATTATATCAAGCCTCTGATCCAGGCGGAACTGACGCCGATCATGATCACCGGCCAGCCCAGACATATTGTGGTGGATATGCAGTAAAAAAGGCGCAAATTGACATAAGAATAGCCGGAGGAGTGTATCAGACTTCTCCGGCTGTTTCATGGGAAAAAGGAAGGGAATTAGTATGATTTTTAAATGTCGAAACTGCGGCGGAAACGTGGTGTACAGCCCGGAAAAGCAGAAGATGTTCTGTCCCTACTGTGAGAGTGTGGAGAGTGAGGAGCTTCAGCGTTCCCCGGACGGTAATATACGCATCTGCCCGGACTGCGGCGGTGAGATTCCGTTAAAAGAGCATACGGCTGCCACACAGTGTCCTTATTGCAGCAATTATCTGATTCTGGATGAGCGCGTGGAGGGCGAGTATCTGCCCGGGAAGATGATTCCTTTTAAGTTGGGCAAGGAGACCTGTAAAAAGGTGCTGCGTGATAAATTTGAAAAAAGCTTATTTGCACCCACTGATTTTCTGTCCGAGGTGCGGCTGAACAGCATGCAGGGGACTTATGTGCCCTTCTGGCTCTATGATTATGATGTCAATGCCATTTATGAGGCAGAGGGAACAAAGGTGAGGAGCTGGGTCAGCGGCAATATGAGCTATACGGAGACTTCTTATTATGAGGTGCGCCGAAATATAGATATCGGTTTTCACGATATCCCTGTGGATGCTTCTGTGGAGATGCCGGATGATGTGATGGATTTGATGGAGCCATATGACTATATGCAGATGATAGATTTTGAGCCTCGGTATATGTCGGGATTTTATGCTGAGAAGTATAATATGGACTCAGAACAGTTGAAGAGCAGGGCAAATCAGAAAATGATGGAGGATACCCGAGCGCTTGTGCAAGCGCAGGTCAGCGGCTACAGCAGTGTACGGCAGCTGCGCAATGACATTCGTGTGAAGTGCGCCGGACAGACCTATGGGCTGCTCCCTGTCTGGAAGTATCTTTATCGTTATAACAATCAGGAATATCCTTTTTATGTAAATGGACAGACGGGCAAGATTGTCGGAACGGTTCCCATCTCAGCGGGGAAAGTCTGGATATATACCGGAACGCTGTGGGCATGTCTTACGACGATTCTGGCAGGTCTGACCCTGTGCGCGCAACTGTTTTTGTAGCAGGATGGGTATATGGATGGATAACGGAGAGGGAGAGATGGGATGGACAAAGAGATCAGAAAGGAAGCCATAAGAAAGTATCTGAAATATTTCAGAGTATGGTTTATCGTGGCAGGGATCGCTGTGGTACTGCTTCTGGGTACGCTTGTGCTGAAAATAAAATGGAATAACCGTACCCGATCCAACACGGAAGCCCCCGCAGAGCGTGTATTTGACAGCGCAGACGTGCTCACGGACGAAGAGGAGGAGAAGCTGCGCGCCGCTATCGCTGAGGCGGAGCGGTACAGTCATGCGGACATTGTCATAGTGACGGTCAATATGCCCATGGGAGTATCTGATTCTGAATGGGAGCGGAATATGATGAACTGTGCGGACGATATCTACGACAATGGGAAATACGGCTGGAACAGGGCGTATGGCGACGGTTCGCTTCTTTTGGATAACTGGTATGAGGATGCGGATGGCAGTCAGAAGGGCTCATGGCTGTCCACCAGCGGAAAGATGGAAAATATTATCGGCTGGAGGGAGGAGGAGCAGGTCCTTGACGATATGTATGAATATATAGACTATGACCCTTACAGGGCTTATCTTGCGGCAGTCACACGGTTGAGAGATCTGGGCAGATATGGCTCAGACTCGGGGAGTATGGATCTCACCGGTGTGTTGGGGGCATTTGTGGTCTCTACGATCGTGGCGGCTGCGTATCTCATGATCAATATTAATCAGACCAAGGCGAAGGATACCACAACGGCCGGGACTTATGTGCAGGGAGGAGTGCCCACACTGCGCGAAAGATCCGATGATTTTATCCGTAAGAGCGTGGTAAGCCATCGCATTCAATCCAGCAGCGGCGGGGGAGGCGGAAGCAGCCACAGAGGGGGCGGAAGTTCCGGCCATCACACCAGCAGCGGCGGCCACAGCCACGGTGGGGGCGGAAGACGGCGCTGATATGGCGGCGTGAGCAGGATTCCTGAGCAGTCGATCCGGTGGCGTAAAATTATGCAGAGACAACAAAAAAGCACCCACATGACGGTATGGGTGCTTTGATTTCGGGTCATTTTGTTTTAAGCCATTGTGTTTACAGCCTTGCTCACGCGGGCAACCTTGCGCGCCACATTGTTCTTGTGATAAACGCCTTTGCTGCCGGCCATCTCAATGGTCTTTACGGCTGCCTGAAGCGCGGTCTGGGCAGCAGCCTTGTCGCCGGACTCGATTGCAGCGTATACCTTCTTGATAGCGGTTTTAACGCCGGAACGGATGGCTTTATTTCTATCTGTTCTGGTGCGGGTTACCAAGATTCTCTTCTTTGCGGATTTAATGTTAGCCAAGTCGTACACCTCCATCTTTATGCGATATCAATAATTTTTTCAAAAATGTTTCACTATAGCCAGACACGGAAGACTAAGGTAAACATACTATTGTAGTGTAGTAAATTCCCCGGAGTTTGTCAATACATATTTTCCTGTATTTTGCAAAAAATATAAAAAAATTCTGTAAAAGAAGGGGAAACAGGACTTAGGGGGAATGTGACATGGGGAATTTTCAGGTCAGAACGGATTTGGCGCTGGAGGTCAGAGAGAGTATCAGTGAGGCCGACAGTGAATTACGCGGAGTGCGTGTAGAAGAATATTATATGGAAGATGAGGATATTCAGGTCACAAAGGTGATGATCGATACGAAAAACGCTGCAAAGGCTATGGGAAAGCCCATCGGAACTTATGTTACCATGGAGGCGCCGGCTCTGGTGGAGCCCGATGAGGACTATCACCGGGAAATATCCGATTGCCTGGCGAAGGAACTTTTGGATATGATTCCGGGGGGAGACCAAGAGCTTTCGGTACTGGTGGTGGGTCTTGGAAACAGGGAGGTGACAGCCGATGCTTTGGGACCCCAGGTAGTGGATAATCTGTTTATTACCAGGCATGTGGTGAAGGAATACGGGAAGGCCGCCTATAACTGCAGCAAGATGAATCTGGTGAGCAGTATGGAACCGGGGGTGATGGCAAAGACCGGTATGGAGACGGCGGAGATCGTGAAGGGCGTGGTGGCTGAGACGAAGCCCGATGTGCTGATCGTCATAGACGCGCTGGCAGCCCGGAGCATCAGGCGTCTGAACCGGACCATTCAGATCACGAATACGGGTATCCAGCCCGGTTCGGGCGTGGGCAATCACCGCAATGCGCTGACGGAGGAGGAGCTGGGAATCCCGGTGATCGCGGTGGGAGTTCCCACGGTGGTGGACGCCGCCACCATTGTGGGGGACGCCCTGAAGAAATGGCTGGATGAGGATATCGACAAAAAGTTTGACAGCCGGCTTGCTTTTGCGGAGTTAAACAATATGTATATGACGGGAAAGGATATCGACGCGGTGATAAAAAGGGTGAGTTTCACCCTGTCCGAGGGGATCAATATCGCCATGGAAAAAAATAATATAGTCTGTGGCGGCTGACAGGCTCATATATTAGAGGGAGAGCTAAAAGGATATTCTTTCGGATGCGGCACATTGACACGGTGTATGGAGGAAAGGCAAAGGGCGGATTCGGCAAATGGCTGGCGGGATTTGCTCTTTTGTTTTTGGTGGGGATGGCACTTAAGAGCGATGCGTCAAAGGCGCGGACGCCGCTGCCTGCGGCGTTTCGGCAGGAACTTGCGGGAGAGGTGGCGGATGCCCTCTATATCCGGTTTCTGCCCGGTGTGGCCGCATTTTCCGGGGAGAGCTGCGGAGAGTGGATGGTACATACGCAGATGCAGACCATTCTGCCGCTCTATGGCAGAGCTCTCCGAGAGCGGGAGCAGGAGGGGCAGGAGCGGGTGATCCGGGAGGATGACGGACATTCCAAGGTGGTGACTTATGAGGAGCTGGCAGATCTGGAGCAGGGAAGGCGCACCGAGATAAAAGAGCCCGCCGGGACCAAGGAGCCTGCCGGGCAGCAGTCACAGCCGCTGTCGGAGACGGACTGGCAGGCGCTTTTGCGGGAGGAGAATCAACTGGCCTATCTGGCGGCGTCAAAATTTGTGCCCCATGAGCAGAAGCTGCAGCTCAACAGGGAGGAGTTTGCCGATTATGAGTCGCTGGTAAAGACTTTTTATACCATTGACGCAAACACCATGGCGGGCAGCGATCAACTGAATCTGGACGCTCTGCTGGGGCAGGACCTGACATTGGAGAAAGGGGACGGGGAGCCTCAGATATTGATCTATCACACGCATTCGCAGGAGGCCTTTGCGGATTCTGTGCCGGGCAATACGGGGACTACCATCGTGGGGGTGGGAGAGCGGCTGGCCCAGATTCTGCGGGATGATTACGGATATACGGTTCTGCATCACACAGGGCAGTACGATGTGGACACCAGAGACGACGCTTACGGCAAGTCTCTGCCGGCCCTGGAGGAGATTCTGAAGCAATATCCGTCCATTCAGGTGGTGATAGACCTTCACCGGGATCAGATGGCGGAGGAGACCAGGCTGGTGATGAATCTGGACGGCAGGCCCACGGCCCGGTTCATGTTCTTTAACGGGCTTTCCCGCACGAAAAAGTCGGGCGATATCTCTTATCTGAAAAATGACAATATCAAAGGGAATCTGGCATTTGCTTTCCAGATGCAGTTAAAATGCGCCGAATATTATCCGGGACTTACCCGGAAGATTTATCTGAAGGGTTACCGGTATAATATGCATCTGCGGCCAAGGACGCTTCTGGTGGAGCTGGGCGCACAGAATAATACGGTGGAGGAGGCCATGAATGCCTGCGATCCGCTGGCCCATGCACTGGATATGGTACTCAGCGGGAAATAATTGACGGATGAGCTTTTTTTTCTTATAATGATAGGTGGTTTCATGAAAAGCGGTTAATGCCTGAGGAAAGATGAGGAATGTACATGGCTTTAGATGATCAGATAAAAACGGATCGGAGTAAAACAGATCAGAGTAAAATACGCAATTTTTGTATTGTGGCTCATATCGACCACGGCAAGTCCACGCTTGCCGACCGTATCATCGAGAAGACGGGGCTGCTCACCAGCCGGGAGATGCAGGCGCAGGTACTGGACAATATGGAGCTGGAGAGAGAGCGCGGCATCACCATCAAGGCGCAGGCCGTGCGCACGGTTTATCAGGCGAAGGACGGGGAGGAGTATATCTTCAATCTGATTGACACGCCGGGACATGTGGATTTTAACTATGAAGTAAGCCGTTCTCTGGCCGCCTGCGACGGCGCGATCCTTGTTGTGGACGCCGCCCAGGGGATCGAGGCGCAGACGCTGGCCAATGTTTATCTGGCGCTGGATCATGATCTGGATGTTTTTCCCGTGATCAATAAGATCGATCTGCCCAGCGCGGAACCGGAGCGCGTCATCGAGGAGATTGAGGATGTGATCGGGCTTGAGGCGCAGGACGCGCCGCGGATCTCGGCCAAAAACGGACTGAATATTGAAGATGTGCTGGAGCAGATCGTGAGTAAGATCCCGGCTCCCGGCGGAAGCCCGGACAACCCCCTGCAGGCGCTGATCTTTGATTCGCTTTACGACGCGTACAAAGGCGTTATCATATTCTGCCGTATCATGGAAGGCACGGTGAAAAAAGGAACCTCTATCCGTATGATGGCCACCGGCGCGGTGCAGGAGGTGGTGGAAGTGGGATATTTCGGTGCGGGGCGGTTTATTCCCTGCGAGGAGCTGTCCGCCGGCATGGTGGGCTATATCACGGCTTCCATCAAGAATGTGAAGGACACTGCAGTGGGCGATACGGTGACGGACAATGACCGTCCCTGCGCCGGGCCTCTGCCCGGTTACAAGAAGGTGCAGTCCATGGTGTACTGCGGCATGTACCCGGCGGACGGGGCCAAATATCCCGATCTGCGGGACGCATTGGAAAAGCTGCAGTTAAACGACGCCTCCCTGAATTATGAGCCGGAGACTTCCGTGGCGCTGGGGTTTGGATTCCGATGCGGTTTTTTGGGATTGCTCCATCTGGAGATCATTCAGGAGAGACTGGAGCGGGAATATAATCTGGATCTGGTGACCACGGCTCCCGGCGTTGTCTACAAGGTTCACAAGACAAACGGGGAGGTCATCGAGCTGACCAATCCCTCCAATCTGCCGGATCCTTCAGAGATCGAGTTCATGGAGGAGCCTGTGGTCAGCGCGGAGATCATGGTGACCAGCGAGTATATCGGCTCTATCATGGAGCTGTGTCAGGAGCGCAGGGGACGGTATCTGGGCATGGAATATATCGAAGGTACCAGAGCGCTGTTAAAGTACGATCTGCCGCTGAATGAGATCATATATGATTTCTTCGACGCGTTAAAATCCCGTTCCAGAGGCTATGCGTCCTTTGACTATGACATAAAAGGGTATGAGGAATCCCGGCTTGTAAAGCTGGACATCCTGATCAACCGCGAGGAGGTGGACGCCCTCTCCTTTATTGTCCATGCGGACTCCGCCTATGAACGGGGAAGAAAGATGTGCGAGAAGCTCAAGGACGAGATCCCCAGACACCTTTTCGAGATTCCCATTCAGGCCGCCGTAGGAGGCAAGATCATCGCCAGAGAGACCGTGAAGGCCATGCGCAAGGATGTGCTGGCAAAATGTTACGGCGGCGATATCACGCGTAAGAAAAAGCTTCTGGAGAAGCAGAAAGAGGGAAAGAAGCGTATGCGTCAGATCGGGAATGTGGAGATTCCCCAGAAGGCGTTTATGAGCGTTTTGAAACTGGATGACAAAAAGTGAGAATCTGAGAGAGCTGGAGTTGTATATTCATATTCCTTTTTGCGTTCAGAAATGTAATTACTGTGATTTTCTGTCCGCGCCCGCTTCCGGGCAGGTGCAGAGCGCCTATATGGACGCGCTGCTTCGGGAGATTCGGGAGGGATTTAAGGAAGAGACCCGTGACGGATTTGGGGAGGAAGCCTGTGACGGGCGGAATCTGGTGGTCAGCGTCTTTTTTGGCGGCGGAACGCCCTCTGTGGTGGAACCGGTCTGGATTACACGGCTGATGGAGGCGGTGCGGGCGCGATATGTGCTGGTGGAGGATGCGGAGGTCAGCATGGAGGTCAATCCCGGCACTGTGACGGCAGAGAGCCTGCGGCTATACCGGGAGGCCGGCGTCAACCGGTTGAGTATCGGCTGTCAGTCGGCCCGGGACGAGGAGCTTGCGCGCATCGGGAGGATCCACACCTACGGGCAGTTTCTGGAGGCGTACAGGCAGGCCAGAGAGGCGGGATTTTCCAATATCAATGTGGATCTGATCAGCGCTCTGCCCGGACAGTCCATGGCCGACTGGGAGGAGAGTTTATACCGGGTGCTGGAGCTTTTGCCCCCGCCGGAGCATATCTCCGTCTACAGTCTGATAGTGGAGGAAGGGACACCTTTTTACGAGATGCAGGAAAAGGGGTTGCTGGAGCTGCCGGATGAAGACCTGGAGCGGGATATATACTGGAAAACGGCGGAAATCCTGCAAAATTATGGTTATGAACACTATGAAATATCAAATTATGCAGGAAAAGGATTCAAATGCAGACATAACTGCGGATATTGGCAGAGGCGAAACTATTTGGGATTTGGTCTGGGAGCGGCATCTCTTTATCAGAATGTGAGATTCCGGAATACCGATTCCATGGAGCGCTATCTGGAACTGTCTCCTCAGTGCCGCGGGCAGGAACAGCGTCTGGAAATTCGGGAGCAGATGGCGGAGACCATGTTTTTGGGGCTTCGCATGGCGGAGGGCGTTAGTCTGAGCGAGTTTGAGCGCCTGTACGGAGTTTCTGCGGAGGAGATTTACGGGGACGCCATCCGGGAGAGTATGGCCCAGGGGCTTCTGGAGAGAGCGAAAGGCAATCTGATTCTGACAAAGCGGGGCGTGGACGTCAGCAATTATGTGATGGCAAAATTTTTATAATTTAGTGTGCCAGGCACGGAGGGCGACTCTTTCACATAAACTATTGTGAAGGAAGAACCACGGAGGCACGCCCTTGCAAACCTTTCAAAAACCACTGACCCCGGGAGAGGAAGCCTATTATGTACGCCTGCTCAGAGAGGGCAGCGCCGAGGAGGCCGGAAAGGCGAAGAATATCCTGATAGAGCGCAACCTCAGACTGGTGGCTCATGTGGCTAAGAAATATCAAAATGTGGACGAGGACATGGAGGATCTGATCTCCATCGGCTGTATCGGCCTGATCAAGGCCGTGGACACATTTGATGCGGGAAAGGGCAGGCTTGCCACTTACGCCTGCCGCTGTATAGATAATGAACTGTTGATGTTGCTTCGAGCCAAGAAAAAGACGTCCAGAGAGGTATCGCTGTTTGAACCCATCGGTCAGGACAAAGAGGGCAATGAGATCCGTCTGGTGGATGTCATCGAACAGCAGCAGGTGGATGCGGTGGAATGTATGGAGCTGCAGAACAATATCCGCAGGCTTTTTATTTTTTTGGACGAATGTCTGACAGACAGAGAGCGGGAGATTATCCTGCTGCGCTATGGGATCGGGGGCCGTAAGGCCATCACACAGAATGAGATCGGAGCTGCTCTGGGGATATCCAGAAGCTATGTGTCCAGAATCGAGAAGCGGGCGCTGCAAAAGCTCAGAGACAGATTTGCACAGATGCCGGAAAGCTGGCAGGAAGAGGAAAAGTAACGATGCAGATGATCAAAAATCTATTAAAAACCGCAGGAATGATGCTGGCAGGCGTATTCTCGGGAGCTGTCCTGCTCTCGCTGGCCTTTCTGGTTCCTGTAAATGAAACCAACCGGTCTGCATCGTATGCCATCATAGAGAAGGAGGGGTGGTATCCGGCGATTCCCATTGTGAGCGCATCGCTGGATACCTGGTTTCATTCTTTTTTGCCGGGTGTGCTGGACGGCAGTACCGACACTATCATGCTGCAGACTGCGCTGGAACCGGACGAGGCCAATGTGCTGCGCGCCGCCATGGACATGAATCAGTATGATTATTACTGGCATGGGTATGTGACGGTGCTGCGGCCGCTGCTGGCTTTGTTTGACTACGGGGAGATACGTGTGCTAAACAGTATGGGACAACTTCTGCTTGTATTTTTGCTGTGCCTGTGGCTGTGGCGGAAAAAAGGAATGCCTTATGCACTGCTCATGCTGACGTCTTATTTTCTGCTGATGCCCATGGCCATGCCATTTTCCCTGCAGTATAGCTGGGTATTTTATATTACGGCGGGCTGTCTTGTGTATCTGTTCTGCGGGGACAGGGCGCGGAGACTCAGTGGTATAAAGCTGTACGGGGTCTTTTTGGCAGTGGGAATGCTCACAAGCTTTTTTGATCTGTTGACTTATCCCCTGTATACCTGGGGCGTACCTGTGATCTGGTGGTTGCTCCTTCAGGAGAGGGGCAGGCAGGAGACGGATCAGAGTGCGCCGGCTCAGAGCAAGCAGGATGAGTATGAGTCGGGCAGGGGTGAACTGTATTATGTAAAGCAGGTCATTGTCACGGGGCTGTGGTGGATTCTGGGCTATGCAGGTATGTGGCTGGGGAAATTCGTCCTGGGAAGCCTGATCCTGGGACGCAATATATTTGAGAGCGCTTTTTACGAGGTGGGATTTAGGCTGGGGGCTGCAGGGGAGCCCTTCGGATTGGCGGACAGGCTGGATGCGCTGTATGTGAACTGGAAGCATTATGAGTATAAACTCTATGTGCTGCTTTTGGCTGTCTGGCTGCTTGTGATCGTAGTGTATACATTAAAAAAGGGTGTGCGGGGCAATGTTCTGAACAAGGCGCTGGCGTTAGCGGGCGTATCTCCTATAGTCTGGTACTTTGCGCTGGCGAATCACACGGCGGGACATCATTTTTTCACATACCGTATATATGGAATCGCGGTGTTGGCAGTGCTTGCGATTCTTATAGGATCTGTGAATAACGATTGTTATTTGGACGGGCGCCGTAGGCTTCGTATACTCTGTGTATGGGCTGTCTGCGGGATTGCGGCATGCGGTTTGAGTCTTCTCGCCAGAGAGGAGATTGCTGTGACCAATGGCGACAGAGCATACAGACAGGCAGCGCTTCGGGAGGAAACGGTGTGCGAGATGCGCTTTACGCCCTCGTTCCCGACAGTGAAGCGCATAGGGCTCTGTATCGGGACAGAAGCCAGGGAAGGGGTTTGCAAACTGGTGTTATGGAATGGGGAAACGGCTTTGTATGAGGAGGAGATTCTGCTTTCCGCCTATGAGGAGAGCACCTGGGCCGACATCCCTGTGGACTGGAAACTGGAGCGGGGCAGGGATTATATCCTGCGCGTTTCGATCGAGAATGCAGACGGGGAGGTATGGCTTTTTGTGACGGCGGATCAGGATATGCCCCTCAGCGAGTATGGAGAGGTGTGGATGGATGAATATGCCCAGGGCGGACAGGTTCTGTCGGGGCTTACCTACAGCTACAGGCCGCTCTCTCATTTTACCCTTGCCTTTCTGGCGATGACCTGGATGGGAATTTTATTTGCGGTCTGCATGTTATTTGTACGACATGAGAATAAAAGAGAAGCGTTGAAATAGGAAGATAAGAGTTGGAATGAGAAGTGTTGAGATAATAAGAGAGGATAAAAATGGAAGTGGTAAGGACTGATATAAAGACTGGTATAGAGACTGGTATAGAGACTAAAAAGCTCAGATGGATATGGCCCGGATTGAAGATATTGTTCACGGTTGCGCTTGTGGTATTCTGTGCGGGCGTCTGGCCGGGATATCTGTTCCATACGTACAAAACGGCGGAACGGTATACAGTGGATATCTCACAGACACAGTGGCTTTCGGCGGGGGACGTGGCACTGCAGTATTTTTATCCGGAGGATGGCAGATTGTCCACAGTAAAGATCGCGTTGGCGTTTGACGAGGGTATGCCGGAAGGAGAATATCTGTATTTTGACATGCAGGATGAGAACGGGGTGCAGGTCTGCAGGCGGGAGATTTATTTTGATCAAATAGAGAGCGGGTGTTATTTTGATGTTGAGGTGGAGGCGAAGGTAAAACCCGGGGGAGAGTATGCGTGGACCTTAAGCCTGCCTGATGATTCGCAGGCGGAATATGCTGTTTTATGTACAGGGGACACGGCGGGAAACGCCGTAGAGAATCAGGTGTTATTAATTGATGGCGAAGATGCCGGAGGAAACGCCATAAACCAATACGAATACTATGCGCATTATGAAAAAGCCGTGATCATCGGCGGATTTTGGACGGGAGCGCTGCTCGTCTGGCTGGCCCTTCTGGAGCTCGCAGATCGTTGGAAAGGCTTTGTTGAAAGGAAGTACTATGACGAAGAAGAGGAAGAGCTGGAAGCAGTATAGCTTCAGAATATGTCTGGCAGGATTGTTCGTGACGGCCTTTTTGCTGCGGATCTGGCGGATTGGAGAACTGCCGGATATCCTGCAGATTGATGAGGCAAGTGTTGGTTGCAATGCATGGAATCTTGCAAATTATGGG
>CANCYO010000049.1 GCA_947382415.1 uncultured Lachnospiraceae bacterium | reverse complement strand
GCGATGTCCGTGCGTGACTGGAGTTCAGACGTGTGCTCTTCCGATCTACTATCTGCACACCGCCCCCACGCCCCCCAGGCCTTTTCAGAACCTTTTCTTCCCGCTCCAGATATAACTCCAGTGTATAGCTGTAAAAAAGATCTGGCTTTTTTCTGGCATCCAGAGACTCCCTGCAGATATCCAGCCGCAGGATATCCGTTTCCGGAATCCGCAGAACCGCCGCCGACCGGGCCTTTAAGAGTTCCCGCAGCCCCTGCGTTCCATTGCGTTTCGCCTTATGCACTTCCTCGCTCTTACATTTTAACTGATTGATTCGTATCATTTACATATCCCTTATGTATGCTCTTCAATATACTTACGACTCCGGCCGCCGCCCCGCGGCGCGTCCCGCCAGATGTCCGCTGCACCACGCCCACTGCAGATTATAACCGCCGCATCTGCCGTCCACATCCAGTATCTCACCCGCAAAAAACAGACCCGGCACAAGCAGTGATTCCATATTGCGTCCCACCTGCGCCGTGTCCACGCCTCCGGCGCAGACCTGGGCATTGTCGTAAGAATTGCTCCCCGTCACATGCAGTCTCCAGTCCCGGCATAGCCCAAACACCTGATCTATCCTCCCGCTCTCCACCTGGGAGATAGGCGTATCCCGCCTGATCCCGGAGAGCTTCATAAACAAAAGCATCAATTTCTTGTTCAGGATGCCCGTAAAAAATTCTTCCGCCGTCCGATCCGCCTGCAGGAGCCTGCGTCCGGCACAGAGTCTCCCGAACTCCTCCGCGCTGTAGTCCGGCAGCAGATTCACCGAAAGCTCTGCCTCTGAACCCTTCCCCCGCTTCCTCAGTAAAGCGTTAATCCTGCGGCTCATCTGAAAGACCGGAATACCGGATATCCCATAATCCGTAAGCTGCAGTTCTCCCCGCTCCTCGATGACGCCCGATTCTCCCGACAGCTCACGGATCTCTGCCTCCGCCCGCACACCGGACACTTCTCTCAGCCAGGCCTCCCTACACCGAAGCTGCACCAGCGCAGGCATCACCAAAACGACGGCATGTCCCAGACTTTCCGCCAGAAGATAACCGCTGCCGTCAGAACCCGTCTTGGGCGCAGCCTTGCTGCCGCAGGCAAGAATTACCCGGTCAAACTCAAAATCCCTCTGTCCCGCAGACACTTTAAATCCTTTCTCCGCATTCCGCCGCACCGCATCCACTCTGCACTCCAAGACCGTCTCCACGCCCATGGCCCGAAGCTCCCACCGTAACGCATCCAGCACCACTGAAGCCTGCTCCGCCAGCGGATAGAGCAAGCCGTTTCGCTCCTTCACCAAAAGCCCCATGCCGCGAAAGAAACGGATGGTATCTTCGCTGCCAAAGCGCGCCAGACAGTCAGCTATCCATTCTCTGTCCGCACCATAGTAAGCGTCGGCGGAAAGTTCCAGATTACCCAGATTACATTTCCCGTTTCCCGTAGACAAAATCTTTTTGCCCACGCGCTCTCCGCCCTCCAGAAGCGTAACCGCCGCGCCTTCCCCGGCCGCTGCGATAGCGGCCGTCATCCCGGCAGCCCCGCCTCCGATCACTCCGATCCTCATTCGTCCCATTCCGTATTCCCTCCGCACACCTCTATCCGATCTAACTGGAATAGGTCTCCAGAAAATTATAGAGATTCTTTTCTTCCTCCATGTAGAGCATATCCATGATCTCAAGCTGCAGATCCTCCGGCAGAGACTCCAGCATGATTCCCGTATTAATATAGACAGTCTCCTGATCCTCCAGATAGACGATCACCTCATGATTCTGCACCGCCAGATAAAAGCCTTCCCCTGGCTGCACATATTGATAGTTCATCCGAACCACCACCCGCTCTCTGGAAAAAGACACTACCTCCAGATTGACGAAGCCTCTCTCAAGCTCAGAGAGCGGCGGAAAGCTGCCGTAATTTTCCATGGCGGTCAGAAACTGCTCCCTGTCCATTCCCACATACTGACCAGGCAGCCGCCAACTGGTCTCCACCTCGGTCTTCCTCAGGATATCTGTCTCCAACAGCACATACTCCGTGTCCGCAGCCAGAGTCTCCCGCACGGCGCTCACCTGCACAAGTTCATCCTCTCCGTCGCCCTGCAAGAAAACCTCCGCCTCTGTTTCCTGTTCCCCGCAATCTGCCTGCCCGGGTAAATCTCTCCGGGCTTCAACCTCCTGGACAAAGCGCACGTTCTCTTCCGGGATCTCCGGATTCCCCGGATAGAAAAAGCGAGAGGCCTCCACGCCTCCCCAGAATCCCAAAAACAGCATGACCGCCGGATATACAAAGAATAAGCCGATACCCTTTAAAACCTTCATCATCCTCACCTGCTCCCGCATGTTTTGGAATAAAGTATCGGCCGTCCCAATAGAAAATATACCCAAAAATGTACTGATTACAAAACGATCCGCAGCTAATAAATCCGAAGACTCTGTCCCAGACTGCGAAGCAGCCCGCCAAAAGGAATATAATTCAGCTCCTGCTCCCTGATATTACGCACCAGCAAAAGTATCAGAATATAAACCACGATCCCCAGTCCCAGACACAAAAGAACCGTCATAATATTACCCAGCGGAGCAAAAAGCCTGCTCACAAAAAACAGCATGAGTCCCACCACGCAGGCGCCTCCCGCCGGAATGCCCGCCGCCTGCAGCCAGTCCACATTCAGACGCGTCTGATAGAGCAGCAATGTCCCCGCCGCGGCCACATAGACTCCTCCTGCCACTACACCGGCATAGACCAGCGCGATCACGCCCATCTTACCTGCATTTAAAAAGATCAGAAGACAGATCACAAACACCAGATCATACAGCGCCAGGGCCCCCATGACCTGAAACTTACCGCCCAACAGCACCAGAATTTCCGAGAGATAAAACCCTGCCACGGCAAACAGGATCACGATTGAGCCAAAGCGCAGAAACTGTGTGGCCAGTTTCTCCCCGCTTTCACAGAATATGCCTGCAATCTGCGGGGCCAATATGGCAGTAAACACCGTAAAAAACATACCGTAGACTGCCCCCATATGCAGACCGCCCAAAAAATGCCCCCTGGCATAGCGCTGCTCCTCCCTGCGCACACAGTCCGCCGTTTTGCAGCAGTTTTCCAGCAACAGCGCACAGGCAGGGAATATCATGATCCCGGCTAAGGGCAGATATTTTCCGTAGAGGATGCCGTAATCGTTCAATCCGGCGTCCGTGGCGACACTGTTTCGGAAAAAATACATCCCAAGCCAGACGGGAAGCTGCCAGAGCAATGCCATGCCCGTCTGTGGAAGCAGACTGCCATACAATATGCGAAGCTGTCCGGCAAAACTATCGACGGTACGCATACCGTCTCCGCCGCCTTTTCGCTCCCTCCCCCGGCTTCCCCGATACACCAGAAATAAAAACAGTAAGACCAGCACCTCCGACACCAAAACGGCAAGCGCAACGCCCATACCGCTATACATGGCGGTAAAATTCTCCTGCCTGAGCAGCGCGCTGACCCTGTCGCCGTCAGAAAGCTTTACAAAAAGCAGGGAAAAGCCCAAAACGCACACCGGTCTGATCACATAGGAGATCACCGCAGGCAGCTCCGTCCCCTCGCCCTGGAAATATCCCAGAAGCACTGCCGTTATGGCCCTGAGAAAAATCACCGGAGCAAGCAGCCGTATGATCACGACGCTGTAAGATACCCGAAACAGACTCTCCCCCAGAAATTTTGAGCAGGCTAACAGCGCCAGACTGCCCAATAATCCCAGCACCGCCCCGAAGATCAAGGCGTTCTTCCGCATCCTTGCGGCGTTTTTAAATTGTCTTCTGGCGCTTCTCCCCCTAAGCAGCTTACCCAGAGCATCGGCCATCCCGCTTCCGGCAATGGTCCAAAACAGCATAAAGCTCTCCAGCGCAAAAGCAATATAAACCACGCCATTGTCTCCCAGAAGCCCGCCCAGCACCAAAAGAACCGCCATCTCCAGCACAAAAGAGCAAAACTCCACCCCTCGTTTCCTGATCTCCACCTGATTCATTCGTTTCTCATCCTTGTCCGTTTTAATCTCTGGTTAATCTCCGGTCAATCTCTGGTAATCCCAAGCTCTGATAATATGCTCTCCTGCCGGCTTTCCATAAGGGCGGCTTCCTGAGCCTCCATATGATCATAACCGCACAGATGCAGCATACTGTGCGCCACCAGAAAAGCAAATTCCCGTCTCATACCATGGCCGTAGAGCTCTGCCTGTTCCTTTACCTTGTCAGCCGAGAGGATGATATCCCCCAAAATCAGCTCACCGCTGTCCGGGTCAAAATAATCCGCCCGCCTCTCCTCGGGAATATCAAACGCCCCCGCCCTCTCGAAATCCAGATTCGGAAATGACAATACATCCGTCTCCCTGTCTATATCCCGGTATTGCCTGTTATACTCCCGAATACCCGGATTGTCCGTCACAAGCACATTGACACAGACCTCATGGGGACACCCCTCCGATCTCAGCACGGCCTCCGCCACCTGTTCGGTCAGCGTCTGCGCCTCAAAGGGGAAATCGTTTGTGACATTTTCGTCAAACTCAACGTAAAAAGTCATAATAAAGTTTTTCCTCCTTAAATATCTTATGCATGGTATAGAGTTCCTTCACCGTGATATCACACTGTCGAAAGGTTCCGCTCTCCCCATAGCGCTCAAAAATCTCATCGATGACTCTGTCATAGTCCGGCCTGCCATTTCCGTTCTTCTCCAAAAGACGCAAAACCGCACTGATCACAT
The DNA here is from genome assembly GCA_947382415.1 of uncultured Lachnospiraceae bacterium. Lineage (GTDB taxonomy): Bacteria > Bacillota > Clostridia > Lachnospirales > Lachnospiraceae > Acetatifactor. Next base: position 17,803 of record CANCYO010000049.1, on the reverse strand, counting down.
CCTCCGCCGCCAAAAGCACCGCCGTGGCCTTGTGCTGCATCGGCTTTTTCCGCTCCCGGTAATCTTCCAGGATCGTCACCACCTCCGGAGGAAAGGAATGCGCTTTCATCAGCTCAGGCAGTTCTTCCCCCATACTGTGATAATAGCCCGCACATTTTATGGGCTCAGGGCTGAGTCCCAGCTTTACCGCCACCCGCTCACAGAAATATGCCGTGTGGACACTCTTCATATAGGCCTGCCTGTCCCTCTGTTTTAAGCCGGCGAGAACCACATTCTCAGGATCGTTCAGATCCAGATATCTTACCCGGTAACGGTAGATAACCTTGTCCGAAAACAGACGAAGGATGCCCATCAGCAAAATTCCCGACACTACCAGATTCGCCGCGGGCAGCACAAAAAACTCAATCTCAGGCCTTGCATTCGTCACCAGCACAGTCCCCGCAGTCTCACAGACCAGCAGCGATCCCAGAGACATTAAAAAGGGAAATCCGGCCCGAAATCCGTTTTTCAGATGCTGAAACAGGGCTGCTCCAAACAGCCCGCTGATAAAATACATGAGAAAGACTTCCATCCCCGCCCCTGTGAGGCACACGGGAATCGCAAGCAGCACCGAGGCTCCAAGCACTCCCATATTCAGGCTTCCAAACAACGCCAAAAGCACATACACAGGCAGGAAGGGCCATGCTGCCACAGGCAGGAACACGCAGACCAGCGCCACGGCAAGTCCCATCAGAAAACAGATCCAGAACCGTCCGGGATACCGGCTGTTATCATAATCCATATCTTCACGCAGCATGGAGCGGCGCAGGCAAAACCCCATGACGGCGATCCCCAGCACGATGAGCACCATGTAACACAAGACCCTGTCAACACCCTGTTCCAGCACACCGGTATAGAAGGATGCCGCAATCCCGGCCAACGCCAGAAGGCCGCAGGCAATCTCCAGAATCCACATGCCCACCGTTTTCCCGGCGCTTCCATCCTTTTGCTCTTTATTTTCGGGCATTTCTCTCCCGTCCTCTGGACTTTTCTTTCGCCTCATAATCATCATAAGCCTTCACGATCTTCTGCACCAGCGGGTGACGTACCACATCCTTGCTGGTGAGATTGCAGAAGGCAATCCCTTCGATTTTATTCAACACTCTCGCCGCGATATCCAATCCCGACTTGCTGCCCGGCGGCAGATCCTTCTGTGAGACATCGCCCGTGATGACCACCTTTGACCCGAAACCGATACGGGTCAGAAACATCTTCATCTGAGCCGGCGTGGTATTCTGAGCCTCATCCAGAATGATATAGGCATTGTCCAGCGTCCGTCCCCGCATATAAGCAAGAGGAGCCACCTCGATCAGCCCCTTCTCCATATTTTTGGAAAAACTCTCCGCCCCCATGATCTGAAAAAGTGCGTCATAGAGCGGACGCAGATAGGGATCCACCTTGCTCTGCAGATCTCCCGGCAGAAATCCCAGCTTCTCCCCGGCTTCGATGGCAGGCCTGGTGAGGATGATCCGGTCCACCTCGTCATTCTTGAATGCCGTTATGGCCATGGCCATGGCAAGATAAGTTTTTCCCGTACCCGCAGGCCCAAGCCCAAAGACGATCATATTCTCGCGGATGGCATCCACATAAGCCTTTTGCCCCAATGTCTTTGGCTTGATGGGCTTGCCGTTTATGGTATGGCAAATGCAGTCCTCATCAATCTGCGTAATGGCCTCTTCCCTGGATTCCTTGCCCATGGTGATGGCATAGTCCACGCTCTGTTCCCCGATATCGTTTCCCCGGTCCGACAGAATCGTCAACTGCTTCAGCACCGCAGCCGCCCTGCGGGCCTGATCTTCCTCCCCGGTGATCACCACACAGCCGTTGCGGTCCACCACAGTCACCTCAAAATCCCGCTCCAGCTTTTTCAGATAGGCATCCTGAGCGCCAAAAATCTTCTGCATATGTTCCGTTGGCATCTCCATATGGATGGAAAAAGTTTTTTCATCCTGATTCTCATTTTTCAATAATTTCTTCTCCCTTGTCCGTGGCAGTCTGTTTTCCCGCCGGCTCCTGCACCAGAAATTGTGCCTGCAGGATCCAGCCACTTTCACATGTATCTATTTTAACATCTTTTTCAATTATTTGTACCCCTTTTTGCTGGAAAGTTTGAAGAAAGAGCAATAATTTTTCCTGCAAAAGCTCCTGTGCCTGCTCCAGCGTGTATTCATGCTCCACATTCTGGTACTCTCTGTAGACGTAGGAACCGCCGAAAACCGGGATATTCAGCTTTTCAAACAAAAGAGGCCTGCTCTGGCGCATCACCTTATCATAGGACAGATAAGGCCGCTCCACAGGCAGTTTTCCCTCAAATCCGTCCCCCACCCGCAGAAAACCCTGGGTCTTCTCCCTGCCCGTATATTCCCGCTCTATGTAATCAAAAGGCAGCGTGGCCTGAAATTCAGTGATATGCTCTATGACAATATCCGCATCCGCATCTGTCAGAATATATTCCCGCACCGTACCGTCCTCATTGTAGACCGGCACCCTGCCGTCCACCAACAGCGCCCCCTGTTCCACCGTATCTCCGATGCGCACCTTGGGAACGCCGCTTCTGACCACCATGGACACGATGGTACCGTCAAACTCTGACACCAGATTGGTTCCTTTTGGCTCCTGCCCCAGTTCATCCCCGCTCAAAATAGGCGCGTCATTCTCTTTGATGGATATCAGGAGCTTCGCGCCGTCCAGTCTGGCTGAGGTCCATGTCACCAGCGGAAAACTTCTGCGGATCTCCTTTTCCAGCTCCCCGATGTCAAGCTGTTCTTTGCGCATCCCTTCCCTGATATTCTGCTCCTGCAAAAAAGCCTCCAACTGGTCCGTGGTAATCCGGTAATTTCCCGTTATCTCAATATCCCACACAAACCATCCGGACAGATACCAGAATGCCACCGCCAGGATCAGACCCACCACAAACACTTTTCTCCTTCGCATATGGAACATAAAAAAAGGTAGTCCACATCTCTCCAGAATGACTACCTTGGTCCCGGTCTTTCTCACGATGGCCTTGAGCTTATAGAAGCTGTGCAGGCTGATGCACATGGTATAACCGCCGTCCTGCTGCACAATATCCCACAAAAGAATGTCTTTGTTGCTGCAAAGATTCATAAAGCGTTCCGGGGAAAAGCCGCTGACACGGATGCGCAGATAGCCCCGGATATATTTCAAGATATCAAGCATACCCTTCTCCCCTTCCCGCACATTGTCTACAGATATCGGACATTTTGAATACAGCCGCTTATCTTCATATCCTCATTCGTGTAGTAATCAATGGTGAGGCCGGTACCCTCAAAACGGACCTGGCAGGTCTTTCCCTGCAGGAGAATGCACTGTTCCGAATACTCCAGAAGCCCCCTGTAATTTTCCACCCACGCTTCCGTACTTCCGGTGAGCGTCACCCGAAGCGCCCCCAGACAGACGTCCCGGGGAAGCTGCAGCGATTCCAAAAGTTTTGCCTTCTTCTGCGCCGCCTCCGACTGCGCCGCGCCGGCTTGCCTTGCATTTTTTTGATTGGATCTTGATACATTTTTCATACTACCAAGGTATGTCGCGGGAGGCGCATCCATGACTAAATAATTCCTTTAATTATCCCGCAGCCGGTCCGGTCAGGCCTCTCGTCGCCGATCACATATGCCCCGAGGAAGCGCTCATATGCCGCCAGACATTTGTTCTCATCGTTTGCGTGGAGATAAGCCAGAGGCTCTCCGGCCTTCACAGGATCTCCCACCTTTTTCTCCAGCACCAGACCCACCGACAGATCCAGCTCACTCTCTTTTGTCTCCCGGCCGCCGCCAAGGACCAGCGAACAGATTCCCACCTCGTCACAGGCAATGCGCTGCACATAACCGTCCCGGGGAGCAGGAACGGGCCTTATGACAGAAGCTTTTGGCAGACGCTCAGGATCATAAACGGCCGCGCTGTCCCCGCCCTGCGCCTCCACAAACTCCGCAAGCTTCCTGAGCGCACTGCCGTCCGCTATAACCTGCTCCAGCATCACCCTGGCTTTTGTCTCGTCCTCCGCTTTTCCTCCTGCGATCAGCATTTGACTGCCCAGCGCAAGGCAGAGCTCATGAAAATCCGCCGGACCCGCGCCGTTTAACTCGGCGATGGCCTCCTTCACCTCCAGGACATTGCCCACCGCCCGGCCCAGAGGCTGATCCATGTCGGAGATCACTGCGATGGTATTTTTCCCCGCAGCCCTCCCTATGGCCACCATCTCTCTGGCCAACGCCAGCGCATCCTCCTCCCGCTTCATGAAAGCCCCGCTGCCCGTCTTCACATCCAGCACGATGGCGTCCGCCCCCGCCGCCAGTTTCTTGCTCATGATGGAGCTGGCGATCAGAGACAGATTATCCACCGTGGCCGTCACATCACGCAGCGCATAAAGCTTCTTGTCCGCAGGCGCAAGGTCTGCAGTCTGTCCCATGATGGAGATGCCGATGCGGTTGACATTGTCAATAAACTCTTGGGTGGAAATCGCCGTGGAAAAGCCCGCAAAGCTCTCCAGCTTGTCGATGGTGCCTCCGGTGTGCCCAAGTCCCCTGCCGCTCATCTTGGCCACGGAAATACCGCAGGCCGCCGCCATGGGCGTCAGCGCAAGCGAAGTCTTATCCCCCACTCCGCCGGTGCTGTGCTTATCCACTTTGACACCGCGGATTCCGGACAGATCCAGCATATCCCCGCTGTGCGCCATGGCCATGGTGAGGGCATGGGTCTCCGCCTCCGTCATCTTCTGAAAATAGATGGCCATCATCAGCGCAGAGGCCTGATAATCGGGAATCTCTTCCTTCGTATAGCCCTCCACAAAAAACTCGATCTCCTCCCGGGACAATTCCCCTCCGTTACGCTTCTTCATAATGATATCATACATTCTCATAGCGATACCTCCTGTCCGCTCACACCGTCTTATCAGAATCCGCTGTCCCCATCCTGGAAACCCTGCCCGCAGCCGCAGCTTCCCTCTCATGCAGCCGCCTTGCCGCCTCCGGGTTCTGCTCTTCCAGCCTCTGTTCCAGCTTTTGCCGGTAGGCCACCAGCCTCTCCAGTTCCTCCGGGTCCTCTCTCTTAAGACGCTCCCTGATGCGCTCTCTCCACTCCTCCAAAAGCTTCCATATGACGACGCTGTTTTTCCCGGTCAGCATATCCTCGGGCAGCTCATCCATATGCAGTTCCACGCGCCGCACCAGCTCATCCTCGTCGATGGCCCCCAGCCACTTCCACGCTTCCAGATGCCCCTCAAGCCCTTCTTCCATCAGTTTTTCCAACTCCGGTATCTGATGTATCCGGCTGATGATGGCATGCACCTGCTTCTCGATGTGATTCACGGCATCCTCCCCGAATGCCCATGCGAATTCCTCCAGCGTATTCTCCGTCTCCGCAGACAGACTGTGCAGCCTCCTTCCGCTCTCTCCGTCTGGCGCTTTCAGAGGGTAGGGAGCCTGAAAGCCCGCATCATGCAGAGCCGCCGTAACGGTTCTCCTGACATGACCCTCCTCAATGAGACGCCCGATGCCAAGCTGGCGCATCTGTTCATTAATGCTTTCTTTGTGCTCCGTCAGATAAAACCGGATTCCTCTCCCGAACAGGCTGTCCGCCATGAGGGCAAGCCTGTCCGCCGCCGTGATATCGATGCCGGCCACCGTTCCCATGTCCACGATCACTGCCCGGGTATCCTCCTCGATGCAGTTCTCGATATCCTCCTGAAAGACCTTCACATTGGCAAAAAACAGACTCTCTCCGAACTGATACAGCTTTACACCCTGTATCTCACAGGCATAGCGGTTCTTGCGCCTGTCATAAAAGCCCTCCTTCCCCGGAATGACGCCCAGAAAAGTTCTGGCAGGATTGGACTTGCGCAGGATCACCGCCACAAATGAGAGCACGATGCCGATGATGACGCCGTAGATCGTCCCCAGCATCAATACCCCCACAAAGGCCGCCGCAAAAATAGCAAACTCCCGCCTGCTCACCTGAAACAGCCGCCTGGCCAGATCCCACTCCACCACCTTCATCAATGCGGAGATCACGATGGCCGTCAGAACCGGAACGGGCAGATAGCCGATGAATCCGGTTCCGAACAAGAGAAGGAGCGCCATCGCCCCCGCCGCCACGATGGACACGGCCTGTGTCTTGCCCCCATACTGATCGTTCATGGAGGTTCGGGAAATGCTGCCGTTCACAGGACAGCACCCCACAAGAGCCGCCGCGATATTTCCTGCCGCACAGGCCAGGACCTCCCGGTTGTCATCTATTTTATAACCATTGCGAAAAGCAAAATTATTCTCTGAGAGCAAAGTCTCCGACATGACCACCAACGCCACCATGAGACTGCGCCCCATCACCTGACTGATATCCACCTGGTCAATCCGGGGCAAACTCAGCTTTGGCAGTCCCGGCTCCACCTGTGCCAGCAGTTTCACCCCATATGCATCCACATGGCACACACAGGTTAAGAACACGCCGAAAGCCATGACAACGATAGCCATGGGAAACTTCGGGACAAGCTTCCCCGCAGCCACGATAACAATGAGGGAGATTACTCCCAGCGCCACGGACAGGGGATGAATCTGCCGCAGCGCATCATAAATATGCCGCAATAACTCCGGAAGCTCTCCCGAACCGGAGCCGCTCCCCAGAACCTTTGGCACCTGCATCAGAATGATGGTCACCGAAATGCCGCTGATAAAACCTCCCATCACAGGCGTAGAAATATAATCCACCATCTTCCCCGCCCTCAGGAAATAAAACACCAACAGCCAGAGTCCCGTAAACAGCGCCGTCATGGGCACATAGACCAGCGCCTCCCCGGAGCCCGCGGCAATCCCCCAGGTGGACAGCGCCGCTCCCACAATGGCCGCCGGAGCGGCATCTACCCCGAAAATAAACTGTCTCGATGTGGAGAAGAGCGCAAAGAGCAGAATCGGAAACACCGAGCCGTACAGCCCGTATATGGCGGGAATCCCCGCCACCTCCGCATATCCCATGGAAATGGGGATGGACACTGCCGCCATCACGATTCCCGACAGCAGATCCTTCAACGCATATTCCTTTTTGTACCCCTGCAATGTCTTAAAAACAGCCATCCGCCTTCCTCCCTGCTAGTATTTTTATTTTACCATAAATTGGCTATCCTTTAAAGACATAAAAATTATCCGCAAGCAGCAGCCAGTTGGCCTTGAACCATTTCATGATCTGCCAGTATCCGCATCCCCGCAGTCCGAATTCTTTGATCAGATTAAACTTAGCCTGCAGGCTGCGCACATCCTCAAACCAGACCTCGTGCTCCACCCCCGTCTCCTGGGCGACATAGTGAAAATACGGGCTCTGGGCCAGACCGTCAAACTGAATCGCGGCGCCCCGGGCGATGGCGATGCGCACTGCCTCCACATTGCCGATGGTGGTAGCCTTTGTCACCCCCCGTTCATAGGGAAGGGGCCAGTCGTAGCCATAGTTCGGAATGCCCAGATCGATCTTCTCCGCCGGGATCTCCGTCAGGGCATACTCCACCACCCGGCGCACCTGATTAATGGGGGCCACGGCCATTGGCGGGCCGTAGGTATAACCCCACTCGTACGTCATCAAAAGCACATGATCCGCCACCGCCCCCAGAGCGCCGTAATCCTTGCCCTCATAGAGCAGCCCCTGCTGATCCGCAGAGGTCTTGGGTGCCAGCGCCACAGAGGTGTGATATCCGTTTGCGCGCATGGTCTCCGCCACCTGACGCACAAATTCCGTGAACGCATCCCTGTCCGAGGCCAGAATATATTCAAAATCGATATCCACACCCTGATACCCCTTCTCCCTCATCACAGTCAGAAGATTCTGTATCAGATTTTCCGTGTAAGCGGGATTGTTGACCACAGAAGTGATCAGATTATTATTAAAATTCCCGTCCTCCCCAAAGGGCGTCAGTGTGAGGATCGGCTGCACTCCCTGCTGTCTTGCCGCCGCGATCATCCACTCGTCGTCCCAATTGGGCGCAAGCAGCGCTCCATAACTTGTAAATCCATATGAAAAAACCGGAAGCTCCGACAGATAGGGCAGCGTCTGCTCCAATACCCAGGGACTGATAAAAGGATAGGCATAACCGCCGGCACTGATACTCCGGGACGGGTTTCTCTCCCCGTCCGTAATCAAAAGAGCCTGCCCCACGGCAAGCTCATAAGGATATGTGATCTGATTGTCCTGTGTGATCTGATCGGCGGATACTCCTGTGTTCTCCGCAATGGTATCCACGGTATCGCCCGGCTGAACCACATAAATCTGCATAAAAACCACCATGACTTTCAAGTACATCTTACGATATCATATGCAGAATCTTCCGGCGCGCCCACCCTAAAACTCTTTTTTCTCCATAATGCGCATACTGATGAACATGGACAGCACAAAGGCCGCCGCAGTAACCAGAAGGGTAATGGCAAGCATTCCTGTCTCACCCACTGTTTCATTCAGCCTTTTGAGGAAACCGGCAGCTTCTTCCACAATGCCCTTCGAGCTCATTGCCAGATATACCACTGCCGCACAGATTCCGAATACAAGGATCGTTACAATCCTGCTGTTTTCCGCACCGAATTTCAACTGCAGCGGAAGCATTACAATAGGCATCCAGAGCACCACAGCCCACATAAGCAGATAACTGAGACAATTGCTCAGGAAATGAGAGATATCGCCCTTTACGATCTCAACCACGACACCGCCTGCCAGACTTGCGCCAAGCGAAAAGATAACTGCCAGCACATATTTCTCCGCAGCGTACAGCTTCCGGCTCACAGGGAGCGTGAACAAAAACGAATAGCCATTCTCATAGGAATCATAACTGATCGTATTAAAAGCATAAATGACACCCATTACAGCAGCATAAGCCACAAAGCCCTGAGGATTCATCGTGTTGATCATAAGAACTCCCATGACACCCACAAATAACAGAATCATCACAATACCCTGATTTTTGATCAGACGAATATCCTTTACTATCAGTCCTAACATAACGCTTCCCCCTTTATCATCATATAGATCAACTCGTCAATACCGTTTTTCTCCACCACAATGCCCGGATAATTGTCCAGATAAAACTGTCTCTCCCCGGTCAGGCACTGGTAGCCGTAAGGCTCCCGTTTGACGCGCAGAAGATATTTTTTATCCATTTCGTCATACTGTTTCTCATTCACCTTTAATACAGCATACTGATCCAACAGCCTGTAGGTCTCTTCATGAAAGACAATCTGTCCCTCATTGATCATATACACCTCATCACACAGATTCTCCAGATCCGAAGATATATGGGAACTGATCAAAATCGCCCGCTCCTCATCCTCCATAAACTCCCGCAAAAGCGTGAGCACTTCATCCCGGGCCATCACATCCAGACCGGCGGTGGGCTCATCCAGAATCAAAAGTTTTGCCCCGTGTGAGATCGCTGAGATCACCTTAAACTTGGCCTGCATTCCTGTGGAAAACTCCTTGAGCTTCTTGTTCAGCGGCAGATGGAATCTCTCGCATTTCTCCAAAAATCCCTGCCTGTCAAACTCCGGATAAAGCTTTACCATCATTGCGGCCACATCCCTGACACAGAGCCATCCGGAAAAACCGGAACCCGACAGGGCCACTCCGCAGAGCTGTCTTTCCCGATCTGAAAGTCTCCCAGCCGGTATGCCAAAGAGCTCCGCCTCCCCACCATCCGGTCTGATCAGCCCCAGAGCTGACTTAAAAACAGTAGTCTTTCCCGCTCCGTTTGGTCCGATCAGCCCGACGATCTTCCCCTGCGGCACCTCCATGGTACAATTTAATTCAAAACTGCCGTATCTTTTCTGCAAGCCTTCGATTTTAAGCATGCTGCACCTCCATTTTCTTTCAAATCCGTTTTCTGCTCCGGCGCTTATTTTTCCAAAAGAATCTCAAAAATATCTCTCAGCTCCTCCGAAGTAAGGCCATAAAGCCGCCCTCTGCGCAGAGCATCCTCCAGCAGACCTTCCACCTCCCTGATCTGCTCCTCATGCATCAGGTTTCTGTTGGCCTCAGTCACAAAAGTTCCCTTTCCATGTATGGTTTTCACCACCCCGGCCTCCTCGAGAGCGTCATAGGCCTTTTTCACAGTCAGGGCGCTGATCTTCAATTCCCTGGACAGGAGACGCACGGACGGCAGCGCCGTATTCGCGCCAAGCTCTCCGCTCACGATCATTCCCTTGATCTGTTCCATCAGCTGCTCATAGATTGGCACCATGGAAGAATTGTTGATAATAATTTTCATAAACCTGAACCTTTCACATCTGCAGATTGTGTTTTGCAAAAATCGGCACTTATACTTCCGAAACTATAAAAGGCAGATGCGCTGCCACATCTGCCTCGCAATAAACAGTATATAACAGTTCACATCAGTTGTCAACTGTTATATACTGTTTATTTTATATTTTTTTACAGATTCTTTTTACAGATATCCTGCACACAGCATTTATCACAATAGGGCTTGGTTCTGGCGGTACATACCGCCCGTCCGTGATCCACCAGTCTATGGCAGAAATCGCTTCCCTCCTCCGGCGCGATCAGCTTCCACAGCTCCTTCTCCACCTTTGCAGGTTCCTTGACGCCGTCCACAAGGCCCATGCGGTTGACCAGCCGGATGCAGTGCGTGTCGGTAACGATGGCAGGCTTTCCGAACACATCGCCCATAACGAGATTTGCACTCTTTCTTCCCACCCCGGGGAGCTTTAAGAGTTCCTCCATCGTGTCGGGCACCCGCCCGCCGTACACATCCCGAAGCATTTTCATACAGGCGCTGATGTCCCTGGCCTTACTGTTGCCCAGACCGCAGGGGTGAACGATCTTCTCGATCTCTTCCACCGAAGCCTCCGCCAGAGCATTCACATCCGGGTACTTCTCATACAGTCCCTCCACCACCACATTGACTCTGGCGTCCGTGCATTGTGCCGCAAGCCGCACACTGACTAAAAGCTTCCACGCCTGATCATAATCCAGCGTGCAGTCCGCATGAGGATATTCCTCCTTCAGTCTCTCTATGATCGCAATTGCCCTTTGTCTCTTTGTCATGTCCGCTCCCATCCGCGCTTCCTGAGTATCTTTCAGTATCTATCCGTAATCTTACAAATATTTCTCAAACTGTTCATCCAAAGCATTCTCAAATACGATCCCCGTGATTCCGGGACCCGTGTGCGCCCCGATGGCACAGCCCACCTGCCCCAGCAGAATCTCTTTCACGCCAAACTCCTCCCGCAGTGCCGCAAGAATCGGTTCTGCATCCGCACGGTCGGCCCCATAGACTACCCCCACAATCTGTCTGTCCAGCGAGGCGCCCTTCTCCTTCACCAGCTCAATACAGCGCTTTATGGTTTTTTTCATGCCGCGCACCTTCTCCACAGCTTCCAATGCCCCTGCCTCGTTGACAATAATGATGGGCTTGATATCCAATACGCCGCCCACGGCCGCGGATGTCTTGCTCAGACGCCCGCCCCTGGCCAGATACTCCAGCGTATTCACAGTCACCACATGCTCCATATGGGAACAAAAATGCTCCGCCGCCTGAATGATCAGTTCTTTTGGCGCACCGTTTCTCTGCATACGCAGAAGCTTGTATACCACCAGTCCAAATCCCAGAGACGCGCACTTTGAGTCGATGATCGTCAATTCAAAATCAGGATACTCTTCCAGCACGTCCTCCTTCGCAAGACTGGCCGCCTGAAAGGTTCCCGCTATTCCCGTGGAAAAACAGATATAAAGCACCTCGTCTCCCCGCTCCGCAAAAGGCTTAAAATGCTCATAAAACATAAACTGACTGATATGATAGGTCTTGATATCCACCTTGTTTTCTCTCTGAATCCGATAAAACTCGTCCGGCTGCAGGGTAGCTCCGTCAAAATAATCCTCGCCGTCCAATGTCACCGGCGTGGGAATCACATGCAGATTGTATTCCTCAATAATTTCCTTCGGTATGTCTGATGCAGAATCCGTAATAATACAAAATGCCATTCTCTTTTTTCTCCCTTCCAGTCCCATGGCGAAACGACGCCACAGGTTATCCAGTCAACAGCTCCATCTGTCCCTGTCAATCTCCTTACCGGTCACCAGACATTCCGGATCGGGCGCCAGAACATATCTGGTAACTTCAAACAGCTTCCGGGCATCACACAAAATACACTCTGCCGACCCGAACAGGAAATTTAGCGCGGCCCCGCAATCCAGAAACGCCTGCGTCAATTTCACAAAATCCTCCGAAATATGGGGCTGTATTGGATTATAATGCTTCCTCATATAAACCTGCCGCTTCGTTCCGTCCGCCATAATGATCTGCAGCTTCATGGGCTTTGCGGAAAGCCTGTTGGGGACATTGAGCACCTCTTCAACACTGTGTATATAAGTATTCCTCTCATGTCCCACGCCAATCAGGAGAATTTTCCCCTCCACGCTCCTCAGCCGGTCATAACATCCCCCGGGGGTACAGGGCGTATTGCAATATTCCTCCCCGTCCAGATAAGCCTCGGCATTTCTGCCGCATCCTGCCATGCTGTGCGTGGGATGGGCCGAGCGTATGACGCCGTCCCGCCTCATAAACAGATTGGGAAGGATTCCCACACAGGCAGCCTCGCGCTTCACATCAAAGACCGGCTGCGCCTCATGAACCGTCTTCCAGGTATGCGTGGGCAGCAGCAACAATCCTTCGCTGAAAAATTCCATCAGCGCATCCAGAACCGTCTCTGCCCCGCCCTCCACCGAACCGATGGCTTTCATGGAGGAATGGATCAGTATCGTCTCGTCTCCCCGAAGTCCCATTTCCCTCAATTGTGCTTTCAGATCGTTTTTTGTATATTCCCTGCCTGTATTCTCCAATGTTCTTCCCCGCGTCCGTGCTTTTTTGCCTGTTCTTCTAAAAATAAAGCATTGTGTACTATGTACACCTTCTTACAGACATATTATACACAGCCGGCAGGCAAAATACAATAAGCCAAAACACAGTACACAAAAACACAGTATGGCTTCTAATCATATTGTATGATATTGGCAATCGCACATCCCACATTATGGTCAAGGGTCAGGCAATATGCCGGTTTGTCTCCCTCATTCGTGTATATGTAATAGTATTCCAGCTTCCCGTGCGTAATATATCCCTTCTCATAGACTACTCTTCCGCTTTCGTCATACAAGCTGTCCAGAGAACTGAGCGTAGTGCCATACTCAAGGGGATCATGCCAATAATCTCTGTAAAACAAAGTCCCGTCATCCCGGTATACATAATTGATCTTTATTATGGGCTCCCCCTCCTCTCCATACACCGCTTGTATAGAAAAGGGATCTGCGCCTGCCCACTGCTCCCTCTGCACTGAATTTACGGTAAATCCCTGCATCCCGGCCCACTTCTCTTTTTCATCCGTAATATGCCAGTCATAGACAATTCCGCAGAATCGTCCGGAATCGGAATCCTGATACAATTCCAGCCAAAGATCCTGATGCCCATTAAAATATTGATACACGGGAGTGCTGTCTGCAAATCCAAAATCCGCAAGCAGTGCCTCTCTGCTCTCATATTCCCCTATGTGGCCATCATTGCCGAACACTTCCCTCTGCACATATTCAAATCCTTCCGCACCACCAATATCCCCGTCTGCGTCTGTTCGCGGTCCGTCTATCCATGTGGGAACATTCAATTCCTCCGGACGTTCAGATCTCACATACAAATCATCATAAAAGAGTATGTCATAGTATTCCTGATTTACCGGAGCGCCGTCTCTGAGGTCCACACGCCCGCTGTACAGGCTCCGGTTATTCTGATGATCCCAGATCTCAAGCATGCCGGTGTCCCTATCAAGCTTCCAGCTCCGAACCGTTTCCACACATCCCTGACCGACATTTATCTGACATAGTTTTTTGATCCGGCAGTCACCCTGGTCTTCAACCGTGAGAATAGACCGCCCCCGAACCTCTGAATATCTCGGTATCCGGATCCCTTTTTCGGAAAACCGCTCATTTTTCCAGCTAAAAAACAACCCCGTGGAACTACCCTCAGGAAATAGTTCCAGATCTGACCATCCGACCAAACCGTCATAGGAAAACGCTATGGGCTCTGCCAGTACGCCGCAGGAAATACGTTGTAAAACTTCCCCGTTCTCATCATGCAGCCACAGTTCATACTCTCTGTCCGTCTTCTCTTCAGTCTCACCTTGAGTCTCTTTTGAGGCCAGCGTAAGAGAATACGCTTGTCCCATCTGCCTGAACGGAAAATCAATGGGAATTTCTGAGTACACATCCTCCTCTGTCCCGCCGCCAGCCTCCTGCATAGAACCTGTATCCTGCACAGAGCCTGTCTCCCGCATAAAATCCAGAATATAGCTTACCGTTTCCCGCCACTGTTCCTCCGATGTAATCTTTGCGTCTCCGTCGCCCTTCTGATGTCCGTAATTGCCAAATCCGGCATGATTACCTCCTTCAATAACATGTTCCTTCACTGCGTCAGCATATGTGATGGCGTCTTTATATTTATGGGCATTCAACACGCCATCCTCACTCCCGTAAATTGACAGCACCGGAAGCGTTTTCAGCTCTTTTGTGGGATAAGCCGCAAGCAGTACAAGTCCGCTGAATTTCTCCTGATGATCAGCCGCAAAATCCGCCGCCATCGCACCGCCCAGTGAATGCCCGCCCAGATACCAGTGTTGGACTGCCGGTATCTCATCCATGATCCGACTGGCGGCATCAGGGCGAAATACCGCCAGATGCCAGGGCATCCTGGCCACCACACAGCAGACTCCGTTCTCAGCCAGCATGGACAACATGGGAGCGTATGCACATTCCTCCACCTTCCCGCCCGGATAAAAGATAAAACCGCATGTACTGTCCCGCTCCCCATAGATCAGAAAATCTTCATTCTCCTCTGTGGCGGCATAGTCCTGCGGCAGGGCATGATAATACATCCCCACATACAAAGAAAAGCCAATTCCCGCCAAAACCGCAAGCAGGAGCAGAACCACTGCAATCTTCTTCCACAATTTAAGCTTTTTCATGTCCCTATACCCCGGATTCCTGACAAACCACCGATTTTAATACTTATATCTTTTGATCAAACAGCGACCCGCCGCTGTCGGCCTCCATGTTGATAAAAGTGTCCTTATCGTTATGTGGAAACAATAATTCCATATATAAGCTCCCCAATAAGTTCTTTACCTTATCGGTATCGACGTTTGCGATATGGGCCGCGTTGACCTCCATGCACCGCAGACTCTCCAGGATCATCTCTATGCGCTGCTGTTCCGTGGGTTCCGGCGCCGCTTCCTCCCCTGAGACCTCCGGAACTGCCAATGTTTCCGGAACAGACGGTTCCATGATGGGTTTTGTCTCAGGAATGTTATAAATAACATTTTTACATGTTTTCTCAAAACACTCCGGCGAGTACTCCGCCAGATAAGCCAGATCATCCAGCATCAAAGGTTTTTTATTGTGGATCTTCAGATAAATATTGACAAGACGAGTGTCTTTTCCCATAGCCGCCCTCCAATCATGAATCCAGACTTGCTATACCCTTCTCTACACCATTAAAGATATGAATTTCTGTCAGATCTCTCTCCAGGCGCTTCAGAGCCTCCTCGGTTCCCATTTCCTTCAGTCTTCCAAATTCCGCTTCCTTTAAGGGCACTGCCCAGAGCAAATTGATCCTGTCTCCCATAAAATCAGGATAAGACGGAGCGGGTATCTGCGGTAACAGTCGGGAATCCAGAAGCCACACGGCGCTAAAACCCTCTATCGCATCACAGGGTATGGTATGCCCATGCCCCAGAAAACTGATGTCCCGCCACGGAATATTGGATATCGCCGAAAGATAGGAATACATTTTCATACAGACCCCACTCTGTGCCTCTGTCGCGGCAAAACCAAGCTCTATTCTGCGAAAATCCGATGCTTCTTCCTGAAAGTACTGTTCCACCTGCGGCATGGGAAGCAGGCTGACACCCGCGGTAATGCCATAGCTAACCCCGCCTCTTGTGCCTGTGATCAAAGCCTTGTTGGGAAAGTTTCCTCCGTCGATGGCAAAATATTTTTCCTGTTTTCCAAAGAAGCGCTCTAATATATCCATATGCATCTGCTGCACTTCATTCCAATATCCGTTTTCAAAATAATTCCAGAAACTTCGGCTTTTGAACACTCTCTCCCCCAGTACCTCTTCCGCCGGAGCCAAATCCCATGCATAAGGCCCCGTCCCCAGAGCGTATCTGGAATACCCGCTAAAGCCCTGATAACCGCTCCAGCCCGGAATCACACAGAGTAATGTATTGCCCTCCAGAAGCGCCGCAGCGTCGCCTTCCTCAAACCAGACGACAGATAACCTGTCACGATCCAGCCGGATGCCGTCCGCGTCATGTTTCACAAACTCCGCGGGCATGGCCGGTGCCATACCGGCTTTCATCGCGTCCACGTCGATTTTGTCTGGCGATTTGCCCACATTACAGATCCAACAGTTTTTTATGTAAGTATTCTCCGTTCCCGGATGAAACCAGAGATAAAAGTAACAGCAGGTGTCGCTCTCCTCCACCAATGCCTGTACCCGGCAGGTCGGCGACCAGCTCTCCGCTAATATAACCGGTTTTGACAGTTTCTTCTTTTTACCAAACATATGACGCCCCTTCTATTCATTACAAATTCCGTATTTAATACTTAGAATTACCACTTACAATCCAATATCTGCAATTTATTACAAGTAAAGCAGAACACATATAATGCTCTGCCTTGTCATATCCCCGTGTTAAGCAATACGGAATCCGCCTGATATGCGCTCCGGGCATTGCTCAGTCCCACCAGAAATACCATATTTTTGACGCGGCGATACATGCCGCCACCTCGCTTAAAGTACCTGTATTGGTACATTGAAACACTCTGTCCGGAGTAAACGCGAAATGTTCTCTGGCCACCTGCAGGGAATCCTCTTTTGCAACCACAGTCTCCACGCGCATCTCCATCACATCATGGGAAATGGTTACGGGAACCGCCCCGTATTTTTCATACCAGTATTTACAGATTGCCATCATCTGTTCAACCTCCGGGCATTCATTCCACCCGCCAAAGGGCACATACGCCACAAGCTCCCAGGGCCTGACTGTGGGAACCTTCAGCAGGATTGTCTCTACGATTCCCGCGGAGCCATAATCCACAAACGCCATATACCGGTCCACAGGCTCCGGCTCACCGTCAAATTCGCCCACGAATTCATCCATGTCGAAATCATCCATATCCTCTTCCGTATACTGCACGAAACGCTCCTTCAGCAGTTCCTCGCCGGATTCCAATTCTGACTTTAAAACTTCCTCCAGAGAATATCCGTCATCCTGCATGATGCCCAGATACTCTTCCAGGACATCGTCCGCCGGAATCAACAGCGGCGTAAAGCCTTCCTGCTGCCCCTGTAATACGGCCTGTTCATAGGCAGCCATCACCTTCTTATAGCCTGCTTTGGAAGAAAATATCTGATACGGATATCCCAACTGCTCCACAATACTTCTGGCGATGGGGCCGGCCTGCTCCAGAGTCAGCTCGCCGCTTCCCTGCGCTGCCGCATCCCCGGGCTCTTTCTGTTTGTTCCCTTTCCACTTATCAAATATGCCCATCTGTCTTCCTCCCTTGATATCCTGCCTTCACTGATATTTGCTTTCATGATATCCTGCATCTACTGATCGCCCGGCTCTCCATAAATACTGAAATCCGTCGTCAGACCGCTGTTATACAGCGTCCGCCATCTGTCCTGGGATATTCCCCACTCACTGTTTTCATTGTA
>CANCYO010000048.1 GCA_947382415.1 uncultured Lachnospiraceae bacterium | reverse complement strand
CGATTTTACAAGCACATGGCTATTTGTGTAGTGTATCCATTACTTTCCGGTCAAAAGCATGAAATAGCCGGAGCCGCCGAATCTCGGCACAACGGTCTGGCGGCTGCCACGGCATTTTTTACAGCGGACTTTTTGAAGATAAGATATAACAGTTATTAAATGCTATAAAAAGTGTCTTATCAGATATAATGGCAAAATATTTGCAGTTTTTGAGGAAGAAAAATAATTACACGCAGGAGTATCTGGCAAAAAAATTGGACATATCGAGACAGGCGGTTTCAAACTGGGAAACCGGGACAGCCATTCCTGATTTAGATGTTTTACTGAAAATTTCCAAATTGTATGATGTGACCATAAATGATATATTAGAGCCCAAAATACAACCACAAAGGATAGCAGATTTTGAACAATTATCTACACTTCCTCAACAGGAGCTAAAAGCAGTCTTAAAACAGTTTGACATTCATTCTCTTGTAATAGCTCTGATGGGGGCATCTCCCGAAATAAACAGTCTGTGTGAAAATTTGTTTCCCCATATAAACTTTGAAACGATTAGAAATTCTATTGGCAGAGTCAGGATTGAAGCTGTTGAGGATATGCAGAATCAGATTATTTCCATGATAAATTTACAGGCCGCCCAAATAAGTGCCCGACTGTACACATAAAAAACTTTTAACCAAATCTAATATCTCCACAAAAATATCTCACGGGCATTCTTCTTTATACTGAGCCCTCCACGATTTCTTCTTCTAAAATATCTTTGACTAACTTTTCCAGTTCTTTTCGGTTAGGCAGATATAACTCATATTTAGATACAAATAAATTGCTGTCCATTCCATACATTGCATACTCCACTAATAACTCGTCCTTATTTTTGCTTAGTATGATTCCAATCGGTGGATTATCATCCGGCATATTTTCTTCTATTGCGAAATATCCCATATACATATTCATTTGTCCTATATCTTCATGTTGAACAGAATTTTTCTTTAAGTCTATCAAAACAAAGCACTTCAGGATTCTATGATAAAACACCAAATCTACATGATAATGTATATTATTAATTGTTAAAGGATATTGCTGTTTCACAAATGTAAATCCTTTGCCTAATTCCAACAAAAATTTCTGTAAATTGTCTATGATTTTTTGTTCTAAATCATTTTCACTATATTTCTCCTGTTCCGGAATATTTAAAAATTCCAGTGTATATGTGCTTTTTACAATGTCTTCAGGTCCTTGATATTCAATGCCATTTTGTGCTAGCTTTAAAATTCCTTCCTTATCCCTGCTGGAAGCCAATCTCAAAAACAACGCTGAATCCATCTGCCTTCGCAATGTTCTGACATTCCAGTTTTCCACAACACATTCTTTCTCATAAAAGTTACGTTCAAGTTCATCGTCTATTTTTATCAATTCACATATATGAGACCATGATAATTTATCAGACACTGCCTGACAATCCGAATATTTCAAATAAAACTTTCTCATATTATTTAAGTTTGGACGACTATACCCTTTTCCTAAGCGCAAAGTTAACTCTTTGGATATTGTAGAAAGCAAGTTTTTTCCGTATTGCGCTTTTGCATTGCCATCTTGCTCAAATTCAACAATATATTTTCCAATACTCCAATATGTTACCGTCATCGCTTTATTAATCGATATTGCTAATTGAGCCTTTGATGCATTTACCAATGTTTCGATATCTAATATCATTTTTTCAAAATCCGAATTTTTTATTAATTCCTCCACAGCCTTTCCTTTCTAAATTTGTCAGACACTGTCTGACAAATCAAACAATTTTTTTAAGATAATACTTCCTGTTTATAAATCACCTTCCAAATAATACATAATCCTAAAAGAGATTACTTCAGTGCATAAGGCCAATCCGTCTCGCAAGTTTGATCAATAAATGGCCTTTGGGGAAGGACTGGAGTTCTTCTTCGGTGAGGCCGCGCAGCATGAGCATCATCACGAAGTAAACGGGTACGGCTACGGCCAGCGCGGGCAGTACCGAGATTCGCATGGAATCGGTGAAGAGATAGACGCCTTCGTATACCACCCAGGCGGAGGCTCCCATGAAGGCAGACGCCAGGAATGGAATGAAAAAGCTGCCGACGATCTCCTGTCTGTAACCGATGGCTCTGTGGACCGACCATTGATTTAACAGGCACATCAGGCCGGAGTATAGGGTGTTGGCCGCAGTCAGGCTGTATAAGTCCAATTTGGTGTAGCGCAGGAGCAGGAACAGGGTTATGGTCTGGGCGGTCAAAGCAATGGCTGCGTTTACAATAGGGGTGTTCACGCGTCCAAGACCCTGCAGGATGGAGCTGTTTAGGGTAGACAGGGCGTAGAATACCACAGACAGGGAGAGGGACATCAGGAGCGTTCCTGCAAAGGTTAAAGTCTCGTCTGTCTGGGAGGGAAAGAGCAAGGCGGTCAGCGGCTTTGCCAGCACGAAGAGTCCCACGGCACACGGAATCGAGATCACCATAGTGCTCTTAACAGCCACACCGATCTTGTCCTTGGCTTCGCTTATTTTACCCGCCGCCACAAAGGCCGCCACGGAAGGGATCATGGCGGAAGCCATGGCCGAGGCAAAGGCGATGGGAATATTGGAGATGGTCTGGGCCATCCCGGAAAAAATGCCGTAATTGTTATACGCGGCGGTGCTGTCCTGTCCCAACATACTTGGAATCACATCTACATAGATTTTGCTGTTTACCACGCTGGACAGATTGTATACTGCCGTACTGAGGATAAAGGGTGTCACCACCAGCGTGATGGTTTTGATGATCTCACCGTAGGAATCCAGATACTCATGTCTGTCCCGGGTGATACGCCTGTATATCATTTTTCTGTTCAGAATATAAATGCACAACATAAAGATCAGGGCAGTCAGCACTCCCGCCCCGGTGCCGAGGGCACTGCCGATGGCGCCATAGGTGGCACGGGTCACTTTCAGCATCTCGTCCGCGGGAATCTCCATGGTACCCATGACGCTTTTGATCAGGAGCATGGCCGCACCGATACTCACGGCAGCGTTGGCGATCTGTTCCAGAATCTGGGACACGGAAGTCTGTACCATACTGCGGTGTGCCTGAAAATAGCCCCGCAGCACCCCCAGTATGCCATAGATAAAAATGGTAGGGGCAAAGGTCTGCAACACCGGTACTGCCGCCTCGTTCTCCAGAAACCACCCCGCGCCGAAAAACAAAACCAAACTGGCAATACCGCCCACCACAAGCACATACCCCAGCGCACACAGAAATATCCTGTGGGCGTTGCGGTATTCCTTCACCGCCAGCTTCTGGGCGATGACCTTTGAGATAGCCGATGGAATACTGTAAGAAGAGATCAGAAGTACGATGGTATAGAAGCTGTAGGCAACCTGATAATAACCGATTCCCAGAGTTCCCACAACAGCAGTTAAAGGGCTCCTGTAAAGGAGCCCTATGATTCTGCTTATAATGCCCGCAGCCGCCAGAATTCCCGCCTGCAGGACGAAATCATTGTCTTTTCTGTTCCGTGACATCTCAATACCCAATCAGCCAGTCATACATCTCCTGATATTTTCTGGCGGACACATTCCATGAAAAGTCCTCAGCCATGGCCCGGTCAACGATCTTGTTCCACTCACGCTTCTTATCATAATAGATATGCTCCGCATAGCGGATCGTATTCAACATTTCATGGGCATTGTAGTTCGTAAAGGAAAATCCTGTTCCCGTGTTCTCGAACTCGTTGTAGGGTTGTACGGTATCTTTGAGTCCGCCTGTCTCCCTGACGATGGGCACCGTTCCGTAGCGCAGCGACATGAGCTGGCTCAGACCGCAGGGCTCAAAGAGAGAAGGCATCAGGAACGCGTCGCAGGATGCATAAATCTTGTGGGACAGGGCGTCGGAATAATAGATATTAGCAGATACCTTGTCACCATACTTCCAGTCAAAGTGACGGAACATATTCTCGTAGCGTTCCTCACCGGTACCGAGAACTACCAGTTGGATATCGTCCTGACAGAGCTCGTCCATGACATAGGCGATCAGATCCAGACCCTTCTGATCCGTCAGGCGGGACACCAGTCCGATCATCATCTTGCGGTCGTCCTGACAAAGCCCCAGCTCCTCCTGCAGAGCACGTTTGTTCTTGACCTTCTCCTTGCGGAAATTCACCGCATTGTAAGGCCTTACGATATTTTTGTCCGTCTCGGGATTGAACTCGCTGTAGTCAATACCATTGACAATACCGCGCAGATCGCCGCTGCGGGCGCGCAGCAGTCCGTCCAGTCCCTCGCCGTAAAAGGTAGTCTTGATCTCCTCCGCATAGGTGGCGCTCACCGTGGTCACTACATCCGCAAAGACGATACCGCCCTTTAACAGATTGGCGTCCTTGTAGGCCTCCAGCTTATCCGGCGTGAAATAATGAGCCGGCAGACCGGTGATGCCCCTCACAGTCTGAGGATCCCATTTGCCCTGGAACTTCAGATTGTGGATCGTGATAACGGACTTGATGCCCCGGAAAAAGTCTCCGTCATGGAACCGCTCCTTCAAATATACGGGTATGAGTCCGGTCTGCCAGTCATGGCAGTGGATCACATCCGGCCGGAAACCGATCACGGGCAGGGCAGACAGCGCTGCCTTGCAGAAGAAAGCATACTTCTCAATCTCCCAGATCACATTGTCCCCGTAAGGCTTGAAGCCGCCAAAATAATCCTCGTTGTCAATAAAGTAATAGTGAACGCCTTCCACTGTGGCCTCGAGAATACCCACATATACATTCTTCCAGTTAAAATCCATATAAAAGTGCGCTACATACTGTAACTTATCCTTCATCTCCTGCTTCATGCAGGTGTATTTGGGGATAAGCACACGCACGTCAAAGTATTCCTTGTCGATACACTTGGGCAGAGAACCTACAACGTCCGCAAGGCCGCCCGTCTTGATGAAAGGAACACCCTCTGATGCCACAAATAAAATATTTTTCATTTGAAACCCTCCCAAGTATGATAGTTAGATTATACACCATTTTCTCATATGGGAAAAGAGTTTTTTATCAATCTCTGTAGGAAAGTCGGATGCGGTCCGCGATCAGCGCAATAAACTCCGAGTTGGTGGGCTTCCCCTTTCCCGTGTCCACCGTGTAGCCAAACAGAGCGTCCAGCGTTTCCATCCGCCCTCTGCTCCAGGCCACCTCTATGGCATGGCGGATGGCGCGCTCCACACGGCTGGGGGTAGTCTGGAACCGCTTGGCAATGGTGGGATACAAAATCTTTGTGATGGAACTGATCATGGCGGGATCCTCCACAGACATCATGATGGCCTCCCTCAGATACTGATAACCCTTGATGTGCGCGGGAACTCCGATCTCGTGTATCATATCTGTCACATCCTGCTCCAGATCGCGCACTGCCGCCCGTTTGGGTGTCTCCCTCACCACCGTCTCGCTCACCGCTCCCGCGGAAGCTCCCTTGGCGGAGGGTACTGTGATCATGATCTGAAACTCTTTATTCGCGTGCATTAAATCATCTAAAATTTTGTATACTTTTTCATTATCCTTTGCAGTAGTAATGTTCAATTGTTCCATAAAACTACCTCCAGTCCGAAATACATTTGCGTCACACCTTTTCGTACCAACCCATTATAAAATAATATGCTTTCTGACATCAACTCCAACCCATCGCACAATCCGCCTACATTCTCCAAAATCAGACCCTGCTCTTTTGTTTTTCACAGCATTTTCCTTCTTTTGTACAAAAATCTGCACATTGCCCCAAAATAAATTTTGGTGTATACTTAAGAAACGTCGAAGAAAATGAATTTAGAGAGGTTACAGACATGACCAAACAGGAAATCAACGAATTAAAACGCCTTTTCACCATCAAAAACTGCTCCATCACCCGCATCTGCGGCTGCTATGTGGATGGAGAAAAAAATAAAAAAACCGATTTTAGACAGGCCTTTCTCGCCCTGCCGGAGGAGGAAATGTTCAAATATTTTGAGATCCTGCGCAAATGTCTCTCCGGCACTCTGGGGAAAAATCTTCTGAATCTGGAGTTCCCTCTGCACACGGAAGAGCCCGGCGGCACACAGGAGGGACTGCTGCGTCTCAGAGACAGCAAGCTGAAGGACGAGGCGCTTCTGGAAGCCTTTTATGATAAGATCATCGAGACTTATGAATATGTGGGGAATTATCTGATTCTCCTGATACATGACGTATATGACGTACCCGGCAGGACCTCGGACGGTCTGGACATGGAGGACGCCTCGGACGAAGTGTACGAATACATACTCTGCGCCATCTGTCCCGTGGATCTCTCCAAGCCCGGCCTCTCCTACAATGCGGAGGAAAATATCTTTCAGAACCGTGTGCGGGACTGGGTGGTAGGCATGCCGGAGACAGGTTTTCTCTTCCCCGCCTTCAATGACAGGGGAGCTGACTTGCACAGCGCCCTCTACTATTCCAAGGATGCAGAGGAGTTGAACGAAAACTTTATGGAACAGCTCCTGGGCTGTCCCGTCCCCCTCTCCGCAGGAGCTCAAAAAGAAACCTTCCAGACGCTGATCGAAGAGACTCTGGGCGAGACCTGCGAACTGGAGATAGTGAAGAATATACACGAAAAATTTCAGGAGATGGTGGCGGAACACAAGGAGGAGCCTGCTCCCCTGATCCTTGATAAAAATGAAGTAAAGACTCTGCTGGCAGGCAGCGGCGTAAACAACGAAAAGCTGGCTGAGTTTGACAACTATTTCGATGCCGCTGCCGGACAGCAGACTGCCCTCTATGCAAACAATGTTTTCAACACCCGTTCCTTCGATGTAAAGACTCCTGACATTACGATCAAGGTGAGTCCCGACCGCACAGACCTGATCGAGACCCGTAAGATCGACGGGCTTGATTGTCTGGTCATCCGTCTGGACGGGGGCGTGGAGGTCAACGGGATCACCGTACACCGGCCTAACCTTCCGTCTCCCGGAGACGATCTACAATAGATTCTCTCTCCACCGTGTGAAGCATTGCCACAGGCAGCAATATGCCGATGACAAGCAGCAGCGGGATTACCAGCCCTAAGGGCAGCAGGGTAAACCTCCAGGTGAAGAACCACATACCTCCTGCCAGCGGAGCCACCACAAAGCAGGACATCAGAACACTGAGGAGCAGCGCCACAAGCCCCGAGCCGGCCGCATAATAAATCCCCTCCGCCATCAGCATCCGCCGAAGCTGTACTCCCGTCATGCCGATGGACTGCAGCATGGCAAACTCCCTGCGTCTGGCGATGATATCAGTGAGAATGGAATTGACAAAATTCAGCACTCCGATAAGTCCCACAAACAGGCTGAGCGCGCCGCCCACCAGCAGTACCATCTGCTGCAATCCCCCAAACTCTGCCTTTCTGGTGGTTTTGGAGGTATATGCCATAGCCGGCTCCGCCGATTCGGTGTAGCTCTTCAGAAAGGCTTCCATGGAATCCTCCTTTTCATCCGCCACATCGCAGACATAGCTCATACATCCCGGATTCTCCACCATCTCTTTGTAGACGTCAGCAGGAAGATAGAAATTAAAATCACACCATACGCCCACAGAGTTCGTATAGTATTTCACGGCCACTTTGGCCATCACTGTGAAGGAACGCTTCTCCCCGCTTTTCTCATTGCGCAAAGTCACCGTCTCACCCACATCGAAATTGGGATCCTCCCACTGCGGCTTGCTGTAATCGTCCAACCAGACTCCCGACAAGATATAATCTCCGCTCTTTAATTTCTCTCGGTCGATCTCTCCCTCCAGAACTTCCAAACGCTCCAGCGGAAAGTCCTCCAGACCATATACCATGCTCATATAGCGGGGAGTCTGAGCCCCTGCAGGAAGCGCCTCTCCCATGCCCTCAGGATATTCCGCCGTGAAATACTCCTCGTCACGATTGGCATAGAACCGGCCGCCTCTCTCAAAGCCGGGCTGACTCTCCACCGCTTCGATCATACTCTCCGTCACGGCATTGCCGCTTCCGGCATAACGATACCTGAAATAATCCGCGTGGGCCACAAGATAATCCGTGTCTACAAACTTGGCCAGAAACTTATCCATATCAAATCCGATACTCACGGTGTAGACCGTATTAAAGAGCACCAAACTCAGACTGATGGACAGCATCACCAACACCGTACGTTTTCCGCTCCGTCCCAGATTGGCTGCAGCCATCCCCAAAACTTTGTTTCCATAGACAGACTTTCTGCGTTTCCTTCTCACAGAAGCCGCCTCCGTGTAGCGCACCGCCTCCACCGGAGACACATTGCCCGCCATACGCCCGGGCTTATTCACGCTCAACGCCACAGTCATCAGTACAAAGATCACACTGCCGGCAAAAATCAACGGATTGGCAGCGGTCTGATAGCCTGCGCTCCTGTAAAATGTCGTGTCCATAATATAAGGAACCATGCCGCAGCCCAGAAAATATCCCAGCAGCAATCCCGGCGGAATGCCCATGCAGGAGAGGAGCACCGCCTGTCTGCGGATAATGCTTCTGATCTGCCTCCCCGTTGCGCCAATGGTTTTTAAGAGGCCGTAAAAGCGAATATCTCTCATAACGGATATCCTGAAAATATTATAGATGATCAGATACCCCGCAAAGACGATCAAAAGCAACGCGGCGGACACGGCGGCCGCAGTGGGCAGATCCATCTCAAAGCCGGTGGACAGATAGGCCCAGTTTACATTGCACTCCAGATAATTGGAAGCCGACCCGTCACGGGAGAAGCCACTCTCCGCAATAAGCTGTTCCAGCTTCCCCTCCAGATTCAGCGAATTGTCAAACATGATATAGCTGTTAATCACACCTGTGAGATTGGAGTCCTCCTTATAGCTGTGATACAGCTCATCCATATGCGCATCCACATAGGCTCTGGACGCCACCATTATGGACGCTCCAAACACCGGGTCCGCCTCCCACCAGCCTGACAGGACGAAATCCCTCTCTACCTCAAGACCATGTACAGACAGCTTCAAAGTCACCGGAGCGCCCTCTCTCTGCTCCACTCCCAGAAGCCGCAGCGCCTCCGTGTCCATCATGATCTCGTTTTCCGCCACGGGCTTATGCCCGCCCACAGGCTCACAGAAACCAAGCTTTATGCCCACATCGTCCATGTAATAAAATTCCCCGTGACGTTTGAGCAATTCCTCATTCAACACCTCATCACTGAGAATCCTGTTATAAGAAATCTCCGCGATCAGCGGGTGATCCTTCACCTGTTCATATTCCTCATCGGTAATATACTTCAGCACGGCCATGCCGTCTCCTCCGGCCTGACGCATGGTCTCCCGCTGAAAATTCTCCACAAGTCCGCTGCCTATGGTAAACAGGGCCGTGAACAAAACCGTAGTCAACGCGATGGCGCACACTGCTATCACATTCCGGGAGCGGTTGGCGGCAAAGCTCTTTCCGGAAAGTCTGCGGATCGTTGATTTATTTTTAACCTTATACATCGCCGTCACCCACGATCCTTCCGTCCTCAATCCGGATGATGCGGTCCGCCATCTGCGCCATCTCCTCGTTGTGGGTGATCATCACTATGGTCTGTCTGAACTTTTCTCCCGTCATCTTCAAAAGTCCCATGACATCCATTCCGGTCTTGCTGTCCAGATTGCCTGTAGGTTCATCCGCCAGAATGATGGCTGGCTTTGACGCCAGCGCACGGGCGATGGCTACTCTCTGCTGCTGTCCTCCGGAGAGCTGGTTTGGCAGGCTCTGCAGCTTGTTCTCAAGGCCCAGCGTCCTGATGATCTCATCCAGATAGGCTTTGTCCGCCTGATTGCCGTCCAGGCCGATGGGAAGCGTGACATTCTCATAGACATTCAACACCGGCACCAGATTATAGCTCTGGAAGATAAATCCGATCTTGCGCCGCCTGAAAATCGTAAGTGCGTCATCCTTCATGGCAAAAATATCGACCCCGGAAACAGACACATTCCCCTCCGTAGGTCTGTCCAAACCGCCCATCATGTGCAGCAGCGTACTCTTCCCGCTGCCGGACGTGCCGACTACAGCCACGAACTCCCCGTCCTCCACGGAAAAGCTCACGCCGTCCAAAGCCTTCACCACCGTCTCGCCGCTGCCGTAATACTTTTTCAGATTACTGATCTGTAATATTGACATATGTGACCTCCTGACTGTTTTTTGATCCTGGCAGAATCCTATCAGGATCTTATCAGAAGCATATCAGAAGTTTCTTACTCAATTCTTTCTCAATCCTTACAGTTTTGACAGATTTTTATCTGATCAGTCCTGGCGTCAGTTTCTATGCGGGTAAAAAAAGCGAAAAGGTGCTGCCCTCACCCGGCTTTGATCTCACCCTGATATAGCCGCCCTCCCGGCGCAGGATCTCCCGGGCCAGATATAAGCCGACTCCGACTCCCTCCTCGGCCGCCGACCGGGGCGAACGGTAAAACCGCGTAAAAATTCTGGCGCTCTCCTCCTCCGTTATTCCCCGTCCGGTGTCCTCCACCAGAATACTCACGAACATCTCATAGGCCTTGACCCTGACGCATACCCTGCCCCCCTCAGGCGTGTATTTCACGGCATTATCCACCACATTGGACAAAGCTTCCAACGTCCATTTGAGATCAAACACGGCCGTGCATTCGGAATCCGGCTCGATCACGAGTTCCACGCCTTTGCGCGCCGCCTGCTCATAATCCAGCCCCTCCAACAGCTCCGCCACACTCTCCCTCCGGGGAGTCAGCGCCAGAATCCCATTTTCCAACCGGGACAGTTTCACCAGCGACTGAATCAGGAAATCCAGCTTCCGTGTCTGCCGTTGAAGCTGATCGACCAGCTCTGCCGTGCCCGCCGGCTCCTCTCTCTCCGCCAGAAGCTGCGCATAAAGCAGAATATTGGCGATGGGCGTCTTGGTCTGATGACTGATGTCGCCGATCAACTCCTTTATGGAATTCCTCTCCTTCTCTATCTGTGCGGCTGCGCTCCTGCCCGCACTGAGATATTGATACAGCCTGGACTCAAGACGCGAGAGTCTCGACTCGGAGAACTCCTCCTCCCAAAGCCTGTCCTCCAACGCCGCATCCACCATGCGCTCCAGCCTGTTCATCACCGCCTCTGTGCGAAAGTACAAAAAACACAGAGCCGCCGCCAGAATACCGATAATAACCGCCTCCAAAACTAACATGAACCTCTCTCCCACACATAACCGATCCCATATACTGTCCTGACGGGTATACCCGGCAGTTTCTGCCTCAGCCGCCTCACTGTCACGGAAAGGGCGTTTTCCTCCACATACTCCGTCCCGTCCGGCCACACCCATTCCATGAGCCGCTCCCTGGTCAGAGTGATACCCTGATTATACACCAGAATCTTTAACAGTCTCTGCTCCGTCCTGCTCAGGCTCACCATCTCCCCCTCCGAGTAAAAACACATCCGGTCAAAGTCAAACAAAAATCCGTCCTGCTCAAAGACACTGCTCTCCGGCATACCTCCGGATTCTCTGTTGCGCCTCAGGACCGCGTCTATCCGGGCCCTCAGCACCGCCAGCGAAAAAGGCTTTGTGATATAATCGTCCGCTCCCGCATCCAACCCCGCCACAATATCAAATTCCATGTCATTGGCTGTCAGAAAGATAATGGCTGCCTCACTCCCTGCACCCTTCGCCTGCCGGATCTCCCGACACAGTTCCAGACCGCTGCCGTCGGGAAGCCCCACATCCAAAAGAATCAGGCTCACAGTCTGATCCAACAAACCGCGAGCCTCCCTGATATCATATGCCTGCACAATCTCCGTCTCCGCACTGCGCAGAGACAGAGCAATGCCATTATTTAAAGCCCTGTCATCCTCTACGATCAAAATCTTCATAACAGCCTCACTTCATCTTTTACTGAAATAGTATCAGATTCCGCTTTCCCTGTCCATGAGATTTTCACACTTGACACAATTGAATTTTTTGTTTACTATCTTATCATTGAATTTTTTTGATAATAATGATGAAGGAGAGCCTTAGATGCTGCTGCGTTTTGCCCTGTGTGATGATAACCCCGAAGAGAGGGATGCGCTTGCGGCGCTCCTGCGGGAATATTTAAATACGCTCCCTGATATGACAGGTCAGATCAGGGTCTTTGGTTCCGGCAAGGAACTTTTGGAATGCCTGCGGAATCAGACTTCATTTGATGTGTATCTGCTGGATATAATCATGCCCGAATTAAATGGCATAGAACTGGGAAAGCAGCTTCGAGAACAGGACAGCCGCTGTGAGATCGTGTATTTGACCAGTTCAGATGAATATGCAGTGGACTCCTATCAAGTGCGGGCTTTTTACTATCTGCTCAAACCGGTAAACCGGGAAGAACTCTGTGAAGTTCTGGGACGCATGATCGAAAACATCCGAAAGGCCGCCGTACAAAAGAATCTCGAATCCTTTCCGATCAAGACCAGGGAAGGCCTCCATCTGTTGCCTTTTGGCGAGTTGCTCTACGCGGAACTGCGCAGCCGCTCAGTCACTTACTATCTGAGCGACAACAGCTCGCTCACCGGTCTGACTCTTCGCGGCTCATTTGCCTCCGAGCTGGCTCCTCTGCTTGAGAATTCCTGCTTCTACCTCTGCGGAGCAAGCTTCTGCCTGAATCTGAGCCAGATCAAAGCAGTGGAAAAATCAAACGTAGTCTTTCTGAACGGCAGCTCTCTGGCCATTCCAAAATCCGGCTATGCGCCGCTTAAAACTGCATGGATGAAATATTGGTTGGGGGGGCGCTGATATGACTATTTTTCGAGACCTTTCAATAATGTGGTCGCTGTTCCATATTCTGGTTCTGTTTATCTTCCTGTATGAATCACGCTTTGACAAACGTAAGACTCTGATGCTGACCTGTATCACCATGCTGCCGCTTATCGTGGTGAATGTAGCCGGACTGATCCTGTTGGGGACCGAGGCCATGGGAAAGATCTTTCCTGTCACCTGCACACTGCCCAGCCTTCTGTTCTTCTTCATCGTAGCCAAATACCGGGATGGACGATTCTTTTTTACATTCTGCCTGACGGACACCATTTCTCTGGAGGTGATCGTCCTGTCAAACATCGCGGATTTTTTCCTTCCCGGACGGCATTTTATCGTCATGTTCCTCATACGCCTTCTTGCGTTTCCCGCGCTGGAATTCATCACCTACCGGTATCTGCGAAAGCCTTATCACAAGCTGCAGCAGTCCATCCGCACCGGATGGGGAGCCTTTGCGCTGATCTCCGCCCTGTTCTATGCGCTGCTCTGGCTGATGAGCAACTTTCCCGTCATCGTAACAGCCCGTCCGGAATATATACCGGCTGTGCTGCTTATGCTTGCATTGATGCCTCTTATGTATCTGAACATTTTTCAGGTGCTTTACCGCCAACAGCAGATATTCTATCTGGAATCAGAGCAAAACCTCCTGCGCGTACAGGCGGCCGCCATTACACAGCGCATGACTCAGACCACGGAATCAGAGGAACGGCTCCGCATCATGCGCCACGATCTGCGCCATCAACTGCGCGCTATATCCGCCCTTATAAAAGAAGAGCAATATGACGAAGCTCTCCGCCTGTCCATGAACTCTGACTCACATCTGGAAGAAAGTCAGATCCGGCATTGGTGCAGCCACCCAATTCTGGATGCCGTATTCTCCTCCTATCTTCAGCAGGCAGAAAAGGAGGGGATCCGCATACATGCCGATATCACCCTCCCCGAAAAACTTCCCGCAGAAGCCGCCGAACTCTCCACAGTCTTCGCAAATGCGCTGGAAAACGCTATCAATGCATGCCGGAACATGGAGCCTGAACAACGCTTTATCAACTGCAAATGCATCGGCAGTCCCACCCTGATGTTCAAACTGGAAAATTCCTTCTGCGGCAGAGTGGATTTCAATGAAGCCGGACTCCCTGTCTGCACCGAGAAGGGTCATGGGCTTGGCACCCGCTCCATTGCCGCGTTCTGTGAAAAGTATGGCGCTGTATACAATTATCATGCTGAGAACGGCGTCTTCTCATTCTACATTGCCATGTAACGTATTTAGCCGTACTAAGCCTATACCGCCACCTGACTGTCAGCCAACTGTTCAAAACTTTTTCTCACCATTTTAAAGCATTTTAACAGCTTGGGAGAAAAAACACCGCACTCTCCGGTGGTAATCATCCGGAAGGCCTGCTCCTTGCCATAGGCATCCTTATAAACCCGCTTGCTGACCAGCGCGTCATACACATCCGCCACCGACACGATCTGTGCAGCAATGGGGATATCATCTCCCGCCAATCCATCTGGATAGCCTTTGCCGTCGTACCGCTCATGGTGATAACGGCAGATATCATAACTCAGCTTCGCATATTCCTCATCCCAGATATCCTTGATATTCTCCACAAGTTCACAGCCTCTTACGGAATGCGATTTCATATATTCATACTCTTCAGGAGTAAGCTTTCCCGGTTTTAAGAGAATGGAGTCGGGTATGGCGATCTTGCCCACATCGTGCAGCGCGCTGGCGGCAGATATCATATCCACCCGTTTTCCGGTCAGGCCATACTCGGGATAAGCCTCCATCAGCATACGGGCCAGAATCGTGCTGAATCCCTTAATCCGCTTAATATGCTGCCCGCTCTCCAGATTTCTGCTCTCAACTACAGTGCCCAGAACATCTATAATCTCCATATTGTTTTTTCTGAGCTTTTCAGCCTGCTGTCGCAAAAGCTCATTCTGCCAACTCAACTGGGAGGTCTGCTGCCGCACCTTCTCCTCCAGCCGGTTTTTATACTGGAACAGATCTACGACATTTTTCACTCTGGTTTTGACGATCTGCTTGTGATAGGGTTTCCTGATAAAATCAGACACTCCGTATTGGAAACACTTTTCTTCGGCCTCCACCTGTTCCTCGCTGCTGATAACGAGTACGGGAATCCTGTCCTTCCATTTGCGCTCCCGCATTCCGGTCAGGACACCGTAACCGTCCATCTCAGGCATCACCAGATCCAGAAGCACCACCGCAATCTCTTTGTGATATTCCTCCAGAACCTGCAATGCCTGTTTCCCATTCTCCGCCTGCAGAACCTCATATTCATCCTGCAGGATTTCAAGCAACATTTGACGATTCATTCTGATATCATCCACAATCAACGCTTTACTCTGCATTCTGATCCCTCCAATGAGTTGACAACATTAATATTCAGTTATGCCTTGTTTCCCATCTGCTCCTTCAGTGCGTAAAACAATGTCTGTACATCAATGGGCTTCGCAATATGCCCATTCATACCGCATTTCAGCGCCTTCGCCACATCCTCCGCAAAAGCATCCGCCGTCATGGCGATAATAGGGATATCTGAGTCGTCCCTGTCAAGAGCCCGTATCTTGGTGGATGCCTCATACCCGTCCATCTCAGGCATACGGATATCCATCAAAATAACGTCATAATATCCCTCCTCAGACGCGCTGAACTTCTCCACACACAGTCTGCCGTTTTCGACCCAATCCACTGAAAGACCGCTCTTGGTGAGAATCTCCATGGCAATCTCCGCATTCAGATCATTATCCTCAGCCAGGAGGATTCTCTCTCCATTCCAACTGGCCTTGTCGGTCTCCTGTGTCTTTGCCAGTTCCTCGTCCTTCACAACATGCTGTCTGATTCCGAAAAACAGTGTGGACTTGAAGAGCGGCTTTGGTATAAAGCCCCTGATTCCCGCACTCTTGGCCTCCTCTGCACAATCCGCCCAATCATATGCGGACATCAGCAGGAGGGGCATATCCTTTTTGACATTTTGCGTGATCTCCCGGGCAGTCTCCACACCGTTCATCCCCGGCATCTGCCAATCCAGCAACACCACGTCATAGCAGTCAGGATTTGCTTTGATCCTATCCACCGCCTCTCTGCCGCTGGTGACATAATCCGCATCCACATGAATCTCTGTCAGCGCGTACTGTGTGCTCTTACACAATTCCTCATCATCATCTACAACTAATGCTCGCAGATTCTCCAGCGTCATATGCTGCTCATCTACATCGCCCTTTTTCAGATCCAGCGTTACATGGAATTCACTGCCATGATTCGGCTCACTGTCCACTTCGATACTTCCGCCCATAGTCTCCACAATCCGTTTCGCAATGGCCAGTCCCAGACCGGTTCCCTCCGCCTTTTTCACACAGGTCCTGTCCTCCCGCGTAAAAGCGTCAAAGATAGTATTTTTAAACTCCTCCGTCATACCGATACCATTGTCTTTGACTTTGATATGGTTTCTGACATACTCCTCTCCCAACAGAGACGGCTCCTGGGTCAGCACCAGAGAAATACTTCCCCCTTCAGGCGTGTATTTGACAGCATTGGACAACAGATTTATAATGATCTGATTCAGCCGCAGATTATCACAGTATATCTCCTCGGATATAATATTCTGAATATAAATATCAAACTTCTGGCGTTTACTCTTGATCTGGGGCTGTATCATCATTACGAGGTTTTCCATACTTCTGCGAAGAGACATCTGAGTAATGGAAAGCGTCATTTTCCCGCTCTCGATCTTGGACATATCCAGCACATCATTGATCAGACTGAGCAGATGGCTGCTGGCCTGAGATATCTTCTTAAGGCATTCTTCCGTTTTATCACGATTGTCCAGATTGGAACTGGCAATATTGGTCATACCGATAATAGCGTTCATAGGCGTGCGGATATCGTGGCTCATGTTGGACAGGAATTCACTCTTGGCCTTGCTGGCCGCAACCGCCTCCTTCTCCAACTCCTCCAACACTTTGATCTGCCGTCTGGATACCCGGATATACAGGAAAAATACAATGCCGTAAACAGCACAGAGCAGCAATGCGCACAGCCAGACTACATGATTTCTCTGCGTATTATTCTCTCCGAGGATGCTCTCAAGCTGCGAATAGGGAATGATCGTCACCAGATACCATTCCGAATAGGACATACTGGTGGCATACATCAGATACCTCTCCCCATCCTTTTTAAATACCAGTTCATAAGTATCTCCCTGCTCCATCGCAGTGCTCAGCTGCTGGATGTAATCTTCCACCGTCAGCCCTCTATAATCTTGATATTCCTCGCGAAGCCGGTCAAAATAAGACTCACGAAAGGCGCCTTCACTCCGAACTACAAAATGCCCGTCCCGTCTGATAATGTAAGAAAAGACCATTGTGCTGTCGCTTGACAGGGACAATCTGTCATTGACCGCCTCCGGCAATACTCCACATACGCTTCCCAAATACTCCGTACCGTCCAGAACAAAATTCTGGGTCTCCATCATACCGATTATCCTGTCCTCTTGGGTATTATGCATCAGAATGACGATGTCGCTATGCGCCTTCAGTGCACCATTCGCAATATTTTCATCATAGATTGCATAATCCTTGTCGCCATAAAGTACCTCCATCTGTCCGTCAGTAGTATACAACGCAACATAGGGGTAGCCGCTCCTCTGCAATGCATCTTTCATATACTCCTTCTGCTTGCCTTCAGGCCTCTTCTGTGCCTCCTTTATAGCATCCTTCTGAATGCTGAAATTACTTTCAAAATAAGTATTTGCGTGAAGCACCATCTGTCTGGACAAACCTGCCGTATAGACAAATCCCACTCTTTCCATCGCGTCTTCATTCAGGGATTTGATTTGTATATTCATATACATGAATATCATCGCGGAACAGATAATCAGAACAACCAGACCAACCTGAATGAACCTCAAAGTGCCATTCTGCTTTGCCCCACTCTTTTCCATGTTACTTTCTCCTTTGCCAGTAATAAAATCTTCTTTGAGTTTTTTATACAATTATACACTACGCCCATTAAAAAGTACAGTCCCAAACAGCTTTGTAACAACTTTTCAACTCAATTTTTTCAGTCTTTTTCTATATCATTTTACAGATTTTTCATACATATAAAAGGGAGGCAGTCTTCAGCTTCAAATGCCTCCGATTACCTCCACCCTTATTGCATTTTCCAATTGAATCATTCAGGACAGTTATCCGTTGTATAAATCGGAATCGCTTCGTCATAATACTCCAGCGAATCAACCGTCGTAAGATACTCGTCAAAGTAATACAAATCGTAGTAACCGTTCCCCAAGTCGATAAAATAGCTGTTTTCTGCTCTTGGTATAAAATAATTCTCTTCCATCTCGACAGTATCTGACATAAGGCTTTGACCTGCCGTACCATAGGACTCCCACACATACAGATAGGAAAACAAATAGACGGAAAGCGCAACAGCTGCCACAAGAATATTTGTGGCGGCGCGGACTTTAGGTTTCTTCCCACTTAACAGCTTGACACGCTTGTGCAAATCGCTGGTCTTCTGTGGCAATGCCCCTACTGAATAATTTTTTAACGCGGCATATCTTCCAAGCGCCTCTGAACCCGTCCGTATCAGACATTCCATGTACTCTATCGTAGGCCGGCCGTCTTCTTCGGTAACAATGTCATCCACATGCATTTCCAGAATAATATCTGCCTGCTTATTCAGCATAATGCAGAAAGGATCCCACCAATAAACCAATGTAACAATCCTGACCACTGCCTTCAACATCAGGTCATGATGGAAATGATGAGCAATTTCATGCTTCAAGATATAGTACAAATCATTTTCCGATACCTGATTATTATCTGGAAGCAGAATGCGCGGAGAAAAAATACCAAATAGAATTGGTACCTGCAATCCCGGCATCTCAATCACTCGAAAACAATTACGCCTGTTTTGCACTTTGCAAATGGAATCCAGCAATTCCTTATAATACTGCTTGTCAGTAAGTTCCTTACCATAAAGAACAATCTGCTGGTTCGTTCTCCAATAGTCATAAATAAAACGGCCAATACCTATAACTGCTCCTACGCCCCAGACTATCAAAAACAGCGTCCATAGAGATATATTCCATTCTCCAATAGCAAACAACGGATGCCTAAAAGCTGAAAGCAATTGCGAAAGGAATCTGGGTAATCGTCTCGTCATGGTAAATGGAAACTCAACCGGAAGCAGAAAGCGCAGCACTGCAAATACCGCAAACACTGCCAATATTTTATATCCTATGCGGATCAGCCACGTTATCTTCCTAAGGCACAATGCCAAAAATATCAAAAGTATATTAGTCGCGATAACAGTCATTATTACCGTAGATAAGGAGGCATGCATTTTAATTCACCTCGTTTACTTTTTCTGATTGTACTCTTTCTCGTATTCCTTAAGTATCTGTTTCATTTCCTCGATATCTTTCTTCATCTCCTGAGGGGAGCGTTCAGTCTGCATCAGTGCAGCAAAGAGACTGCCCTTGGAAATAATATCCTGGAAACAATTGTAACTGGTGGCAAAATCCTGCATAATCACATCACGGGATGCCTCTGTAGGACGGTAGGTACGGCTTAAAACCTTACCGCTGTGGGTAACTCCCACTACCTCCACCAATTTTGAGTGCAGAAGCTTTCTCAACACAGCGGTAACCGTGCTCTGAGTCAATCCGTCTCCTGCGTTTACAATATCAGTAGCCATCATAGGCTGTTCGGACTTCCAAAGGATGTTAAGCACATCCAACTCTCTAGGGTTCATCATAGCATTAATCCTTTCTAAATTTGATAGGCTCATTATATGCTATTCTTCGCCATAAGTCAACAAAAACAGGCTTTTATCCATCAATATCCATAGAGATAAGGCACCTTATTTGTCTATTTGAAACCCGTAGCCGAAATCAGCTTATAAATCACGCACATAAATCCAGTCAGTTTCCCATGAGGCTGTGCCATGATTCCATAATCTCTTCCAGAGTTTGCCTGATTCTTCTTTAAATACCCACTCTTTGATATCTGCCTGGGGACTGATGGTTGTCTCACCGGAAGCCGCCTGTGCAGACAGCGTTACAGCAGGCGTAGCGCACAGACACAGACTGCAGCATGCAACACTTGCCGCTAATACAATACCTCTAAAAACCTTGTTCTTCATGATGATCTTCCTCCTTCGAGCATATTATAATAATGTACTGTTTATATTATATTGAATATACCAATGTTTGTCAATACGAATCCTAAAATTTCTATTCATAAATTTCAGGATTCGTAAAAAGCACAAAAAAACCATATTCAGGGCAGCTTTATCTTTTGTATAAAAGCATTTTATCTCTGCCCTGAATATGATTCTTACTTAAGCAGTGTACCATGTAATTTTGTATTTCGTCAATGAAAATATTATATTTTTTTTGATTATCTTTAAATGCCAAAGTAAATTCCAGTTTATATACCCTTACCAGATGTATCTCTGTCACTGACTCCTATCTAATAGACAATGCAGTATGTCTGTTGGAAAGGAGTTATCTATGTCCAAAGAAATACATACTCAGAAACATATGACCCTCTCTGACAGGATATTTATTGAGCAGTCCTTAGCCGGATATTCTTCCTTTAAAGATATCGCTTCTGTCCTGAAGGAAGGTTCCCATTACGGTCTGAAAAATAACTGCGCCTTTCTTTCCTCCTGTCAGTCTGCCCGTATCTGTGAGGGAAGACTGTGCAATGGACTATGCATTTTTCTGTCTGCCGGTAACCTGTGCCTCCTTCAGCACCTTGGCCAACGCCTAGTCATTCCCCGCCATGCCATATGCAGACATTTCGCAGTCTGCTATTGCAAGATTCAATACCGAGAGTTCCTGAACCGTATTTTTACTGAAAGACTCTTTCGTAACAACATATTTGTCAAAACAAGAATTCGTTATTTTCTACAGCGAAAACCACTACTATGGAATCTGAATAAATTAAGACTCATATATAATGAATTTACCATCATTAAACATTTACGTATATTTATATATTGAGTTAGGTCAGTTTACAAGGAACTACACACAGACCGTGAAACAGGCTGCTGACAACAAATGGCGCTATGCTCCCGGCAAAGGGCATAGCGCCTGTTTGTTGTGGGGGTATCCAAAGAGGGCAGCGCCCCATTTGGCACACGACTTTGCGAAGCAAAGTGTAGTGTGTTATACGCTCTGTCGGCGTTGCCGTAAAAATGCCGTTGCCGCCCCGAAGCTAAGGACACCGTGACCAGAAGCATGTCACACTTATTCATTTGGGGGCCGCTCTGTTCTCAAAATCGAAATAGGCGGGAAAGCCATTTTAGAGCTTTGCTATTTCCCCGACAAGATAGATGTTGTTAATCCAAAGCTGCAAGGTCAGTCTGCTCATAATGATTGTGTCCCGGTAATTGCTTTTTGTACTTCCAACATTTAATTGCGTCATTTAAAGTTCTTTCCGGATTATCTGCAAAAAAATCGCGGATATAGGTATTGTATTCAAACTGCTTATCAATCACTGTTTTTCTGTTCTTCTTATCCTCAAGGATTTGATAATAGGCAGTAATTGCTTCTTTATAAGTTTTTCCAGCGTTGCCTTTGAGCCACTTTTGAAAAGCTACATTAAATGAAAAAGCATTTCCTATGTGTTCCCTAAAAAATGCCCTATGCCTTTCTGTACAAACAAAATCCGCTTCAATTTTTCTATCTTCTGTAATTCTGTAATATCTAATATTTTTGTTGTGCTTTTCCTTACTACCTTGGCGGGCATGACTTTTCCGGTATCAAGGAAATATGCAATCCTGTCTGATATTTCTAATTTCCCACCAGAAACAGGCAGACCATTTTTCCTGCAAAAGTCCACTAATTCTTCTTTCAAATAGTAAAAATTGCGAAATGTTTTACTATCTAATTGTTTGTCCAAAGCAGGTCTTTCTATCATGTTTTCCCTCGCTCTCAGTTATACCTATTTTCGCCCTCGCTGCGGGATTAGATTTTCAGCAAGTCCAATTTTCCTACAAGCCGTTTCAGCGCGGATTTATCCTCCTCCGGGACACTGAAAAATGAAAGTTATTTCTTTACAAAAAGGTACATCCACCTTTTTTGCCTATGCGAATAGAAACACTTCGCCCACAACCACACAAATATTGTTTTCCATCCAGCACCAATCTCTACTTCGTCGCTGTACTCTGTTGTTCCATCTGGCAAAGCGTTTAGCAAAATCTTATGATTCCAAACTGGCACATGTGTATTGCTTTCGTTTGTGTAAATGCTGTGCTTGGAAAAGTCAATCACATGAATAGTGTGAGTGCCATAGGGAATAAAGCAAAACAGCTTAAACTTGAAAGATATTGTCTGCCCTTCTTCCCAGCGGATATTACTATTTCCGCCTATTGGCGTAAAGGAAGCATACGGCTTTGCTATGTATTGGAGTGTTTCAAGATTTCTCAAAAGCGAGAACACGCAATCTATATCAGCAGGAAATATACTGCTTTTGTAAACAACTTTAGTTTTCATCCTTATTCACCAACCAATCACGGTTTCCGTTTTTTCCCTCTCTGTGTTGTATGTGATTTCAGAAAATCCGATTTAGAACCTATCCGTATCAACCACTGCTTTTCTTTCTCTGTCAGCCGATTATAGGGGAGATGATTTTGCTTGCAGTAGATTAAGAGCCATTGTTCAAGACGGCTCCCCTTAAAGCTGGCGACTTCCTCTAAATCCTGCTTCATTTCCTCTATAACAAATTTTTTCGGTGCGCTGTCGCTCCGGCCCCGGTGGGTCTGCCGCATATCCTCTATGATAGTGTCAATGTCCTTATGTACCCGGCTGCTGAAATAGTCACCCTCGTCTATGTGGGCGGCTTGCAGAAGATAAGTAGTCTGGTCATGCTCCCCCGGCTGGTATTTCTCCACAATTTCAGCCCTCGCCACATCTACCCATGCGTTCAAATTCTGTACCTGCATGGCGG
>CANCYO010000047.1 GCA_947382415.1 uncultured Lachnospiraceae bacterium | reverse complement strand
GATGTCCGTGCGTGACTGGAGTTCAGACGTGTGCTCTTCCGATCTATATAAGATCGTCTATCTCCTCCGCAGAAAGCTTATCGCTCCTGCCGATCACTTCACCGTTTACCGTCCATACCCATATGTCCTCACCTGAATTGCCGGCTTCTGCATATTCTGTCAATTCTCTATACAGAACATAGGTATTGTCCTGATACTGATATTCGGCCCAGCTATGGGAAGAGGCCGAATTGCGCCATTGACTGAGTATCAGTTTATGCTCTGCGTCATTATTCTTTGCCAAAACCCAGGTCGCATAGCCTCCCTCCGCCTTCACGGATATTATCTGGGCATCCTCACTGCTCCCTTCACGGGATATCACCAATACACCATCTTCCCAAAACCAGTTGCTGCCGTCGGAATAATCAGAAATAAGCCATTCAAAAACCCATCCGTCAACCCTGAAACGGTCATACAGGACAGGGGCCCCTTTTAAAAGAGTCTCAGGCACTGCCTGGGCTACCATAATATCTTCCGTAACCGATATGATATTCCCTCCGTCGTAAATCTCCATGATACCGTCAATCTCTTCCGGTATCTCCTGCGCCTGTTCCTCTACAAAGGGAATAAACATCAGATGCTCATAAACATACTTTTCCATGATCGTCTGTGCCTGCTCTGCGTTGACAGGCTCCGCATGTTCCGTATCATAACAGGAATCCGTCTGCGTCGAATAAAACCACGGATTATCCGCATGATTCCATCCGTTATAGAGAAGCGCTTCCACTAAATGAAGCTCCGATCCCTCAAAGGTATAATATGCGTTTACACCCTCAGCGGCGCTATCGGCTCCCTCATGCGCGATCATCCCGTTTTCACAGAGATAATATCTGCACCGCTCTCCTCCTTCCAATACATGAACCAGTTTCCCGTCATCTATTGTGTAAAGGTCATAAATAACACTGTCATATGCAGAATCCGGATCGCTGTTTTCCCCAAAAACCAGTTCTTCCGTTCCATCCTTGTCTAAATCTTCAATCAGATAGCCCAATCCCATGGAAGCTCCATAATAAGCGCCGTACCTGTATATCATATAGCTGAAATCATAATCTTCGGATTCTTTAACTTTCCCTTCAATACATTCCCTGGCATCAGCTATCAGTTCCTCGTAATAATCATGGGCTTTTGCCTGTTCTTCCCGAGTGCTTTCTGTTGCGGCAGCCGACTCCACGCTCTGCACAAACGACTCTGTGCGCTCCTCAGACAACGCTTCATTTTCTGATTTGCCGCCACATCCCAATGCTGTTAATAATATACAAATACACAGCACACTTATCCTGATTCTGTTCTTCATAAAAATATCTCTTCTTCCATTCACTTATGATACGGCTGTCCATTGATGATCCTGAACGCCCGATAAATCTGTTCGCTCAAGATCACCCGCATCAATTGATGGGGAAAGGTCATATCAGAAAAACTCAGATGAAAATCGGCCCGGTCTGTAACAGACTTATGCAGTCCCAGCGAGCCCCCGATCACAAAACATACCGAGCCCCGTCCGTCCACTGCCGCCTGTGCCAGCCAGTCCGCAAACTGTTCCGAGGTCAGCTTCTCGCCTTTGATCTCAAGAGTGCAGACAAGGGTATTCTCCCGAAGCTTCGCCAATATCCGCTCCGCCTCTCTCTCCCTGATCTGTTCCTCCAGCGCGGCTCCCGCCCTGTCCGGAGTCTGCTCATCCGCCACCTCCAGGATCTCATATCTGCAATATCTTCCCAGACGCTTTGCATATTCGTCAATTGCATCCCGGTAGAATTTTTCCTTTATTTTACCCACACAGAGAATGGTGATCTTCATCGCTGTCTCCGTCCGCCTGTCCGGGCAGGCTGTCAAATATTTTTCCGTACAGATCCTCGTCGATAAAACGCTCCAACAGTCTTTGATCCAGATTCATAAACTGGCTGTTGATCTGCTCTTTCAGATATTCTGCCCGCTGAAAATAGAGCGTCTCTTTTCTCCCGGACTGCTCTTCCTGCGGCATGGCATCCGGGCCCTCCACGTCGGAAACGGTATCGGCATCAAGGCCCTCCGCCCACAGAGCGGCATCGACGCTCTCCGCAGTCAGATTCTCCATACACCACTTCTCCACAGTCTCCAACAATGTCCCCTCAACCTTGGCCCTCTCGGCAAAAATTCTGGCGCTCTTCATAGACAAAACGCCCATGACAAGAAACAACAGCGCCACCGCCATCATCACACCGTAAAACAGATAAGGGTTCCCAAGCCCTATGGGAAGTATTCCCACAATGCCCAGAATCGCGCAGAGCATCCCCGCTCCTCCCACAATGAGCAGCGCCCATGCGGAGGAACGGTTCT
This sequence comes from uncultured Lachnospiraceae bacterium, assembly GCA_947382415.1. Lineage (GTDB taxonomy): Bacteria > Bacillota > Clostridia > Lachnospirales > Lachnospiraceae > Acetatifactor. Next base: position 21,061 of record CANCYO010000047.1, on the reverse strand, counting down.
CTCTTGCCCTGATGCCGTTTTCCAGATATCGTCGTGACTCCTGAAATCGTCCTGACTCCTGATATGTGCCTTGGTTTCTGGGATATCGAGCCATATCTCTACCTCGTACCTGAATCAAATTTTATCATTTGCCGCTCAAATACTCATCAATTCCTTTTGCTGCCGCCTTTCCTGCACCCATGGCGAGAATTACCGTAGCTGCGCCGGTCACTGCGTCGCCTCCGGCATACACACCCTCTTTCGTGGTCTTGCCGTTTGCCTCATCCGCCACGATGCACTTCCATTTATTGGTCTCAAGCCCCTCTGTGGTAGAGGAGATCAGCGGGTTCGGAGAGGTTCCCAGAGACATGATGACTGTGTCCACTTCCATGGTAAACTCAGAATCAGGAATCTCCACAGGCCGCCTTCTGCCGGAATCGTCCGGCTCACCCAGCTCCATTCTGATACACTTCATACCTGTCACCCAGCCCTTCTCGTCGGAGAGGATCTCCGTGGGATTGGTGAGCAGATCAAAGAGGATTCCCTCCTCCTTGGCGTGATGTACCTCCTCCACTCTGGCGGGAAGCTCTTCCTCGCTTCTGCGGTATACGATATGCACCTCCGCGCCCAGACGAAGCGCCGTCCTGGCCGCATCCATGGCCACATTACCGCCGCCCACTACCGCTACCTTTTTGCCCCGCATGATGGGGGTATTGGAGTTCTCGTCGAAGGCCTTCATCAGATTGCTTCTGGTCAGATACTCGTTTGCGGAGAATACGCCGTTTGCATTCTCTCCCGGAATTCCCATAAATTTGGGCAGACCTGCGCCGGAACCGATAAACACGGCTGAGAATCCCTCCTCATCCATAAGCTCGTCGATGGTCACAGCCTTGCCGATCACCACATTGGTCTCGATCTTCACGCCCAGAGACTTCACATTCTCGATCTCTTTTGCAACTACAGCCTCCTTGGGGAGACGAAACTCAGGAATTCCATATACCAGCACACCGCCGGGCTCATGCAGGGCTTCAAAAATCGTCACGTCATAGCCCATCTTCGCCAGATCGCCGGCACAGGTAAGTCCCGCGGGACCGGAACCGATGACGGCCACCTTTTTTCCCTTTTTCTCTTTGGCGCTCTGGGGTTTCACACCGTTCTCTCCCGCCCAGTCTGCCACAAAACGCTCCAGCTTACCGATGGAGATCGGTTCGCCCTTAATTCCTCTGATACACTTGCCCTCGCACTGACTCTCCTGAGGACATACGCGTCCGCATACTGCGGGCAGGGCGCTGGACTCGCTGATCACCTGATAGGCCGCCTCCACATCGCCTTCCTTCACCTTCTCGATAAAACCGGGAATATCAATGGCCACGGGACATCCCTTGACACACTGCGCATTCTTGCAGTTGATGCATCTTGCCGCCTCCTCCATGGCCTCCTCTTTGTTATATCCAAGACATACTTCCTCAAAATTTGCCGCGCGCACTTTTGCATCCTGCTCTCTCACGGGTACCTTTTTCAAAACATCCATCGCTATTCTCCTTTCTGGCAGTTGCCGCAGCCGCCGTGATGGGTGCTGCCTTCCTCTAAGGCGAGCTGCGCTCTGCCCTCCTGGGTCTTATAGATCTGCTGGCGTCTCATGGCCTCGTCGAAGTTCACCTCATGTCCGTCAAACTCCGGCCCGTCCACACACGCAAATTTCACCTTTCCGCCCACAGTCACCCTGCATGCGCCGCACATTCCCGTGCCGTCTACCATGATGGGATTAAGACTGACCACTGTGGGAATTCCAAGCTCCTTTGTCAAAAGGCACACAAATTTCATCATGATCATCGGTCCGATGGCGATACAAAGATCATAGGTCTTCCCTTCTCCCACCAGATCCTTCAGGGTCTGAGTCACCATACCGCTTCTGCCGTAGGAACCGTCGTCTGTAGTCACATAGAGATTACCGGCCACAGCCTCCATTTCCTTCTCGAGGATCAGCAGATCCTTTGTCTTGCTGCCCACGATGACATCTGCGTCCACACCCTGCTCATGCAGCCATTTCACCTGGGGATAGACGGGCGCGGCTCCCACACCGCCCGCAACAAAGACTATTTTCTTCTGTCTGAGACTCTCTATTTCCTCGCTCACCAGCTCGGAAGCGCATCCCAGAGGACCTACAAAGTCATGAAAGGCATCTCCCTCGTTCAGCTGCGCCATCATTCTGGTGCCTGCTCCCACTGTCTGAAACACGATGGTAACAGTCCCCGCGGTTCTGTCATAATCACAGATGGTCAGAGGAATCCGCTCCCCCGCTTCATCCATCCTCACGATGACAAACTGTCCCGGCTGACAGGACTTTGCCACACGTTTCGCCTCCACATCCATCAAATAGATGTTGGCGGCCAGCTCCTGTTTCTTCAAAATCTTGTACATACGCTCACCTCTCTATAATTTTATTGTAGTCCACTCTTACCGCTTTCTCATAGCTCGCTCAAACTCATAACTCACTCAATTGATAGCTTCCGTCCTCTGCCTGCAGTCTGTAAAAATATCCGGAATAGGCATTGACCGCATAATAATTGCCGGAATACGCCGCAACACCCTGAGCATCCACAAACAGCTCAGCCACCACATAAAAGGCATTGATGTCATTGATATCGATCACATAGAGATATTGGTATTGATAACAGGCCTCCGTATCGTCAAAATGTCCGAAATCATCGAGAATCTTACCCGTGTCCAGCGCATGTTCCCTCACCTTGTCCACAGCCTGTTCCGGAGTCACATCCGTATCCAGTTCAAAGGTAAATACCCGCTCCACCACCACGCTGCTGCGGCCGGTTTCCAGTCTGGCAAACTGATATTTACTCACGCCAAGCGGCATGGGAATGGGCTCCGTATACTGCGCGGAGTCCATGGTAGGCGTGGTTCCGTCAGTTGTATAATAGACATTCTCCGTATCATTCACCACTGTGATGAGCACCGGTGTGTCATACTCTCCGCCGTCCACATTGAGCATCGGCGGCTCCAGTTCTTCCACATGAATATGATACACGGCGTCCGCAATCTCGCTGGCCACGCCGTTCTCGTTCACAAAGACTGCCTGCACCTCATAATCCCCGTTCTCCAGCAGAATAGGAGTTGTATAACGCTCATCCCCCTCGTCCGGCACACTTCCATCCAGCGTATAATAAATATTGCCCTTCCCCGTCACCGTAAGTTTTAGGGCTTTCACCTCATCATAGTCTCCTCCCGGCACACTGAACTGCGGCATCTGTGCCAGATAGCTCTGATAAGCCGTCCTGATGGATTCGCTCTCGCAGGCCAACAACATGTCGTTGATGGTCTGATAGTCCTCTCTGGACCGGTAAAGAGCAATCAGCTTGCCGTATGCGCTTGCAAGCTGCTCTGCGTCCGCGTTTGGATCTTCGGCAATGTGCCGCAGCCAGAGTTCGTACTGCGTCTTGTCATTCTGCAGAAAATAAACATCCGCAAGCTCCAGTTTTAAATCCACATTCCATCTGTCAAGCTCCATGGCGCGGCCATAATATCTGACTGCTCTCTCATACTGCCTTGCCGTCACGGCTTTTCGGGCGCGCTCTGTCTGATAATCCACAGAAAAATACTGGAATATCCTGACGCCTCCCACAATCAGCAGACACACAATAAGCCCCATCCCGATCCATCCCGCAAGCGGCTTTACGCTCTGCCCTGAAAGAAGCGGCGGCGCACCGGCATCCGGCTCTGCGTTCTCCTCAGACGTCCCTTTCTGCTGTTCCACATTCTCCAGAATATGTCCCAGACTCTGCTCTATATTACGTTCCAGCTCCGGCTCAAAATCCGGAACTATGTGGATATCCTCACCGCAATTCTCGCAATAGAGACGGTCCTCCTTCATCTCTGCCCCGCAATTTGGACATTTCATAGACTGTATCCTCTCTTATTTGCAGGCTTATTGCTGTAATGCAACAGACTCCACACAATTATTCATCAACATGGCAATGGTCATGGGACCTACGCCTCCCGGCACAGGTGTTATGGCACTGCAGAGAGGCTCCACACTCTCAAAGTCCACATCCCCGCAGAGCTTATTGTTCTCATTGCGGTGAATGCCGACATCAATGACTACAGCTCCTTCTTTGACATAATCTGCCGTGATCATTTTCGGCCTTCCCACTGCTGCCACCAGAATATCGGCCCGCTTTGTCACCTCCTGCAGATTCCTGGTTCTGCTGTGCGTCACAGTGACCGTACCGTTCTCCCGAAGCAGCAAAAGCGCCATGGGCTTTCCGACAATATTGCTTCGGCCGATGACAACGCACTCCTTTCCCGCAATCTCCACACCGGAGCGCTTTAACAGTTGAATGATACCTGCAGGTGTGCAGGAGACAAACCCGGGTTTCCCGATACACAGCGCTCCCACGTTCTGAGGATGAAAACCGTCCACATCCTTCCTGGCGTCGATGGCGTCCAGCACTTTCTCCTCATCGATATGTTCCGGAAGCGGAAGCTGCACCAGAATGCCGTTCACATCCTTTCTGCCGTTCAACTCCGCGATCAGCTCCAAAAGCTCGCTCTCCGAAGTTTCCTCGGGCAGCTCATAAGCCAGAGAACGAATACCCACATATTCACAGGCCTTTTTCTTATTTCCCACATATACGGTGGAGGCAGGATCACATCCCACCTGGATGACAGCCAGCGTCACCTCGATGCCCTCTGCCTTCATCCCGGCCACCTTCTCTCTGCATTCATCCTTGATCTGTGCCGCAATCGCCTTGCCGTCAATCAGTTTTGCCATTGTTTCTCTCCTATCTTGATATTTGCCTGATATTTGTACCTTTTCGCCACTGTGCAGTCTAAAACAGACCCGTGATCTTTCCTTCGTCATTTACGTCAATCCTGCAGGCCGCCGGTTCTCTGGGCAGTCCGGGCATGGTCATCACCGCCCCCGTCAGCGCCACCACAAAGCCGGCCCCCGCAGATACATAAAGCTCTCTCACATTGATCTCAAAGCCTACGGGCCGCCCTAAAAGTGCAGGATCATCCGACAGGGAATAGGGATTTTTCGCCATACAGACCGGAAAACTGCCATAACCGAGCTTCTCCAGATTCTTCATCTGTTTCAGCGCCGCCGGAGTAAAGGTCACGCCTCCCGCACCATAAATCTCTCCGGCCACCTTCTCGATTTTCTCCCTGATGCTCTGATCCCTGTCATAGAGCACTCTGAAATGGCTCTCCCTGTGTTCCAATGTCTCCAGCACTTTCTCTGCCAGCTCGATACCGCCCTCGCCGCCCTTCTCCCACACCCGGGAGAGCGCAAACGCACAGCCTCTGGATTCACAGAAGCTCTTCACAAACTCCAGCTCCCTCTCCGTATCAGACACAAAAGCATTCAGGGTGACCACTACCGGAACACCGTATCTCTGCAGATTCTCCATATGTTTTTCCAGATTGACGATGCCCTTGTGCAGCGCCTCCAGATTCTCCTGATTCAGATCGGCTTTCGGTACGCCGCCATTGTATTTGAGCGCGCGCACCGTGGCCACCAGCACCGCGGCATCCGGCTTCAGCCCCGCCATATTGCATTTGATATCAAAGAACTTCTCCGCGCCAAGATCCGCGCCGAATCCCGCCTCCGTGATACAGTAATCCGCCATTTTCAGGGCCGCTCTGGTGGCCCGCACAGAATTGCAGCCGTGGGCGATATTGGCAAAGGGCCCGCCATGCACCAGCGCAGGCGTATGCTCCAGCGTCTGGATCAGATTGGGTTTCATGGCATCCTTCAAAAGCGCCGCCATGGCTCCCACCGCCTGAAGATCCCCGGCAGTGACAGGCTCCCCTGAATAGTTATAGGCCACCACCACTCTGGACAGTCTCTCTTTCAGGTCCTTCATATCCGCAGCCAGACACAAAATCGCCATGATCTCGCTGGCTACCGTAATGATAAAATGATCCTCTCTGACAAATCCGTCGCTCTTTCCGCCCATACCTATCACGATATTCCGCAGCGCCCTGTCGTTCATATCCTCACAGCGCTTCCACACGATCTGCCTTGTATCGATACCAAGCGCGTTTCCCTGCTGGATGTGATTGTCCAAAAGAGCTGCAAGCAGATTGTTGGCGGAGGTGACGGCATGAAAGTCTCCCGTAAAATGCAGATTCAGCTCCTCCATGGGAACCACCTGTGCATAGCCGCCTCCCGCAGCGCCGCCCTTTAACCCAAAGCAGGGCCCCAGGGAAGGCTCCCGCAGCGCGATCACAGCATTCTTCCCCAGCTTTCCAAAGGCCTGGCCCAATCCTACGGTAGTGGTAGTCTTGCCCTCTCCCGCCGGAGTGGGATTGATGGCCGTGACCAGAATCAGCTTACCGTCAGGCTGCTCCTCCAATCGCTTCAAACAGGCATCGGAGAGCTTCGCCTTATATCTGCCGTAAAGCTCAAGCTCCTCCTCGGGAATGCCCACAGCAGCCGCAATCTCTGCAATCGGCTTCAATTTTGCCTCCTGGGCAATCTCAATATCTGTCTTCATGCTCATATCTCCTCCAGCAATTGTTCAAACTGCTCCATACTCATCAGCACCTTGCGGGGCTTGGTTCCTTCCTCTTCTCCCACAACGCCGTACTCGCAGAGCTGATCCATTATGCGGGCCGCTCTGTTAAAGCCGATTTTCAGCACTCGCTGCAACATACCGATAGACGCTTTGTCCTTGTCGATGAGGAAACGTCCCGCCTCGGCAAAATATTCGTCCCGGGCTCCCGCGCCGCCATTATCACCTGCGCCGCCGGCCCCCGCTCCGGTATCTATGCTCTTGATCTTCTCCTCGATATCTTCCGCGTATGTATTGCCGATCATCTGATTTTTCAAAAAGTCCACCACATCCGACACTTCCTTGTCAGACACAAAGGCTCCCTGTATACGGGCAGGCTTGGAATAGCCCTGGGGATAGAACAGCATATCTCCCTTGCCCAGAAGCTTCTCCGCTCCCACCATATCGAGAATGGTCCGTGAATCCACGCCGCTGGACACTGCAAATGCCACACGGCTGGGCATATTGGCCTTGATCAGGCCGGTGATGACATCCACGCTGGGCCGCTGGGTCGCGATGATCAGATGGATGCCGCAGGCTCTTGCCAGCTGGGCCAGACGGCAGATGGATTCCTCCACCTCACCGGGGCTCACCATCATCAGGTCTGCCAGCTCATCCACGATGATCACGATCTGAGGCAGTTTATCCTCCGCCTCCTCACCCCGCTCTCTCATGCTCTCCAGCTTTTTATTATAGCCCTTCAGATCACGCACATTAAAATCCGCAAACTTCCTGTATCTGTCCTCCATCTCCGACACCGCCCAGTGCAGGGCAGCCGAAGCTTTCTTGGGATCGGTCACCACCGGGATCAGCAGATGAGGAATCCCGTTATAAACCGACAGTTCCACCACCTTGGGGTCTACCATGATCAGTTTCACGTCATCGGGGTGGGCCTTGTATAAAATACTCATGATCAATGTATTGATACATACTGATTTACCGGAACCTGTGGAACCTGCGATCAGCATATGGGGCATTTTGGCGATATCCGCCACCACCGTCTTTCCGGCGATATCCTTTCCAACTGCAAAGGCGAGATTGGAGGGGAAATTCTTAAACTCCTGACTCTCCAGCAAATCCCTTAACGCCACCGTCATATTCTCTTTGTTCGGCACCTCGATACCGATGGCAGCCTTACCGGGAATGGGGGCTTCGATACGAATATCCGTAGCGGCCAGATTCAGCTTGATATCGTCTGTCAGGCCCACGATCTTGGACACTTTCACTCCCTGCTCCGGCTGCAGCTCATAACGGGTGACGCTGGGTCCCTGACTGATATCCGTTATGGTCACCTTCACGCCGAATGTACTCAGAGTCTGCTGAAGCCGCATGGCGGTCTCCTTCAGCTCCCGGGTGGAATCCCCTGTGGCCGCAGCGCCCTTCTGCAGTCTGGAGAGCGGCGGAAACATATATTTCTTAGGCACCTTTTTCTCTGCGCTGTGCATTTCTTTCTGCATCTGACTCTCCGCAGGGGACAGTCCGTCATCCTGCGGCGCCAAAGCTCTGGGCTTTGCGCCTGCAGACGGAGCGGCCTGCTCCGTCACACCCTCTTTATGTACCCGGATCTGCTCCGCCTGACGGGTAAGCAGCGGCTCCTCCGCCCCTGCCGCCATGGCTGTGGCTGCCATTCCGGCCGGCGCAGCTTCAGGCTCCGCTCCGACTGCCGTCTCAAACTCATTATCCGCCATGGCCTCAGTCAGATTGACCTGATGTGCGGTGCGCACCCGAATCCTGTCAAAATCAAAGGCGGACATATCCTCACGAGGTGCGTCCGACGGCTTCTGGGAAGACTGCGCTGCTCCGGTCTCCCCGGCGGCCTCCTGATATACAATCTCGTGGATATCGCCCCGGCGCTTTGGATCCTCCTGCTTCTTCAGCGTGGTATCTGCCATAACCCCGGACACCTTCTTCTCCATGCGCAGAATCTTCTCGTTCTCCTTCTCCTCCGCCCTCAGCCGGCGCTCCTCCCTGCGGGCTTCCCTGTCCCGCATACGTTCCGCATTCTGCTCTTCGCGAAGCCGCTCCTGCTCTTCCCTGCGAAGCCTTGCCGCCTCGCGCCTCTGCTCAGCATCCTCCCTGCGGGCTTCCCTGTCCGATATACGTTCCGGTTCCGTCACCGCAAGCTCTCTCAGACGGTCGGAACCGTCGCGCACACGGCTCAGAAGAGAACGCTCCGTCACCAAAATCAGACTGACTGCAGAACACAAAAGCACCACAAGAATCGTGCCAACCGCCCCCAGATTATGCCAGAGCAGATAAGCCAGAGTCCCGGACAGCACTCCGCCGCCCTTCCTTCCCTGACTGCAGCTTGAATAAAGCATCTTGATATCATAGCCTTCCATGGAGGTCACCGGGCCCGCAAGCAGCTCACATATCACCCCCGCCATGAAAAACAGTACAATCCCCGCTATCAGCTTGCGCAGGGCAGTGGGACTCCCCTCGTTCGCAAACCAGAACGCCGCCGCCACAAATATCAAAACCGGCGTCACATAGGCGACGAATCCGAAAACACCAAACAGGATACTCCGGATACCGTTGCCCACAGGGCCGACAATGCCGAAATTGCACAAAAACAGCAATACCATTGCCACAAAGAGCACGATCAAACCGATCTCATGAAAAAGCTCCCTGTCCTGCTCTGCCTGTCTCTCCGCCGCTTTTCTCGCAGCCGCGGACCGGCCTGAACCGCCCCTGCCTGAATTTGTCTTTCTCTGTGTAGACCTACCTGACGAAGAAGCCATCTCGCTTCATACCTCTCTGTTCGTTTTTAATTCTGATAAAACTTTTATGCAACCATTCCTAAAGTATTAGTATACCATTTCTCATGCCTCTTGTCACCATATATACAAATTTTTCTCCTGCCATGGGTAACCGTTCAGCCTCCGCCGATCAGCTCATGGAGCTTGCGGATCGCCTTATCGATTCCTCCGACCTCGTCTATGATGCCGTTCTTCACGGCCTCCTCTCCCACCAGGATCGTGCCCACATCCTTTGTCAGCACTCCGGTCTCCATCATCATCTCCTCAAAGTGGCTGCGGTTTACCTTACAGTGGCGGCACACAAATCCCGTGATACGGTCCTGAATCAGCTTAAAATAATCGAAAGTCTGGGGCACCCCGATCACCGTGCCGTTCATGCGCACCGGATGGATGACCATGGTGCCCGTGGACACGATAAAAGAATAATCCGTGCTCACCGCTATGGGAACGCCGATGGAATGGCTGCCTCCCAGCACCAGAGAGACCGTGGGCTTACTCAGAGACGCCAGCATCTCCGCGATGGCCAGTCCCGCCTCCACGTCGCCTCCCATGGTGTTCAGGATTACCAGCACCCCCTGAATCTCCTTACTGTCCTCAATGGCTGCAAGCTGCGGCAGCACATGCTCGTACTTGGTGGTCTTGGAATTGCCCGAAAGATTGTCATGACCTTCTATCTCTCCGATGATAGACAAAAGATGTATGTCCTGGTGCTCCTCATTGTCTTTCAGCGTGATCTGTCCCAGTTTCTCTATGCGCTCGTCCTGATGCTCCTCTTTTTGGACCTGTTCGTCCTGCTCATTTTTAGGATTCTCGTCCTTTCCGCCGTTTCGGTTATCCTGCCTGCTGCCGCCGTTTCGCCCTTCTCTGTTCTGCTCTTCGCAGTTATCTCCGTTCTCCCACATATTTCATATCCTCCTGCCAATTGCTGAAAAGACTGTGGCATCCACAGTCTTTTCTCTTCAACAGTATTTGAAATTTGGGGGATTTTATCCCTTCGGAATATTTTTACTGAATATCAAAATCGTCGTCGTCCGCAACCTCATAATCATAATCCAGCACCCGATGCACTTTCTTTTTGGGCAACGGAAGAGGATTTTCAATAAATTGAATCTCATTGGACGCATCCGGCGCGGATTCTGCGGACCGGTCCAAATTTGACATGTCCAAACTGATCATCTCCATTTCATCCGACATTTCCGGTGAACCCGGCTCATCCGGTTCCGAAGTTTCCTGTTCTGTCACAAACAGATCGCTCACGCTGCATCCGGCCATGGCTGCACAGAACAGATATAAAAGCCCGTAACCGTCGAAATAGTCGGTATTGCATATTCCAAAGCATTGTATTCCCATCAAAAGCGCCGCCGCAAAAAGCCACATGCCCTTGTCCCGGATCCTGCGGCTGAACCAGAAGCCGTACACTCCCACCGCCATGAGAAGAACCAGCACATATGTATCCCAGGACGCCGCTCCCCCGGTGACAGGGATGCGGAAATCTCCCGGCAGATACAGTTCCAATTGTCCATAGATGGAAGCTGTCAGAGAACCGCCGCCCAGACTCCGGACTCCATGCGCTCCCACATAGCCCAGAGCTGCTGCCGCCAGACAGCAGAGGAACGCCAGAACTCCGTTTTGCCTGTCTGCGTGATGTCTCACATCAAAACAGATAACTCCGGTCAGAAAGATCAGCAGGCTGATTCCCGCCACATCCAGATACAGGCAAAATCCTGTCAGAAGTCCGGCAAACAGATAGCTAAACAGCATATACAGCCGGTCTTCCCGCCAGGTCTTCTCCCTGTCGGATATTGAGCCCACAAAATACAGCGCCGCTCCATAGACGATCAAAAACAGCAGAAGCGGCGTAAGCCTTCCGGTCTCAGCCAGCATATAGGGTGAAAATCCCAGAAAGGCGACACAGATAAACGCCGCCGTTCGTCCGCAGAGTCTGCGGATGCCGAAATACAGCGCAAACGCCGCACCGATTAAAAGCAGGATCTGGAGACAAACTGCCGAAGCCGCCTTATTTCCCATAAACAGCATCGCCCCGTGCAGCAGATACAGATACAGCTCCGCTCCCCGGTGCGCCACCGCGGGCGAAAAATCTTCTGCGGTGACTTTAGCCATCTCAAACACGGGATCCGCCTCCACATTCCAGACAGATATGAGCCGCAGGACTGTCATACCCGCCACACAAACGGTCAGAAGCAGCCTTTCCGCCAGGGCAGACCGTCTTCCGGCAACCGTCGTGGAAAACAGCATCCGCGCTCCCCTGTTCACAAGAAGCGCCGCCGGTCCCAGAAGCAGAAGCAATGCCATCCCCGCCGCAAAGCCGGGAAGGAATCCATAGCCCATACCCGCGCCCGCGGACATGGCCGTCAGAAATACAAAGCAGCCTGTGACCAGCCCGTACAATATCCATATCAGAACTGCCGCTATACTATTTATTTTCATCATGAGTTCTCTTCGTCCGTCAAAACCTTTTCAATATTGTAACGAGGTCTCTGTTTGACCTCAATATATATCTTGCCGATATACTGTCCCACCAGACCGATGGCCAGAAGCTGAACGCCGCCCAGAAACCAGATAGACAGGATCAACGAAGTCCATCCGGCCACCACATGTCCCGTAAAATACGAGATCAGGGCGTAAACTGCCGCCAGTATGGAGGCAAAAATGATTGCCATGCCAAGTCCCAGAATCATGCTGATTGGCTTTACGCTGAAGGAAGAAATCCCGTTGAACGCCAGCGCCAGCATTTTTTTCAGCGGGTATTTGGATTCGCCGGCCACGCGCTCCTTGCGGTCATAATAGACACAGTCCGTCTGATAACCGATGAGAGGCATCATCCCCCGAAGGAACAGATTGGTCTCCCGATACTGGGAAAACTGCTCCACGGCACGCTTGCTCATCAGGCGAAAATCGGCGTGATTGTAGACAGTCTTCACTCCCATCAGCTCCATGACCTTATAGAAGCCCTGAGCCGTGGTGCGCTTGAAAAAGGTATCTGTCTTTCTTTCCTTTCTCACGCCATAGACAATATCGTTTCCCGCATGGAACTTGTCCAGCATCTCCTCGATGACCGCCACATCGTCCTGCAGATCCGCGTCGATGGAGACCGTCACATCGCTTATATCCTTTGCCGTGATAAGCCCTGCCGTCAACGCAAACTGATGTCCCACATTGCCCGCAAGCTTCACCCCGAATACCTGCCTGGGATAAGCCCTGTGCTCTTCCTCGATGAGCTCCCATGTGCGGTCTTTGCTGCCGTCGTTTACAAATAATATAAAACTGTCCTCGCCGATCTTACCCTTTTTGACAAGATCTTCAAGCACTTCCCGTAACGCCTGGGAAGCAATCTTTAAGACCTCTTCCTCATTGTAACAGGGTACCACTATCGCCAGTCTGTCCATACTTACCTCCGGTTTATCCCTCGATTGCCTGTCTCAAATCCTCAATGATATCCTCCACATGTTCGATTCCCACAGAGAGACGGATCAGATCCGGCGCGACTCCGGCCTCCTTAAGCTGTTCATCGTTCATCTGACGGTGGGTATGGCTTGCCGGATGAAGCACACAGGTCCTGGCGTCCGCCACATGGGTCACGATAGCCGCAAGCTTCAGCCTGTCCATCATTTCCTCCGCCGCCTGTCTGCCGCCCTTTAAACCAAAGGATATCACACCGCAGCTCCCCTTGGGCAGATATTTTTGTCCCAGCTCATAATATTTGTTGCTCTTTAAACCGGGATAATTCACCCATGCCACCTGCTCATGCCGCTCCAAAAACTCTGCCACGGCCTGGGCGTTGGCGCAATGTCTCTCCACGCGAAGAGGCAGCGTCTCCAATCCCACATTTAATAAAAACGCATTCTGCGGCGACTGAACGGAGCCCAAATCACGCATGAGCTGCACGGTGGCCTTGGTGATATAAGCCGCCTTGCCGAATTTCTTTGTGTACGTAACTCCATGGTAAGACTCGTCGGGCGTAGTCAGGCCATGGAATTTATCGCCGTATGCGTCCCAGTCAAAATTACCGGAATCCACAATGGCCCCGCCCACGCACATGGCATGTCCGTCCATATATTTTGTGGTGGAATGCGTCACGATATCCGCCCCGAACAAAAAAGGATTGCAATTTATGGGCGTGGCAAAGGTATTGTCCACGATCAAAGGCACACCGTGGCTGTGTGCCAGACGCGCAAATTTCTCGATATCCAGCACCACCAGCGCGGGATTGGCGATGGTCTCCGCCATAACGCATTTGGTATTGTCGCGAAAGGCCTTTGCAAGCTCTTCCTCAGAGGCGTCCGGGTCCACCACCGTAGTCTCAATGCCCATTTTCTTCATGGTAACGGTGAGCAGATTGAAGGTTCCTCCGTAGACAGTTGACGACATCACCACATGATCGCCCGCCTCACAGATATTGAATACCGCGTAATAGTTCGCCGCCTGACCCGAGCTTGTGAGCATGGCGGCCACACCGCCCTCCAGTTCGCAGATCTTCTGCGCCACATAGTCGTTGGTGGGGTTCTGGAGTCTGGTGTAAAAATAGCCGCTCTCCTCCAGATCGAACAGCCTTCCCATCTGCTCGGAAGTGTCGTATTTGTATGTGGTGCTCTGAATGATGGGCAGCACTCTGGGCTGTCCTTTCACCGGCTGCCAGCCGGACTGTACGCATATTGTCTCTTTTCTGAAATTCGGATTCTGTGCCATACTAATCTCCTTTTTTATCTCTGTTTTCAGGTACGGCAGGCGTCCCCTACCCGGTGACGCCTGCCGCATCCTGATTTTACTCGTCCCAGTTGTGATATACTGCCTGCACGTCATCATCCTCGTCCAGAATATCCAATGTCTTCTGCAGATTCTTTATGGCGGTCTCATCGGTAAGCTCCACATAATTCTGCGGTATCATCGTAACCTCCGCGCTGAGCATGGGAACGCCCGCCTCCTCCAAAGCCCTGCGGACCTCCTCGAAGGAATCCGGGTCCGTGAGCACCTCATAGCTGTCTTCCTCCTCGGCAAAGTCCTCCGCTCCGGCGTCCAGAGCCGTCATCATCAGATCGTCCGCCGCCAGATCGCATTCTTCTCTGTCAATGATGATCTGACCCTTCTTGTCAAACATAAAAGAAACACAGCCGGGAGTGCCGATATTGCCCTGTCCCTTTGTAAAAGCGCTTCTCACATTTGCCGCAGTGCGGTTCTTATTGTCCGTCAACGCATCCACGATAATGGCAATGCCGCTAGGGCCATATCCCTCATAGGTCACATACTCATAATTTACATTTCCCACATCGCCCGCAGCCTTCTTGATTCCGCGCTCGATGGTATCATTGGGCATGTTGTTGGCCTTGGCCTTGGCGATCACGGTTGCCAGCTTGAAATTATTACTTGGATCAGGCCCGCCCTCCTTCACGGCAACGGCAATCTCTCGTCCGATAATCGTAAAAATCTTACCCTTCGCCGCATCGTTCTTTTCTTTTTTATGCTTGATATTCGCAAATTTTGAATGTCCTGACATCTCTGTTCTCCTTTATCCTTCCCACCGGTCTCACTGTCTGCGCTTTCCGGCGCGCGCTTCTCATATCATACCATTATTTTCATTTTTCTTCAAGAGCCGATTGTGCCGCAGCCTCATCCTCCTCACCGCTCTCAGTCTGCTCCGGGAGCTTAGTCACCAGCACACTCTGAATCATCTTGTTCTCCACGGACAATATCTTGAAATTATATCCCTGATAATCCACGTCAAATTCCTCTCCCTCCTCAGGGATATGGTCCAGACGGTAGATCATAAATCCGTTCAATGTCTCGAACTCCTCGCCGTGGAAATCAATACCAAAACGCTCCGTCAGATCCTCCAGGGGCGTTTTGCCCTCCATCACATACTCGTCATTGCCCTTATCTTCAATATATTCCGTGTCCTCGTCATACTCGTCCAGAATATTACCCACAATCTCCTCAAGGATATCCTCCATGGCCACCAGTCCGTCCGTCTGGCCATACTCGTCCACCACGATGACCATCTGAAGCTTCCTGGACTGCATCTCCTCAAAGAGCTCGTCAATATTCTTGGTCTGGGGCACGAAATACGCTTCCCGGAGAAGCCCGTCCAGATCCTTGATGCAGCCGTCCACCGAAGCGTCCCTTCTGTGATAGCGCATGGCGTCCTTCAGATGCAAAATGCCGATGATGTGGTCTATATTCTCCTCATACACAGGATAACGGCTGTTTGTCCCCGCCAGCATGAAGTCCACCGCGTCCTTCAGATGCATATTGCCGTCAATGGCCACCACATTGCTCCTGTTAGTCATGATGTCCTGAGCTTCCTTGTCCCCGTAGGCAAAGATATTGGATATCATCTCCGCCTCACTGTCCTCGATCACGCCCTGCTCGAAGCCCTCCTGCACCATATTGATGATCTCTTCCTCGGTGACATCGTTTTCACTGCCGTCACTGCGCACTCCAAGCAAAAACAGGATTCCCTTCGCAGTGGCGCTCACAAGTCCGGTGAAGGGCGCAAACAGTTTCATCAGCGCCCAGACCGGGCCGACACAGGCATAGGCCCATCTCTCAGGGCTTCTCGCCGCCAGCCGCTTGGACATCAGCACACCAAAGGTCAGAAATATGTAGAGCAGCGCCAAGGCGGAGAGCACCCCCGCAAGCGCACTGAATGCAAGTGCCAGAATGCCTCCCGGCACACTTAAGGAAAGCATTTTCTCCTCTGCCAGTCCGCGGAATACCCTCTCAAAAAAGCCTTCCCAGAGCGTCAGATACACAGCGCCCGCAATCACATGGATCAGGCTTGTGGCAAGCTGCAGCGTATTTACATAACGGTCGGGATCGGAAATGATCTGGAGCAGATGTCTGCTCTTTACTTCCTTCTCCTCCCCAGCACGTCTGTCAAGCTCCTTCTCATTCAGGTTTGAGACGGCAGCGTCAAATCCATAGAAAAAAATATCCAGCAACAACAATACGAAAAAAATAATACCGGCCATGGGCCCAGCGTCTTCCATAGGTGAAGCTTCTCCTTTATCCTGCGTTTTCGTCTCCCTGCAATTTCCATATTTCAGAGGACGTCAATTGATATCATATACCATCAGCACTGTTTTCGTCAAGAACCGCCGCATTTTCGGTTCACGGTCAGCTTATGTATCAAGCTCCAGACTGATCATCAGCGCATGATTTACCTTCTTCATGATCTCGCCGTCCAAATGACACACCTTATCCTTCAGACGCTTTTTGTCAATGGTGCGCAGTTGTTCCAAAAGCACCACGGAATCCTTATCCATATCATACATATCTGCCCGAAGCTCGATATGCGTCGGCAGCTTCGCCTTGTTCATCTTTGAGGTAATAGCAGCGCAGATCACCGTGGGACTGTGACGGTTGCCCACATCATTCTGGACGATCAACACCGGACGGATGCCGCCCTGTTCCGATCCCACCACCGGTCTCAAATCTGCGTAATACACATCGCCTCTTCTCATTTTCCCTCCATTCTGCCTTAATGGCCTGCAGATAGTCTTGCCACTTTTCCTGGAGGTATTCCAAAAATTTCTTTATTTGTAAAATCCGCCCATATCCTGTGCCGCCACGGCCCTGCCACCCCGGTAGAACATACGGGGCACACGCCTGCCCAGATCGCAGACCAGCTCATAATTAAAACGCCCGGACAGCTCGCCCAGCTCCTCTGCGGTGATACGCTCCTCTCCATCCGCTCCGATCAGCGTCACGATATCCCCCTCACAAACCCCGGGAATATCGCTCACGTCCACCATGAACTGATCCATACAGATCCGGCCCAATATGGCCGCTCTCCTGCCGCGGATCAACACACTGCCCCGACCTGACAGCGACCTTGGATACCCGTCCCCATAACCCACAGGTATGGTGGCAATACGCATATCCCGCTGTGCCGTAAACGTACCGCCATAACTCACGCTCTGCCCCTTCCGAAGCGGCTTTACCAAAACGATACGGCTGCGCAGGGACAATGCGGGCTCAAGCTCAAAGGGTCCGCCCGGCATCTCTCCTGACGGAAGCAGACCATACAGAGCGATCCCCGCTCTCACCAGATCCATATCAGACCCGGGAAGCGTCAGAATGGCCGCGCTGTTGGCACAGTGCCTCATGGGAAACTCAATACCGCGCTCCGACTGCAGGCGATCCAGAAAATCCTGAAACACTGCCAACTGTCTCACGGCATCCGACTGATCCCGCTCATCCGCCCTGGCAAAATGAGTGAATATCCCTTCCGGCTCCAGACTCCCGTCCTTCACATACTCCATCAGAGCCGACGCAAAATCAAGTCCCTCCTCATCCGGCGGGACTCCGATACGCGCCATGCCGGTGTCCACCTTCACATGAACCTTCACAGGCCTTCCCGCTCTCTCTGCCGCCTGTGAAAGCGCAGGCAGCATTTCCCGGGAGAATACCGTAAAACGGATATCCTCCCCTGCCATGCGCTCATACGCATAGGGAAATACGCTCCCCAGCACCAGCACAGGCTTTGTCACGCCGTTTTCCCGAAGCAAAAAAGCCTCCTCCGCAGTGGCCACCGCAAAACCCCAGACAAACTCCAAAGTCTCCAGCTCCTGCGCAATGGCAATACTGCCGTGACCATAACCGTCCGCCTTGATCACCGCAGCCATTTTTGTATCGGAACCGACCCGCTCATTCAGATATTGTGCATTGTGACAAACAGCATCCAGACTCACCTCTGCGCATACCCGCTGATAAGTCTCTGATCTCTCCTCCAAATCCATCTGTCCGTACCTCATTTTATTATTTTCAATATTTTATTATTTTCAGTGCCTCCGCGATATCCCCCGCCATACAGCCGTATTCGCCCTTTTGGGCCACAGCCGCATCTCCTGCGGCCGCATGGAGCCGCACACCGGCACAGGCCGCCCAAAAAGCCATATCCGGACACACTTCATGTTCTGCTTCATGTTCGCTCCCGGCATACATCTGAGCCCATATCCCCGCGATGATTCCCGCCAGCACATCTCCGCTTCCCGCCGTAGCCATGCCGCTGCTGCCATGGATATTCACACACACAGGCCGTCCGGCCCCGCAAACAAATGTCCTGGCATCCTTGGCCGCCACCACTGCATTCAGACGCTGTGCCAGCGCTTCAGCATGCTGCCAGAGCCCCTCTTTCAACTGCGCCACAGACAGCCCCGTCAGACGGGACAGCTCCCCCACATGGGGCGTGAGAATAACTTCTCTCCTCTGACCTGCAAGCTGCTTTTGCAGCTCTTCATCCTCCGCCAGCAGATTCAGTCCATCCGCATCGATGACAAAAGGCTTTACACTGTCCGGATCAGCGCCCCACTCCACCGCGGCCCTCAGACAATGCTTCGCCCGTTCCGATCTACCCAGGCCCGGCCCCACCACGATCACATCCGCCCAGGAAAAACTCTCCTCCAGCTCCTGATCCTCTGCATAATTTCCATACAGCGCCTCGGGCACAGCCTGCTGCAGGATCACACGATTCTGCTCATCGGTAAGAACCTTCACCATCCCCGCGCCGCTTCGATAAGCCGCTCTGGCGCCCAGCACCGCCGCGCCAGCCATCCCGGCGCTCCCCGCGATAAACAACACCTTTCCGAAGGTAGCCTTATTGCCCGCTCCCTGTCTCCCCGGCAGCAAAGCAAAAGCCTCCTCCGGCTCATCCAGACAAAACATCCCGGGCGGCCCGTCAAAAAAGGCCCGCTCTGTGATCCCGATATCCGCCACGCATACCTCTCCCGCGCACTCACACCCGGGATACAGATAAAGCCCCCGCTTACCGAAGCCGAAAGTCACCGTGGCATCCGCCCGCACGGCACAGCCCAGAACACGTCCGGTATCGCTGCAGATACCGCTGGGCATATCAAGCGCAAGCTTATATCCCTCCAGTTCATTAAACCTCCTGACAGCATCCGCATACGCTCCCGTGACCTCCCTTGAGAGCCCCACTCCAAACAGCGCATCTACCAAAACCATATACTTTTCTTCGGGCATGTCACAAAAACGCACCCCATAATATTCTATTATATGCCTCTGACATGTCCATTGTTCGGAAGCTTTAGATTTATCTCCCACACACCAGACCGTCACAGAGAAACCGTTCTCCGAAAGCAGCCTTGCCAGCGCCAGACCGTCTCCGCCATTGTTGCCCACACCGGCCATCACCAGAATCTCCGGTGACCGCCGCCTGCCTCCGGCACAGGGCACAAATCCTTCCAATGCCTTCAGCACACACTCCTTCGCCGCCAGCGCAGCCCGCTCCATCAACACCATGCCCGGAATCCCGATTTTTTCTATCGTATTGGTATCATAGCGGCGCATTTCCTCCGCCGTCACCAGATATCTCATACACCATCCCCCTCAGGGCCATATTCCATATCAAAAAGATTCATGATATCCGCTCCGAAAATATCGTTCATATACGCATAAATATCCTGATTTTTACGTTCCAGCTCCTGCTTTTTTACCAGCTTTTTCTTGAGCTCTATGCGAATCCCGGTAACCCACTCCCCAATCTCCTGTATCTGTCCGGCATTTTCCTTCATGGTGTCATAGCAGTATTCCATGGTAGCCAGCATCAATTCCATGTTGACACGGTCGATCTCCCGGGGGAGCTCCATGACCTCCTCCTGATAGCTCTCCAGCTTTTCATTACATTCCTCGATCAGACGCTTATGCTCCTCGATCTTCTTTTCCAGCTTACGGCTCCCGCCCTGCTCCATCTCATCCACCATGGGCACGATCTCGCCCATCAGCTTCTTTTTGAGCTTCTTAATCTCCTTGGTCTCCGTGTTCAGCTTTCCCTGACGCTTGAGGAGTGTATTCAACTGCTCCTCAAGCCCCTTTACAGCCGCCTTGCCCGGCTCATCCAACAGACGGTACCATTTGTTATCCAAAGTCAGTATCGGTACTTTTCTGCCCGACAATGCATCCGAGAACAATACCCGTTTATCCTTATCCGCCATAGCCCCCTCCTGCGCCCTGCCTGTTTTATTCAGAGCGCTGCTCCTTACAATTGATATTGTAGGACAGCTTCATCAGACTGTCGGAGAGATGCACATTTTCCACCAGAATCCCCTCCGGCACATTCAAGTCCACATGGGCAAAATTCCAGATCGCACGGATGCCGTTGTCCACCAGCACATTCACGATATCCACCGCGCTGGTCTTGGGAATGGTCAAAACCGCGATGTCAATATCATTCCCCTGCAGAAAGCCCTCAAGCTCCTCCATGGACATCACCTTCACTCCACGCACATCATCGCCCACAAGCTTCGGATTCTTGTCGAACATTCCCTTAAAGATAAAGCCCCTGCGCTCAAAATTCAGATAATTCCCCAGCGCACGGCCCAGATTGCCCGCTCCGATGATGATAAAATTATGCCTGTGATCCAGTCCCAATATCTTGCTGATCTCCTCATAGAGATACTCCACATTATAGCCGTAGCCCTGCTGTCCAAATCCGCCGAAATTGTTAAAATCCTGCCTGATCTGGGAAGCCGTCACCTTCATCAGCTCACTGAGTTCCTGGGAGGAGACGCGCTCCACCCCATCATCCTTCAAATCGCCTAAATATCTTAAATATCTGGGAAGCCGCCCGATGACAGCCTGTGAAATTCCTTTTGACTCCACTGGAATCTACCTCCAATACTCTGTTGACTTTTCTTCCTGTTGTCCCCATCATATCACTTTGTTAAAAGTGTGTCAAGAAACACAGATATGCTGTAAACCAATTGAGTTTGCGGC
>CANCYO010000046.1 GCA_947382415.1 uncultured Lachnospiraceae bacterium | reverse complement strand
CGGCTTTCGGCTTTGGACTTGCGCTTTTAAGAAGGCGGGGAGCGGACAGAAAGGGTTTGCTTTGTCTGCTGATTTTGAATATGTTTTATCCCTTTCATATGTATATGAGTGTCAGCGTCAGCAAGGATGTGTTTTTCAGTGTGTTTTTTCTGCTGCAGATGCTTGCGCTGTATGAGTTGATCCGGCGAAAAGGGATGGGTTTTGGGGCCTTTGATGTGCTGTTTTTTGTGAGCGCCGTAGGTATGCAGCTTTTTCGCAACAATGGCAGATATGCCATGCTGGTGCTGGCGGCGGTTCTGGTGCCGGCGACGGTGTTTGGCAGGGGAACGCGGCGTTTTTGGGCGAGGCTGACTATAAACTGTGCTGTGAGTCTTTTGGCGGGAAGCCTGCTGCTGTCGGGACTTTTTCATGCCGTGGGAGCACAGCAGGGAGACCGCAGGGAGATGCTGAGCCTGCCCATTCAGCAGCTTGCCCGCTGTATGCTCTACCACGGGGGTGTGGGAGTGCTCCCGGAGGACGACGGCACCATGGAGGAACAGGATAAAGCTCTGATCGATGATTTTCTGCTGGATGAGAGCTACAGAGCGTATCGTCCCGATATCGCGGATCCCGTGAAGCGCCATACCAACACTTATGTGGCCCGATACCGTGCGGGAGATTTTATAAAAACGTATCTGAATCTGCTTTGCAGCTATCCCGGGGATTTTATCAACGCGGCACTGGCAGTCAATGCCGGCTATCTGTATGTGGGGGATGAGAGTCATGCCTATATCAACGAGAACGGCGAGGACCGGGGACTGGGCTATGTGCAGACCCGATGGGTGGAGGCGGAGCTGAATCCCAGAGGGCTCTACAAGGATTCCAAATGGGAGAGCCTGCACGAATTGCTGGAGGAGTTGGCGGATCAGAATCTGTATCTGCGGATTCCGGTTTTGCGCTATCTGTTTGTGCCGGGCGTGTTTTTGTGGCTGTATCTGCTGTTGGCAGGATGGCTGGCCGCCCGGAAGAGATATGCGGAATGCGCGCCCCTTGCGCTGGTGGGGGGATATTATCTGACCTTGTTTTTGGGTCCCACGGTACAGCTTCGTTATCTGTATCCACTGATGATAGTCCTGCCCTTTGCGGCGGCGTTGTGCCTGCTGCCACAGGGCGGCGCGGAAGAAAGAGCCGGTGACGGAATAGTGGATGAACGAGAAGCCGGTGAAGAAAATATTGATGAAAAACAGGTGAAAAAACAGGTAATGAAATAGATGACGGAATGAGACGGGATGGAATGAGATGGAGCAGGATGAGATGGGATGGAACCGGAATGATGAATAAAAACGACAAATTGATCATAGGCGCAGGCCTGTACGGTCTGTACTCTGCGCTCTACTGCGGACGCAGAGGGCAGCGGGTGACAGTTCTGGAGCTTGAGGCGGCTCCCTTTACCCGAGCCACGTACATCAATCAGGCCAGGGTGCACATGGGGTATCACTATCCGCGTTCACTGTCCACGGCCATGAAGTCCGCCGGGTATTTTAAGCGGTTTGTGGAAGACTACGGATTTTGTATTCACGACAGTTTTCAGCAGGTTTATGCCACCTCCGCCCATTTTTCGTGGACGGATGCGGCGGAGTTTCGGAAGTTTTGCGAGAGCGCGGGTATTCCCTGTATGGATCTGCCGGCGGAGCAGTATTTCCAGCCGGGACTGTGCGACGGAGCCTTTCTTACCCAGGAATATACTTACGATGCGCATATTCTGCGGGACTGGCTGATACAGGAGCTGGAGAAGCTGCCCAATGTGTCGCTGTGTTTTAATCGGGAGATTACCCGAATTGTGCGGCGCAACGATGTGTATGAGATCTGCGCCCTGCATGAAGATCGGGAGGAGGTCTACAGTGCTCCCTTTGTGCTGAACGCCACCTACGCCTCCGTGAATCAGGTGTTGAGACTGGTGGAAGGTGTGGACACGCAGGACTTTGGCTTAAAATATGAGCTCTGTGAGATCATTCTGTGCAGTGTGGACGAGAAGCTGAAGGATATCGGACTGACGGTGATGGACGGCCCGTTTTTCTCGATCATGCCCTTTGGCAAGACGGGATATCACTCGCTGACCTCCGTGACTTTCACGCCTCATAGGACCAGTTATGAGGCCACCCCGCAGTTTGACTGTGTAAATGCCGGGCATTGCAGCGGGACATGGCTGGGCAACTGCAACGATTGTCCCACCAGACCGGAGAGCGCATGGGAGTATATGTCGGCGCTGGCCCGCAAATATATGAGGGAAGAGTATGGTTTTACTTATGAGAAGTCGCTGTTTTCCATGAAGCCGATCTTAAAGGCGTCGGAGATCGACGATTCCAGACCCACTGTGATCAGGAGACTGGAGCCGGAGGAGGCGGAAGGACCTGTTTTTCTCAGCGTACTCTCGGGCAAGATCAATACAGTGTATGATCTGGATGAATTTCTGGATTAATAGATTCGCGAAAAAAGTGATAGGGTGGATAGAATGGGACAGATGGGCAAAGAGAAAAATTTTGTTTCCTGTGTGGTGTATCTCCACAATGATGAGGCGGTGGTGCAGGATTTCCTGCGGGAGATCTGCGGGGTCATGCAGGATAACTTTGAAAAATATGAGGTAGTGTGTGTGAACGACGGCTGCACGGACGGCACGGTGGAACAGATACACGCCTTTTTGCGGGAATGGGATGGCGCCAGATCCGTGAGTCTGATCAATTTAAGCTTTTATCAGGGTGTGGAGACTGCCATGAACGCGGGGAGCGATCTGGCGGTGGGAGACTTTTTGTTTGAGTTTGACCGCTGCAGCCCGGATTTTGATCCGGAGCTGATCATGCAGATTTACAGAAGGGCGCTGGAAGGCTATGATGTGGTGGCTGCCGCGCCCAGGCACGGTGTGCCTCTGACCTCCAAGGTGTTCTATGCTCTGTATAACTGGAGCAGTCATTTTCGCTACCGCATCCGCCAGGAGCGTTTCCGCATCATTTCCCGGAGAGCCGTGAACCGGGTGAACCAGATGAATATTTATGTGCCTTACAGGAAGGTTATGTATATGAACTGCGGTCTGAAGACAGACACCATTGTCTATGACAACAAGGAGATGGCCCGCAGGAACCGGAACAGGGAGGAGCGGGGCAGCCGTAGCGGGCTGGCGGTGGACACGCTTGTGATCTTTACCGATGTGTTGGAGAAGTTTTCCATGCTGGTGAGTATTCTGCTCTTTGGATTCCTGCTTGTGATGTTCGGTTGGATCGTTTATTCGATCTTCAGCACGGTGAGACCGGTGGAAGGGTGGCTGTCTTTGATGGCGCTCATGAGCTTTGGATTTTTTATGCTGTCCGTGCTGCTGACATTGATTTTTAAATATTTGTCCATTATTCTGAATATGAGCTTTAAGAGACAGCGGTATGTGGTAGAAGGAGTGGAAAAACTGACCAAATGATGCTTACGATTTTATTTCCGGTATTGAACGAGAAGCTTCGCCTGGAGAACGGGATCACCCGCACGGTGGAGTATCTGAAAAAAATTGAATTTGACGACTATGAGATCATCATTGTGGACAATGGCTCGGAGGATGAGACGCCTCAGATTGCCAGGAGGCTTTGTGAACAGTATTCCGGCGTCAATTATGAGAGGATCAATGTGCGCGGAGTGGGAGCAGCCTTCCGGCGCGGAGTGGAGCTTAGCCATGGGGATATCGTAGGATATATGGATATTGATCTCTCTACCAATCTGCGGCATCTGGGGGAGGCCATCCACATTTTCAAGACGGTGGACGAGGTGGAGTATATCAATGGCAGCCGTTTTGCCAGAGAGTCCGACACAAAAGGCCGAAAATGGTATCGGAAGATCACCTCTCAGGGACTTTTGATCCTGTTGAAAGTGTTTCTGGGCATGAAATCCACGGACGCCATCTGCGGTTTCACATTCATGCGCAGGAAGGTTGCGTTTTCTCTGATTCAGGGATCGAGTCAGGACAATGGATGGTTTTACATGATCGAACTTTTGCTGCGGGCGGAGAAGCGGGGAGTCAGGATTCTGGATTATCCCGTGGAATGGCAGGAGGATTACAATACCACGGTGAAGGTGTTTAAGACCGTCTGCAATTATCTGGTGCAGATCGCCAGATTGTTCAGGGAATTCTATATCAAAAAAAATATATAGGCAGCAGCCGGTTTGGATATGCGGCGGCTGACAACGCCCGATACAAACGGGCGGGAGGTAGACAATGAGCGGAACGGTAAATGGAATCGGAGGAAGCGGAGAAATCGGAGGAAGCAGGGGAATTGGGATCAAACGTATCGATCTGACGAGAGATTATGCGCGTCATGCCGGGGAGTATCAAAGCGCCATCGAGGCGGTGTGCCGGGAGACCGCATTTTCCGGAGGGAAATATGCAGACAGATTTGACGAAGAGTTTACGGCCTATGTGGGCAGCAGGTACGCCTGCGGTGTGAACAACGGGACTTCGGCGCTACACTGCGCCATGATGGCTTTGGGTGTGGGGCCGGGGGATGAGGTGATCGTGCCTGCAAACACCTATATTGCCACTGCCTGGGGTGTCAGTTATACGGGAGCCACTCCGGTCTTTGCCGACTGTACGGCGGACACCTGGGAGATCGATCCCGCCGCCGTGGAGCGCAGGATCACGTCGAAGACAAAGGGAATCATAGGAGTGCATCTCTATGGACAGCCTTTTGATTTTGCGGGGATAAAAGCCATTGCGGACAGGCACGGCCTGTTTGTGGTGGAGGACTGTGCCCAGGCCCATGGAGCGAAATTCGAGGGGAAAAATGTGGGGACGCTGGGGGAACTGGGGTGTTTTAGTTTTTATCCCGGCAAGAACCTTTACGCCTTCGGTGAGGGCGGCAGTGTGACCTGTGACAGCGAGGAATATTACCGGCACATGACAAGGCTGAAGAATCAGGGCTGTGACGTGCGCTATTATCATGATGAGATCGGCTACAATTACCGGTTGGAGGGACTGCAGGGGGCGGTGCTCTCCGTGAGTCTGCGCTATCTGCCGGAGTGGACAGCCCGCAGGCAGGAGATCGGAAAGCGTTATCTCGCCGAAATACACAATCCGCTGATCACCATGCAGGCGCACCCGGACAATACGGAGCCGGTGTTCCATCTTTTTGTCATCGAGGTGCCTGATCAGCAGGGTTTTGTAAACTATATGGCGGATGCCGGTGTGGAGTGCAATATGCATTATCCGGTGCCCTGTCATCTGCAGAAAGCATATGCACATCTGGGGTATCAGAAGGGCGATTGTCCCAATGCGGAATATCTGGCGGAGCATTGCGTCACGCTGCCGTTGTTTCCCGAGATGAGGGAGGATGAGATCCGGCGCGTGATCTCTCTGTGCAACGGCTATCGGGGATAGAATGCGCAGCCGTTGTTTTGTGCGGATGCACGGACTGGAGGTGTTTTATGACCGGAACCTATCGCGATGAGCGGGCCGGGATTTATCTGCGGCTGATGACCCGGGAGGACACGGATTTGATCGTGGCGTGGAGAAATTCCGACGCCGTGCGCAAAAATTTTATCTATCAGGAGCTGTTTACCAGAGAGGGACATGAAAACTGGATCCGTACCCAGGTGGAGACGGGACATGTGGTGCAGACCATAATCTGTGATCTGAAAGACAACAGACCTCTTGGCAGTGTGTATATCCGGGATATTGACAGGCAGCACAGGAAGGCTGAGTACGGTATCTTTATCGGAGAGCCGGAGGCCAGGGGCAGAGGCGTGGGAACTGCCGCCGCCAGACTGATGCTGCGATATTGCTTTGAGGAGGAGAAGCTCCACAGAGTGTATCTCCGTGCGCTTGCGGGAAACGAACAGGCGGTCCGCAGTTATGAGAAGGCGGGATTTGTGCGGGAGGGTTATCTGCGGGATGACGTATGTATTGACGGCGTGTACCGCGACATTGTGTGGATGGCGGCGCTTGCAAAACAGAATTGCTCATCAAACTGAGTTGCTCGTACAATGAGGGCGATCGTATAATGACGGCCGGAAAGGTAATGAAAAGGTTATTTAAATGAAAAAGGTCAGTTTTGTGATTCCCTGCTATCGCTCCGAGAAAACGCTGGAGCATGTGGTGGTGGAGATTCAGGATAAAATGAAAACGCTGGAGGAGTATGAGCACGAGGTCATTTTGGTGAATGACTGTTCGCCAGACGGGACGCTTGCTGTGATCCGCAGGCTGTGCGAGGCGGATGAGAAGATCAAAGGGATCAGCTTTGCCCGGAATTTCGGACAGCACGCCGCGCTGATGGCCGGGTTTCGGCAGTCGGCAGGAGATTATGTGGTCTGCCTGGACGATGACGGACAGACTCCCGCGGACGAGGTGGATAAGCTGCTTGCTAAGCTGGAGGAGGGGTATGACGCAGTCTATGCAAAATATGAGCACAAGCAGCACTCCGCGTTTCGCAATCTGGGCAGTAAGGTAAACGAGCTTATGACCCGGGTGATGCTGGAGAAGCCAAAGGATCTGTATGTGTCAAGCTATTTTGCGGTGCGGCGTTTTGTGGCGGAGGATATGATGCGCTATGAGAATTCCTATCCCTATGTGATCGGACTGGTGCTCCGAGCCACCAAAAATATTACCAATGTGGTGGTGCAGCACAGAGAGCGGGAGGAGGGGAGCTCCGGTTATACCTTCAAAAAGCTGATGACGCTCTGGTTTAACGGTTTTACGGCTTTCTCCGTGAAGCCCCTGCGCATCGCCACGGCGGCGGGTGTCCTCAGTGCCTGTGTGGGTTTTTTGTACGGTATTTATACCATTATCAAGCGTCTGGTGAATCCGGCGGTGCCCATGGGATTCAGCGCGCTGATGGCGGCTCTGGTATTTTTCGGCGGCATGATCATGATTATGCTGGGCATGATCGGAGAATACATCGGCAGAATTTATATCAGTATGAATAATTCGCCTCAGTATGTGATCAGAGAGCGGATGAACTGTGAAACTGTCTTGAAAGGATGAGAGTCCGAATGAGGAAATTGGACGGGATAAGGAACTGGTGGAAAGAGGATAAACGGTATCTGTTATTGTGCAAGGCGCTGCTTCTGGCGCTTTTGCCTGTTTTATGCTGTATTGTAGGCAGTGCGGCGGAGGGCAGGAGTATCGGAGAGGTCTATCTTCCCGCTTCCGAGTGGAATGACGAGCTGTTTTATTATAAGCAGGTTGAGAGTATTGTGGAATTTGGGTTTCCTCAAGGGTATTACGGATTTAACGAGAGTCACGGGTTGAGGCTTTCCTTTGCGGCGTGGAGTCCGGTGCTGGTGCTGCCGTGGATCGTCTGGGGGATATTGTTTGGCTGGAATCTGCTGTCTCCGGTGATCTGCAATATTGTTCTGATGACGGCGGCCATGTTTTTATTTGTGTGGCTGACAAAGCTTACATGGAAGCAGATGGGGGTGCTGACTTTTTTGTTTTGTCTGTATACACCCTTTGTGAGATATATGCTTTCTGGAATGCCTGAGATCATCTGCATCAGCCATCTTATCGTGTTTTATGGTCTGGCGGTGAATTATCAGCGGCGGGAGAGGGCCGGGAAGCTTGTTCTGCTGTTCGTCATATCGGGGCTGCTGACATTGATGCGGCCTTATATGCTGCTGTTTTTGCTTTTGCCGGTGTATTTCTGGATTCGGGCTGCCCGCAGAAAGGGTAAGATCTGGAGCGGACTGCTGGGAAGCGCTGTGGTGACGGGGGCGGTTTTAGTCTGCTATGCCCTGATCAAGCATTATTTCGGAGCCGAGTATTTTCATCCGCTGTTTTTTACGGATTGGATCACCACTTTTTTCACGGAGGGTTTTGGAGCCGGAGTTCACAATCTGTTTGGTACCTTATATTGGAAGGGCAGGGATTTTTATGCGCACACAGTGCAGGGACTGCGGACGGGGCTGGCCTCCGGCGCGTTCTTTGCAGGATATCTGGTGACTATGGCAGTGCTGTTGTGGCAGACCGCAGTAGATGCGGGAAAACTGCGCCGGAAGCGCAGGCGGCTTTTGGCGGATGCGGACAATGTGCATGACGATATGCAGGATGATATGGCGGAGCGGAACGCTCTGCGTGTACGGCTGACCACGGAGGCTCATCTGGCATTCTCTTTCGTGGGGATGCTGTTTGCGCTGCTTTTGATGTATAAGTTGACGGAGGGCAGTAAGCATCTGCTGACCTTTATGGCGGTGGGAGTGTTTGTGGTCAGTCTCATGGAGACAAGGGTTTATAAAAAGGCCGTGATTTTAGGGGCAGTGTTTGCGTATCTGTATACGTATAAGGCGCTTGATCCCTATGATTATCAGACGCCCTATGTGGAGACAGCGCGGCAGGCGCAGGTGGAGGACTGGCGGCTGCGCTTTGACGCCGCGCTGGAGCTTGCAACGGAGGATGTGCCCAATTATGAAAATGTGGTGATCTGGGTGTTTAATGAACAGAGCGCAGAGAGAGAGACCATGAAATGGCAGCTTTTGTATGCGCTGCCCAAAGGCTTCGGCATCAGTTGCTGCCAGAAGGATTATGTTCTGCAGAATTTTGACAGCCTGAACAGCAGGTATATCGTGGCCCAGGCCGGTGCCGAGGTGGCGCAGAGGTGCGCGAAGGCCGGGTGCGTGGTGCTGGCACAGGATGAGGATATTGTGCTGTATGGCAGGTATTGAAGAGGGGCGATTCCTGCCCGCACTATAAGAAAACACACCAGACTCAGCCAATGCCTGCAGATTCCTCCCAGTCTCACACTACCTCGAAAACAGCTGATTGCAGCAATCCGGAACAGTTTGAAAAGGAGAGTTGTTTTTGAAAAATACTTACAAAAGAAAACTGCAAATAATTGCAAAAATCTTTTATAAAGGAGCGTTTAGCATGGAGATATAGAGCCCCCCCAAAAAAGTATTATTTTTCAGATTTGGGACTTCGCAATGCGCGAATTGCGTTCCGTCAGTTTGAGCAGACGCACACAATGGAAAATATAATCTATAATGAGCTTCATATGCGTGGTTATAGAGTTGATGTAGGTGTTGTGACAATAGCGGAGAATAAGAACGGCAAGGTATATGTCCATGTACAACGTGGGAATGAAACATTGCATCTTATGGTTGTAAATAATGAACATGTCGCTGGTGGCTCAAGTGTTTATGAGGTTATTAATCAATACCAGACTTTTAAGTCTGAGAGCATTCCTATATGGATGCCTAATGTACTTGACAAGTTCGGATTTTCTGAACGTGAATATGAAGATTATGCCGCAATGTATAAAAATGTAATACCTCTTTGATCCTCTTCGTAATTAGTTTACATCTTCTGTCGTAAATACGGACTTCTTGATTGCCATCGCTAATTTATATGCGAGCAATGGAGGAACAGCATTTCCTACTTGAGTAAACTGCCGCGCATTCGCTCCGGTAAAGATATAATCATCAGGGAAAGTTTGCAATCTTGCACATTCGCGTACTGATAACGTCCGTGGTGCAAAAGGATGTAAATGAGAACGCCCACCACCTTTTGTTCCTCCGGCAATTACAGTTTTAGATGGTAGCCGAGGATCCAATCTATCTACTCTTCCAAGTTTATCTCGACCGCCATAAGGTAACTTCATGTATCTACCGATAGACTCAGCAGTATGTTTGCGCGTGACATGATTTTTTACATTTTCTGTTGAGCGCAGGAATACCGAACCGCATGGTGTAACTGTAGTCGTTGGCTCTGGCAGAACAATTTTTGTGTTTTTTCGTGTTCCTGCAACAATCCATCTCATGCGATTCTGTGGTACGCCATAGTTTGCGGCATTCAATACTCGCGGTTCAGTAATTGTATATCCATCTGACACTAAATCATCTAATGCGCGTTTAATTCGTCCATCATTATCGCATTCCATTATTCCCGCAACATTTTCAATTAGAAATGCGACAGGACGGAATTTTTTAATAAACCAAATATAGTCAAAAATCAAAGTGCCCTTTTCTTCATCATCAAATCCCTTGCGTTTGAAGTTATCATCATCCTTGCTAAATCGTTGATTAGCGGCAATGCTGAATGACTGACAAGGGGGACCTCCGTGAAATACACCCGGAAAGTTTTCTGTAACTCCATGCTCAATGAGGATTTGTGCAAGTTCCTCTCTTTTGCTTATGTCACCAGAATACTGTGGCGGACCGATAACAATTTTATTGGGGTTATTAGCTCGTAAAGTGTTGCAGAATATCTTGTTAAACTCAATAGATATGATATTCTCAAACCCCGCGTAACTGAATCCTACATCAAATCCACCCGCGCCGGAAAAGAAACTGACGGCAGGAATTTTATCAGAACACTTTTCAATCGAATCAAGCGTTTCAATTGGAGAAAGGCATTCTTGAGGAAGTTCGCAATACACCTCGTATCTCAATGCATCGTACGAGATGCCATTATCCTCTAATAATCTGGGTAAATCACCTTTCATTGATTTGGCCTTTTGCAAAATTGTGTTTTGCTCAGAAAGTTCCATTTTATTGATAAGTTCATTCATCATGCAATCTCCCTGGTTGCTTGTACAAAAACATCATGCGCCTCTTGCTTGGATTTGAAATCAGTTTGTTCATTTGCTTTCAGCCACTTGCGATAATACATATGCACTGCTCGATGACAAGAGGGACACAATCCTACAATATCTGCCAACGATGTACCGCTGGACGAAATTGCCACGGCAGAGGATAGCGGTAACAAGTGGTGGATATCAAGCATATAGTCTGTCCACGGATATCGTTTGCTCATATCTGCACCGCAAGCACAGCAAACAGGATGTGGATTAACTTGTTTATAGTATTTTCTCAGCAAGCCACTGCGCTCAACACGGAAATGTTCCACTCGCTTACGATTACCTTCGATAAATTCAATATCAGCCGGCTCAGCTGCAAACACCTCAAAAGTAGGAACAATAATCCTGTTGCCCAAAGAGGTCATTTCCAAAAATTCTTCCATTCTGTCTGCCTTTGCAAATCTGTTTTCAGGTTTCAAAAAGTTGTTGAGCATTTCATTCTTTGCGCCATCACTAATTTCATCAAGATATAGAAATCCGTCATACACTTTTAGAACGCTTAACTGGCTAAGGAAGATAACCATCTCGCGAAGTTGACGTCGTTCAGTATCTGTATAGCTGTATGCCACAGGGGTAAGCGTTTTGCAATACTCAATGTCCTCAAAACCTGTGCAATTATTTCCTACGATATAATTAAAAATATCATCTAACGACAATTTGGCGTCAATGCCCAATTCTCTTTGGGCAATCAAAAATTTCAGAATAGCGCAAAAGGGGTATACGCGCTGTTCGGTAGCATTATAGTTGTCAAATGCAGGAAACGGGAAGCGGAATTTGCTAACATAATTGAACAAATAGTCATCAGCACTTTTAATCTTTCCGTCTGTATTGGCTAAATCACGGCAAATATCAGTTACCACTAGTTGATTGCCTATAAATTTTGCTAAAAATGAGCATTGAAAAACTCTGGAATAATTACGCTTAATCGTGTAGTGCTCTGGCAAAAATGGCATTCCGGTTTCCATTACAAGCGTTTGACGAAATAAGTCCTCATACTTTGTGATATCCGCATTATCGAATTTAACCAATGTTTTTGCAATGTCTCTAAGTACATCAAATTGAAAATACAAAAGCCGTCCTTGATCCCAACGCCACATATTCCTACCTCTGTTTTACTGTTGTTCGCGAGAAAAACTCATTATGTCGCCAATATCGCACTTTAGTGCAGCGCAAATCCTGTCCATACACTCCATGGAAACGTATTCGTCTTTTCCAAGCTTTGCTACGGTTGTTGTGCTTATTCCGGCAAGCTCTCTTAGATCTGTGCGTTTGAGTTTTCTATCAATCAAGATTTTCCATAATTTATTATAATTGGCAGCCATATATTTGCCTCCTACGAGTTTTGTTACATTATAACATATCACCTTGAACAAATCAAGCGCGTGCAAAAAATAAATTTGAGTATGCAAATATTTTATTTGATATCGGGGTATAAAATCGCATTTGGTTTGACATCGCCAATTTGGAAATCA
Source organism: uncultured Lachnospiraceae bacterium (assembly GCA_947382415.1). Classification (GTDB taxonomy): domain Bacteria; phylum Bacillota; class Clostridia; order Lachnospirales; family Lachnospiraceae; genus Acetatifactor. Next base: position 11,375 of record CANCYO010000046.1, on the reverse strand, counting down.
AGCCTATTCTGCTCAAATTTCATTCGGATGTAGGGGATAATGTTGTACGACAAACGCCACAATGGGAAATATCCTGCGTACTGCGCCTATTCGCCGGGAATGTCACGATAATTGCCCTTGTGGTCTTTCACTTGGAAAAACTGCCATGCGCTCCATGCGTAGCAGTCCCACACAAGCAACCTGAACATATCATCACATACGATGTGGTCATACTTGTCCGTCCGCAAAACCTCAAGGGGCAGCGGGGCAGATTGTAGGTTTCCACGTATAGAAAAAAATAACGGAGATTCGGTTTGCACCGAATCTCCGTTATCTCGTTTACCAACCTCGCTTGACAGATGCCATAATCGTAATTTCTTGAATTACTTTCTTACGGGCACCCGTCTAACCGCTCCGGATTTTTTGTGCCTATCCCCTTAAATAAGCGATACTTTTATTAATGAAACATCATTTTGTGTCCGCTTCCGCGACAGTCCATAGCAACTCGGCTATAGACTGCGCCATTACATACCGGGTCTCTTCGTTGGGGTGGCACCCGTCCAGAAGATAGTCTGTGTGATTGGTGCTGTCAATGGGCAGTTTGCTGTAGCTGTTGTAGCACAGCAGTTCTTTTTCGTCACACAGTGAGTTCATGGCTCCCGCATAGTCGGGGAGCATACCGCCCACTGCAGACTGAGGCTCCGTTCCGTTTCCGAAATAAGAGGTAAAATTGGGCGTCATCAGCACGATCACTGCGTCAGGATATGCGGTCTGCAGTTTGTCTACGGCGGTGCGCAGTGCGCCTGTATAGGAAGCGCAGTCATAGGGGGCTTCCGTGCGCACGGGATATCCGTTGAAATAATCGTTCATACCGAAATTCAACACAAAGCATTTCTGTCTTCTTTTCTTAGCATGTTCAAAGTAATCCGTCATTCCTGCATAAATCTGTGAATCCTCAGCAAAATAGCTTGTATCTTTTGCCAAAAAGGCGTCTACCACATAGGGGATGCCAGGAAAGCCGTCGTCAGTTACAACGGCATGACTTCCGCCCTGTCCGCAGTTGTAGGTGTGCGCGCCCGTGATGCCGCCCACTGCCCCGGGGATGGAGGAGGTCTCGGAGAAAGCTATGATACTGTCTCCGAAGAAGACCACGTCCCACTTGGACAGTGAGGGATGCTCAGTTTCTTCGCTGCGGCAGTCTGCCACCAGCGTCTCAAAGTCTTCTAAAACATCCTGATAATTCTCCAGTGTCAGCCGATATCCGTGATTGCGGTCCGAGTACATGGAAAGAGTATGGGAAATACCGGCGTTGACATTGAAGTCGTCTTCGTAATTATAAGCATTGCCCACCAGCCATTCCGTAGAACCATAGAAATAGACGGAGAGATTGTCCTGCAGCCACTCGCTGTCCTCATAACGGGGTATCAGGCTGTTGATAAAATCCGTATAGGACTCGAGGATCGCGGGGTATTCTTCCTCATCAAGTTCCTGCCAGTAATCCAGAGAAGGGTATGCCAGGATTACTTCGTACTGCTTGTCATTCCAGGTATCCATCAGCGTCATCAGATCATCGGCGGTGACAATGTCGGGCCGCACTCCCAGATAGACTGTTGACACTTCATTCCAGCTCTCGGACACTCTGGTAAAATAGTCGGTGAGCGTCTCCATATCGGGGATGCAGTAAGCGGACTTCAGGGGATAAATTTCACGATAGTAGATAAAATCATCCTCTGTATAATTGTCTATCGGAAAAGTCGAGAAAAAAACCGCCGTGTAATCCTCGGTGGCGATCCGTTCCTGATCCAGATGCAGGGGCTCATATTTTTTATATTCCAGATAGCGGTAGACACCGAAACCGATTGCCGCTGCCAATACTAAGATAAACACAAAATGTATTATTTTTTTGATCATGGTTCATACACTCTATACTTTCTTTCAGATTTGATTTTTATTCTGTGGGCATGTCTGCCGCATGACGTCATTCTACCATAGGTGTGAATAAAAGTACAACAGGAAGGACTAATATTATTTTTAAAAAATCTGTTGAAAAATATCTGTAATAATGTTATGTTAGTAACTAAATACGCAAAAATTCAGATAACTGAGAGCAAAGGGGTTTTCAATGAACACAAGGGGGAGAACGTGAGGAAAAAGAAACTATTGACAGGAATAATATTGGCCGTTGTCACAGGCATAGTGCTGTTCAGTATTGCTCTGGCGGTTTGGTTGTATGAGTCGAAGAGGAATCTGACTTTGGAGAGGATAGCCTATGACCGATCTCCCAACAATCCGGTGGTTTATATAAAGGAAAACGGTGAATATGTTCCGTATCTTGTGCTGGAGTCCGATTATGACGGGCATGTGCTGCTTCTGAGAGAGCATTTGCTGGAGGAAGAAATGCAGTATGAACCGGCCAGTGATGAAAGTGGAAGGGGAGGACTCAGCGGAGGCTGGGTATGGTATGATTACGGTTCTTATTATCAGAAAAGCAGGATTGATACATATTTAAATACGCAGTTTCCCAGGGTCTTTGGTGATGCAGTACAGGCAGCTATTGTAGAGACAACGATCGAGGTCACGGACATGGATAGTTATCATGAGGAGAATTGGGCTGAGGCTACGCACATGATAAAGCGGAAGGTATTTTTGCTGTCTGCGGTGGAAATGGGTATAGATTTTGGTATTGGTTATGTCATGACGAAGGAGGGAGAGCCGTTAAGATATTTAAATATAAGGAGCCTTCTGAAAAAAAAGCATATAAAGCAGATGGGGAAGCATGGCCCTATTGGACGAGGACACCACATATAGGGGAAACCTGTGATGTGGTGTCGATAGGTGTTGATTATGCCATTATTGATGCCCCGGCAGACAGTCGACTTGGGGTACGTCCGGCTTTCTGCATGGAGAAAGATACTGCAGTGAAAGTGAATGACAATATTATTGAGGGAGAAAGCGTATACATACTTGAGTTAGATGATGAATAGTTGAGCGGATGCTGTCATGAAGTTATAGTCAGGAAAAATCGAGAGTAAGGGATTCTTAATGAGTAAAAAAAGGGGGAAGAACGTGAGAAAAAAGAAATTATTGACAGGGATAATATTGGCCGTCATCACAGGCGTGGTGCTGTTCAGCGCTGTTCTGGCGGTTTGGTTGTATGGGGCGAAGAGGAATCTGACTTTGGAGAGGATAGCCTATGACCGATCCCCCAACAATCCGGTGGTTTATATAAAGGAAAACGGTGAATATGTTCCGTATCTTGTGCTGGAGTCCGATTATGACGGGCATGTGCTGCTTCTGAGAGAGCATTTGCTGGAGGAAGAAATGCAGTATGAACCGGCCAGTGATGAAAGTGGAGGCGGAGGACTCAGCGGAGAGGGAGGACTCAGCGGAGGCTGGGTATGGTATGATTACGGCTCTTATTATCCGAAAAGCAGGATTGACAAATATTTAAACATGCAGTTTCCCAAGGTCTTCGGTGATGCAGTACAGGCAGCTATCGTAGAGACGACGATCGAGGTCACGGATATGGACAGCTATCATGAGGAGAATTGGGCTGAGGCTACGCACATGATAAAGCGGAAGGTGTTTTTGCTGTCTGCGGTGGAAATGGGTATAGATTCTGGTATTGGTTATGTTATGACGAAGGAGGGAAAGCCGTTAAGATATTTTAAACATAAAGACCTTTCTGAAAAAAAGGCGACTAAAGCGGATGGGGAAGCATGGCCCTACTGGACGCGTACACCACATATAGGGGAAACATGTACTGTAACGGTGATAGGCATTGATATATTTGGCGATGCCACGGCAGACAGGCGTCTTGGGGTACGTCCGGCTTTCTGTATGGAGAAAGATACTGCAGTGAAAGTGAATGACAACATTATTGAGGGTGAAAGTGTATACGTACTTGAGTTAGATGATGGATAGTTTGAAGAACCTGAGGATGTTGTACAAAAATAAAGAAAATAAACCATTCTAAATTAAAGCGTACCGGGGAGGAACAGATATGTACAGAAAAATACTGAGTTTTATGCTTATACTGTGCTTGTGTATGGGTATTATGCCAAGCTCAAATATTTATGCAATGGAAGATTGGGAAAATGTCGAAAATAACGCTGTTGTTGCGGGAAACATAGAGGCAGACGAACAGAGTGGATATGAAGGAAACGAGATAGATATTCCGCAGAACGGGTCGGAGGTTTATATGGAGGATATGACGGAAGCACAGCCGGCAATGTTCCGCCTTCCTTCGGAGGACGAAGAGAAGGTGTCCAATAAGCGGTACACGGTGCTGTTGCTGGATATCTCCAACTCTGTAACTTTTTATGATTATGACGGTTCTGTTTTGTATAGAGCAGATACTGCCTTTCCGTATGTACAAGCATCATCCAAAAAATTTATAGAAGATATCGGAAGTGCGCTGGGAAAGAATTATATTGCCATTGTCGCTTTCAGCGGCAGTACATCCCAGGTGGTGTCGCCGTTTACTGATAATGTGGATTCCTTATTGACAGCAATGAACTCCCTGCGTGTTCAGTCAGGGCTCAGCGATGTTCATAACGGTCTGACTGCAGCAGAGGAATTGATTGATTCCGTATCAGATCAGAGTGGAAGCAAAAATGTGGTTTTGTTTACTACAGGTATGACAGCTGCGGGTACCTATAGTTATATTGGCCCTTATAATGCATCTACTGTAGGTGGTAAATGGTATAATCCGCAAACCAATATTCCCATATATGCATACGCTAATGCAGCATACGCAGCCGCTGAAGAGTTAAAGGCAAAATGTACGCTATACACAATCGGACTCTTTCAGGCGATGGAGAATATGCCTGAGGAGGGACAGGATGCCGCTAAATTTTTTAAGTTGTGCGCCTGTGATTGGGCGTCCTCAAAGAATCATTTTTATGATATAAAGGATCCCGCCTACCTTGAATTTGTCTTTGGACAGGTGGCCGGGAATATTGTAAAGTGTACGGGTTCGTTTTTTTATCCCGGTAAAGATAAGGACTATTCCGCTCAGTATTATTACGATGATAATTACTTTAAAAATTCGTCTTATGAATACAATCAACAGTTGGCAACCATGTCGCTTTGTCTGGATCTGTCTGCATGGGGAAGCAAGAATGAGTCTGACTATACCAGAAAAATGAAGAATGCAGAGGCATTGCTGGATGAGTTGGGCTTTGTCGGTTTTGACCACAATTATACCGATTTTTCAGAGGATGGAGTGAGTGGCAAGCCCACAAAAGATTCCGTAGGTGTGGTTGCTGCAAACAAACTGGTTTGCTTTGACGGAAAAGAATATACTTTGATTGCCGTTGCCATTCGCGGCGGCGAATATGAAAGAGAGTGGGCGAGCAATTTTAAAATTGGTAAGAATGGAGATCATCAGGGATTTTCTGAGGCCAGAAATATTGTAACATTATTCTTGGAAAATTATATTAAAGAACAGAGAATTAATGGTGATATCAAGCTATGGATTACCGGATATAGTCGGGCTGCAGCAACTGCCAATCTGACTGCAGGGGCAATTGATGACGGGAAAATCAATTTGAGCGGCTGTCATTTAGAGTTAAAGGACATGTTTGCCTATACCTTTGAAACACCGGCGGGGACAATAAATCCTGAGGCGAAGAACGGCAAATATAACAATATTTTTAATATTATCAATAGGAATGATCCGGTACCTCAGGTTGCACCGAATGAGTGGAATTTCACACGGTATGGAAGCGATAAATATCTTCCGACATCTGCCACAGATGGCGCAGACGTTTATCAGGCGAAAGCATCTGCCATGTTAGCAAGATATCAGGAAATGGAAGGGTATGAAGGCTATTATGTAGATAATTTTAAGATGAAAAAAATAAATATTAAGGAGCGATTTAATATTTTATTTGGTACTCGGGTTGATATAAGCATTGTAGATAATGAAAAAGACAACACACCGCAGAGCAGGTTTTTGGATGAATATGTTACAATGTTGTCAAAAGAATTTATGGAAACCCGCTCAAACTATGTTGACAAATATCAGAATGAAATACGTTATGCCTGTGGGATTTTCTTTGGAACAGACCCGACAAAAACGAAAAAGTTATTGGATTGCGTAAACAAAAAGTTTGGTGAAAATTGGGGATATATATTTTGGGAACTTATAAAGCCTTTGGGCGGTGAAAAAGCGGCGTATGCAAAAGTCGCTGAATATTTGAGAGAATGTCTCGATGAGGCGGGAATCACCAATTATTCTCAGGAAGAATTTGACGCTGCTGCGAATGCATTGTTGGATTTGGTAGTTGCAGCCGGATTGAATCATCCTAATTTAGCCGTAACGCTTGTAAAAAATATTCAGGGTATCGGACAGGCACATTATCCGGAATTATGTCTGGCGTGGATGCAGTCCATGGATGAGAATTATACTACGGATGCCGGATTAAGCTTTTCGTCTGGGAAGTATCGTATTGTCAGGATTAACTGTCCCATAGATGTAACCGTATATGATGCGGAAGGCAATGTGCTTGCGGCTATCATTGACGATACGCCACAACCGGATGGTCGTGTAGTGACGGCCTTAAATGATGAGGGTGAAAAGCTGGTCTATTTGCCTGTAAATCATGATTATGTGGTGAAGTTGACTGCAACAGGCGATGGAGTCATGAATTATGCTGTTCAGGAATACGATCCCTATGCAGGAGAGACAAATCATCTGATTCTGTTTAACGATATCGGGATTGTTGAAGGACAGGAATATATGGCATATCTTCCGGCGTATGGCGAAGAAGAGCTTGAAAACAATACAGGGATGGCAGCAGATACGGAGTATACATTATTTTCAGGTGCAGATCAGATCTTGCTCAGTGAAGAGTTGACCGGGGAAGCCGTATTTAATGCGTATTACAATGTGGATGCCGCTGCGGAAGATACAGAAAAGGGATTCGTATTCGGTTCCGGAATCCGGCAGTACGGAACTTTCGCAATGGTGACAGCGATTCCATATGAAGGATATGAGCTTGCGGGCTGGTATCAGGATGGTAAGTTGGTTTCCACAGAAGAGGAATACAGATTCCGTGTCTCAGAGGACATAGAGCTTACAGCGGTATTCAGGGAGAGCACGGAGACGCCTGGTAAAAATCCGGAAGAAGGAACAGGAGACGGTTCGGATGACGGCAAGGGTGAGGGAACAGGGGACACCGGAAAGGAGGACCAGAAGGGAAATATCGACGCTTCCTTCCGGGTAGTGGCCCATTGGAACACAGGCTTTACCGGGGAGATCACGCTGACAAACACTACCGACGAGGTGATACATAACTGGGTGGTTGCTTTTGATCTGCCCTATGAAATGAGAGGTATCTGGAATGGCGTGATAGTCTCTCATGAAAATGGTACCTATACGATTCAGAATGCAGGATATAACTGGGATATCGCACCCGGCGAAAGTGTGACATTTGGTTTTTATACTCATGCGGAGACGGAGACCATAACAGAACCGGCTTATTATACACTGATCGAGAAGCCGATGCAGACTGTGCATCAGAAATATCAGATTGCTTATCGGGTAAACAGCGACTGGAAGGATGCATTTAACGGACAGCTTGAGATCAGCAACAGCTCACAGGAAGAAATATATGACTGGACGCTGGAATTTGACAGCTCTCATCATTTTAATCAGTTCTGGAATGCGGAGATCGTCTCTCATGAGGGCAATCATTATGTAATTAAAAACAGGGGCTATAACGCCGTCATCGGTGCAGGGCAGACGCTTATCCTGGGATTTACTGCAAGCTGTGGCAGTGAAGATGCAAGCCGTGAATCGGTTCATTATAAGCTACAGAGCCGTTAAACAACCAATGTGTATGAAGAGGCGGGGCATAAACAGTTGATGTTGAGAATGCAGGCAAGTATAATAAAACCTGACATACTGTGTCATGATAAGAGTGTTATCCTGTTATTGAAGGAGGAAAGGCGATGCAGGAAAGCAGATTATTTAAGATTGTGTACTACTTGCTTGACAGAGGACAGGCTACCGCCCCGGAACTGGCAGAAAAGTTTGAAGTATCTGTCAGAACGATTTACAGAGATATTGATGCGCTGAGCGGAGCGGGTATTCCTGTTTATGCCGAGGCGGGCAGGAATGGCGGTATTTATTTGATGAGTAATTTTGTTCTGGATAAGGCTGTGTTTTCTGAGGAAGAGAAGCAGGAAATCCTCTCGGCGCTGCAGGGTATCAGTGCAGTGCAGAATATGGGCGGCAGCCGGACCTTACAGAAGCTTTCCGCAGTCTTTCAGATCAATTCGGAGAACTGGCTTGAAGTGGACTTTTCCAGATGGGGCAATAAAGGTTCTGACAATGAAAAATTTGAATTACTCAAATCGGCAGTAATCCGTAGGAAAAAGGTCAGGATTCAGTATGCGGGTTCTCAGGGTAATAGCAGTGAAAGGATTGTGTTGCCCTTAAAACTGGCTTATCGATCAAAAGCGTGGTATTTGAAAGCCTTTTGTACTGCCAGACAGGAATTGCGAACATTCAAATTAAACCGTATCGTAGATTACGAGATTCTGAACGAAAGCTTTCCGGATTGCAGTTTTGAGCAGCCGCCGGATCCGTCCGGAGAGGAATATGATCTGGTCACACTGCGCTTTCCGGGAGAAATGGCATACCGCGTTTATGATGAATTTGACAGGAGCCAGATACAGATACAGGCAAACGGCGATCTGATCGCTTCGGCCCATATGCCGCAGGATGCATGGCTCATCGGATTTTTGCTGTCATTCGGAGCACAGGTGGATATCATTTCACCTGTGTATTTGAAAGAGGTTCTGGCAGAACAGGCGAAATTAATTTATGAAAAAAACAAAACATGACACAGGATGTCATGTTTTGTTTGATAGAATCATAAACAGAAGTGAATTTATATGGTAAATTCTATATCGTAAATTCTATAAAGAAAGAGGACAAAGAACATGGCCAGACCGACGACAAAAACAGATTTATGCACCGCAGCAGCAACTAATTACGAAACCCTCAATACGTTTATTTCCGGGTTGACACAACAGGAGCTGACAACGCCTTTTGATTTTTCCGGCGATGAGAAAAAGAAAGAGGCTCATTGGACAAGGGATCAAAATCTCAGGGATATTCTGATTCACCTCTATGAATGGCATCAGCTTCTGCTTAACTGGGTAGAGTCCAATTTAAACGGTGATGAGAAACCGTTTATTCCAAGACCCTATAACTGGAAAACCTACGGCAAATTAAATATGGAGTTTTGGAGAAAGCATCAGAACACTTCGCTGGAGGAGGCAAAAAGCATGTTCCAACAGTCACATGCCCAGGTTATGAAGCTGGCCGAAACCTTTTCCAATGAGGAGTTATTTTCTAAAGGCATATATGGCTGGGTGGGCGGAAGCACACTGGGCTCCTACTTTGTCAGCGTAACGGCAAGCCATTATGACTGGGCTGTGAAAAAGCTGAAAGCGCACAGGAAGAATTGCGCCAATCGGTGAGGCCTGGCAGGTATCAGGTCTGTGTCGGGTATCAGGCTTATGCCGGATATCAGGCCTGCTTATGTTTCAGGGCGGCGTCCACAAAGCCCCTGAACAGCGGATGTGGCCTGTTGGGGCGGGATTTGAGCTCAGGGTGAGCCTGAGTGGCTATGTAAAAGGGGTGTCCGCTCAGCTCGCACATTTCCACGATGCGTCCGTCGGGAGAGGTGCCGGAGAGACAAAGTCCGTTTTCCGTGAGGGCGGCCCGGAAATCATTGTTGACCTCATAGCGGTGGCGGTGCCTCTCGTGGATAAGTTCTTCGCCGTAGAGTTCATAAGCTCTGGAGTTTTTGTCCAGCAGACAGGGGCAGGAACCGAGCCGCAGAGTGCCGCCGATGTCCTCCACACCGTTTTGATCCGGCAGCAGGGCGATGACGGGATGAGTGGTTGCGGGATTCAGTTCGATGCTGTGGGCGTCTTTATAACCAAGCACATGTCTGGCATATTCTACGATAGTGAGCTGCATACCAAGACATAGTCCCAGAAAGGGAATCTCGTGAATCCGGGCGTAATGAATGGCGCAGATCATGCCGTCGATACCCCGGGAGCCGAAGCCGCCGGGCACCAGAATGCCGTCGCAGTCTCCCAGAAGCTCCGACGCATTTTCGGCAGTCAGGATCTCGGAATTGATCCATTTGATATTGACGGTGGCGCGGTGAGTGATTCCCCCGTGCTTTAAGGCCTCCACCACGCTGATATAGGCGTCATGGAGCGCCACATATTTTCCCACCAGTGCTATTTTCACCTCGTCGGTGGGATGCTTCAGGTCGTTTACCATCTTTTCCCAATCCGACAGATCGGGCGCAGGGCACTCCAACCGGAGACATTCGCAGGCCGCCTGTGCCAACTGTTCTTTTTCCATGGCCAGGGGGGCCTCATAGAGATATTCCACGTCCAGATTCTGCAGTACATGCCGGCTGGGAACATTACAAAACAGAGAAATTTTGTCCTTGATGGAGGAATCCAATGGATGTTCGCTGCGGCATACGATGATGTCGGGCTGCAGTCCCATGCCCTGCAGATCCTTGACGCTGGCCTGAGTGGGCTTTGTCTTTAATTCCTCCGAGGCATGGAGATAGGGAATCAGGGTCACATGTACAAGGATGGCGTTTTCGTGTCCCACCTCATGCTGAAACTGGCGGATGGACTCCAGGAAGGGCTGACTCTCGATGTCGCCCACCGTGCCTCCCACCTCGATGATGGCGATGCGCATGTCGGTATCGGTATAATTACGGTAAAACCGGCTCTTGATCTCATCGGTGATATGGGGAATGACCTGAACGGTGCCTCCGCCGTAGTCGCCCCGGCGTTCCTTCTGGAGCACAGACCAGTACACCTTCCCGGTGGTGACATTGGAGTTTTTGTCCAGACTCTCGTCGATGAAGCGTTCGTAATGGCCTAAATCCAGATCCGTCTCTGCGCCGTCATCTGTGACGAACACTTCGCCGTGCTGGATGGGATTCATGGTGCCGGGATCGATGTTGATATAGGGATCGAATTTCTGCATGGTGACCTTATAGCCTCTGGCTTTCAACAGCCTGCCCAGAGACGCCGCCGTAATGCCCTTGCCGAGACCTGAAACCACACCGCCAGTCACAAATACATATTTTACCATAATAAACTCCTCCCGATCGTGATGCCTGCAAAAAAAGAGCGAAGCCTCCCGCAGCCGGGAGCGCCTTCGCTCTGTTCCTGTCCATATTATTTCGCTTTGTACAGTACCATATTACCATAGAATGCAGGAAAGTCAATTAAATTTTCCTGTTCGGAATCGTTCCTTTATATCTGTCAGCATATCTGTCAAACGGGTCTTTGACACTTCTTTTTAACATCATATCGCAAAAATCCTTTACTTAAGC
>CANCYO010000045.1 GCA_947382415.1 uncultured Lachnospiraceae bacterium | reverse complement strand
GATACCGGCTGGTGGAGGAGATAGACGATTTTGTAAATGCGCTGATGCGTCTTCACAGCGCTATGTCGGATTATCTGGAGGAGCAGGAGGATGTGAAGCTCCCTGTCAGGGAGAGTATTCTGGATTTTTATTTTGAGGTGGCGCACTTTCTGGATATCTATGAACGTGTGGACGAACATTATGTGAAATATACGCAAATGCAGGAGGACGGCAGTTTCCTGCTCCGGCTCTTCTGTGTCAATCCCAGAGAGAATCTGAAGGAGTGCATGGAGCGCGGGCGCAGCAGTATTCTGTTCTCCGCCACATTTCTGCCCATTCAGTATTATAAGGAATTGCTGGGCGGGGATGCGGAGGATTATGAGGTCTATGCAAAATCCGTATTTAATAATGAGAAGCGGGCGTTATTTATTGCCGATGATGTGACCAGCAAGTATTCAAGGCGTTCAGATGAGGAATTTGACCGGATGGCGCGCTATATCGACGAGATCGTGAGAAACAGGCATGGCAATTATATGGTATTTTGCCCCTCCTACAGCTTTTTAAAGAGACTTTATGACATCTACGAGCAGCGTTTTGCCAGTGAAGAGAAAGAATGTATGTTGCAGAAGGAGGCTATGAGCGAGGAGGACAGGGAGGCGTTCTTGAACCGTTTTCGTGGAAACGGGGATATCGATTTGCAGCAGCTCATCCATATGGACATTGAGGAAGAAGAGCACACGCTGATCGGCTTCTGTGTTCTGGGGGGAATCTTTGGCGAGGGGATCGATCTGAAGAAGGACAGTCTGATCGGGGCGGTGATTGTGGGAACGGGAATTCCGCAGGTATGCTGTGAGCGGGAGATACTGAAGCATTATTTTGACGGCCGGGGGGAGAACGGTTTTGATTATGCCTACCGGTATCCCGGGATGAGTAAGGTTCTGCAGGCGGCCGGACGCGTGATACGGACGGCTGAGGATGTGGGAATTATCGCTCTTTTGGACGAGCGCTTCCTGCAGATGTCGAACCGCCGGTTGTTTCCCCGTGAGTGGGAGTATTTCGAGAGAGTAAATGTGGAGAGTATTGCGAAACGGGTGGAACGCTTCTGGGATTCGTGGCTCTGAATTTGAAGGAAATGACATCAAAATTATGGAAATGACACCAAAAGTGTGTTAAAATGACATGGGTGTTAGGTTGTGGATAACTCTGTGGATTCTGTGGATTTCCTGCAAAATCTACGGAGAAAAGCGACAGGGATGCCTGACTGATGACGTCAGCATTATTTTGCAAGTATTTTGCAGGATGGGAGGAAAATGAAATGTGGGCTTATGAAAGTGTGTTCTATCAAATTTATCCTTTGGGGTTCTGTGGGGCGCCTTTTGAGAATGACGGCGTGCTGGAACACCGGATTCTGAAGGTGAAGGATTGGATTCCCCATATGCAGAAACTGGGCGTCAATGCGATCTATTTTTCACCGGTTTTCGAGTCGGATACCCATGGTTATAACACCAGGGATTATCGCAGGCTGGACACACGTCTGGGGACAAACGAGGATTTTAAGGAAGTGTGCGGGGCTCTGCACCAGGCGGGGATCCGCGTGGTGCTGGACGGAGTGTTCAATCATGTGGGCAGAGGTTTCGGGCCCTTTCAGGACGTGGTGCAGAACCGTGAAAATTCCCGTTATACGGGGTGGTTTTACCGCATAGATTTCGGAGGCAATTCCAATTACAATGACGGCCTGTGGTATGAGGGCTGGGAGGGCAATTACGATCTGGTAAAGCTTAATCTGCAGAATCCGGAGGTGGCGGATTATCTTCTGGAGAGTGTAAAATACTGGGTGGACGAGTTTGACATCGACGGGCTTCGGCTGGATGTGGCCTACAGTCTGGATGAGGGATTTGTGAGAAAGCTTCATGATTATACAAAGGGGCTGAAAGAGGACTTTTATCTGCTGGGCGAGATGCTGCACGGAGATTACAATCGTCTGATGAATGACGCGATGCTGGATTCGGCTACCAATTATGAGTGTTATAAAGGGCTTTACAGCAGCTTTAACAGCATGAATTTGTTTGAGATCGTGCATTCCCTGCTGCGTCAGTTCGGGCCGGAGAATTGGACGCTTTACAGAGGAAAGCATTTGCTGTCTTTTGTGGACAACCATGATGTGACCCGTGTGGCCAGCATTCTCTCCAATGAGAAGCATCTGCCGTTAATCTATGCGCTGATGTTCGGTATGCCGGGCATTCCCTGCATTTATTATGGAAGCGAATGGGGAGAGAAGGCTGAGAAGCATCAGGGAGATCCGGCGCTTCGTCCCTGTCTGGAGGCTCCTGTGTGGAATGAGCTGTGCGGGTTTATCAGTAAGCTGGTTCAGGCTAAGCTGCATTCCGAAGCGCTCAATTATGGCGCTTTCCGTTCGGTAGTGCTCACCAACAAACAGTGCATCTTTGAGAGAAAGACAGATACCGAGAGGGTTCTGGTGGCCATCAATGCCGACGATCAGGATTATGTGGCCCATTTTGACGCGGGCTGCGGACAGGCGGAAGACTTGATCACCGGAGAGCTTCACGATTTTGGCGGCGGAAGCACTCTTCCTGCCTACAGCGCCTTCTTCTGGAAAATGGAACGCTGAGAAAACTTATACAAAACGCATAAAAATGCTTCATACGGCGGGACGGGTGGATCTGAGAGCTTGTCCCGCCGGTTCCTTTCGCAAAAACTGTTATCAGAGAATTGTGTCTCAAAGAACCACGATCAAAAATTTTATCAAAGCAGCTTGACAAAACATACTTCACATCATATATTATAGATAGATACAATATTATATGCTGTATAATATTATAGGATATAAAAAGGGGTGAAGTGATGGTATTTAATACGGGTGCGGCCCTTTTGGATGCAATTGTGCTGGCCGTGGTGTCCAAGGAACCTGAGGGAACCTATGGATACAAGATCACGCAGGATGTCCGGCGTGTCATCGACCTGTCTGAATCCACTCTGTATCCGGTGCTGCGCAGACTGTTGAAGGAAGAATGTCTGGAAGTGTATGACATGGAATGTGCGGGTCGAAACAGGCGATATTACAAGGTAACCAGCCGGGGATGGGCACAGCTTCAATTGTATGAAAGCGAATGGCGGCAGTATTCGGAGAAAGTGACAGGGCTCTTTGAAGGAAGATTTGACGGAAAATTTGAAGAAAAATTTGATGAGAAATTAAACGGGAAAGGAACAGGAGAATATGAATAGAGCGGAATTTATGAGGCAGCTTGAAAGTCTGCTGCAAAACATCCCCCAGGCGGAGCGGGAGGCAGCTCTGCAATACTATAACGATTATTTTGACGATGCGGGCCCTGAGAACGAGAAAGCCGTGCTGGAGGCGCTGGTAAATCCTTTCAGGGTGGCGGAAAATATCAAACGGGATATCAGCGAAAACGGATATCGGGAAGAAGATCTGAAAGGCGGCAGCGTCAGACATCCCATTGTAAAATATCAGGATGGGGAGAAAGGACAGGACGGAGGAGAGAATGAAAGCTGGTCCGGTACACGGAAACCGGAATCGGATGACATGCCCACTTGGCTTATGGTGCTTTGCATAATAGGCGGGATTCTTCTGTTTCCTGTCGCCATAAGTCTGGCATCCGCCGTGATCGGTACGGTTTTTGGTCTGATCGTCGGATGGTTTGCTTTGATTCTGGGGTTTGGAGTTACGGCGATAGTTCTGTTTGTGGTTTTGGTGGCTCTGCTGGTTGCGGGCGTTATGTGTATGCTGGAAACGCCAATTGCCAGTATAGCTTTGATCGGAGGCGGCCTGTTCTGCGGCGGTCTGGGCATTTTGTTCCTGATGCTCACAGTGGCCATGGCGGCTATCGCCACACCGGCTATTTTCAGAGGCTGCGGACAGCTCTGTGCTTATCTGACACGAAAAATTAAAAAGGAGGCAACAGCATGAAAGCATTTATGAAGACCTGTGGAATCCTGGCGCTGATTCTGATCGTGGTGGGACTGGGAATGGCTCTGGTGGCAGGTTCGATTCAGGGGCCCATCACATGGGCGGATTTTAAAAAATCTGTATACTGGGACGATAATATTCCGGAATCTATTGAAAATCAGGTCATGGCCGGACTGGAGCATTTGGACAGCGGACAGCGTTTTGAAATGGAGGAGCATGTGAATTTTGACAGTGAGAACCCAATCTATGAAGGTGATATAGAGCAGACTTTTACAGCTTCCGAAATACAGGATCTGGAGATTGAAGTGGGCGCCTGCGGGCTTGAGGTACAGGATTCCGAGGACGGCGATTTTCACATAAAAGTACAGAATGCAGGGAGTTATCAGGGTTATGTGAAAGATGGTACCTTTCATATAAGAAGCATACGAAAGACTACCTTTCGGGATGGAATCAAGTGCCGGATCAAGCTTTATGTGCCTGAGAACTTTACTTTCGAGGAGGTGGAGTTGGCTCTGGGAGCCGGCCAGATCAACTGGAAGAGTGCAGTGTGTGCGTCTGAGATGGAGATAGAATTGGGAGCGGGAGAGATCATCCTGAAGGAGCTGGCTGTCGGTAAGCTGACGGCGGAAGTGGGAGCAGGTTCTCTCGAGGCTGCCGGTGACATTCGTGAGAAAGCGGACGTGACCTGTGCTATGGGAAATATAGACCTTAAGCTCGATGGAGCGGAAGACAGCTTTAACTATGAGGTGGATGTTGCCATGGGCAATGTGGAAATAGACGGAAAGACCTATAGCGGCCTGGCTACGGAAAAGGATATTGACAACAATGCCGCCAGGGATATCAGTGCGGAGTGCGCCATGGGTAATATTACCATATCCTTCAGAGAATAGAATAAGATGCGAATAAGATACAGGCACAGAAACGCCGGCAGTGGGACTTTTGTCTCGCCGCCGGCGTTTCCTGCGCCTGTATTCTTTTTACATGGTAGGTTTGTCTTCATCCAGTTGTACGAACAGACCGGATTTTTTCAGGGCCGGGCGCAGCGCCAGATAAAAGGCGGATGCGGCCACCACCGCCACAATGGCGTTTACAAAGGTGGTGATGGCGCTCATCTTGGCCAGTACCTTGGTTATTTCCTGAGGTACGCCCAGCAGATAGGTCTTATAAAAATATCCTACCAGAGGGTCTGCCACAATGTTGAACCCCATGCCGCAGGCGCTGGCAAGGATGGTCACGCCGGTGACATATTTGGCGGAGTGCGCACGGCTGAGTTTAAACACTTTGTGCGCAACCAGTCCTACGATGAGACCGATACACAGCTTCAGCAGAAAGGTCTTGGGAGCGCTGGTGACATAAGTAGTGGTCAGATCGCCCACGGTCATACCGATGGCGCCTGCCAGTCCTCCCCAGTAACCGCCCAGAAGCAGGGCTGCCATGACACAGAACACATTGCCGAAATGAAATGCGGTTTTCTCCGTGCCTACGGTGAGATCGATCTTAAAGACTGAGAAGCCGATATAGCAGAGCGCCGCCAACAATCCGGCCTGGGCGAGGCGCTTGACATCCGCCTTCTGGGACGGTTCCATGCCGATAAAGGCGCTGTAGAGGCCGCGCAGCGTCAGCATGACCGACACAAACAACAGAGTCAGGCTGTAGGCGTAGGGTTGTTCCGTGCCTGCCTGATAACCGCTGTAGGTAAAGATCGTACAGGCGATGGAGATGATGAGCAGCGCAAGCCCTGCGATCAGCAGTACATAGCTTTTTTTTCTTCCGGTGGTCTGACCGGAATCTTTTTCAGATGTCTTTTTCATAATGAATCTTCCTTTCTCCTCTTTAAATGTTATACATATTCATATACATTTTTTTCCTTAACATGCAGTGTATAGAAAAAGTGGCTCGATAAAAAGGGCCAGAATAGAACTTTTTTACCATGCCAGTTGCAATGGCCGCGGTCAGACAGATATACTTCACCGTGCCGTAAAATATAAAATAGTACAGAATAATTTATTAGAATAAAAAAATATTGACAGAAAACGACAGTATTGTTATGATGAGAAATGTTTTTGCGCACAAAGTGATAACAAATATTGGAGAAAGAAACATGAACAGGATCATGAATAAGATGTGGAAAAGAGCACTGGCATTTTTGCTTGTTACAGCATTGGGAATCGGTGCGGTGGATGTGCCTGTGGTTTACGCCCAGGAAAAGGCAGAAACCGGCAGCGTGTACCTGGGCACAAATGAGACTGCAACAGACACAGATGTGCAGACCGGGAATGCTGCGGCAGCAGACGGAACCACAGCGGGAAATGATGCGGACGAATCTGCTGTTGAAACAGAAAACGGAGGCTGGGATCAGGTAACAACCCAAAAGGTGTTTGAAGGGGACAATTACAGGGTTATATTTACCCTGACATCCTTTTGGGGGACGGGATATAATGCCAACATTCAGTTGGAAAATACGGGCAATAGCGTAATCCAGAATTGGAAGCTCAGGTTTGCATTTGATAATGCCATTACAAATATCTGGAATGCAAAAATATGTGAAAATGACGGAAAAAAGTATGTGGTCGGGAATGTTGGCTGGAATCAGGATATCGCTGTCGGCGGGAGCATTGAGTTTGGCATATCCGGCGATCACGCATTCCGGGGCTTTCCTGAAAACTATGAACTGATCGGGACGATCGCGGAGGTGAAAGAGGAAGATTATACCGTAGAATATCACTCCCAGAGTGATTGGGGAAGCGGATTTACGGGCGCTGTGGTTATCACAAACCATACGGATGCTGCATTGGAGGATTGGGTTTTAGAGTTTGATCTTGACAGGGAGATCACGGAGATCTGGAACGGCGTTATAGAAGAGCATGAAGGAAACCGTTATATTGTGAGGAATGCGACCTATAACAGTACAATCATTCCCGGAGGAAGCGTTTCTTTTGGCATCAAAGGAAGCGGCGGCGAGACAGGGGATGAGCCGTATGATTATAAGTTGTATTCTTATGATGGACATAGCACGGGCGAGAAGCCGGAGACAGAGTTAAAGCTGGACACCGACAGTGACGGTGCGCCGGATTACATAGAGGATTATTTTGGAACGGACAAAAACAAAGCGGATACCGACGGGGACGGCCTGTCTGATATTATTGAGCTGTATTCCCTGGTGTTAGATCCTCTGAATGCAGATACGGATGGCAATGGCATAGCAGACGGTGACGAGGATCTGGACGGGGACGGCCTGTCCAATCTGTCAGAGATTCAGATCGGTACCAGTATCTTTAAGCTGGACACAGACGGCGACGGTTTAAGCGACAGGGATGAAGTCCGGTTATACGGAACCGATCCCTTATCAGCAGATACGGATTCTGACGGCGTATCTGACTCAAAAGAAATGGAACTCGGGACAGATCCGCTGGTCTATGACGAAATTTTTGAGCTTACAGTGAAAGCGGAAGACACGGACACTGTCAAAGTATCTGTAGAAATGGCGCTGTCCGGCGAACAGGCAGAATCGCTGGCAGTTGAAAGATATGAAAATGATTTCTTTTTCCCGACAGATATGCCCGGTTACATTGGCGGAGCCTATGATTTTTCGGTAGATGGAAGTTTTGACCAGGCTACAATCAGGTTTGAGTTTGATCAGGCCCTGCTTGCTGACTCCGCATTTGACCCAGTCATCTATTATTTTAACGAACAGATGCAACTGCTGGAAGCTTTGGACACCCGTGTGGAGGGCAATGTGGCGTCTGCGGAGGTAACTCATTTTTCAAAGTATATCCTGTTGAACAGAAAAGTGTTTGATAGCGCTTTTGAGTGGCAGGATGTGTGGAGCTCCACGGGATATACCGGAGTGGAGGTTGTGCTGGTCATTGATGATTCGGGAAGCATGGGGTCTAACGATTATCAGAATCTGAGGCTGACAGTAGCAAGAGATCTCGTCGATAAACTGCCGGATAACAGTAAGGTTGGCGTGGTCAAATTTACGGCCTCAGCGTCTCCATTGACATCATCAGTAACTGATGACAGGGATTTGGTTAAATCATACCTTACGACTGATTACTTCCACTCGGGCGGCGGTACCAGCATGTATACTGCCATCAATAGAGCATTTTCTTTATTTACGTCAACTGACGACAACATAATGAAGATGATGGTTGTATTGAGTGATGGCGTTACTTCTGATACGAACAGGCATTCATCGGTAATTGCAGATGCCAATGAGAGAAATGTCAGGTTATATACGGTTGGCTTAGGTTCCAGAAATACTCTCTATTATACAATCTATTTAAAGCCTTTAGCTGAGGAGACGTCAGGCTCATTTTATCTGGCGTCAAATGCCGGGCAGTTGGAAGATATCTATAAAGACATCAACAAGAAGATTGATATTGAAACAGACAGCGACGGTGACGGACTTCCGGATTATTATGAAGAAAACATGGTCATGTTCAACGGAATGACCATTGTGCTGGACAAGAATAATCCTGACAGTGACGGAGACGGGCTTCCTGACGGGGAGGAAGTTGTAGAATTAAATTATCAATACAACAGCGATAAAACACGGGTTGTCGTGACCGGTAAGCTGTTGTCCAATCCTTTGGAGGCAGATACGGACGGCGACGGACTTCCTGATGAGGAGGAACTGATCATCGGGACCGACCCGAAGAATCCGGATACAGACAATGACGGACTGACGGACGGCTTTGAGTATATGCATGGGTATGACCCGCTGGCAGCAGATATTGACGGCGACGGACGTTTCGATCTGCAGGAGTATCTGGAGGGAACAGATCCTTACCTGTATAATAAGGACTGGCGTGACTATACCTGGGAATTTATCTGCGGTTTTGTGGCAGGGGATTTTATTAAGGATACGGACAGCCTTCCTACCATTATGGGGCAGATAACCAGCAGTTTTATCCCGTATGTAGACATAAGGGACGTGGTGGGGAACCTCGCAAACGGGGACTATGCCTTTGCAGGGCTGAGCGCCATAGGACTGATACCGGTTGCGGGCGACGCAGCAAAAACGGCAGGAAAGATCGGAAAGTTTGCAGTTAAAAATCTGGATGATATCCCTAAGATAGCGGGATTGATGGAGTTTTTGAATAAAAATTTTCCGGATGTCATAAAAGCTCTGAGTAAAAGCGACGAGTTTGTAGACGGGGCGAAGCAGTTGTCAAAGCTGGATAATATCAAGCTTACTCGCAAACAGATGAAGCTGATCACGGAAGCGATTGAGAACGCGGGACTGTCGCACTACCTGATAAAGACAAGTAACAGCCTGGATTTAAAGGGAGTCTTAAACATCAGTTCGGAGGTATGGGAGAAAGGTTTTTCAAAGAGGGGATTCGAGATTGAAGACTTTGTTACCGAGCTATTCAAGAGAACAGACTTGGGAAAGAATTTCCCTGTGGCGGACGCTTTGAGCAACAGAACGCTGATCAGTACAAAAAGTCTGGATATTGCTGCTCAAAGTTACCAGAATTCTAATACGCTGAAAAAAAGGCTGGACAAGTATGCGGAGGCGTTGCAGGGGATAGAAAAGAGATTTAATTCAAAAGGTGTATTTAAGTGGGGCGATACTGTTTTGGAAGCAAGTGATTATGACAAGAAAGCCCTTGAAATAGTGCTGCCAGATGTTATAATAACGGAAGATACGCTGAAAGTCTTAAATGAGTTTCAGGCCACATGGGCAGAGAAGGGTATAGAAGTATGGTATCTGGTAACAAAGTGAGGAGGAAGATTTTTGATGATCATCAATGTTCATAAAGGTGAAGGTCGCATATTAGTGATTCCGGTCATAGGTTGCAAGGATGCAAATTGGTTTGTGAGTATGGCGGATACGGAGGGATGTCTTGAGGTGGGCAGGGCAGTTCTGAATGCCCTTGCTCTTATCAAAAATAGCTCTATTTCTCATGAAAATTCCAAGGAACGTGATATGACTCCAGCATGGAGAAAAAATACAAAGTATAAAAGCTGGGTCTCTTTTTGGAAACATAATCATTATGTTCAAGTGAAAGTTTTGGAGGATGGGCAGTACAATATTTATTCCTTGAAAAGATCCGAAGAAAGACAAGGATTATATACGGAATGTATTAAAGATGTTTACTTGCCAGCAGATGCAGATGTGGAGGAAATCGGAAGAACCGTAATTGACGTGTTGGAGGCATCCGAAGCATATTATCAGGATCACAAAGAGTCAAAGGCTTGGCGCAGAAAAACCGTAGAGTTGATGGACGGTACGAATCTGACAGTAACTGTTCCCAAGGACAGGCACTTTGAGGACTGCGAAGACTGCAATGTGGCTGAAATCTACCAATGCTATGAATATCATACACAGGAGGGTTCGGAATCATTGGCGGAGTTTTTTGTGGGGATGGCAGCGGAGCTGGACTGCAGTCTTGCATCGGCGGATGTGCTTGCCTCATGGGAAGATATTTACGGTAAGGCTGATATTTTTGAAATGAAGGAAGCGGATTACGGCATATTCAAATTCCGCGCTGAGATGCGTAATAAGGACTGTCATAAGATATCCTGTTTTTTGCAGACTGCGGAAGATCTGCTGCTGGAGTGCGGTATGCAGGTGCATCAGCCGAACAGGAGGAAGAAGCTGGATGAGAAGCTTGTGGCATTGTTTGAGGAATTTGCATTGGGCTGTAGCTTGTAGTGTCCAATTACAAATTATATCCTTGACAAATACGTCCCAATCGCCTATATTATCTTTATTGATATCAAAAGGCCATGACGAAGAGGAGTACACATTACCCCTTGCCAGAGAGGGCGGCTGCAGATTGCGAATCTGTGCTGGAAGGCTGCCTGAGGGAAAGGATGTGGAAGGTAGCTTCCGAGCCGGAACACCCAAAGAGTTCAGCAGAATTCCGGTAGGTGTCCCCGGGTTGTCCCCGTTACAGGACAGCGCTTTCGATTTATAGTTTGTTTGACGTTGCTAAAGGGACGTCGTTAAATAGCAGCTCTTAAATGGGAAGCAGCACAGAGGCAGGCACGGAGAACATGCGGTGCGGATTCAGCGCCATAGCCGATATGGCAATATAGCATAGATAATATGCATATGCGGCATGTTTTTCAGAGGTCTGTGAACAAAGGTGGTACCGCGTTGATGACGCCCTTTGCAGAGAAATCTGCAGAGGGCTTTTTCAATGCCATTTATGTTATAGCTATATATGTTATAAGCTATATAAAGGAGAGGAGCAGGCAAATGAGCAGAGAACTTGCAAAAACCTATGACCCCCGGGGCATAGAGGAGAGATTGTATCAAAAGTGGGTGGACAAAAAGTATTTTCACGCGGAGGTAGACCATTCCAGAAAGCCTTTCACCATCGTGATTCCGCCTCCAAATATCACGGGGCAGCTTCATATGGGACATGCGCTGGACAATACCATGCAGGATATTCTCATCCGTTTTAAGCGTATGCAGGGTTATAATGCCCTCTGGCAGCCCGGCACAGACCATGCCAGCATTGCTACCGAGGTGAAGATCATCGAAAAATTAAAAGAGGAAGGTATCGACAAGCACGAGCTGGGACGTGAGAAATTCCTGGAGCGGGCCTGGGACTGGAGACGGGAGTATGGCGGCCGGATCATCAATCAGTTAAAAAAGCTGGGCTCCTCCTGCGATTGGGACAGAGAGCGTTTTACCATGGACGAGGGCTGCAATAAGGCTGTGACAGAAGTCTTTGTCAAGATGCATGAGAAGGGCTATATCTATAAGGGCGCCCGCATCATCAACTGGTGTCCCGTGTGCAATACTTCCATTTCCGACGCCGAGGTTGAGTATCAGGAGCAGGCAGGGCATCTCTGGCATATCAAATATCCGTTGCTCAATGAGGATGGTTCCGTGAGCGACACCGAGTTTCTGACTTTTGCCACCACCAGACCGGAGACCATGCTGGGAGATACCGCAGTGGCGGTTCATCCCGAGGACGAGCGCTATCAGAAGCTCATCGGCAGGAAGGTATTGCTGCCCATCATGAACAGGGAGATTCCCATTGTGGCGGACGCCTATGTGGACAGAGAATTCGGAACGGGCGTGGTGAAGATCACGCCAGCCCACGATCCCAACGATTTTGAAGTGGGGAAACGTCACAGTCTGCCCATCATCAATGTGATGAACGATGATGCCACCGTCAATGAAAACGGCGGCCGCTTCGCAGGTATGGATCGGTACGAGGCCAGAAAAGCCATCGTGGAGGAACTGGAGTCCCAGGGTCTCCTGGTTAAAATCGAGGATTATACGCATAATGTAGGTACCCATGACCGCTGTAAGACGACCATTGAGCCGCTGGTGAAGGAGCAGTGGTTCGTGCGCATGGAGGAACTGATCAAGCCCGCTGTGGAGGCTGTGAAAAAGGGCGATGTCAGACTGATCCCCCAGCGCATGGAGAAGACTTATTACAACTGGACCGACAATATCCGCGACTGGTGTATCAGCCGTCAGCTCTGGTGGGGACACCGGATTCCTGCCTATTATTGCGACGACTGCGGAGAGACTGTGGTTGCCGGACAACAGCCTGAGGTCTGTCCCAAGTGCGGCGGACGCCATTTCACACAGGATCCCGACACGCTGGACACCTGGTTTTCCTCCGCTCTGTGGCCCTTTGAGACCCTGGGCTGGCCGGAACAGACAGAGGATCTGAAATATTTTTATCCCACGGATGTGCTGGTGACAGGCTATGATATCATTTTCTTCTGGGTCATCCGCATGATCTTCTCGGGATTTGAGCATATGGGTGAGAAGCCCTTCCACACGGTGCTGTTTCACGGTCTTGTGAGGGACAGCCAGGGGCGCAAGATGTCCAAATCTCTGGGCAATGGCATCGATCCGCTGGAGATCATCGATCAGTATGGCGCGGATGCGCTGAGACTGACCCTGATCACCGGAAATGCTCCCGGAAACGATATGCGTTTCTATTACGAGAGGGTGGAAAATTCCAGAAACTTTGCCAATAAGGTGTGGAATGCATCCCGTTTTATCATGATGAACATGGATCAGGTGCAGGAGAAGACCGGCATCGTTCTGCCAGCGGCGGGAGATCTGCAGCCTGTGGACAAGTGGATTCTCTCCAGATTAAATACGCTGATTCAGGAAGTCACCGATAATATGGAGAGCTATGAGCTTGGTATCGCCGTGCAGAAGGTTTATGATTTTATCTGGGACGAGTTCTGCGACTGGTATATCGAGATGGTAAAGCCCAGACTTTACGGAACCGATGACGAGGCCAGCCAGAACGCGGCGCTCTGGACTCTAAAGACCGTGCTTCTGGACGCCTTGAAGCTCCTGCATCCCTATATGCCCTTTATTACGGAGGAGATATTCTGTACTTTGCAGAGCGAGGAGGAGACCATCATGAAGAGCTCCTGGCCCTGCTATAGCGAGGAGAGAAGCTTTGCAAAGGAAGAGCGGGATATCGAGACCATCAAGGAGGCGGTTCGGGGCATCCGCAATATCCGCAGTGAGATGAACGTGGCGCCCTCCCGAAAGGCCGGCGTGTATGTGTTCAGCGAGGATGAGCAGGTGCTTGCCACCTTCACCGAAGGACGGCTGTTCTTCGCCTCTCTGGCGGGTGCAAGCGATGTGACTATGGTGGATGCGCAGACCATGGAGCGGGATGGAGCGCAGATCACCAAAGATGCAGTGTCCGTGGTAATTCCCGGGGCCACGCTCTATATTCCTTTCGCGGAGTTGGTGGATATCGCGCAGGAGATCGCCCGTCTGGAGAAGGAGAAAAAGAGGCTGGAGGGCGAACTTGCCCGGGTGAACGGCATGCTCTCCAATGAGAAATTTATCTCCAAGGCGCCTGAGGCAAAGATTGCGGAAGAGAAGGAGAAGCGGGAGAAATATACCCGCATGATGGAGCAGGTGGCGGAGCGGCTGGCGCAGCTTAAGGAAGCTTAATTCATGAGAAAAATTATTGATACCTTTGAGGCGGCTGTAGAATATCTCTACAGCATGCCTCGCTTTACATCGAAAAACACCCTGGAGGATACCCGGGCGCAGCTTGTGCGCCTGGGTTCGCCCGACAGGCGCATCAGGCAGATCATCCATGTGGCCGGCACAAACGGAAAAGGCTCCGTCTGTGCCTATTTGCGTTCCATGCTGGAGGAAGCGGGATTTCGCACGGCGGTCTTTACCTCGCCCCATCTGGTGGATATCAGGGAGCGCTTTGCGGCGGGTGGCAGTCTGATCTCCAGAGAGGAGTTCCTGCAATGCTTTCTGCAGGTCTATGACAGCTTAAACTGGGAGGAACTGGAGCAGGGAAAAGGGTATCATCCCACCTTTTTTGAGTATTTATTTTTAATGGCCATGTTGTATTTTGCACAGTGCGATCCGGATTACTGTATTCTGGAGACTGGGCTTGGCGGGCGGCTGGACGCAACCAATGCCGTTTCGGACAAGGCGCTGACGGTCATCACCCGCATCGGCAGGGATCATATGGAGTATCTGGGGGAGACGGTGGCGGAGATTGCCGGGGAAAAGGCCGGGATCATGAGACGCGGTGTGCCCCTTGTGTATCTTAGCGATGTGGAGGAGGCTTCCTCAGTATTTGTAGAAAGGGCGCAGGATTTGCAGATTCAGGTATACCCTGTGTCGAAAAAGGACTATTCTTTCCTGAAAAAAGCAAATAAAACCATTGATTTTTCCTTGTATACTCGGTATTATGATTATATTGGTATTACTTTGCATACATCGGCCCGTTACCAGATGGAAAATGCGGCGTTGGCCGTGCGGGCCATGGAAGTGTTGTTCCGGGGGGAGCAGATTACGGCGAGCCATATACAAAACGGTCTGGCGAAGTGTTTCTGGCCGGGACGTATGGAGGAGATTTTACCGGAGGTATTCGTGGACGGCGCTCACAATGAGGACGGTATCCGGGCGTTTCTGGATACGGTGAGAGAGGACGGCTGTGCGGCAGAGGGCCGCGGACGAATGCTTTTGTTCAGTGTTGTGCAGGATAAGGATTACAGATCCATGATAAGGCAGGTGCTTGATTCGGCTCTTTTTGACCGGATTTTTGTGGCGCATATGGAGACGGGGAGGGCGGCGGCTCTGGACAGTCTGCGGGCTCTTTGGGAAAGCCGGGAGCGTGGAAACGCAGAGACCGTCTTTTATGAGGATGTGCGCACCGCCCTGAGGTGCGTTTTGGCAGAGCAGGGAAGAAAACGCGTTTACATCACAGGCAGCCTGTATTTGGTCGGTGAGATAAAGGAGTTTTTGGAAAATGATCAATTTTGAGGAAGAACTGAAGAAATTCCATCCCAGTCTTGAGGTGGAGGATGCGGAGGAAGCGATTTATAATCAGGATTTGACCGATATGGCCGATTTATTGGTGAAGATGATACAGGAATCTGAGGAGAAGACGGGCGAATAGCGGAGGAGAAAACCATGTTTTGTTATCATTGCGGCGCACAGCTGTCGGAACAACATGATTTTTGTACTGCCTGCGGAGCGGATGTCTATCTCTACAAGAAAATCATGCATGTGTCCAATCGGTTTTATAACGACGGACTGGAAAAGGCGGGAGTCAGAGATCTGACGGGAGCCATCACCAGCCTGCGTCAGAGCTTGAAGTTTAACAAAAATAATATAGAAGCAAGAAACCTTCTGGGTCTTGTGTATTTTGAGACCGGCGAAGTGGTGGCGGCCATGAGCGAGTGGGTCATCAGCAAGAATCTGCGCCCCGAGCGCAATATAGCCGACGATTATATCGACATGCTGCAGTCCAATGCCACCCGTCTCGATTCCATCAATCAGACGATCAAAAAATACAATCAGGCCTATGCCTATTGTGTGCAGGACAGCAGAGATCTGGCGGTGATCCAGCTCAAGAAGGTATTATCGCTGAATCCCAAATTTATCCGTGCGCATCAGCTTCTGGCGCTGCTCTACATGGACAGCGAGCAGTGGGACAAAGCCCAGAGAGAGCTGAAAAAGTGTATTGCCATCGACAGAAATAATACCCGCACACTCCGGTATTTGAGGGAAGTGGAGGAGATGCTGCAGCCCGAGGAGAATGAAAAACAGCCATCTCGGCGCAAAAAGCACGAGTCGGTGCGCTATCAGAACGATAATGAGATCATTATTCAGCCGCTGAATGTGAAGGAGCCCAAAAACGGCGGAGCAGCCACGCTTTTAAACGTGGGGATCGGTCTGGTCATCGGCTTGGCCGCATGCTATTTTCTTGTGGTTCCGGCTAAGGTCAGCGACGCCAGAAATGATATGCAGAAGACCATCACGGAGATCGGCAATCAATCGGATGCCAAAACGATCACCATTCAGGAACTGGAGGCTCAGATCGCCAGACTTCAGGGGGAGAACGGTAACCTGAATCAGGAGCTCCAGGGCTATGTGGGAGAAGACGGTACCCTCAAGACCATCGACAACCTTCTGGCCGCGGCTGCCGCATATATGAAGGATCAGAATGTGCAGGCTACCGCCGAACATCTCGAGGCCATCGCCGCCAGTGTGAATGTGGACGAGACTTCGGAGGCCTTCCGTGAACTGTACAATACCCTGCTTACCACCATCGGGCCGGGACTTGCCGGCACTTATTACAACGATGGCCTTGCAGCTTACCGCAGCGAGGACTTTCCCGCTGCCATAGAGAATTTTTCAAAGGCCGTTTATTATGACGCCACCAGCGCGGATGCGCTGTATTATCTGGGACAGGCGTATCGCAGAAACGATGATCGGGAAAACGCTATCGCTACTTATGAAAAAGTAGTAGAACTGTTCCCCGACACCCAGAACGCCACCAATGCCCAGAGAAATATAAGTGAGCTTACCCAGCCGGCAAATTAGCCGGCAAAGCTTAAGAAGAGTCCCGCCACCGGGAGACCGGACCAAAGAATTCATAAATTACGAAAGACAAGAACCTGCATCCAGGAATTGCGGGTTCTTTTCTTATTTGTGAAAAAGGAGAAGGGAACAATGGAAGATTTTCAGATTATTGACAATTGTCTTATGGTCCGGCTGCCCGAGGAGGTGGATCACCACCTGGCGTCCTACATCTGCGAGAATGCTGACCGCTTTATCCTGCAGCAAAATGTAGCCCATGTGATTTTTGACTTTGAGGACACCCGGTTTATGGACTCCTCCGGCATCGGAATCATCATGGGAAGATACCGCAAGATCGCCTGCTTTGGAGGCAGGGTGTACGCCATCCATGTGGACAGGCAGATTCAGCGGATGTTCACTCTGGCGGGGTTGAATAAAATTGTGGAGGTACTGGCATGAGCACTCAAACAGCGAAGACGCAGATAACGAAGACTCAAATAACGAAGGCGCAGATAGCGAAAACTCTGATAACAAAGAACGAGATGGAAATATTTTTTGATGCCATCTCCAGAAACGAGAGCTTTGCGCGGGTGGCCGTAGCAGCGTTTGTGGCGCATTTAAATCCCACGCTGGAGGAGCTTGCGGATGTAAAGACCGCGGTTTCCGAGGCGGTGACCAACAGCATTATTCATGGCTATGAGAATTTTTACGGCTATGGCAGACATGGGGAAAGGCCCGTGACGGAATGTCCCATTCATCCCGGGAAGGTGCGTCTCAAATGTATTCTGGAGGGAGATGTGCTACATATCGAGGTAGAGGACAAAGGGAAGGGGATCGCGGATCTGGAGCAGGCCATGGAGCCGCTTTTTACCACCCGGCCTGAGCTGGACCGTTCCGGTATGGGATTTGCCTTTATGGAGGCCTTTATGGATGATCTGGAGGTTGAGAGCGTACCCGGGCAGGGTACCATCGTGCGAATGATGAAAAAAATGGGTTCTACCGCGTGGATTGACTGCGAGGAATAGCCTATGGAAGAGACATCAGTACTGATTGCGAGATCACAGAGCGGGGATAAAGAGGCGAGAGAGGTACTGATAGAAAAAAATCTGGGTCTGGTACATCATATTGTCAGACGCTTTGCCGGACGCGGATATGAATTGGAGGATCTGTTTCAGATAGGAGTGATCGGACTCATCAAAGCCATAGACAAGTTTGACCTGAGTCTCGGACTGAAATTTTCAACCTATGCGGTGCCCATGATCACCGGGGAGATCAAGCGTTTCCTGCGGGACGACGGGCCCATCAAGGTGTCCAGGGTCATCAAGGAGAATGCCCTGAAGGTGCGGGTGGTGAGGCAGAGACTGCAGAGCAGTCTGGGCAGAGAACCCACCCTGCAGGAACTGTCCCGGGAGACTGCGCTTTCCGAGGAAGAAATGGTGCTGGCCATGGAGGCCACCAGAGAGGTGGAATCCATCTATGCGGCCGTCTATCAGGAGGACGGCAGCGAACTCTATCTGGTGGACCGTGTGGCTTCAGGTAAAGGGAGCGTGGGGAATATCGCGGAGGAAGCGGTAGATTATGAGAAGGAGGAGCTTTTGAACCATATGCTGCTCACCCAGCTTATGGAGGGACTGACAGAGCGTGAGCGCGAGCTGATCCACATGCGCTATTTCCAGAACCGCACTCAGGTGGAGGTGGCGGCAGTCATGGGAATCAGTCAGGTACAGGTCAGCCGTCTGGAGAAAAAGATACTGTTGCGGATGAGACAGAGTATTGCCTGAAAAATACAGTAACCTTAAAAATGTATAAAATATAAAATTTCTTCTTTTTTTTCCTGTTTATTTTTAGTATGATAGGTTAAAAGGAGAGATGATATGAGATTAGAGCAGGATATGAATAATGCGAGAAGTCAGGGTTCGGGATATCGTTACGCAGAAGACCGTCTGGGCAGAACCAGAAAACGTAAAAACGGGAAACTGCGTTCAGCGCTGATCATACTCGGTTATCTGGCAGTGCTGATCATCGTTATGTGTGCGGCGGGCATCATCATTGGCTGGATCAATAACAGACTGGAGAACAGCATCAAAGAGGTGGGAGTGTCCATGGGGGCAGAGCTTTTGCCCGAAGATAAACAGGTGACGCTCACAGAGGCGGAACTGAACGCCATGGTGGAGGAGGCTGCCACCAGTGCGGCTGCCAGCGCTGCTGCAGAGGCGGTGACGCAGGCGGAGGCAGAGAAGCTTCAGGCTGTGGAGGACGCCAGAGCCGAGGTGTTAAACGGCATCCGCGCGGGGCTGGAGACCGGGGACGATACCATGGTGGAAGTGCTCAGACCCTTCTATCCTGATGAGATGGTGGTGGTGAGTAACGGCAAATTCCACTTTGTGCCCATCAATTGGGAACTGAAGCTGAGTCCATACAGCGACGAGAATCTGAATATTCTGGAGACCGGTGAATATCAGTATATGGATGGCGAACAGGTCATCTCCCACAAGGGTATCGATGTCTCCCGTTTCCAGGGCAATATCGACTGGCAGGCTGTGGCCTCAGACGGCGTGGAATTTGCCTTTATCCGTGTGGCAAACCGCGGTTACGGCACCGGAAAGCTGGTGGAGGATGAGCAGTTTGACAGAAATATCAAAGGAGCCATGGACGCAGGCATCCATGTGGGCGTCTACATCTATTCGCAGGCGGTAAACGAGCAGGAGATCGCCGAAGAGGCGGAACTGGTGATGCAGAAGCTCTCTGCCTATGATGTGAAATGTCCCATCGTATACGATGTGGAGAAGACTGCGGACCCCACCGGACGGATGAATCAGCTCTCCGTGGAGGAGCGCACCAATCTCACTCAGCTCTTCTGCCAGACTGTGGAGGCGGCCGGATATAAGCCCATCATTTACCACAACATGGAGATGGGTGCTCTGATGCTGGACATCGAACCCCTGGAGCAGTACGACAAGTGGCTGGCATACTACAATGACGACATGTATTATCCCTATGAATACAAAATCTGGCAGTACAGCGACAAGGGCAGCGTAAGCGGTATCGCTTCAAATGTGGATTTGAATATTTGCTTTGAACCTTTCTGGGAATAATAAATAAATCAGAAACCTTCCTTCTAGAAGCCTTCCTTCTTGCGCAGCATACGCAGTTCTCTGCGTTTCTCGGCATTGGCCCACTCCATGCGTTCGCCCTCATTTTCCAGTATCAGGGGCGGAACAGGAGTGGGTTTGTCGTCGTCTCCCATACCCACCATGACAAAATAGGCCCGGTTGATGGCGTGACGGGAACCGTCAGGTTTCTCGATATAAGAGTCCACCCGCACCTCCAGCGAGGTATTGCCCACATAGGTGACTTTGCCCACCAGCACCAGCAGATCGTTGAGGTACACGCCGGACTTGAAATGCAGATTGTCGATGGCCACGGTGGTGGCATCCCTGCCGCAGTGCCGCTTGGCCGTGATGCCTGCCACCTCGTCGATCCATGAGAGAAGCTGGCCGCCGAACAGCCGGTTGATGCCGTTTATGTGATGATACATGATCATGTGGATCTGCTCCGTGGTGGAGTCCGATACTTTTTTGGGAGATAATGCAGTGTTTGTATTTGTTTTTTCTTCCATTGGCAGATGCTCCTTTTTATAATAGAATTATTCTTCCCGAATTCCTGCTTTTTGATATGAATGACAGTAAGAGTATAGCATACAACCGGCTGAGGCACAATGACGTTTGAGCTGTGTTGATGAAACACATCATATGTGATAGTATTAGCTCGAAACATGATTGAAATCAAAGGAAGGGGATGGGAGGCAATGATCTTTTGTGTAGAGGATGATGATTCGATCCGTGAGCTGATGATTTATACCTTGAATTCTGTGGGATTTGAAGCAAAAGGGGTTGTCTGCGGGGACGATCTTTTCAGCGCTCTGCGGACAGAAAAGCCGCAGCTTATTATGCTGGATATCATGCTTCCCGGCGAGGACGGAATCAGCATTTTGAAAAAGCTTCGGCAGCAGCCTGATACATCATCTGTACCGGTTATTATGGCCACTGCCAGGGGGACGGAGTACGACAAGGTTACCGGGCTTGATCTGGGTGCGGATGATTATCTGGCAAAGCCCTTTGGCATGATGGAAATGGTTTCCCGCATCAGGGCGGTACTGCGTCGTACAAGTCCGGCTGATGCATTGCGGACTCTGCACGTTGGAGCGCTGGAACTGAATCCGGAAACCTATACCGTTCTGGTGAAAGGTGAGCGTGTCCAACTGACCCTGAAGGAATATGAACTGCTTCGGATCTTTGTGGAAAATCAGGGACGGGTGTTTACCCGAGACCGGCTTCTTGAGAGAGTTTGGGGGATGGATTATACAGGGGAGACCCGAACTGTGGATGTTCACATCGGAACGCTTCGGACGAAGCTGGGAGAGTGCGGAGGATATATCAAAACAGTGCGGGGCGTCGGCTATCGTATGGAGGAGGGCGTATGACAAAACGTATTTTCCGTTCTATCTGTCTCGTTGCCCTTGTGGTTTTTCTTGCATCATTTGTTCTGAGCATGGGTGTGCTGTATGAGTATTTTTCCGATGTGCAGCAGGCCCAGCTCAAAATGCAGACAAGCCTCGCTGCACAGGGCGTTGGCAATGAGGGAATCGGATATTTCCGGGATTTTCAGGCGGCAAATTATCGCATCACATGGATCGGTGAGGATGGAAGCGTTCTCTATGACAGTGACTCGGATACGGCAGGGATGGAAAATCATCTGGAAAGGACTGAGATCAAACAGGCGTTATCGGAAGGCTATGGGGAGAGCAGGCGTTATTCTTCGACATTGATGGAACGCTCATTGTATTCCGCGCAGAGGCTTCCTGACGGTACCATACTCAGGCTCTCTATTTCTCAGGACTCTATATTGACACTGCTATTGGGGATGATGCAGCCGATCTGTATCATAGCGGCCGTTGCCTTACTCCTCTCTGTTATTTTGGCAATCCGTCTTTCACAGGAGATTGTAAAACCGCTGAATGAGATTAATCTGGATGCACCGCTGACTAATGAGGGATATGATGAGCTCGCTCCGTTTTTGAGCCGTATTGACAGTCAGCAAAAACAGATCCACCAACAGGAGCTTGAGCTGCAGCGGAAACAGAATGAATTGAATACAATCATCGGGAGTATGAAGGAAGGTATGGTTCTTCTGAATCAAAGAGGTGAGATCATCAGCATCAATCCTGCGGCGCGCAGACTGCTGGACGCACAGCAGGAGCCTGTAGGTACGGATATGACGGAGCTTGGCCGGATTCCCGGCCTGAAGGAGATGTTTTCTAAAGTGCTGCGGGGAGAGCCGGGAGAACAGACCCTGGAACTGCATGAGGAACGCTATCAGATAGACGTTGAACCCATCATTTCCGGGAACGCTGTAAAAGGAGCGGCAGTCTTTTTCTTTAATGTGACAGAAAAGGAGAAGGCAGAACAGATGCGCCGTGAATTCACTGCCAATGTCTCCCACGAATTAAAAACACCTCTGCATTCTATCTCCGGTTATGCGGAATTATTGAAAAATAATATGGTGAGAGAAGCGGACAGGATTCCTTTTGCGGGAAGGATTTATGATGAAGCGCAGAGATTGATACGACTGGTGGAAGATATCATCAGCCTCTCACATCTCGATGAGGGCGCTGACGGGATGTGCCGGGAGCGCGTTGATCTCTATGAGCTGGCCGTGCAGGCGGTACAGAGTCTGAAACCGGAGGCTGAGTCTGCCGGTGTCACGGTGGAGCTGTCCGGAGGGCCGGCCGTCCTCAATGGCGCAGCGCCGCTGTTGTACAGTATCATTTATAATCTCTGTGACAATGCAATTAAGTATAATCATGAAAACGGAAAAGTCATCGTAGACATCCAAAAGGAGGATGCAGCCATCGTTCTTTCTGTCCGGGATACCGGAATCGGTATTGCGCCGGAACATCAGGAACGTGTCTTCGAACGCTTCTACCGTGTAGATAAGAGCCATTCCAAAGCGGTAGGAGGAACGGGGCTGGGCCTCTCTATCGTCAAGCATGCCGCCAGGATTCATAATGCTATAATTGAGGTGGAAAGCGTTGTGGGGGAGGGAACGACGGTTATGATCCGGTTTGCGGAGGGTACAGGCTGAATTATTTGTTTCCCTTGGAATAACTTCTAAAGTTTCCAAATCAGGAAAGTATTCGTACCAGTCGATATTGTCCCGTTCTGTGATTGCGGCCATCTCATCGCTAAGCTTCAGATATTTGATTCCTTGTAAACCACGATATGTCTCGGGTATATTATAAATAGTAGTATGATTGACCGAGCCTCCGTTGATCCATAGATATTGTAAAGATGGGTAGTCTGCGTTTTCCAGTTCTGCATCAGAATAATTATCGAGTGACAATGCGAATTCCGATCCGTGAGAAAAAATCATTACGCGGCAAGTAATACTGATTTTTGCACATATTTTGTCTTGTTGTATTACGGCGTCTGCAGCCTTTAACATTTTTTCCAGTTGCCCTTCGTTTTCTTTATAAAATATGTACTCATAATGGGTCACTCCTTCGGAAGAGATATCTTTTTCTTGATAATATATTTCTTTCCCGCCCGTTGCTTCATAGATGGCACGGGATATGGCATCATCTGCTTTTTTATTCCGATAAGGAGAAGGATTCCAGAAATATAGCATGTAGATATTTATAGTTACTGCAAGGAGCACATATACAAGTAATACAATAAATGCTTTTTTGGCTATTGAGCCATTGTTTTTCATTGCTGCAATGGTCATCATTATCAGAAAGGCGGCTACAATGATTGGCCCCGCAACGCAATCAAGTAAAATTATTATTAATCCGGCAATTGGATTCATAG
>CANCYO010000044.1 GCA_947382415.1 uncultured Lachnospiraceae bacterium | reverse complement strand
AATTCCCCCATGAATGGGGGCCAGGGGGTTGAAGTGTCGAAGACACTTTTTTATTAAAATTATTTTGATGCTAACTTTTAAATATACATTGTAAATGGCAGATAAAAATTTTATAATCAAATATATAAATCGGGATTTGGAAGGATGCATTATCATATGGAGAAAAACGAAAAATGGTTACAATGGGCGGTTGAACTTCAAGGCTTAGCACAGGCAGGTTTATTTTATAGTAAAGATAAATATGAGCTTGAAAGATATGAACGTATTAGAGAAATATCAGCAGAAATAATCAGTTATCAGTCAGAGATACCACTTGAAAAGGTAAAAGATTTATTCTGTAATGATGTGGGATACCAAACACCTAAAATAGATACACGGGCAGCTATATTTAAAGAGGGAAAAATATTGCTTGTACATGAAGCAAATGGTACATGGGCATTGCCGGGCGGTTGGGTAGACGTGAATGTTTCTGTTGAGGAAAATACGATAAAGGAAGTTAAAGAAGAAGCGGGACTTGATATCAGAGTTAAACGGATAATCGCAGTTCAGGACAGAGAAAAGCACAATCTGCCTATTTATGCCTATTAAGTATGCAAAATATTTATGCAATGTGAAGTGACAGGCGGCGAGTTCGTTTCCAATATTGAAACTATAGGTTATGATTATTTTGATATTGATGAATTACCTTGTCTTGCAGAAGAAAAGAATAACAGAGAACAAATAGAAATGTGTTTTAAGGCAATGAATTCAGAAAAATGGGAGGCTTTATATGATTAGCATTGAGAACACTTTTCCGAAAAGGGAGTTTTGATATAATATGATATAATTTAGAGAAGGAGGATGCAGCATAATGCGGATATTATTGGTGGAGGATAATGAAAATATTGTTCTGGGACTAAAGTATTTACTTAATTCACAGGGGTATGAGGTAGATGCCGCAGGCGATATTGTGCAGGCTAAGAGCTTTCTGGGAAATAATACCTATGACCTGCTTCTGTTGGATATATCGCTGCCTGACGGGGACGGATTCGCGTTTTGCCAGGAGCTGCGCAAAAAAAGTGACACGCCTGTTATTTTCCTGACGGCGCGGGAAGAGGAAGCAGATGTGGTAAAGGGCTTCGACCTGGGGGCGGACGATTATATCGTGAAGCCTTTTCGCAACAGGGAGCTTTTGTCCCGCATCAAAAATGTGCTGCGGCGCGTGGGTAAGGGGAGTACGATTCTGCGCTGCGGGCAGGTTGCGCTGGATACGTTGACGGGGAGAGTCACAGTGGGAGAGGAGGAAGTGCTGCTGACGAAGCTGGAATACAGAATCTTGTACAATATGCTTTCCTGTCCCGGTAAACTTTTTACCAGAGACGAGATACTGTCCGGTGTCTGGGATGTCTCCGGCAATTTCGTGAACGATAATACCCTGTCGGTGACTATGAAACGCATTCGCGAGAAAATAGGAGATCCGGATGGCAATGTGATCAAAACGGTCCGGGGAATGGGATATCGCATAGAAAAGTAGACTGGGCGGAGAAGAGGATGAGAGGATTCAGATGGAATGGCGAGATGAAGCGTCTGGCGGCAAAGCTGTTTCTGTTTGCTGCCACGGGGTTGATTTTGGCCAATATTGGTATTGGACTTTATCAAAATCGGATGCGCAGAGAACATACGCGTTTTGCGGGTGCTGTTTTGGAACAGGTACTGGCGTCTTATCCCGATGTGTCGGAGGCGGCATTGATCGGCCTGCTGGATGGAGAATATCCTGCGGAATGGGGACAGGACAGGCTTGCGCGTTACGGTGTTTTCCCTGAGTGGGGGAGCAGCACATTTAATGCGCAGGAGCGCGAACTGAGGAGACTGCAGGCAGGGTGCAATCTCTTTTTTGTTATTTTATCCGCTGTGGGAATCGCCGGTTTGTTTGCCTGGCAGCAAAAAAGGCAGGAGCAGATTGCTAAGGTGCAGAATTATATGGAGGGGCTGGAGCGGGGCGTTTACTGTCTGGAGCTGGAGGACAATGCGGACGATGAGCTGAGCGGTCTTCGCAACGAGATATACAGATTAACGGTAATGATGAAGGAGCAGGCTGATCTGGCCCGGAGTCAGAGAATGGCGCTGGCGGATTCCGTGGCCAATATTTCACATCAGTTAAAAACGCCATTGACTTCTGCCACCGTGCTTGCGGACAATCTGGCGGAGGATGAGAATATGGATCCTGAGGTCAGACATCAGTTTTTGTCCCAGATTCTCAGGCAGCTCACCGGAATGTCCTGGCTGATCACAGCGATGCTGAAGGTCTCGAGGCTGGAGGCCGGAGTGGTGGAATTGAACCGGCAGAAAGTTTTGGTACGGACTCTGGTGGAGCGCTGTGTGCAGGGGCTGGAGACTCTGGCGGAATGGAAGGATGTCAGCCTGGAGCTTCAATTACAGGAGGACGCCTTCCTGAATGTGGACGAGAGCTGGACCATAGAGGCGCTGGGCAATATTGTGAAAAATGCCATAGAGCACAGTCCCGCCGGGGGGAAAGTAGAGATCAGCGCTTTGGAAAACGAGGTCTATACAGAGATCTGTGTTTGTGACAGCGGCGTCGGAATATCAAAGAAGGAGAGGCAGATGCTGTTTCGGAGATTCTATCGGGGAACTGCGCCCATGGAGGACAGTGTGGGAATCGGACTGGCTCTTTCGAAGGAGGTTGTGGAGAGGCAGAACGGGCATATTACAGTGGAGTCTGAGGAGGGCAGATGCACGGTATTCCACATTAAATTCATGAAATGCATTCAATAATTTCGGAAAATGTCACCGAATTGTCATTTTGGTTTTTTATACTGTGTGAGGAACGAAGATACTTGAATAAAGCATGTATAAAAAGGAAGGACGTGGTGACGGGATGGAGATTTTGAGGACAGAGCATCTGACCAAAATATACGGCAAAGACAGCAATGAGGTAATTGCCGTAAACGATATCAATCTGACTGTGGCAAGAGGAGAATTTGTGGCCATAGTCGGCAGCTCGGGCAGCGGAAAGTCCACGCTGCTTCATCTGATCGGCGGTGTGGACAGGCCGACCTCGGGGAGAGTTCTGATTGAGGATCAGGATATTTATCAAATGGACAACGACAGGCTGGCGATCTTCCGCAGGCGGCAGGTGGGGCTGATCTATCAGTTTTATAATCTGATCCCGGTGTTGAATGTGGAGGAGAATATGACGCTGCCCTGTGAGCTGGACGGCAGGAAACCGGATGCGGAGCTGGTGCGGGAACTGGCGGTGACTCTGGGGCTGGATAAGCGTATGGGGCATCTTCCCAACGAGCTTTCCGGCGGTCAGCAGCAGCGGGTGGCCATAGGCAGGGCGCTGATCACCAGACCTGCCATTCTGCTGGCGGATGAGCCCACCGGAAACCTTGACAGCAAGGCCAGTGATGAGATCATGACGCTTTTGCACGAGGCCAACCACAGATATAAGCAGACGATCATTATGATCACGCACAATGCGGAACTGGCCAAGAGGGCGGACCGGGTCCTGGTCATTGAGGATGGCTGCATCTGCGGCGGGCAGGGGGTGGACAGATGAACATTCTGCAGAAATGTTGTTTCCGCTCCATGAGAGAAAACAGAAAGCGCACGACTGTTACGATCATTGGCATTATTATGGCTGTGGCGCTGATCACCGGCGTGGCCTGTCTGGCGGTGAGTTTTCGGGCCAGTATTGTGGAATACGAGAAGATACAGAACGGGGATTACAATTATCTGTTCTCCGGAGTCCGGGAGGAAGACCTCAAATATTTTGAGAATAACAGGCATATCAGGAAACTGGCGCTGGCAGCCGGGGTGGGCTATGCGAAGCTTCCCGGGAGTCAGAATCCCGACAAGCCATATCTGTATGTCAGAGCTCTGAATCAGGAGGCATTCGAGGCGCTGTCCCTGCAGCTTCTGGAAGGACGT
The DNA here is from genome assembly GCA_947382415.1 of uncultured Lachnospiraceae bacterium. Lineage (GTDB taxonomy): Bacteria > Bacillota > Clostridia > Lachnospirales > Lachnospiraceae > Acetatifactor. Next base: position 19,677 of record CANCYO010000044.1, on the reverse strand, counting down.
ATGCCGGAGAATGATTCCGAGCTGGTGATCGGCAGGCATATAGCTTCCAACGGACTGGTGAAATATGGGGTGGGGGATGTGCTTGGGCTGGAGCTGGGGCAGCGTGTCTCCGGAAGTGATATTCTGAGTCAGCAGAATCCTTACAGCTATGAGGAGGAGCATCTGGAGACACAGACCGCGCAGACCTATACCGTCGTGGGGATCATTGCCCGCCCCAACGATGCGGTGGAGGCGCGTATGGCGCCGGGCTATTCGGTTTTTACCATTATGGAGGAGCCGGAGCAAAACGCCTGTATGGAAGTGTATGCCACTTACACGGACTGGGGGCTTAAACACAGCGATCAGGTAAATGCGGGGCTGTCGGAAGCTGCAAAAGAGGTTCAGGAGAATTACTGGCTGAACAAATGGCTTCGTTTTTCCTTTTCTTCCAGGACGCTTGGCATGATCTATGGCATGGCGGCGGTAGCTGTGACGATCATCATGGTTACCAGTGTATTCTGCATCCGCAACAGTTTTATGATCTCTCTCATGGAGAAAATGAAGCTTTATGGCAGATTGTCGTCGGTGGGGGCTACGTCTGTGCAGCAGCGCAGGATTGTATATTATGAAGCGTGTTTTCTGGGGCTTATTGGGATACCGCTTGGCGTTTTCTGTGGAATTACCGGTGTATGGATTCTGGTCATGGCTGTGGGAGGTCTGGTGGAAAATGCCATAGACATCCGGCTTATTTTCGGGATATCCGTTCCGGCAGTTGTGACAGCGGTGCTGTTGTCCATGACGACCATTTTTTTCTCAGCGCTCCAGTCGGCCAGACGGGCGGCAAAGATTTCTCCCATCAGTGCCATGCGCTCCAACGATATGATCAAAATTCACGGCAGAGAGCTGAGATGCCCTGCTTATGTTGACAGACTGTTTGGTGTGGGAGGCCGGGTGGCTTACAAAAATCTCAGGCGTGCCAGGGTGAAGTACCGGACGACGGTAGTGTCCATCGTGGTCAGCGTGGCTGTGTTTATCGGCATGACCGGTTTTGTGCATCTGAGCCTTGCCGCTTCTGCACTGTATTATGAGAATCGTCATTATCACATACAGATCAGTCTGTACGATGAGGATGGGCTGGAGAAGGCGGAGCGGATAGCACAGCTTCCCGGGGTGCAGGAGGCGGAGATCGTTAGAAACGGTATTTTTAATATGGATGCGGATCTGCTTGATTATACGGAAGAATACCGCGGTTTTGAAGAATCGGATATCCCGGATAACAGCATTATCTGGGTGTACTCTCTGGGGGATTTGGCCTACAGGCAGTATTGCCGGAGCGTGGGGGTATCGCCTGAGCAGGCAAGGGACAAAGCGATAGTCTATGCTCAGTTTGAGCAGACCTGGCGTGACGGGGATAATAAGCTGCACTCCGAGACAGGTAGGATCGCCCGTTTTAAGCAGGGGGACGTTCTGACGGGTACGGGGGCCTCTGAGGTGTCTGTGGAAGTGCTTGCCCAGACGGACGTAAAACCCTTTTCCATGGAATATGTTTTTTATAATACTCCGGTGTGTATTGTCAGCGACAGTTGGATGGATCGCCATCTGGAGGCTTTGGCTCACAAAAGCCCAGAGTATGTGGGAGTCTTTCTGCGGTGTAGTGATGCGTGGGACATAGAAGAGCATGTCCGGGGAGAAATGGGACTTGTAAACTTCAAACTGTCTAATTATATGGAGTCCTGGCAGTCTGAGCGGAGTCTGCTTTTGGTGATATCTGTCTTTTTATATGGATTTATCGCTGTGGTGGCGCTCATCGGCATCACCAATATCTTTAACACGGTGACCACCAATATGGAGCTTCGCGAACAGGAATTTGCCATGTTGATGGCCATCGGGATGACGCAGAGAGAATTTCGGCGGATGATCTGGCTGGAGGGTCTGTTTTACGGCGGCAAGGCTCTGCTCATCGGCCTGCCTCTGGGGCTGGCGCTGTCCGCGCTGTTCCACAGGGCATTGGGAGCAGGCGTGGAGATGCGTTTTTACTGGCCCGTGGGCGGAATGGCGATTGCGGTGGCGGCGGTGTTTTTACTGTTATCCGGAATTATGAAATATTCCATGAACAAATTAAAGGGGAAAAATCTGATCGCGACGATCCAAAACGAGAATATATGAGAACAGGAAAAATTGGAGATATAAAATAAATTCAAATTTTCACAAATTGATGGAATTTGTAGTTCCATTTTCTGTGAAATATGTTATAATGGATGAGAGAAAAACATCAGAAGGTGCCTTCTCATCCATAAACATAATCAGCGAGGTGGAAAAATGGATACAAAGATATTATTGGAGCAAGGAACAAATGAGCTGGAGGTTCTGGAGTTTACGCTGGGCGGCAACTCGTACGGCATTAATGTAGCCAAGATCAAGGAGATCATCACTTATCAGGCGGTGACCCCGGTTCCCAATTCACATCCGAGTATTGAAGGAATCTTCATGCCTCGCGATACCATGATCACGGCCATCGATTTGAAAAACTGTCTCGGGCGCGGAGAGTCTGAGCCTAAGGGCCTCTTTATCATAACCAATTTCAATAAGCTTGATATAGCGTTTCATGTGGAGGAGGTAAGAGGCATTCACCGCGTTTCCTGGAGAGATATCATCAAGCCTGATGCGACATTGTCCACTACGGAGGAGAGTGTGGCCACCGGTATCATCAAGAAAGACGGCAAGCTGATCATCATTCTGGACTTTGAGAAGATTGTGACGGATATCAATCCTGAGACCGGTCTGAAGGTTTCTGAGATTGCGGAGCTGGGGCAGCGCAACAGAAGTGAGGTTCCTATTTTGATCGCGGAGGATTCGCCTCTCCTGAACAAGCTGATCGTGGACTGCCTGAAGGCTGCGGGCTATGACAATCTGATCCACACCGAGAATGGGCAGAGGGCGTATGATGTGGTCTGCCAGTGTAAGGCGGAGGGAACGCTTAAGGATCATGTGCGCATCATCATTACCGATATCGAGATGCCCGAGATGGATGGACACCGTCTCACAAAACTGGTGAAGGATGACCCTGAGACGGCAGATATTCCCATCATCATTTTCTCATCTCTGGTGAATGACGAGATGAAGAGAAAAGGAGAATCCCTGGGAGCCAATGCACAGCTCTCCAAACCTGAGATCGGCAATCTGGTCAGAGTTGTGGACAGTTTGGTGGAAGAGAAACATTTGAACTATTAGGATTCAAACGATACAGGGTAAAGGATAGAGTAAAAAGCTGGGAAGCATCCCAGCTTTTTCTGTGGAGAGGTACGAAAAGGCGGCCAGAGGCCGGACAACAGGGATATGGCATGAAAAGAGTATTGGATGATATCAAAGAGGCCGATATGGTTTTGGTAGGGCTTGGGGAAGAGTTTGATGCGGAGAGCGGTCTGCGTCAGATGCCGGGGTACGGGCCTGGAAAAGAAATACTGCTGGACGCCGGAAGTGGTTCACTGCTTCCCGCATGGCAGGAGCTGTTTCGCGGGGAGGCCGGGATATCCGTATCGGCAGAGCTCGGCATATTGGCCGGGCTATTGGAAGGGAAAAACTATTTTGTGGTGTCTGTGTCGGTAAACGGAGAGATCGCGGACACTCCCTGGAGGAGCGGACGGCTGGTGATGCCCTGCGGTTCTGCTCTGTCAGTGCAGTGTGACGGCTCCTGCGAGCGTAATTTAAATAAAGCGGAACAGACGCAGCGCCGGATGCTGCAGGGACAACTGCGGCAGTGGCGGGAGAAGGTCCTTTTGGGAGAAGGCGGCCGGGGCCCGGAGGGATTGGGAATCTGTCCCGTCTGTGGAAAGCGGATGGAATTTAATAATGTGTATTGCCCGCACTATGATGAAAACGGATACCTGCAGGATTGGAACAATTACATGAAATGGCTGCAGGGAACGCTGAACAGAAAGCTGGTTGTGTTGGAACTGGGAGTGGGCATGCAGTTTCCGTCCGTGATCCGTTTCCCGTTTGAGAAGGCGGCATATTTTAACAATCAGGCCCGATTTTACAGGGTACACGAAAAATTGTACCAGATCACGGAGGAACTTGGTGCAAAAGGTGCAGGAATTGCAAAGAATGCGATTGATTGGCTGCAAAACCTGTGTTAAACTGTAGAAGAGAATTTTTTATACATAATTGGAAAGTTGAGGATTTGATTTATGCCTTCACAGGAAGATTACTTAGACAAGTTGTTAAAGGCTATTGATGGGCTCGGCTCCACGGATGAGAATTCAGAAGCGGATACTGCGAAATTGGGTGACCGGTCCGGGACAGAGGATATGCCTGATACTGAAATTTTGTCTGATCTGGGAGATTTGTCTGATATAGGAGTCATGCCGGATCTGGGGGATCTGCCCAATATAGGAGAAACTCCTGACATGGGGGACTTTTTTGATCTGGACGACCTTCCGAGTCTGGAGGATCTGCCGGATATCGGTACATTGCTGAATATTGACGGACTGTCCGGCGAAAGTCTGGCCGATGGGGATGGAGACGTGCTGTCCGGCGGTAAGGAGCCGGCGGGAGAGATAGAGCTTGGCGGTATGTCCGAGGAGGATGTGGAACAGGCTCTGGAGGCTAACCGCACACAGCCGCAGAGTGAAGATCTGAACTTGGACTCCGATGAGGAAGATCTGATGAGCCTGCTGCAGGGAACAGACAACAGCGAATTGCAGGATATTCACGATATGCTTCAAAAATCGGACAATAACGAGGCACTGGCGGAGCCTTTGACTGCGGATGAGGCGTCTCCTGCATCAGGGCATGCTGCGGCGCCGGATGGGCATGGCACAGCGGAGAGCGAAGACGGGCTGAGTGAACGTCAGAGGAAGGCGCTGGAGAAAAAGCGGCAGAAAGAGGAAAAGGCCGCGGCAAAGAAGGCGGCGAAGGAAGCAAAAAAAGCCGGAAAGCTGGCTAAAAAGGCCGGAAAGCGGGAGCAGACTCCCGGACCGGAAGCAGATGCAGCACAGGAATTTCCTGTTCAGGAAACCGGAGCACTGTCGGAACAGCCTGCTCTGAATGTGGGCGATGAAGAGGACGAGTCGCTCTCTGTGGATATGTCAGCCATTGACGATCTGCTGGGGTTTGACGATGAGCAGGGGAATGAAGGCGATGGCAAAGGGGCAGACGATGACGCCGGCACATCTTCAAAGGGAAAGAAAAAGGGGCTGTTTGCCAGAATATTGGACTTCCTGACCGAAGAGGATGAGGATGAAGAAGAGGAGTTGAAGGAGAAGGGGACGGAGAATATCCCGCTCTCCGACGAAAATAAGAATATCCTGGCGGAGATGGATCGGGAGGAGCCCGGCAAAAAGGGTAAAAAGGGCAAGAAGGCCAAGAAACCCAAGAAGGGCAAAGCCGGTTCGGCGGATGCAGAGGGCGATGGCGAAGGCGATGAGGAAGATGGCGGCAAGAAGGCCAAGAAAGCGAAAAAGCCGCCCAAGGAGAAAAAGCCCAAAGAGGATGTGCCTAAGGGGCCCAGGAAGAAGCTTCCCGTCAAACAGTTGATGCCCGTGGTTCTGACAGGCGTGACAGTTTTGTTTGTGATACTGCTTCTGGTGAATCTGGGCGGAGACTTTTCTGTGAAGCGCAATGCGAGAAAGGCCTATTATCAGGAGGATTACGAGACCTGCTATCAGGAACTGTACGGCAGAACATTAAACGAGAGTGAGCAGGTAATGTTCGGGAAGTCGGAGAGTATTCTGCGTATCAGGCTCTGGATGAGAGAGTATGAGCTGTTTAGCCGCGAGGGAGCAGCGGTGGAGGCATTGGATGTTCTGATCCAGTCTGTGAAGGATTATGCGCAGCTCTATGAGTATGCGGTCAAATGGAATGCGGATGGAGAGGTCAGTGCTGTCTACGGGCAGATGCTGGACATTTTGCAGAATCAATACGGGCTTACGGAGGCGCAGGCGCTGGAAATCGCAGCGGAGCCCGACGATGTGGAGTATACCAGACTGGTGACGGCGGCTGCTCTGGGCAAGGGATACCGCCCCGGCGGCGTGGATTCTTCGGGTTCGGCGGATCTGCCTCACATGCTGCCGGAGGAGAAGCAGTTCCCGGAAAACAATGGAGGCCGGTAGAATGATTGCGATCATCGACTATGATGCGGGAAATATCAAGAGTGTTGAGAAGGCTCTGCAATATCTGGGTGAGGAGACCGTGATCACCAGAGACAGGCAGACTATCCTTTCGGCGGACGGTGTGATCCTGCCGGGGGTGGGCGCATTCGGCGATGCCATGGGCAAACTGCAGGATTACGGTCTGGTTCCGGTGATCCGGGAGTGCGCAGACAGACAGATTCCCTTTTTCGGGATATGTCTGGGACTGCAGCTCATGTTTGAGGAGAGCCAGGAGTGCCCCGGAGTGGAAGGCCTGGGACTTCTTAAGGGTAAGATTCTCAGGATTCCAGGCGACGGCGGCCTGAAGGTGCCCCATATCGGGTGGAACAATCTGCACTTTCCACATCAGAGCAGGCTTTTTCAGGGACTGCAGGAGGACAGTTATGTCTATTTTGTGCATTCCTATTATCTGTGCGCCGGTGATGAGACGGCGGTGGCGGCGACCACGGAATATGGAACTTTGATCCATGCCGCTGTGGAGAAGGGTAATCTGTTTGCCTGCCAGTTTCATCCTGAGAAAAGCTCAGAGGCGGGCCTGCAGATCCTGCGCAATTTTGTCGGGGTGACAAAGGAAGAACGAGGCTGATCGTTATGCATACTAAGAGAATTATTCCCTGTCTGGATGTGAAAGACGGGCGGGTAGTAAAGGGCGTAAAATTTGTGAATCTGCGGGATGCGGGAGATCCTGCGGATGTGGCGGCCGCCTATGATCAGGCGGGGGCGGATGAGGTGGTATTTCTGGATATCACGGCTTCCGCGGACAGCCGTTCCACGCAGCTTTCATGGGTGCGCCAGGTGGCAAGCAAGGTGTTTATCCCCTTTACCGTGGGCGGAGGCATCCGCACGGTGGAGGATTTTAAAGTCATACTGCGCGAGGGTGCGGATAAGATAGCGGTGAATACGGCGGCCATCATGAATCCGCGGCTGATAAACGACGCGGCGGAGAAGTTCGGCAGTCAGTGCGTGGTGGTGGCCATCGACGCTAAGCGGAGAACGGACGGAAGCGGCTGGACGGTATACAAGAACGGCGGCCGCATAGACATGGATATGGACGCCGTGGAATGGGCGGCGACGGCTGAGAAGCTTGGAGCCGGGGAAATTTTGCTCACCAGCATGGACGGCGACGGGACAAAGGAAGGTTATGATATTGAATTGACCAGAGCCGTGGCTGAAGCCGTGAGGATTCCCGTCATCGCGTCGGGCGGTGCGGGGAAACTGGAGCATTTTAAGGAAGCGCTTGTGGATGCGGGGGCGGAGGCTGCTCTGGCTGCATCCCTGTTTCATTATAAAGAACTGGAGATCCGGCAGGTGAAGCAGTATTTGCGGGAACAGGGGGTGGCAGTGAGACTATGATGATTGAAAATGACTGGCTTGCGCCGTTGCAGGCGGAGTTTCGCAAACCGTATTATGCGCAGTTGTATCAGTTTGTAAGGCAGGAATACAATACCACTCAGGTATTTCCGCCGGCGGACGATATCTTTAATGCGTTTCATATGACGCCTCTCGGTCAGGTGAAGGTGGTCATCATCGGACAGGATCCCTACCATGAGCCGGGACAGGCACATGGGCTTTGTTTTTCGGTAAAGCCCGGGGTGGACATCCCGCCCTCCCTGGTCAATATCTATAAAGAGCTGCATGATGATCTGGGATGTTATATCCCCAATAACGGGTATCTGGTGAAATGGGCCAGACAGGGTGTGCTGATGTTAAACACTGTGCTGACGGTACGGGCGCATAAGGCCAATTCCCATCACGGACAGGGTTGGGAGGAGTTTACCGACGCCGCCATCCGCGCGCTGAATACGCAGGACCGGCCTATCGTGTTTATTCTGTGGGGAAGGCCTGCGCAGAGCAAAAAGAGTATGCTGAATAATCCCAATCACCTGATTCTGGAGGCTCCGCATCCGAGCCCGCTCTCGGCGCACAGGGGATTTTTTGGCAGTAGACCCTTCAGCCAGACCAATGCGTTTTTGCAGGAACGGGGCGCAGAGCCCATCGACTGGCAGATTGAAAATATTTAAAATATGATAATAGTATTGATAAAAAACAGATAGAATGCGAGGAATAAGAGAATGAGAATCGGTATTCTGGGATATGGTAATCTGGGCAGGGGCGTGGAGTGTGCCGTGGCTCAAAATGACGACATGGAGCTTGTGGGAGTGTTTACCCGCAGGGCGCCGGAGAGTGTGAAGACTGTGAGCGGTGTGCCGGTGTATCATGCGGATGAGCTGGCCAAAATGCAGGATAAGCTGGATGTGCTGATCCTCTGCGGCGGCTCGGCCACGGATCTGCCGGGACAGACGCCTGAATACGCAAAGCTTTTTAATGTGGTGGACAGCTTTGACACACATGCCAGAATTCCGGAGCATTTTGCGAAGGTGGACGCTGCCGCAAAGTCTGCCGGTAAGATCGCCATGATTTCCGTGGGCTGGGATCCGGGCATGTTTTCCCTGAACAGATTGTATGCCAACGCGATTTTGCGGGATGGCAACGACTATACCTTCTGGGGCAAGGGCGTGAGTCAGGGACATTCCGATGCCATCCGCAGGATATCCGGAGTCAAGGATGCCAAGCAGTACACGATTCCCGTGGATGCGGCTCTTGCGTCCGTGCGCGCCTGTGAGAATCCTGAGCTTTCTACCAGACAGAAGCACACCAGAGAGTGTTTTGTGGTGCCCGAGGAGGGAGCTGATCTGGATCGTATCGAGGCAGAGATCAAGAACATGCCCAATTATTTTGCGGACTATGACACCACCGTTCATTTTATCACGCAGGAGGAGCTGCTGCGTGATCATGCGGGGATTCCTCATGGAGGTTTTGTGCTGCGCACCGGGAAGACCGGGAAGGATGGGGAGCACAATCATGTGATCGAGTACAGCCTGAAGCTGGATTCCAACCCGGAGTTTACCGCCTGTGTGCTGGCAGCGTACGCCAGAGCGGCATATCGTATGAACCAGAGGGGCATGAGCGGGTGCAGGACGGTGTTTGACGTGGCTCCTGCGGATCTGAGTCCTCTGTCAGGCGAGGAGATGCGGGCGCAGCTTCTGTGACAGGCCTGCGGATTACACAATTATTGAGGAAGGTACATTATGAAAAAAGAAGCGTTTGTTACGAAAGAGATGATTGAGGAGATCGCAAAGACTTATCCGACGCCCTTTCATATCTATGATGAAAAGGGGATTCGGGCAAATGCCCGGGCTCTGAAGGAGGCATTTGCGTGGAATGAGGGATATAAGGAGTTTTTTGCGGTGAAGGCGACTCCCAATCCTTTCCTGATCAACATTTTAAGAGAGTATGGCTGCGGATGCGACTGCTCTTCCAAGACAGAACTGATGTTGTCCCACGCCATGGGAATGTCCGGGGAGGAGATCATGTTTTCCTCCAACGATACGCCGGCGGAGGAATTTGCCTATGCGGCCAAGCTTGGTGCCACCATCAATCTCGATGATATCACTCATATTGATTTTTTGGAGAAGACCATCGGTTATCTGCCGAAGACCATAAGCTGCCGGTATAATCCCGGCGGGTATTTCTCCATCAGTAACAGTATTATGGACAACCCCGGGGATGCCAAATACGGATTTACCACGGAGCAGTTGTTCGAGGGGTTTCGGGTCCTGAAGGCGAAGGGCGTGGAACATTTTGGCATCCATGCGTTTCTCGCCAGCAATACCGTGACCAATGAGTATTATCCCACTTTGGCTAAAACGCTGTTTGAGACGGCGGTTAAATTAAAGGAAGAGACAGGAGCGCATATCGCATTTATCAATCTCTCCGGCGGCATCGGCATTCCCTACCGGCCGGATCAGGAGCCCAATGATATTCGGGCTATCGGAGAGGGTGTGCGGAAGGTGTATGAGGAGATTCTGGTTCCCGCGGGCATGGGGGATGTGGCGATCTATACGGAGCTTGGACGTTTCATGATGGGCCCTTACGGCCATTTGGTGACCAGAGTGCTGCATGAAAAACATACGCACAAGGAGTATGTGGGTGTGGACGCCTGTGCGGTGAATCTCATGCGTCCCGCCATGTATGGAGCCTATCATCACATCACCGTGCTGGGCAAGGAAGACATGCCCTGTGACCATCTATATGACGTGACGGGATCTCTGTGTGAAAACAATGATAAGTTTGCTATCGACAGGGAGCTTCCCGAGATCGAGATCGGAGATTATCTGGCGATTCATGACACCGGCGCCCACGGCTTTGCCATGGGATATAATTATAACGGCAAATTAAAGTCCGCGGAACTTTTGCTCCATGAGGACGGAAGCGTGGAGCTGATCCGCCGTGCGGAGACGCCCGGAGATTATTTTGCGACTTTTGACTGTTTTGACATTTATGATAAGCTGAAAAGTCAGGAGAGGTGAGCGAGTATGAGATATCCGCGGAATCTTCCCAAAGGAGGTACCATCGGGTTTGTGGCGCCTTCCTTTGGCTGTCAGATCGAACCTTACAGAAGCGGTTTTGAGAGTGCGCAGAAAAAGTTCAGAAATCTGGGCTATGAGCTTGCGCTGGGACCTAATTGCTATGCGGGAGAGGGTGTGGGCATCAGCAGTACGCCCGGGAAATGTGCGGCTGAGCTGATGGACTATTATTGCAGCCGGGAAAACGACTGCCTGATCTCCTGCGGAGGCGGAGAGCTTATGTGTGAGATATTGCCGCACATGGATTTTGCGCGCATTGCGGAGGCTTTGCCCAAATGGTATATGGGGTATTCGGACAACACAAATTTTACTTATCTTCTCGCCACGCTGTGTGACACGGCCTCGATTTACGGGCCCTGCGCCGCAGCGTTTGGCATGGAGCCATGGCATGATTCTCTGAGAGATGCCATGGCTGTTTTGACAGGTAAACAGAATGAAGTGACAGGATACGACAGATGGGAGAAAGAGTCTCTGAAGGATGCAGAGCATCCGCTTGAACCTTACCATGTGACAGAAGACAGGCTGCTGCGGACATTTGTGGGAAGAATGCCCGCGGACGGTGAGCATGTGCAGTTTCAGGGAAGACTCCTGGGAGGGTGCATGGACTGTCTGATCAATCTTCTGGGCACCAGATTTGACCGCACGGGGGAATTCCTGGAGCGGTACCGGGAAGACGGGATCGTCTGGTTTCTGGAGGCCTGTGACCTGAATGTGTTCGGTATTCGCAGAGCCATGTGGCAGATGGAGGAGGCCGGGTGGTTCAGGTACACAAAGGGCTTTCTGATCGGCAGGCCGCTCTGTATGGGACAGGAGATGATGGGGCTGGACACTTATGGCGCTGTGCTTGAGGTTGCGGGGAGAAAAAATGTCCCCGTGGTGACGGATGTGGATCTGGGACATCTGCCGCCCATGATGCCGCTTATCGTGGGAAGTATGGCGGAGGTCAGCGTTGAGGGCAACGATATCGCCGTGCGGATGAACAGGATTTGAGAGGGATACGGTATGAAGAATGAGACCAAAAAGATCAATCATAGTCTGATGGTGGGCTGGACTGTCATCGTTTTGATACTGTTTGTCACTTACATAGGAGAATATTTCAAGGGAATCCGGTCATTAGGATATGTGGCAGTTTTTCTTCTGTGTACGATCCTGCCCAATCTGTGCTGTCATGTGCTCTATTACAGGAAGCCGGATTCGGTGACGCTGCGTTATCAGATTGTGTGCGGTTATTTTGTCATGTATCTGTTCAGTATGATAACGGGGAGCACCTATATGGTGTTCAGCTATATCCTTCCTCTGTTGTCTCTGCTCATTCTCTATCATCAGCCGAATCTGATACTCTGGACAGGGGCTGCCAGCATCGTGGTCAATCTCTATTCAATTATTAATAAATTTGCTTCAGGAGAGCTTGATCTGGAGTCCAGCAAAAATGCCGAGATACAGATTGCGTTGATTCTGCTCTGTTTTGGCGGCTGCTATGCGGCAACCAGAATTTATGACCGGATTCACAGGCAGAATCTGGAGTTTATGGAAGAACTGGAAAAAAAGAATATACAGAGCCGCCAGATGACCATGCAGACTATCATGACCATTGTAAACACCATCGATGCCAAGGATGAATATACCAAGGGACATTCCCAGCGTGTGTCGGAATACTCTGCCGCGCTGGCCGCGGAACTCGGCATGAGCGGGGAGGATGTGGAGCGCATCCGCTATATCGGCCTTCTGCATGACATCGGCAAGATCGGTGTGCCCGATGCCATACTCAACAAGCCCGGGCGTCTGAACAATGCGGAGTTTTCGCTTATGAAGCTGCATACCCTGGTGGGAGGGGAAATTTTAAAGGACATTAATTCCATGGATGATCTGGATGTGGGAGCCAAATACCATCATGAGCGCTATGACGGAAAAGGCTATCCGGAGGGCTTAAAGGGCGGAGAGATTCCGCCTGTGGCAAGGATCATCGGAATTGCAGACGCATACGATGCCATGACCAGCCACCGTATTTACCGCAAGCGGCTCTCGGACGAAGCGGTGCGCGAGGAGATTGCGCGCTGCGCGGGCACACAGTTTGACCCGCAGTATGCAAAGGCTTTTCTGAGGCTTTTGGATCAGGGCAGACTGCAGGCTATTTCTCCCGATGTCTATAACGCGCAGGACGGGACGGGAGACATCGTGGGCGGAGAGGTGCTGCAGAAGATTCTGGAAGATGCGGGAGCTTATAATTCCACGGAAAAACGCAGAGACAGCCTGACCCGGGTATTCAACCGTATCTATGGAGAGCAGCTTCTTTCGGATTATCTGGAGGATGGAGGAGAGGGCTGTCTTCTGGCCGTGGACATAGATGCGCTGCGGAATGTCAACAATCTTCACGGTTTCCTGAAAGGCGATCTGTATCTCAATACGGTGGCAAATGTGCTGGAACAGAGTTTTATGAATAAGATCCTATACCGGAGCGGCGGGGATGAATTTATCTGTATGCTCTGCGGCGTCACATCCAAGGAAGTGGCAAACCGTGAGGCGGAGAGGATTCACGCCTGGCTGGAGCGTGTGAGGGCGGAGGATAAGGAACTGGAAAGCCTGTCCATCTCCATAGGAGGCCTGATTGTGTCCGGCGGGGAGTTTGACCGTGAGGAGGCCGTGAACAGGCTGGAGAGGGCGCTCTATTTCGCAAAGCAGAAGGGCGGCGGCAGTACCGTTATGTACCATGAGCTGGTGATGGATTTTCAGCCCCGGATGTCCAAGTCCGATCTGGATAATCTGCTGGAGACCATTCAGAGACAGGGCAGCTATTCCAGAGCCTATGAGGTGAATTATCCCGAGTTTTCCAGAATGCTCAGTTATCTGGAAAGTCTGATGGAGCGTAACAATCAGCGTATGCAGATCATCATGTTCACTGTACTGGCCGCGGATGAGGAGTCCGCCACGGTGGAAGAAAAGATGGAAGCCATGAAGATTCTGGAGGGGGCGGTGGTCTCTTCCCTGCGGAAGGTGGACGTTACCATGCAGTTTTCCAGCTCCCAGCGTCTTGTGGTGCTGATGAATATGGACAGGGAAAATCTTCAATTGGTGATCAATCGGATTCTCAGCGCCTTTTACAAGCGCAGTACGGATAAAAAATTCAGTCTGAGCCATGATGTGGCGGATCTGGCGCAGTCCCGGAAGGCGGATTCGGTTGAGCCATAATTTGTCATTTAAGGCGGAAGCGCAAGGCGGGACCGGAAAAACTTTACAAACATAAATAATTAGGAATTGACATTTGGCAATTATAGGTATAAACTGATTATAGAAGGAACTAACGGTTTATTTGCGCAAAGGAGTGATGATCGTGGCAGGAAATTTTTGGAATTTTAATTCGGGAGGGTCGCTGTTCGGATCTGGCTCGGGAGGCGGATTGAGCGGCCTGTATGGTATGCTTTCCGACAGGAGCGCTTTGAAAAACGGCTCTTATAAGAGACTGCTTAAGTCTTATTATGGAACAGGGCAGAATTCAAGCACGGCGGCATCCGGCAAGAAGAGCAACTCGAGCAATGTTCTTGATAAAATTTTTGAGGAGAAGAGGAATCCGAAGGTTTCCAAGGATGTGCAGGAGGCCAACGCCAATCTGACGTCGGGTCTTTCGACTCTGAAGAGTTCCGTTGCCGTATTGCGGAATGACAAGACCTATACGGATACGGAAAAGGGCCAGACGGCGGCAGATAAGGTTGTGTCTGCGGTAAAGGATTATGTGTCTGATTACAATAAGGTTGTGAACGCGGCAAAAGGCTCCACATTGTCAGGCAAAACGGCATATGTGGCCAATATGATGAGCAGCACGGCTAAAAATGCCGATAAGCTGTCTGAGATTGGCGTCAGAGTCAATGCAAACGGGACGCTTGAGCTCAATGAAGAAAAGCTGAAATCGGCAGATATCTCCAAAGTGAAGGAGCTGTTTTCACCCAATGATATCATGAGTTACGGTTCCATGATCGCTTCACGTCTTCAGTTTGCAGGCTCTGCAAGCGCAGGTTCTGCTTCCTCCGCTACGGGCAGTACAGGGACAGACAGTGCCAAGGTTACCGGTGCGGCAGGTCTCAAGGCGGACAGCAAAACGCTGGCAGACGATAAGCTGTATGCGAAAGTAAAGGATAAGGACGGCAAGGAGACAGATAAATACGATGTTGACAAAATTTTTGATACAGCAAAGAGTTTTGTGAACAATTATAATCGTATGTTTGATACCGCAGAGTCCAGTTCCAATTCCGGCGTAGTGGCGAATCTGTCCCATATCAGGGAAAAGACGGCGCGCAATGCGGATGCGTTGAAGCAGTTTGGAATCGAAGTGGACAAAAAGGGCAGACTCAAGATCGACGAGGACACATTCAAAAATTCTGATATGTCCCAGGTTCAGTCGTTTTTCAAGGACTATGGTTCTTCCATTGCCACCAATGCGTCGCTGGTAGACTATTATATGACTACCAAGGCCAATGCCACCAGCGGTTATACCGCAGACGGGGGATACAATGTGCAGGGCAGCTCCAAGTACGCTGACACTGTATAAGCTGTTTGGGAAAGCCTGGCCACCGGATGAAAAGTTATAAAAAGCATAAGTTATAAAAGTAAAAAAGAGCAGCCACAGGAATATGAGTGCGCTGCTCTTTCTTGTGCGCTGAAAAATATTCTAAAACAGCCCGAATATCCATGTATCATGAATATTCGGGCTGTTGGTCTAATGCCGGCAGCGGGACTTGAACCCGCACGTGGTTGCCCACAACAGATTTTGAGTCTGCCTCGTCTGCCATTCCGACACGCCGGCGAAGTGGTAATAGCTGCCAGTTTTAATACTCTGCAACAAGAAATATTCTAGCATAGGTTATTCGTCTTGGCAAGTCATTTTGTTCGCTTTTTCATATTTATTTTTTCTGGAAATTGTTGTATAGTAATAATATATGTGCATTTGGGGAGACAGTATGACTTGTAAGGAATTTGAGAGGCTGATTCCTGCTTTTCTGGAGCAGAAGATGGACTTTCTCACATTGAAAAAATTTAACGAGCACATGGAGAGCTGCAGTGACTGTCATGAGGAGCTGGTGATTCAGTTTCTGGTGACGGAGGGTATGCAGCGTCTGGAGGAGGGAAGCGCTTTCGATCTGCAGAGCGAGTTGGACGAGCGTCTGGAGGATGCCAGAAACCGCGTAAAGTTTCACTCTCTTTTTCTGTATCTGGGCGCGGCGTTGGAAACTGTGGCCATCGCGCTGATCGTGGGAGCCGTTATGTGGGTATTGCTTTGATGCGGGTACTACTTTGATCTGGATATTGTTATAATAGGTATTGCTATAATCATAAAATGGATGGAGTATGACAATGGACAAGCTTGTTTTGATAGACGGACACAGTATTTTGAACAGGGCGTTCTACGGAGTGCCGGAGCTGAGCAATGCGGAGGGACTGCACACCAATGCCATCCACGGTTTTTTGAACATTCTGTTCAAGATTCTGGAGGAGGAGAAGCCGGAGTATCTGGTAGTGGCCTTTGACGTACACGCGCCTACCTTCCGTCATGAAATGTATGATGCCTATAAGGGGACCAGAAAGCCCATGCCCGAGGAATTGCGGGAGCAGGTTCCCGTGATGAAGGATGTGCTGCGGGCCATGAATATCGTGATCATGGAGCAGGCCGGACTGGAGGCCGACGATATTCTGGGAACGCTGGCGAAGCGGGCGGAGCGGGACGGTGTGGCTGTGTCTTTAGTGTCGGGGGACAGGGATCTGCTGCAGATTGCCACGGATACCATCAAGATTCGGATTCCCAAGACCAGAAGGAACGGTACGGAGATCGAGGATTATTACGCGGAGGATGTGCGTACGGCTTATCAGGTGACCCCGGAGCAGTTTATAGACGTGAAGGCTTTGATGGGAGATACCGCAGACAATATTCCCGGGGTGCCCAAGGTGGGGGAGAAGACGGCCACGGCGCTGATTGTGGAGTACGGCTCTCTGGACAATCTGTACGCTCATGTGGATGAGGTCTCAAAGAAGGCTGTCAGGGAGTCTTTGATTCAGAATCGGGATCTGGCGGAGCTTAGCAGGACGCTGGCCACCATCAAGACGGACTGTGAGCTGGAGCTTGACTATGAGGCGGCAAGAACCGGAGATTATGACACGCCACAGGCTTATGCGCTGTTCAAAAAGCTGGAATTCAAAAGTATGCTGGGGCGTTTTGACAAAGCCCGAATGAAGTCTGCCGGACAGGGCGGTGAGGAGCTTGCGGCGGTAAAGACGCTTGCCGGTATACGGGAATTTGAGCGGCTGGCAGAGCGGGCCGCAAAAAAGTCCGGTGGGGAGCTTTCCCGAGTGGGTCTGCTGTTGATGCAGGAGGAGGGACGGCTTTTGGGGGCCGCATTGTGCCTTTCCCCGGAGGAGACTTACTTTTATGTGTTATCCCGCAATCAGGATGTGCAGGGACAAATATCTATGTTTGACATGCCCGGGGAGGAGAAGGATGAGACGGAGGATATGAGCCGGATTCTGAGAGAGCTGTCGGCCCATGCCCGCATTGTGACCTTTGATATTAAGGAGCAGTACAGGTATCTGTCTCAGGACAAAACGGACCGCTATTTTGATATTCTGATCGGGGCGTATTTATTAAACCCGTTGAAAAACGATTACGACATTGAGTCTATTGCCTCGGAACATCTGGGCGTGATGCTGCCCGGGGCGGCGGAGCTGTTCGGGAAGAAAAAGCTTGCGGAGGTATTGCAGGAGGAACCTGACAAATGCCGCGATTATTTTGGCCGGGGCGCCTGTGTGGCGCTGCAGGCGGCAGAGGTCCTGGAGAAAAAGCTCTCGGAGCTTGAGATGGAAGGGCTTATGCGGGAAATCGAGATGCCGCTCTCGTTAGTGTTATATGACATGGAGAAGGAGGGCGTGGAGGTCCGCAGGGAGGAGCTGAAGGCTTACGGGGACGCGCTGGTCTCCCGGATAGAGGAGCTGGAGCAGGCTATTCACAGGCAGGCGGGGGAGCAGTTCAATATCAATTCCCCTAAGCAGCTCGGTGAGATCCTTTTCGACAAGCTGGGGCTGCCCGGCGGCAAGAAGACGAAGACCGGGTATTCCACGGCTGCGGACGTGCTGGAGAAGCTCTCGGAGGAACATCCCATAGTTCGGGATATTCTGGAATACAGAGGGCTCACCAAATTAAAATCCACCTATGCGGACGGACTGGCTGTCTGTATCGGCGAGGACAGGCGCATTCACACCAGCTTTCATCAGACTATCACGGCCACGGGGCGCATCAGCTCCACGGAACCGAATCTTCAGAACATTCCCACCAGAACGGAGTTGGGAAAGGAACTGCGCAAGGTGTTTGTGCCCCGGGAGGGATTTGTATTTCTGGATGCGGATTACTCCCAGATCGAGCTTCGTGTGCTGGCCCATATGTCCGGGGACGAGCAGCTCATCGAGGCGTACCGCATGGACGAGGATATTCACCGCATCACGGCGGCCAAGGTTTTCCATACACCCATCGAAGAAGTGACGGATCTGCAGAGGCGCAATGCCAAGGCGGTCAATTTCGGCATCGTGTATGGCATCAGTTCCTTCGGGCTCAGTCAGGATCTGAGCATCAGCCGAAAGGAGGCCACGGAGTATATCAATCAGTATTTTGCCACCTATCCCGGCATCAAGCTGTTTCTGGACAGACTGGTGGAGGACGCCAGACAGAACGGTTATGTGACGACCATGTTCCACAGGAGACGGCCGGTTCCGGAGCTTGCCTCTTCCAATTTCATGAAGCGCTCTTTCGGGGAGCGGGTGGCCATGAATTCACCCATACAGGGAACGGCGGCGGATATCATCAAGATTGCCATGATACGGGTGTGGGAGGCGCTGCGCCAGTCGGGACTGCGCTCCAGACTCATCCTGCAGGTGCATGACGAGCTTTTGATCGAGACGGCGGAGGATGAAGTGGAGCAGGTGAGAGAGCTTCTGGTACACCATATGAAGTCCGCGGCGGATCTTCTGGTGACGCTGGAGGTGGATGTGCACACCGGCAGAAACTGGTATGAGGCAAAGTGATATGTATTTTATCGGTATTACCGGCGGCGTAGGGGCCGGAAAAACAGAACTGTTGGCATATATCAGAAAGCATTATCTCTGCGAGATCTATCTGGCGGACGAGGTGGCCCATCTTGTGAAGGCGAAGGGCACGGCCTGTTATGAGAGATTGACCGGCCTTCTGGGGGAAGGGATTCTGCGGGCAGATAAAGAGATCGACAGAGGCGCCATGGCGGAGCGGATATTCGGGGATGAGGTCCTTCTGGAACAGGTAAACGCCATCATACATCCGGCGGTGCGGGAATATCTTCTGGAGAGACTGGAAAGGGCAAGGCGGGACCCTTCGGTGGAGCTGTTTTTTGTGGAGGCTGCGCTTTTGATCGAGGCCGGTTATAAGGAGCTGGCGGACGAGCTCTGGTATGTCCATGCCGGGGAGGAGATCAGGCGGGAGCGTCTGGCAGGGAGCCGGGGGTATAGCCCGGAAAAGATTGCGGATATTATGGCAAGTCAGCTTTCGGAAGAGCAGTTTCGTGAGCATTGCGATTTTGTGATAGACAACAGCGGCAGGCTGGAGGACAGCTTTCGCCAGATTGACAGAAAACTGGAGGCTTTTTCATGGCGGGATTAAATGAGATCAGAGAGAATCAGGGACAACTGGTATTTGGTCTGGACATAGGAACGCGAAGCATTGTGGGAACCGTGGGGTATCTCGGCGGAGGGAAATTCCATGTGCTGGCCCAGTGCTCCAGAGAGCATGAGACCAGAGCCATGCTGGACGGACAGATTCACGATATCGCCAAAGTGGGGGAGTCTGTGTCCGCGGTGAAAAGGCAGTTGGAGGAGACCTTAAACCGCAGTCTCACGGAAGTGTGCATCGCGGCGGCGGGACGTGTGCTGCGAACTGTCACCACCAAAGTGGAGTGCAGCTTTGAGAGCGAGAAGGAGATCACCAGCGAAGATATCTACAATCTTGACACCATGGGAGTGGAAAAATCCTATGAGGAGTTTCAGAAGGTAAACGACACGGATATGCGTTTTTACTGTGTGGGCTATACTGCCATGCGCTATTATATGAACGGGTATCAGAT
>CANCYO010000043.1 GCA_947382415.1 uncultured Lachnospiraceae bacterium | reverse complement strand
CAGCTTCCGCCCGGGCAGGGGACGGTTTGTCTGTGGCATTGTATTTGTTGGCTTGACGGTGTCGAGCCCGGTCTCCTCCTGCCGACCCGCTCAACCAACAATTACAATGCACAGATATCAGAAACATGGAATTGACATACATTTTGCCGCAGGCTAAAATAAGAATAAATGCGCCAAAGCCGCAGCAAACCAGAATATACCAAATCAGAATGAGGACACGATCATGATACTTTCCTGCCAGAATATCTCAAAGGCATTTATCGATAATCAGGTACTGCAGAATATCAGTTTTCATATCGAGGATTATGAAAAGGCCGCCATCGTGGGCATTAACGGAGCGGGCAAGACCACGCTGCTGCGCATCATCGTAGGGGAAATGCAGCCCGACGAGGGCACAGTGACCTTCGCCAAAGACAAAACCTTCGGCTATCTGGCCCAGAACGGCGCCGTAGACACGGAGCACACCATCTATGAGGAGCTGCTCTCCGTGAAACAGGAGCTGGTAGAACTGGAACAGCGGCTGCGCCACACGGAACAGCAGATGCACAATGCGCAGGGAGAGGCCCTGGAAGCCCTGATGAAGCGCTACAGCGATCTCACACATGCCTTCGAGACCGGGGACGGCTATGCCTACCGCAGTGAACTGGTGGGGGTACTGAAAGGTCTGGGCTTTGCAGAGGAAGAATTTGGCAAATCCGTAGCCACACTCTCCGGCGGCCAGAAGACCCGGGTGGCTTTGGGCAAGCTCCTCTTACAGAAGCCCGATCTGATCATTTTAGACGAGCCCACCAACCATCTGGACTTAAATTCCATCGCCTGGCTGGAAACCTATCTTCTGAACTATAAGGGCGCGGTGATCCTCGTGTCCCACGACCGCTTTTTTCTGGACCGCATCGCCACCAAAATCGTGGAGATTGACCAGAGCAGGGCCACTACTTTTCAGGGCAATTATTCGGACTATGCAGTCAAAAAAGAACAGCTTCGTACAGCGGCCTGGCACGCCTATCTGAACCAGCAGCGGGAAATCAGACATCAGGAGGAGGTCATCGAAAAGCTGCGCTCCTTTAACCGTGAGAAATCCATCCGCCGGGCGGAGAGCCGCGTGAAGACTCTGGAAAAGCTTGAGGTTCTGGAGAAGCCCACGGAACAGCGCACGGATATGCGCCTTACACTCAAGCCCTACCGCACCAGCGGTAACGACGTACTGACTGTGGAGGAACTGTCCAAATCCTTCGGCGCACAGACTCTTTTTGAACATGTTGATTTTGAGATAAAGCGCGGCGAACATGTGGCTGTTATCGGGGATAACGGCACAGGCAAGACCACTCTGCTCAAAATCCTGAACGGGCTGCTGGAGCCGGACAACGGAACTTTCCGCCTGGGAACCAATGTGGAGATCGGCTACTATGATCAGGAGCATCATGTGCTCCATGACCGGAAGACCCTGTTCGACGAGATCTCCGATGACTATCCCTATCTCACCAACACCGAGATCCGCAATGTGCTGGCGGCCTTTCTCTTCACCGGAGAAGATGTGTTCAAACAGATTCAGGACCTGAGCGGCGGCGAGCGGGGGCGGGTATCTCTGGCAAAGCTCATGCTCTCCGAGGCTAATTTCCTGATACTGGACGAGCCCACCAACCACCTTGATATCCTGTCAAAAGAGATTCTGGAGGACGCGTTGAACGGCTATGAGGGCACTGTGCTCTACGTCTCCCACGACCGTTACTTTATCAACCGTACCGCTCACCGCATACTTGACCTGACTGCCCATACATTTGTCAACTATCTGGGAAACTACGACTACTATCTGGAGAAAAAAGACGCTCTGATGGACACCCTTGCGTTAAAAGATTCCGGAAGCCCTGAGAGCATCCCGTCAAAGGCCGAAGTCTCCGACACAAAGCTCGACTGGAAAGCTCAGAAGGAAGAACAGGCCCGCCTCCGCAAACGCGAAAACGCACTGAAAAAGTGCGAGGAAGAGATATCGGAGCTGGAAACCCGTCTGTCTGAAATCGACGCCCAGATGTCCGACCCTGCCATCGGCACACAGGTTTTGAAACTTCAGGAATTAAATCAGGAGCAGACTGAGGTCCGCTCCCGATTGGAAACACTCTATGAAGAATGGGAAAAGCTGGCTGAGGCAACCTGAGGCCGCATCACGAACACCCGGCGAAATATCCTGACGGGAGCGGGCCCTGTCCGCTTACAGCAGGGTCTCCAGCGTCTCCCTGATGGCCTGGATAAACTCCAGACTGTTGAGGATCACAGGTTTCTCACAGGTAGAGATCAGCGCAAGGCTCTTAGTCATCTTACCGTCCTCCACAGTCTTAATACAGGCCTGTTCAAGTTTATCTGCAAAGCTCATAAGCTCCGGAATCTGATCCAGCTCACCGCGCTTTCTCAGAGCCCCTGTCCACGCAAAAATAGTGGCGATGGAATTGGTGGAGGTCTCCTCTCCCTTCAAATGCTTGTAATAATGGCGCTGCACAGTACCGTGAGCCGCCTCATACTCATACACACCGTTTGGCGACACCAGAACTGAGGTCATCATGGAGAGATCTCCATAGGCCGTAGCCACCATATCCGACATGACATCTCCGTCATAATTCTTGCAGGCCCAGATAAACCCACCCTCGGAACGGATGACACGGGCCACCGCATCATCGATCAGGGTATAGAAATACTCGATGCCAAGCTCCTCAAATCTGGACTTATACTCCGCGTCATAAATCTCCTGAAAAATATCCTTAAAGGTGTGGTCATACTTCTTGGATATGGTGTCCTTGGTGGCAAACCACAGATCCTGACGGGTGTCCAGCGCATAACCGAAGCAGGCTCTGGCAAAGCTGGAAATGGATTTTTCGGTATTGTGAATGCCCTGAAGGATACCGGCTCCCGTGAAATTGTGGATCAGCTCTCTGGTCTCGGTTCCGTCCTCCGCCGTGAACACCAGCTCCGCCCTGCCGGGACCGGGCACCTTGATCTCCGTATTCTTATACACGTCTCCATAGGCATGACGGGCGATGGTGATGGGCTTAGTCCATTTTCCTACATAGGGCACGATGCCCTTCACCAGAATCGGCGCGCGGAAAACCGTGCCGTCCAAAATGGCGCGGATAGTGCCATTGGGGCTCTTCCACATTTCCTTCAGATCGTACTCGGTCATTCTGGCCGCATTGGGCGTGATGGTGGCGCATTTTACCGCCACACCGTATTTGAGTGTGGCATTGGCGGAATCCACCGTCACCTGATCGTCGGTTTTGTTCCGGTATTCCAGTCCCAGATCATAATACTCCGTCTTCAGGTCAATATAGGGGAGCAGCAGCTCATCCTTAATCATCTTCCATAAAATGCGGGTCATCTCATCCCCGTCCATCTCCACCAGAGGCGTGGTCATCTGAATCTTTTTCTGCTCTGCCATGTAATCCATCCTTTCGTCATGTTATTTTTTTCTATAATATTTTTATTGATCTTTCTGAAACAATTCGTGGAGCCCGCTCTGAACCATATTTTCATAAGCGTTGATCATATGCTGATTGGCAAGCTTCTCCGCCAGATCCGCATCCCCGGACTTAATGGCCTCCAGAATCTGCTCATGCTCCTCGTTGGACTTGGGTCCTCTGTTGGCGCTGCTTAAGGTCTTTCTGCGCACCCGCAGCACATACTGGTGAAAATCCCGAAGCTGATGCTCCAGCAGTTTGCTGGAACAGGCGTCATACATGATATCATGAAAGCGATTGTCCAGCTCTGCCAACTGCTCCAGATGCCCCTTCTGGGCATGGAATTTGGCCAGATAGACATTCTCCTCCATCTCCTCAAGCTGCTCCTTCGTGATATGCTCTGTGGCCCATCTGGCGCACAGTCCCTCCAGCAGAGAGCGGATCATATAAATATCCCGCACATCCTTCTCCGTGATGCCTGTGACATAAGCGCCCTTGTTGGGAATGATCTGTATCAGCCCCTCCAGCTCAAGCTGCCTGAAAGCCTCCCTCACCGGAGTTCTGCTGACCCCCAGCTCCTCGCCGATGGCCACCTCTTTCAACTCTTCATGCTCCTCATATTTTCCACTCAGAATATCTTCTCTGAGCTTATGAAAAACTCTTCCGCGCAGGGAGAACTTGTCCGTCACTTCCTGCTTCACATCATAATCAGCCACTTTTATCTCCTTTTATTTGAATCAGCGCTCCGGCCCGTCCGGATCAGCCGAGTGTGATCCCCTTTTCCTCACAGACCCGGTTCAGACAATCCACAATCTCTTCATCCGTAAGCACAGTCACACGGCCGCCGGCGTATTCCTCGTCCACCCACTTTTTCATCTCCCGGACAAGTTCGCTGTTCTTCTCCACCTGCCTGTCATCCTTCAGCTTATAATAGGTGTTGATCCAGTGCGCGATGCCGGCCAGTCCGGAAGTGTTTGAGATGGCGCACAGCACCGGACGGTTCAGGAATTTCTCGGTATCGAATATATTATAAATCTCCTCGTTTTTGAGCAGCCCGTCCGCGTGGATGCCCGCTCTGGTCACATTAAAGTTTTTGCCCACAAAAGGAGTTCTGGAGGGCACGGTATAACCGATCTCCTTCTCGTAATACTCCGCAAGCTCCGTGATGACCGTAGTGTCCATACCGTTCAGATCGCCCTTTAACTGCGCATACTCAAATACCATGGCCTCCAGCGGTGTATTGCCGGTTCTCTCCCCGATCCCGAACAGGGAGGTATTGATGCCGGAACAGCCATACAGCCATGCCGTGGTGGAATTGACCACAGCCTTATAAAAATCATTGTGCCCGTGCCACTCAATCAGCTCGTGAGGCACTCCCGCATGGGTATGGATGGCATAGATGATACCCTGCACACTCCTGGGAATAACCGCCCCGGGATAATTGACGCCATAGCCCATGGTATCGCAGGCCCTCACCTTGATGGGTATCTGATACTCCTTCATCAGCTTCATCAGCTCCAGACAAAAAGGTACCACATAGCCATAAATATCCGCTCTGGTAATATCTTCCAGATGGCATCTTGGACTGATCCCCTCCTCCAGACACTCCCTGATCACGCTCAGGTAATGCTCCATGGCCTGCCGCCTGGTCATCTTCAGCTTCAGGAAAATATGATAATCCGAGCAGCTCACCAAAATTCCGGTCTCCTTCATGCCGATCTCTTTCACCAGCTTGAAGTCCTCCTTACTGGCACGGATCCAGCTCGTGACCTCCGGAAACTGATATCCCCGCTCCATGCATTTGTAGACGGCATCCCTGTCCTTCTTGCTGTAGAGGAAAAATTCACTGGCACGGATCATGCCGTTTGGTCCGCCCAATTTATGTAGATAGTCAAATATTGTCACGATCTGCTCTGTGGAGTACGGCGCTCTCGACTGCTGTCCGTCGCGGAAAGTCGTGTCCGTGATCCAGATATTCCTGGGCATATTATGGGGCACGATCCTGTCGTTAAAGGGAATCTTGGGAATCTCGGAATAGGGAAACATATTGCGGAAGACATTGGGTTTCTCCACATCGTCCAGAATATACATATGCTCCTCTATCTCCAGAAGATTATTCTTCTGATTCATCGTCACCGGACGATTTTGAAACGCGGTGGTCTCTCTCATATACAGCACCATCCTCTCTGACGGCTCAAGCCGTCTCTCTCAGAAAATTTTGTGCAGATATGTATAACGCAAACATATCCTGCATAATTGTATACAATTATGCAGGATATGTCAATACATTTGCCAAATTTATCTTACCTTCCAGAGCATACACACAGAACCGCCCATAAAAAGTAGCGCCGCCACAGCCCATGCGTAAGGAAACGCTCCTCCGCCCGCGCCTGCCGGCGCACCGTCCATAGCCCCAAGCCTGATCTGCTCTTCCATCAACATGTCGTCAAACATGTCGGAAAAGTCCTTACCGGCATAGCTGATCTTCTCAACGCTGCATCCCGAAAAAGCGCTATCGTCAATATACTGCACAGAGTCCGGAACACTGAGACTTTTGATCTCACTGTGATCCGCAAAAGCCTCCCCGGCAATAACCCGCACACCGTCGGGGATCAGGACTTCGTCCGAACTGCCCCGATAGGCCACAAGCACACCGCCGCTTATCAGGAAATCTCCCTCTGTCCGGTCTCTTCCATTCAAAAACCCATCCATCCACGCCGTATGGGCAAAAGCCTTGGGCTCCACCGCCGTGACACTCTCCGGCAGCTTCACATCTCTCAGAAAATCGCAATGGTAAAAGGCCGCATATTCAATCGTTTCCAATCCGTCAGGCAGGGTAATATCCCGCAGGCCGCTTCTGGCATAGGCAAACCGTCCGATCTCCCTGACATCTGCGGACACCGTTTCCTCTGTAAAGGCTTCATCGCGGTAATGCGTACGCTCAGATACTCTCCACGGCATTTCCGGCTCACTCCCGTTACCTTCCGTCCCGGTCTGACTGGAGCTGTCCCACACGGGCAGATCCGAATTCTGCATCAATACCACAGCCCGGTTTCCTACCACCTTGGTGCTGCCAAACACTTTACCGATAATCTCCTGTGAGGGACTGTTATTCTGAATACTGTCGCCGGAATACACACCGTCCAGAGGAACGTCGGGATTGTACGGCTCCTCCTGCTTGGGATCGGGGTAAACGCTTATATCCTTCTGCCTCTCATAGAAGTCCCTGGCATATTTGTCCGCATAACTGCCTTCCTCGCAGTGAATATTCAAGAGATAGTCTCCCTCAAAGGAATCCTCCCTGATATCTGTCACCTCAGGGGGAATGGTGATATCTTCCAAGCGCTCACAGTACGCAAAGGCCTGTATTCCGATACTGCGCACATTCTTGGGGATAGTCATGGTCTCCAGACCAGTGCAGTTAATAAACGCAAAATCACCCACGGATTTGAGTCCGCTGCCCAGCGTCACCGTCCTCAGATTCTCACAACCCCAGAATGCATAGGCGTCGATCTGGGTCACAGAGTTGGGCAGAATGACCTTCTCCACCACTGTGTTCCCCTCAAAAGCGCTGGCGCCAATAGCTGTCACCGTCTTGTTGGGAACGGACACGGTCTTCTCTTTTCCCTTATACTTTGTAAGCACTCCATTTTTAATGGTAAAATCGGAGGCAGATGTCTCCGCATCTGCCTCCGCCGCAGGAAGCAGCATAACGATAAGTGCCATAATCATCATAAACGCACCAAATAACCGTCTTTTCTTCATGCTTTGTCTTCCTCTACGCCACCTTTACTTTCTGTAAAGCGCGTCTGTCTTTCTTCATAAAAAGTACCACTGCCACACATGCCAGACCAATGGATAAAAACCACTTGGGATGAATTCCGTCTCCGGTCTTGGGCGTATAATCTTCCACGATGCCCGCGGACAGATTATTTGTTTCCACATAAATGACATAAGGAGAGAAATGCTCCGCCGTAAATGTCACACAAGCCACCTTGTCAATGGTGGTAAATTTGGCTGAGAGTTTATCCAGCTTATCATTCACCACGCCTGCTACCTTGTTATTACCCGCGTAAGTAATCAGCGAATCCGGCAGAGGAAGGGTAATGGTGACAGTCAGTCCTGTGGTATCCGTGATCTTCTTGGTTCCCGTGGAATCATACAGGCTGATATCCATGGGGAAATATTTGATATTGCTGATATCCCCGTACTCTGCCTGCAGTGCCTTCAACGCTGCCTCTGCAGCCGCGCTGCTCTCGGTGATCTTGATCGTAAAGTTATCTGATGAACCTCTCACCGTCGCGGAAACCACACCGGTATTGGAGAGACCGTTCTTGTCGATCACCACCGTTGTACCATTGCTCACCGAACCGGAATTGCTGTTGGGCCGGGAATTGTTATTGTTTGTATTGCCGCTCACCGTGGAAGAACCGGATTTCGCTTTATAGTGCGCCGTCACGGTCACATTCTTGCTTGGCATGGTAACCACTGTGGCCGACAATGCCGTGCTGGCAATCTTGGTATCAGCCGGATCGATGGTCCAATGGCTGAACTCCTGTCCGCTTGCCGGGTCATTTGCTATAATGACGGGCTGCGAACCTGCAACATAGCCGCCGGAACCGCTGCCGTTTCTGACAGTCAGCACATAGAGCTTGGTGTTGGGCAGATCTCCTCCCGAGACATCCCATCCGGGCCTGTTGGGCTTATCCGGATTGTTGGGATT
This sequence comes from uncultured Lachnospiraceae bacterium, assembly GCA_947382415.1. GTDB lineage: Bacteria > Bacillota > Clostridia > Lachnospirales > Lachnospiraceae > Acetatifactor. The sequence continues at coordinate 16,299 of CANCYO010000043.1, read as the reverse complement.
GTCTGGATTATTCGGGTCATCCGGATCGCCCGGATTGCTGGGATTACTGCTGGTGGACTCATAATGCGCCCAGATATCCGTATCTTTCGTAATCTCCAGATTAGCGAAAACAATAGGCTTTGTGGTCACGCCCGGGATTCTCCACTCAGAGAATCTGTATCCCGTTATATCGGGGGGCTTCACCTCAATGGGCGCCGAGCCAGGCTCCACAAGCTGCCTGCTGAAAATTTCGTTATTTACATCAGAGATAAACTGAACCACATATTTGTTGTCAATCGCTTCAAACTTCGCGTAGAAATTAGTGGGCTGCGTAATGGGCGCATCCACGTCTCCGATCCAGCCCGTGAAGATATAGCCTTCCTTCACCGGATCGGGGGGAAGTTCCACCTTGTCGCCGATAGTCACTTTGCGGGTGTAAAGCACAGTCTTCTGATCGTCGTCATAGAAGGTGACGGTCACTTTCTTGGCATCGGGATCCTCTGTCTCATACATGGCAGTGATGAGCAGATCTTCCTTCACGCCTCTGTAATCCTTGTTCCAGCCGATGAAATCATAACCTTCCCTGACAGGATCTGCAGGAGGAGTGGCATCCTGTCCCTGCACCACATATTCCACCTTCAGTTCAGTACCGTCCCAGTCCTGGAATACCACTTTATAAGAAACCTCTACTCCGTTGGGATCGGTCTCAAAACCATAGGTCACCGCATATTCATAAGCCAGACTCTCGTCATTACATACAAACACCAGTCCGTTGGGCCTGTTGGGGCCGGAAGTATCCACAGCATCTGTACGGAAAACGGTATTCAGGTTGGGAACCGTGAGCCTCTGCATATTGACACATCCCGTAAACGCCTCGCTCTCCACAGATCTCACGGAGTTAGGCAGGATCACCTGTATGAGCTTATCACAGTCCGCAAAAGCTCTCTCCGGGATTCTGGCCACCTCAGTGCTGCTCAGATCCACAAAAGCCACTTTCGTATGCGCGAAGGCCTCCTCCGCGATCTCTTTCACACCGGACACCTCCGTAGCCGTGATGCTGGAGGAAGTACGCCCTTCCAGATACTCTACAATGGCATATTTGTTGCCGGAAGTATCCAGACGATATATGATGGAATTGTCACAGGTGAAGTATTCGCTGCCCTGGAAATTCACATTTGCAAGCTTCTCACAACCGGTGAAGGGAATCTTACCCATCTGTGTTACAGTGGTGGGAAGGGTCACGCTCTGCAGGCGCGTACACCCTTTGAAAGCGTAATCGCCAATGCTCTCCGTATCGCCGAACAATTCTATTCTGCCAAATGTGATACAGTTGGCAAAACAGCCTGTATCTTCCCCGTCTTCAAGGTCCTCGTCCCCTGCCACTTCCTTCAGGCCGTAAGCCGTCAAAGTCTTATAATGAGTACCGTCATCTACTGCGAAATAGGCGGATGCCGCCTCTCCGCTGTCCACTTCCTTAGCCTTAAACAGACCGGCCTGAATACCCTCGATGCCATAGGGCAGATTGATATTCAGCACTGCGTTCCAGATCTCCTCCTCATAAGAGGTTGCGTTCCCCGGACCGTTATCCAAAGCAAATTTGTCATAAGCTCCGCTCATGGCTTCCATATACTTATCATACAGTTCCGAGTCAATATTGGAATATACCTCTCCTACAACAGAGCTGCTGGGAGTCAGCAGATCCTTCAGGGTCAGATAATCTGTCAGCTCATTCTTGCCGGTCTTGGGATTGTACTGTACCGTGAGGCAATTAGGCCAACCGCTGAAATAAGTAATGTAAGTCTCCTGCTGGTCTCCCACACTGATCCTGTTTGCAGGCGACATCGCATAGCGGAAAGGCTCCGACTCCGTAGAGACAGGCCCCACAAAGGTCAGTCTGGGCTCTCTGGGAAGACTCGGAGAAGTACACCAGCTCTGATGCGTAACTTTCTGGGTCTGGAAAGCTCCGTCCGCAATCTTAAGATTCGTCGGATTTTCAAACAACACATACTCCAACTGATGGCAGCCGGAAAATGCATCGGCCTCGATGGACTGCACCGTAGCCGGTATCTTAAGCTGCTCCAGACAGCATTGATTCTGGAATACACCGCCTCCGATGGTAGCGATATAATAAGGACCGATATACTCAGGCAGATTGATGGTCGTAATCCGGTCGTCCAGCTTTGTGCTAATGAGCACATTTGCATTGTTCACACGATAAGTAGCCTTCTGGTTTGTTCCGGCCTCAACGGTGAGCTCATAAACATTTTGCCTCTCCAGCGTCCCCTCGGCCAGATAACTGAAGGCAAAATAATTGTCTCTGGCAGTATTGTGCAGCACCGAAGGATTATCCTCTCTGGAAGGTCCCTCAAAATAGAAGGTGCCATGCACCTCTGCGCTCTGCATATACTGTGTCCGGAATTCCTCATAGCCAAATGTCTGCTTAAAGCCTTCCGTAATATTCGTGGCCTTGCTGCTCACGGCAATATATTTCAGTGACAGACATCCCTCGAAATTGCTGATGTCCACATCCTCCTCCAGACTTCCCGGGAAAGTCACGGACTCCAGCTTATTACAATTCACAAACATTTCGCAGCCCAGAAGTCTCAGGGATGGATTGCCGCCGCCCCGCAGATCAATTGCCTTCAGGCCGCTGGTATCGCCTGCGCAGCCCTTGAACGCAGCATCGCCGATGATCTTCACATTGTGAGGCACGGTGATGGATGTGAGCGCTTGGCAGTTTTCAAAGGCATGAGCGCCGATGACATCGAGTCTCATGTCCGAATGCAGCATCGCCGTCGTCATATTGTTACAGCCTGCAAACGCATAGTTACCGATATAACCCAGCAGACTGTTCAGGGTGATGGACCGCAGGCTGCTGCAGCCGTAAAACGCATAGTTGCCGATACCATAAAGATCCGCACCAATCTGCAGCGTATGCACATTGCTGATGTTGCCGAAAATTCTGCTGGAGGAGTTGGTCTTACCCTTGATGACATAATCTCCCGTAGTTCCGTCCAGCTCCGCATAGTGATTGCCTATATAACGCACCTGCGCATTCTTGATACGCATCTTGCCGTCCTTGTTCGTTCCGGCTCCGACAGTATCTCCCACCCGGACAGGCTGCGACACGCCATCGGGCTTTGAATCAGAAGTATTATAATAATAAAGATCATCGTCACTGAGATTGCCCCATTTGTCAAAATCACTGTAATAGCAGGGCTGATACACCGCAGGTATCACCACGTCCCCATCCGAGGTAGTGATGGTCTCCTCAGGGCTCTGCTCATAGAACAGATAACCGCCGTCCTTACTAACCGCTACAAAGCTGTAGCTACCGTCTGTAGTGGCATAGTTCAGATAGGCGTCCAGAGATTTGGGGATCGTCAGCACACCATCCAGCAGCGTTCCGCTGAGCTGCGCCGCATTCTCGGAGAAACCCACGATAACCGCCACTCTGTCATCTCCTGTGGCCTGGCCTGCCGGAGATGCATAGGCAAACTGGAAACCATTACCCGAGTTGTAAATCTTGCCGCCGGTATAATTGGCCAGCAGGTCGGGAATGACATTGTTGCTGTTTAATTCCTTTGCCCATCTCTCTACATCATCCTCAGTCAGCTTGGTATAGGTCACCGGATCGTCTGCAGCCACCTGCTTTAATCCCTCCACGGGAATCGTCGCAATCAGGATTGCGGAAATCAGGCATATGGTCCCCAGCGTCTTTCTGACTGTCTTTTTAAGTCTTCTGCCTTTCTTCTTATGCTCTTTTGCTTTCAGTTCCTTTGCCATCTCTCTACTCCTTTTCTGCTACCTTCTTGGCCACTACCACAAAACGGCCGTTCTTTTCCTGATAATCACAGGTGGAAAGCGTCAACAGCCTATCCCCGTAACTGGCGGTAACTCCCGTATCGTACAGGGAGATCGCCGCCATCTCATTCATATTGGAATCAAATTCCGCCTCGCTCACGGCGTCGATAAACTGGTAATACTTAAAAACCACTTCCTCCGCACTGTAGACCCGCGAACGGAACACATACATGATCTCATAGATCCCTTTCTCGTAAATCGTGTCGAAATCTATATACTTATGTTTCTTATAATACTCCTCATCACTGTATTTGTCCAGCCCGCCGAACATCTTTCCGCTCTTCATGTGATGCCCGTACAGGATCAGATTTGTGCTGGGTTTTAACACATCGCAATCCTTATCCATAAAAATAGAGCCGTTTTTATCGTACTCCTGATTCAGATTATGGTCGAGATAATACTCGTTATTGGTCGTCTGCATTACAGGGTAATCTATTATTGTATCGTCAATTTTAACCCATCCGATTAGCCTTTTGTTCTTAATTACCAAATTTTTATATTCATCCAGAATCTCGGGAATCTCCCGCTCGCCCTCTTCCGTGTAATGTATCACCACTTCCCCGCCGGGTTTTTCTCCCACAGAAGCGATGGGCGCTTTCTCCTTCAGCGCTGCGAGCCGGTTGTTATCCCGCTCTGTCCTCTGATAAAAATATAAATATACGGAAAAATAACCAAGGCTGACTAAAGCCACTGCCGCGCACACCAGAACCGTCCACTTCCTGCGCCGCTCCTGGCTGAGCAGTTCAGCCTGCACGGCCTCCTCCGACACCTGCACGGCTTTTGCCGGCTGTCCCTGCTTTTTCTCTTTTAGCTTCCGATCCGTCCTGCCGGATCCGCCGCCCGCCTTCCTTTTCTCTCCGCTTGGTCCCTGTCGTCCTTCCTGCCTGAGCCGCTCCGTCAGCTCATCCTCAAAATCCTGTCCCAACAGGGTATAAAATTTATATTTTCCATTGTGGACATCGTCCCGCAGCTTCTGTAATCCGGCTCCCCTGTACCCGGCAGACTCTTTTCGGAGTCTGTCGATGGTTTCCTTATCACGCAGAGCCTTTCTGTAATCCGCCTCCGTGCGGAAGCTGCGCTCCTCCACTCTATATTCGTTCTGCGCCATCCTGTCATCCCTGTTTCCAATGAAGTCTCTCTCATCTTTATTTTACTATATCTCGGAATTTATGCAAGTATTTTTCTGTATCTTGGGCTGTATCTTTTTACAAAATCCCCTTCAACGGAAGAAACATAGACATGCCGCCCTGCATACAATACACCATAAATCAAAACTCTATTTTGGAGGCAACAATCATGAGTAGTTTGACTTCTGGCAACTGCGGCTGCGGCTGTGGCTGCGGCAATGGCTCCGGTTTCTTCGGCGGCAACAACAGTTGCATGTGGATTATCCTGTTATTGCTCTTCTGCGGCGGCGGATGTGGCAATAGCTGCGGCAACAGCTGCAACAACGGCTGCAACAATGGCTGTGGCGGCGGACTTTTCGGCGGCAACGGCAACAATTGCTGTGACTGGCTGATCTGGATTCTGCTTATCAGCTGCTTCTGTGGCGGCGGATGTGGCAGCAGCTTCAGCAACAACTGTGGCTGCAATGATTCCTGCTGCAACAACAACTGCAATTCCTGCGGCTGCTAAACTGTGAATCATTCCTAAAAGGCAGGCTCCCCCGGGAGCCTGTTTTTCATGGAGACCAGGCAGACAGCCATATTTCAGCGCGGCCGCGCATAAAATACAGAAACGAATGCGCACACGGGAGGTTTCCATGGACAGTAAACAATCTGATCGGGTGATGGCCTTTGACGCCCTGTTCACCACCAACCATATTCAGATGTTAAAGCTCCTTTTGAGCTATATGGAGCCTTCTGTCCAGGGCCGGCTGGCTGTATATATCAAATTTCTGGAGCTTCAGCACACACTGCAGCTCGTCCGTGAGCATCCGTCTGTCTCCATCCCTCCGGATTCGGGACTGAGACGGCCTGAGGGCGGCCTTATGGAACTGCTGGATGAAATGATGCCCTTCTGTTCCTCCGCAGAGCAGGAAAAGCTGCAGAATATCAGGAATTTTTATCGAAATTGGGAAAATATGCAGGAAATGATGCAAATGCTAGAGATGCTGCAGGAAATTTCTCCGGAACTGTTCTCCGGCGGCGGAATGTCCGACAGTGGAGAAAACAACAGTCAGTCCAGCGGCCCACCGGACTTTTTGAACATGCTCTCCGGGCTGGGCGGCGCAGATATGGCGCAGATGATGGAGGCAATGCAGTCGATGCAGGGAATGTTTAACAACAATAATGAATAGGGAGGAATGGTCATAATATGTCAGATAACGCAAATACCCGTCCCGCCTGGATGGAGGACGATCTGGTACGAAATATTCCACAGGAAAAACTGGATTTTCTCAGCAAAATGTTCCATGAGGCAAATGCCCGCAAAGAAGCCGCCGGGCCTGTGAAAGGTCAGAAAGAAATGCTGATGCTTTTGATGCCCGTGCTCAAGGAGGCAAAAGCGGCAAATTTATCCTTTACCCCGGCCGAGCTGCAGTCAGCCATCGCAGCCATCCGCAAATACAGCAGTCCCGAGGAATTGAAACAAATCGACAATATTTATAAACAGCATTTTAACGGATGAATTATCATTAACATCCATTTTACAAATATATAAATCCCTGTATGCTGACAGCGGGCAGGCCCCCATAATCCACAGGGCCTGCCCGCCGCAGTACAGCAGCTTTAGCTGCACATTATTTCACCACAAGATTCACCAGACGCCCGGGAACATAAATCTCTTTCACGACGGTACCGGCAAGCTTATCTCCCAGAGCTTCTTTTGCCATGGCAATGACCGCATCCTTCTCTTCATCCTTGGACACCGTCACCGTGGCCCGCAGCTTACCATTGATCTGCACGCCCAGCTCCACGGTGCTCTCCACAGTCCTGGCCTCATCATACTTTGGCCACGTGGTCTGATACACTCTTCCCTCATACCCTGCAGCCTGCCACAATTCCTCCGTAATGTGGGGTGCAACAGGATTGAGCAGAACAAGCAGCGTCCTGTACTCGCCTCTGGTCACCTCATTCTTTCTATAGAATTCATTGATTAAGGCCATCATTGCCGCGATGGCAGTATTATATTTCAGGTTCTCAAAGTCACCGGAAACCTTCTTGATGGTCTGGTGCATCTTGGTCTCCAGATCCGCGCTGTACCCGTCTCCGTCCACCAGAATATCCTGCAGCTTCCAGACTCTCTCCAGAAATCTCCTGCAGCCCTTCACGCCGTCCTCGCTCCAGGCGGCGGAGAGATCAAAAGCGCCGATGAACATCTCATAGGTACGCAGGGTATCTGCGCCGTAATCCTGCACAATATCGTCAGGATTCACCACATTTCCGCGGGATTTGGACATCTTCTCCCCGTTGGAACCAAGGATCATGCCATGGCTCGTCCGTTTCTGATAAGGCTCGGGACAGGGAACCTGACCCTGATCATAGAGAAATCTATGCCAGAATCTGGAATACAACAGATGAAGCGTGGTATGCTCCATCCCTCCGTTGTACCAGTCCACAGGCATCCAGTACTCCAGCGCTTCCCTGCTGGCAAGAGCCTCCTTATTATGGGGATCCGTATAACGGAGAAAATACCAGGAAGATCCTGCCCACTGAGGCATGGTATCAGTCTCCCTCTTTGCCGGACCGCCACAGCAGGGACAGACAGTATTCACCCAGTCTGTCATCGCCGCCAGCGGAGATTCCCCGTTGTCCGTAGGCATATAACTCTCCACCTCGGGCAGTTCCAGCGGCAGTTCACTCTCATCCAAAGGCACAAAACCGCATTTCTCACACTCTACAATGGGAATCGGTTCCCCCCAGTAACGCTGTCTGGAGAACACCCAGTCACGCAGCTTGAAATTAGTCTTGCTGCAGCCGATGCCCTTCTCCTCCAGATAGGCAATGATCTTCTCCTTTGCATCCGCCACGGACAGCCCGTCCAAAAACTCCGAATTTACGATGGTACCCGTAGCCACATCCGTGTATACCTGCTCCTGAACGCTGACCTTGCTTCCCGCCACTACCTCGATGATAGGCAGACCGAACTTCTTTGCAAAATCCCAGTCTCTCTCGTCATGGGCGGGCACTGCCATGATAGCGCCGGTACCGTAAGTCATCAACACATAATCGGAAATCCAGATCGGAATCTCCTTGCCATTCACGGGATTGGTTGCGGTGATACCGTCGATCTCAACACCGGTTTTATCTTTTGCCAGCTCTGTCCGCTCAAAATCAGACTTTCTGGCAGCCTGCTCCCGATAAACGCAAAGCTCCTCATAATTTTTAATCTCATCCCGATATTTATCAATCAGGGGATGTTCAGGAGAAACCACCATATAAGTAGCGCCAAACAGGGTGTCCGGCCTGGTGGTATAAACGCGCAGCTTATCCTCCTTGCCCGTGATGGCAAAATCCACCTCCGCGCCCTGAGACTTTCCGATCCAGTTCTTCTGGGAGACTTTGACGCGCTCAATATAATCCACAGTGTCCAGGCCCTGAATCAGCTTGTCCGCATACTCGGTAATCTTCAGCATCCACTGACTCTTTACCTTTCTGACAACCTCAGCGCCGCAACGCTCGCACACACCGTTTACAACCTCTTCATTGGCAAGTCCCACTTTACAGGAGGTACACCAGTTGATGGGCATCTCCGACTTGTAGGCAAGCCCCGCCTTGAACAGTTTCAGGAAAATCCACTGTGTCCATTTATAATAATCCGGATCGGTGGTATTGATCTCTCTGTCCCAGTCAAAAGAATAGCCCAGCGCATGGAGCTGCCCTTTGAAACGCTCCACATTATTTTTCGTCACAATCCTGGGGTGAATATGATTCTTGATGGCATAATTCTCCGTGGGAAGCCCAAACGCATCCCAGCCCATGGGATAAAGCACATTATACCCCTGCATTCTGCGCTTTCTGGCCACAATGTCCAATGCCGTATACGGACGGGGATGCCCCACATGAAGCCCCTGGCCCGACGGATAAGGGAACTCCACCAACGCATAATATTTCGGCTTGGAATAATCGTCCGAAGTCTTAAACGCCTTCTCCTCATCCCAGATTTTCTGCCACTTCTGTTCCACCTCGCGGTGATTATATGGTACTGCCATTTCAGTGTCCTCTTTTCCTAAAATATCTGACGTAACCTACATTTTAGACGCTTTCCCCCACACTGTCAAGTGTGTTGCACTGTCAAGTGTGTTCTTAGCTTATAACCGCAGTTGCCCGCTTACAACCTTTTCCATGAAATCCACAAAAGAAGATGCAACAACCCTGCACTCTTCAAATTCCGGCTCAACCCCTTTCACAATGGAGCCATCCTCCATGGAAACGGCATAATAAGCATACCCATCCCTTACCGACATGATAATCGGGAAATGACCGTCCCAAAATCTTTTTATTTCAGCCTGCCAATCTTCATCGTCTTGTGCACTCTCAAGGCTGATATATTCCCAATCATTCCACTGAAACGCCACATCACCCTGTATGTTATAATCTTCCGCACACAAAAACCACATGGTCTCATCAGCGTTTGTCATATATTGAATTTCGGAAGTAAAGGAAAGCCATTGCTCCGGAATATTTCCATATCTGTCTGTAATTACCTTCGGAAGACACGGAGGCTGTGTTTCACAGTATTCAACATTCCAGCCGTTTTCCTTCATATATTCCACAAAAATATTTATCTGTTCCTGCATCCCGCTCTTAACAATTGCCTCCTTTATTTCAATCAAATGGTTATATTTTCCTTAGTTATTGAGGCCCTATAGCACACAAGACGTAACCGTTTGTATCTGTGATATGGCTGCTTCTACCAACGTCGGCAGTGGGAGGCTGGCAGGTTGCTGCGGACATTGGCGGGGATTGGTGTGTTTTCTTATAGTGCGGACAGGAATCAAGGGTGAAACGCGCACGGATGCGCGTTTCAGGTTCTGCAGTGCATGGATGCACTTCAGAACCGACCCGTAAATTGTCGGGTCCCATAGCCGCACTATTAGAAAACACCCAATCGCCGCCGCAGCCGCAGCAACCTGCCAGCCTCCCACTGCCGACACCGGTTGACCGGCAACCATATCATCTCCTACTCAAGCAAAACAGATACATCTTTACAACCCTTCTTTGTTGAGGCTGTGAATGGTCTGCGCCGCCCTGTTCAGCGATGTAATAATCTCAGCGCTTGCAGCATCCATGCCCTGGGCCAGCTTCTGCACTTCGTTGGCAACCACGGCAAAGCCTTTGCCCGCATCTCCGGCACGGGCGGCCTCAATGGATGCATTCAGCGCCAGAATGCGCTGCTTACTGCTGAATCCGGCAATCTTTTTCGTGTTAGCATTGGCGGCGTCTATCTCCGTCATGGAATTCTGGATGCCTTCCTTAAGGCCGTCAAGCAGCTCACGATTGATATAAGTCACATAACTGGTACGCACAAACATATTGATGACATCGCCCAGAAGATTGGCAGAGGCCTCAATCTCTTCTCTGGTCTTGACCTTTACCTGCTTCAAAGCCTCAATATAAGTATCCTCATCTATGCCAAGCTCTCTGGCCGTAGCCCTGAACTTTTCCTCATTGGGATTCTCCGGCAGCACCTGTCCGCCGATGATACTGCCCAGCTCCGTGCCATCCTCAAGTGTGATGGGAATTCCGAAATCCACCAGACCCGCATGGCAGGAATAAACGCCCTTGCCCTCCTGATCATTCTTTACACAGCGTCTGCAGCCTTCCTGGCTCCCTCTGGTAAGCTTGATACAAAAATCCGTAAAGTTATAGCAGTCGCTGATGTACTCTCCGTCCGCTCCCACTGCCACGGTGGCAAGTCCGGTGCTTCTGGCCCAGTTGTTCATAATCTCCTCAAACTTTCTCATATCACAGAAATCCTGGATTTTCATTGTGTTTTCCTCGCCTTCTCAACATTATCAACTTTTTATTTAAACAGTGCTCCGACTGTCAACACTGCCGTAATACCGCCCAGACTGCTGCCAAGCAGATTTACGATGAGCTGATACCCCCAGTCCACCTTCTCTCCCTCTTTATTGGGAAACGGAAGCAGCGCAAACCAAATACTGCTGAACACAGAACGCATGGCGTTCATACTGAAACCCGTACTGTTGAGTGTCAGGGACAGGATCAGTACCGCCGCAAAGCCCACCACGCCGATCTGCAGGGCCGCGCTGTCTCCCGACGCAGCCTTGATCGTTCCCAACACCAGAAACAGGAAAGCGAAGGTCGCGATGAACTCCTGCACAAAATTCAGCGGAATATTTTTCTCCACGGGATAAGCCGAGAAAATGCCTCTTTTCGGCATATCCTTCGACGCCTTGAACGAATCCCAGAAAAACACCATGCAGAGAAGCTCCGCCGCTCCCGCCGCCAGAAACTCCATCAGCAGGAACAGGCAGGCCTGCGGTATGGGCAGCACTCCCGCTATCACACTCCCGAACACCACGCCGGGATTCAGATATGCGGGGCCGCCCAATATCACCGCAACCGCCAGTCCAAACCCGACAGCAAGACTCCATGCCACCGCCAGCTCGATATAGTTGAGTGTACCCACCAGCGTTTTTTTCAGGGAAATATTGCACATATAAGCATATCCCCCCAGCAAAAAGATCAGGCTGCCTGCAAATTCCGACACATAGACCATATAGTCCATTCTTTTGTCCCCCCTCATTTCCCTTTGGTATTTTACTCGTCAGCGCTGTTCTCCGCAACCTGAGCCGCCCTTGCAGCCACTTCCTTCTCCTGCACATCGGAAGGCGCCTGCTCGTAACGCGCAAACTCATAAGTATATTCGCCCCGCCCGCCGGTCATGGAGCGCAGGTCCGTACAATAGCCAAACAATCCGCTCATGGGAATATCCGCCTCTATCACCTGCTTGCCGCCCCCCGTGGGATTCATGCCAAGCACACGGCCTCTTCTCTTGTTCAGATCTCCCATGATATCGCCGGTATAAGCGTCGGGAACCGTCACCTTCAGAGAAGCAATGGGCTCTAACAGCACAGGGTGAGCCTCCATAAAGCCCTTCTTGAAGGCCTGAATGGTAGCCATCTTGAATGCCAGCTCAGAGGAATCCACCGGATGATAGGAACCGTCATAGAGCACCGCCTTAACTCCGACAACAGGATATGCAGCCAGAGGCCCCTTCACCACAGAATCCTGCAAACCCTTTTCCACTGCGGGGAAGAAATTCTTGGGCACTGCTCCGCCCACGACCTCCTGCTCAAACACATAGGCTTCATCGAGACTCTCCGCAGGAGAGAAACGCATCTTCACATGTCCGTACTGACCATGACCGCCGGACTGCTTTTTATATTTATATTCCACGTCAGAATTCTTCCTGATGGTCTCTTTATAAGCAATCTTGGGCGTTGCCAGCTCCACTTCCACCTTATACTCGTTCAACAGCCTGCTCACAACAATCTCAAGATGCTGATCGCCCATTCCGTAGAGGAGCATCTGGCGGTTCTCCGAGTCATTCACCACCCTGAGCGTCAGATCCTCATGTCCCATCTTCTGCAGGGCCTGGGAAATTTTGTCCACGTCCCCTTTGTTTTTCGGCTTATAACGCATATAAGTATAGGGTGTGGAGATCTCGAACTGACCGTATTTGATGGTGGTGGACTTGGTGGACAGGCTGTTGCCCGTGCGGGCCGCCGTCAGCTTGGCCAGCGCACCGATGTCTCCGGCGTGAAGTTCGGGCACCTCCAGAGGCTTGTTGCCCTGCAGCACATAAAGCTTGCCGATCTTCTCCTCAATATCCTTATCCACATTGTAGAGCAGATCGTCCGTCTTCAGAACACCGGAATTGACTTTGATCATGGAATATTTGCCGATAAAAGGATCTACGATGGTTTTCCAGATATACGCGGATTTGGCCTTGGAAAAATCATAGTCCGCATGATAGATCTCATTGGTCTTCATATTAATGCCCGCCACCTCACGATTCTCGGGGCTTGGCATATATTTGATGATATCGTCCAACAGTGTGTAAATACCCTGACAGAGCGTGTTGGAACCCATGGTCATGGGCACGATGCTGCCATCGCACACATTGGTGCGCAGAGCGGCACGGATCTCTGCCTCGGAGAAGGTCTCCCCGTTAAAATAACGCTCCATCAGATCCTCGCTGGTCTCCGCTACCGCCTCCAGCAGCGTGTCACGGCAGATCTGAAGGTTGGGCTTATTGTACTCGGGCACATCGCAGGGAATAACTTCCTTGCCCTGCCAGCGGTTTCCCGTCTCCGTGATCACATTTATGTAGCCGACAAATTTCTCGTCCTCGCGGATGGGCAGATGAAAGGGCGCCATCTTCTTGCCGTAAAGTTCCGTCATATCCTCCACCACCTGGCGGAAGGAAGCGTTATCCACATCCATGTTGGAGACATAGACAAATCTGGGCAGCTTGTACTTCTCACACAGCTCCCACGCCTTCTGGGTGCCCACTTCAATACCGGACTTTCCGTTTACTACGATGATCGCCGCGCCGGCCGCGCTGACGGCCTCCTCAACCTCGCCCACAAAATCAAAATATCCCGGGGCATCTATCACATTGATCTTATGGCCCTCCCACTCAATGGGAACAACGGAGGTGCTGATCGAAAACTGCCTCTTCTGCTCTTCCTTGCCATAGTCGCTCACGGTGTTGCCGTCTGCAACCTTACCCATGCGGGAAGTAATTCCGGACAGATATGCCATGGATTCCACCAGACTGGTCTTACCGCTGCCACCGTGGCCCAGCAATACTACATTACGAATCTTGTCAGTTGTGTAAACATTCATGTGTTGCCCTCCAATTTTCCAACTTATTAAGGAATTTTTCCAATTTGACAACTGATTTTCCAAACCCCATAGTTCATTTTACTAAATACTGAATAAAAATACAAGTAATTGTTAGTATTTTTGCTCAAATAAAATTAGATGTTTCACTGAAATAGGCGTTGATTTTCATGCTTTAAAGTGATATAGTGTCAATGAAACAGTGTTCTAAACTAAATTTATAAAATACATTTTATCGGAAAGAGGCATTCTATGAACGCACAGACATTCGGCTTTATCGGACTGGGACTGATCGGCGGCTCCATCGCAAGAGCCATCCGGGACACTCTCCCCGACTCCGTTATCCTTGCATATGACATCAATCAGGACGCGCTTTCCGCCGCGCTCTCCGACGGTGTGGTAAATGAAGCCGTCCCTTCCGTCGATGCGCGTCTCGGGCAGTGCGACTATCTGTTTCTGTGCGCTCCTGTGCAAAAAAACGGCGAAAACCTGAAAACCTTAACAAAAGTGCTCTCGCCGGACTGTCTGCTCACGGATGTGGGCAGTGTCAAATCCGGCATTCACGAGGCGGTTCACGCCATGGGTCTGGACGCTCAGTTCGTGGGCGGTCATCCCATGGCCGGCAGCGAACGCGTGGGCTATGTAAACTCCAAAGCGCGGCTTCTGGAAAACGCCTACTATATCCTGACCCCCACGGAGGCGACACCCCCGGAAAAACTGACAGCCTTTCGCGATCTGGTGCAGACGCTCGGGGCAATTCCTCTGATACTGGAGCCCGGGCAGCACGACTATGTCACAGCCGCAGTCAGCCATCTGCCCCATGTGATCGCCGCATCTCTGGTAAATCTGGTACGTGACAGCGATTCACCGGACGGCATTATGAAAATGATCGCCGCAGGAGGCTTCAAGGACATCACACGCATCGCCTCCTCCTCCGCCCAGATGTGGCAGCAGATATGCCTGACCAACACGGATAATATCTCCTCGCTTCTGGATGCATATATCCGGGCGCTCACATCCGTAAAAAAAGATCTGGACAGCCACAGCAAGGCAGCGCTTTATGATCTGTTTGACAGTGCGAGAATCTATCGGGACAGCTTTATAGACACCTCCAGCGGCCCCATCAAGCGCTCCTACAGCGTCACTCTGGACATTGCCGACGAGCCGGGCGCGCTGGCAGCCATCGCCACCATTCTGGCCCTGCAGCAGATCAGTATCAAAAATATTGGGATCGTTCACAACCGCGAGACGGAAAACGGTGTACTCAGAATTGAATTTTATGAGGAGGCTTCCATCGAAAAAGCTGCAAAAATATTAGGCGCAAGAGGCTACACGGTCTACACCGGAAAATGACCGGGCAGCCTGTCCCCCTGCGCCTGAAACATCAATACCAAAAGCAGCCTGCAGTCATGCGCTACTCATCTTTATGTACAGTCTGATAAATTTCTATTCTGGAGGCATCCATCTCCGGCATACCGATAAACACTGCGCCGTAGATATAGTCCTCCCCCTGAAGTTCAATGCGCACGATCTGCAGAAACGCATGCAGCACTTCCTTGGTCCAGATCGTCAGATAGGACTCGTAAACCTCCCCTATCTTTAAAAGCTGTTCCGCCCTGAATCCGACGCCGCCTTTGGACACATCCAATATCTCAATGCCCACCTCATCCTGCTTCTCTTCACCGTCCAGACGCTTGATCAACAATCTGGAATTCATGGCTGTACGCTTGTTCTTTCTTCTCTCTTCCATAATGTAACCCTTTCCGCGATACCCGCTTTTACCTTCTGCTAAGAGTATAACACCGGAAACTCAAATTCGCAAGTTATCCTTTTTCCGTGTTGATATACCGCTCAAAAACCCGGTTCCAGCAGCCGGCCATAATATATACAGCCAGACCGATTCCCACAGATAAAGTCAGATAATTAAAAAGCACTACAGAAAAGTTCAAAAACACTACAGCCCCAGCCACCGCAAGAAGCTTCAGGGTGCATCCCATATGTCTGCCTGCCAGAGCAAGCGAATACCGGATGGTTCTGGGTATGGAATTGACAAAGACTGCCTGGACGGCAAACACATACAGGGCTATGCAGACATAAATCAACAGCAGGCTCACGATTCCGATCCTGAGCACATGTCCCGGGAAGGCCTCCATCCGGCCTGCAGCCAGCAGATCCAGACAGAGAACACCTCCCGCCGCCATCATGATCAGACCAAGCAGCGTCGATTGTCCAAAATTCTGTTTCAGGGAGTGAAAGAAATTTCGCGTCGCATAGCCCTCCTGTCTGCGCAACTTCATGCAGCTATAACACAGCGCCGTTGTAGATGCGCCTATGGTGATAACCGGGATACTGCACAGCAGCCACAAAATATGGAGCCACCACACATACCCGAAAGTTGCCAAAAACCTGAAAAAACCATTGTCGGAATCGAAAATCCTGTTAAGCATTCTCCTCTATCCTTTCACGCCGCCCGCCGCGATTCCATCCACAAACTGATCCTGTGCCAGGAAAAAGATCACCAGCGAAGGAATGATGGAAATAAGCGATGTGGCCAGCACCCTGTTCCACTCGAAGCCCGTGTCCGCGTCCATGGAGATCGGAAGAGCGTCGTGTAGGGAAAGAGTGTTGCGAGACGTGG
>CANCYO010000042.1 GCA_947382415.1 uncultured Lachnospiraceae bacterium | reverse complement strand
CCCCCCCACGCCTCGCAACACTCTTTCCCTACACGACGCTCTTCCGATCTGGGGAGCGCAAGCTGCCAAAGCGACGGTAGCTACAAATCCCGCAAGCTCAGCGTATGCGGGATTTTTGTATTTCGGCAGTTACTTATGCAGAACTGATGTATGGCGTGGAAAAGAGTATGGCGATGAGAAAAATAGAATAGCGTTATCTTTATTCCTGTCGCTGCTTACAATCTTGGAATTTCAGGCATCGGTATGAGTCCCCAAAAGAGATGCTGCGGCTATTCCAGATTCCTTTTCCCAAAGAAGGTCAGGAAAGTGTCCAATCCCTCATATTACAGTAAGAGCATAAACAGAAGAAAGACATGACGAAGCGACAATGCAAAACATTAGACCTGTTTCCGGCTTGTGCAGGAACGCCGCTTTCTTTGGATTTGCGATTTAATTGATTGTGTGATATGATTTTGATGTTGCTTATAGCAACAGACCGGAGCTTGTGGAGGTTTGCGATATGAATGTAATACTTACGTCTTGTGGATTGGCTACAAAAAGGATTGAAAAGGCGTTTACAGATATGCTGCAAAAAGTTCCCTCGGAGATTAAAGTAATATTTATTCCCACAGCAGCGAATTCACCAGATGCAATAGACGTATTGCCGAAATGCTTAAATGATTTATTAAAATGTGGAATAAAGCGTGAAAACATATTCGTATATGATTTACATGATGAGATAGAAAACAGTATTATTAATAGTTATGACGTAATCTATTTATGTGGGGGAAGTCCTGACTATTTGTTAAAAAGAATCAATGAAAAGAATTTCAGAAAACAGCTTTTGGAATTTATTTCCCTGGGCAAAATTGTAATTGGAGTAAGCGCAGGAAGTATGATTTTCGCCAATGATATGCCGGATAATTTAGGCCTGTTGAAATGCGGATTAAATGTTCACTGTAATGATGAAATTCGTGTAAAGGCAGGGTGTTATGCTAAAGACAGACAGGAACGTATAAAATTAGGTAATACACAGGCGCTTTACTTTGAGGATGATCATATAATTGTTTTTGAGTAGTGCATAGCTACCACTCTGTCTATTTCTATCCCAATAATTGTCATACATGATGGCGCAGAAAGCCTTCACGCCATGTTTGATGACTTTTAGTAGCAGATGTCAGCGACAAGCTGGAAGACCTGCGCATACAAATTAAGACTACATTAAGATAAAGAAAGTGAGGAAGCTTTATGGCGTTGATAACATGTCCGGAATGTAACAGGGAGGTATCGGATCAGGCAAAACTTTGTCCGCATTGTGGATATAAATTACCCAGAACAAAAAAAGAGTTATCTCCAATTCAAAAGAAGAAATTAGCCTTGGTTATTGTAGGAGTAGTTCTGGTATTTGTAGCGATTGGCGCGGGATACTTTTTCTTGAGCCCACGGACTGTGGAATGGTGCTGTTATCATCGTATCAGCGATGCGACATGTACCGAACCGGAAACATGTTCCCGATGCGGTAAGATATGGGGTGAACCGGCTGGCCATAATTGGCAGGCGGCAACCTGTACTGAGCATGAGAAATGTACAATATGCGGTATAATTGGTAGTGAGGCACAAGGCCATGACTGGCGGGCAGCAACCTGCACTGAGCCCAAGACGTGCAATGCATGCGGGATAACCGAGGGGCGGCCGAAACATCATAGTTGGCGAAGCGCGACATGTACCAAACCAAAGACATGTGTAATCTGTGGGCTGGTAGATGGAGTCAAATTGGAACATGATATTGAAGATTATTTCTGCAAAATATGCAGAGAGCCTTTTGTTACAGAGAGTGATGTACCGAACATTCTTGATATTACATCAATGCGATATGAGGTAAATTTTGTTGGTGGAATAGATCAGTACATGACTTTTACAAATAAGTTCAAATCCATTGACTATATTACTCTTAAACTGCAGTTTTTCAATGCAATTGGTGATGTACTGACAGATGATATATCAGGCAGGACAACGGCTTCCCTGAAATTTACGGGACCGTTAGAAGAGGGTCAAACAAGTTCTAATCAGTATTGGAGGGCATGTTTCTATAATTCAACATTCTCCGGAAGCATCAATATTCTGGAAATTAAAATTGAGTATTCTGATGGCACCACTCTTATTTTGGATGAAAATCTCTCGGAATATGCAGTGAAGGCATGGAGATAGAGTCGTCAAAGCAGAATGTGGATGGGTAAATACAACTGATAATACAGTTGCATATAAATAAAAAGTGTGTTATGTTAAACAGTAATTGAATACGGAAAAACAGCAGGTGTCAAACAGGTTCCCAATTAGGGAGCCGGGATTTGGTGAAAAGGGAAACAGGTGAGAATCCTGTGCGAACTCGTCACTGTATTTAGGGAGCAGGAGCCGCTATATCACTGGGAACAGGAAACGCATTTCTGGGAAGATGGCCGATGCGATGATCTATGAGTCAGGAGACCTGCCTGCTGTTGTACGGGAACACAAGAAGTTCCGGCCTACGAGTAATTGGGAGTACATATGAAGAGACAAGAACGGAGGACGATCATTGTCTTTGAACCCTTTTACCCTTTTTCGGATAAAAGGGTTTTCTTTATTTGCGCATTATCTGCGCATTTCATCTTGTGGTGTATCTGCTGAGATCCCGGACCATATCGGTCGGATTTTCTTCCCCCTATTCAAAATAAAATACTGGAAAGTACAAGGAGGAGAGGCATTGTGAAAAAGAGAATGGCAGCTATTGTTTTAGCGGCGGTATTGGGAATGTCCACGCTTACGGGATGCGGAAACGGACGGGGGAACGGAGCGTCTGCGGTGAATAACAGTCAATCCGGTCCGGCGGAAGGCAATTTCGGGAAGGACAGTCAGGAAACGGATGCACAGGAGCAGCAGTCGGAAACCACACAGGAGAATTATGACGGGAAGCTGGTCTCTACCGGTTTCATGGAAGTGGACTATGCGGAGGGATTTTCCGTTGAGTTATTTGAGGGAGGATACCGTATGATCAAAGTAGGTGATCCGGCGGAGGAATTCCTTGTGGTGCCTGAGGGTATGAGCGTACCTCAGGAGTTGGACGAGTCTGTGACAGTCCTGCAGATGCCCTTTGATCGTGTGTATCTTGCCAGCACAGGTATGGTGTCTTTGATGAATGCCATTAATGCGCTGGACTGTATCAAACTGGTGGCAACCGATGCGGACGGCTGGTATATTGATGAGGTGACTGCCGCCATGGGAGAAGGAAAGATTGTTTATTCAGGCAGTTATAAGGAACCGGATTATGAGATGATGGTGGAGCAGGAGATTCAGCTTCATATTGATACTGCCATGATTGATTCTGTTCCGGAGGTCAATGAGAAATTTGCGGAGCTGAGCATACCGAATCTGGTGGAGATTTCTGCAAAAGAGAATCACCCCCTTGCCCGTGTGGAATGGGTCAAACTTCTGGGGGTGCTGTTTGACAGGGAAACTGAGGCACAGCAGTATTTTGACCATCAGAAGGCGCTGATGGAACAGGCGACGGCAGCGGAAAGCTCCGGCATTACCGTGGCGATGGGATATATCACCTCCAGCGGCAAATGCTATGCGAGAAACGGCGGGGATTATCTGGTGCAGATGATCGAGCTTGCGGGTGGAGAGTATGTCTGTGCCGATTTGGAACCGGAAAAAGGCGGGAATACTTCCATGACTTTTGAAGAATGGTATGCCGCCTTCAAGGATGCGGATTACTTATTTTACTGGAATCTTGGGAACAAATTTTATTCTATTGAAGAGATGACGGAATATGAACCGCTGTTTGCGGACTTTAAGGCGGTGAAAGAAGGGCATGTGTGGGTCACGTCTCCTGATTTTACACAGGCGACATCTGCTATTTCTTCCATTGTTGCAGATATGAATACAATTCTGTTCAGCGAAAATACGGATGAGGTCACTACGGATCATCTGATCAGGATACCGCAGAAGACAGAAGAATAGGCGGCTGGTATGAAGCAGGCAAAGAGAAGGTTTCTGGCTACTATGACCATACTGCTGTTTTTGCTGGCATGGGGACTGGTGCTGAATATCAATCTGGGTTCGGTGCCGGTTCCCCCAAAAGATATCTTCCGCATGGTGTGGGATGCCGCCCGGTATCAGGTGATGAATCTGTTTACAGGAGGAGCCTGGCAGGAGCAGGTGGATGCGGTCATAGGGGCATCCACACAGTCCAGGATTATTTTCAGCATAAGGATGCCCCGAATGTTGTTGGCTGCCGTTCTGGGAGGTGCATTGGCCGTGTCGGGTTTTCTGTTACAGAATTTTTTCCGGAATCCCATTGCAGGGCCTTTTGTACTGGGGATTTCCTCCGGGGCGAAGCTGATCGTGGGGATTGCTTTGATATTCGGTGCGCAGTATCTCGGCAGGCTAAGCTCCGGTGCTTTGATTCTGTCGGCTTTTGCAGGCTCTCTTCTGGTGGTGTCGGCGGTGCTTTTGTTTTCTCAGCGGGTACACAGCATGTCCATGCTTCTGGTTGTGGGCATCATGATCGGATATATTTGCTCGGCGGTCACAGACTTTTGTATCGCATTTGCACAAGAGCATGATATTGCAAACCTTGCAGGATGGTCCATGGGCAGTTTTTCCGGAGCAAACTGGGGGAATGTGGCGGTATCGGCATGGATCTGCATTCCGGGAGTTCTGGCGGCATGGCTCTTATCGAAGCCCATCGGCGCTTACGCTCTGGGAGAAGGGTATGCCCGGAGTCTGGGCGTCAATGTAAAGTTGTTTCGGGCAGCGCTGATTCTTTTGTCCAGCCTGCTCTCTGCCTGTGTGACAGCCTTTGCGGGTCCCATTTCCTTTGTCGGGATTGCGGTACCCCATATTACCAGGACCATGCTGAAGACATCCCGCCCGGCAATCGTGATACCGGTCACCTGGTTATGCGGCGCGGTATTCTGTATTTACTGCGACCTGATAGCGCGAATCTTGTTTTCTCCGACAGAAATTGCTATCGGTACGGTGACGGCGGCGTTCGGGGCTCCGGTGGTCATCGTCATGATGCTGAAACGCCGTGCAAAGTGTGAGGAATACGGATGAGTTATTTTAAGACAGAAAACCTGGCAGTGGGATATCGGGGAAGCATTCTGATCCGCGATATCAACATTCAGATTCCAAAAGGAAAGATACTTACCCTGATCGGTCCCAACGGTGCAGGTAAGTCTACCATATTGAAGACGATAACAAGGCAGCTTGACAGAATCGCGGGCGCGGTACTGATCGGCGGGAAGGATTTACAAAGTTTCAGCGCAAAGGAGATGGCGGAGCAGGTGGCTGTAGTGCTCACCGAGCGCATCCGGCCTGAACTCATGACCTGTGGGGAGGTGGTTGCCATGGGGCGCTATCCCTATACCAATGCCATGGGAAGGATGAAGGCGGCGGACAGGGAGGCGGTACGGCGGGCGCTTGAGAGGGTACATGCTATAGAGCTGGAGGACAGGGATTTTTCCGCTTTGAGCGATGGCCAGCGCCAGAGGATCATGCTGGCCCGGGCCATCTGTCAGACGCCCCGGGTGATGGTGCTGGACGAACCCACCGCGTATCTGGATGTCCGCTTTAAGGTCGAGCTGCTGGGCATCCTGCGGGAGATGGCCCATGATGAGGGTACCACTGTAGTGATGTCCCTCCATGAGATCGATCTGGCGGCAAAGCTGTCCGATTACATGTTGTGTGTGAAGGGCGATATCATAGCGGCCTTCGGCACTCCGGATGAGATTATGAAGGAGGGCGTCATAGAAGATCTGTACGGTCTGGAAACAGGAAGCTATAACAGGCTTTATGGCAGTGTGGAATTTGGCCCGCCTGAAGGGGAACCCAGGGTGTTTGTGGCTGCAGGGGGCGGATATGGCACGGAAGTATACCGGATGCTGCAGAAAAATCGGATTCCCTTTGCCACAGGCATACTCCATGAAAATGACATCGACTGTCCTGCCGCGGCGGCCCTGAGCAGACATGTAGTGACAGCGCCTGCCTTTGAGCCTATGACGGAGGAGCAGCTTGAGCGGGCCGTGAGACTGATGAAGGCTGCGGGAGCCGTGATTCATGCGGGCACACCTATAGGCAGTACAAACCGGATGACCGGCAGACTTTTGGAGATAGCGGAGGACATGAATATCCCTGTTTACACAAGCGCCGGGGCATGGCCGGGCAGAGAGATTCAAGGAGACGGTTATGAATGCTGACAATAAAAATATGCCAAGACTGTTGTTTGCCGCTCCAAAGAGCGGCAGCGGCAAGACCCTGATGGTATGCGCTCTGATAGAGGTGTTGAAGAGGCGCGGTATGAAGGTGGCAGCCGTAAAATGCGGCCCCGATTATATTGACCCCATGTTTCACCGCAGTGTGCTGGGAGTGCTCTCAGGCAATATAGACACCTTTTTCACGGATGCGGAGACTACGAGATACCTGCTTCGGAAACGGGCGGAACATGCAGAGATCACTGTTATGGAAGGCGTGATGGGGTATTATGACGGCCTTGGCGGACAGTCCGATACAGCCAGCACCTACGAGGCCGCCAGAGTGACGGAGACGCCGGTGGTGCTGGTGGTGGACGCAAAAGGCGCAAGTGTCTCCCTGGCAGCAGTGATAAAGGGGATTGCAGAGTACCGCACCGGCAGCAATATCCGTGGAATCCTGTTAAACAGAATCAGCGAGGGGCTTTATCCAAGGCTGAAGGAACTGATTGAGCGGGAATGCCATATCCCGGTGGCAGGGTTTCTGCCGGAAATCAAAAATCTGGAGGTGCCCTCGAGGCATCTGGGACTGGTGTCACCAAAGGAAATGGAAGACTTTCCGCTCTGGCTTGACCGGGCTGCAAAGGAGATGGAGAAACATGTTGACGTCAATCTGCTCCTTGCCCTTGCAAAGCAGGCTCCCCGGATAGGCGCAGCAGAACCAAAGATACCGGCGTTGCCGGGCAGGGTGCGGATCGGTGTGGCAAGGGACGAGGCCTTTTCGTTTTATTATGCGGAGAATATGGAGCTGCTGGAGCGGATGGGAGCGGAGCTGGTGGAGTTTTCACCGCTTCATGACAGGGAGCTTCCGCCCGGACTGGACGGTCTGTTGTTTGGCGGGGGATATCCTGAAAACTATGCGCGGGAGCTGGAACAGGCGGCGGAAATCAGGGAAGCTGTCAGAAACTGCTGTCAAAGAGGGCTTCCCTGTCTGGCGGAATGCGGAGGATTCCTTTATCTGCAGCAGGTGCTGGAGACGGCGGGCGGGGCAGAATGCTTTGATATGGCGGCAGTCCTGCCGGGAAAAGGGTTTCCGGCAGGCAGGCTGTGCCGGTTCGGATATGTGCTGATCAGTACCTGCTCGCCCGGTGTCCTGGGGGAGGCCGGGCAGTTGATAAAAGGGCATGAATTCCATTATTGGGATTCCACGGAGAATGGTACAGACTGTCTGGCAAAGAAGCCTGCGGGGGGAAAAGAATATCCCTGCATGGTGCATACGGAGAGTATGGCTGCAGGCTTTCCCCATTTTTATTATTACAGCAATCCGGATGCGGTATATCAGTTTCTCCTTGGCTGCATGAGGTATCAGGCCGGACGCCGGGCAAAAGAACGCTGGGACAGCCTTGCCAAGCCCATTGACGGGCTGGGGCTGTTGGAGGATTATGTGGTGAAGCTCTGCAGGATTGCCGCCAACCCTGCCCCTCCGGATATCAAAAGGAGGGCGCTGTTGGTGCTCTGCGGGGATCACGGCGTGGTGGCGGAGGGCGTGACCCAGAGCGGCAGCGAGGTGACAGGAATCGTTGCGGAAAATCTTGCAAAAGGACGTTCCACCGTGAACATCATGGCCAAATGTGCGGGGGTGGATGTATATGCCGTGGATGCGGGAATGGCCGGGCCGTGCTTTCCGCAGAAGGAATTGAGACCCGGCGCGATTACGGATAGAAAAGTGGGAGCAGGGTGCGGGAACATCGCCCGGGAAGCTGCAATGACCACAGATCAGTGCAGACAGGCGCTGAACGCGGGGCAGGAACTGGTCCGGGAATTGGGACAAAAGGGGTATACCATTCTCGCCACCGGTGAAATGGGCATAGGAAATACCACGCCCACCAGTGTACTGGCAGCTCTGTTTTTAGAGCAGCCTGTGGAGACCGTGACAGGGAGAGGCGCCGGGCTGGACGAGGAGAGCTTCAGACGAAAGCGGGAAGTGGTACGGATGGCCTGTGAAAGAATTGCCGGAAAGGGAGTAACGGATCCTCTGGAAATCCTGGCGGAGGCGGGGAGCTTTGAGATCGCCATGATGTCGGGTGTTTTCCTGGGAGGCGTGAAATATGGTGTTCCCATCGTGGCGGACGGCGCCATATCCGCGGTGGCGGCGCTGGCGGCGTCGAAGCTGGACTGTAGGGTGCCGGACTTTCTGCTGGCGTCGCATGTGTCGGCAGAGGAGACAGGGCGGCTGGCTCTGGAGGCGCTGGGGGCACAGGCTGTTCTGCAGGGCAGGATGCATCTGGGAGAAGGAACGGGGGCCGTGACCCTGTTCCCGCTTCTTGATATGGCCGTGGCAGTCTATGCGGGAATGGGACGCTTTGAAGATTATGATATAGAAGCCTACAAGAGATTTGTCTGAAAAGAGGTTTGTCCGAAAAATAGTTGTCGAAAAAGAGTTGTTTGAGAAGAAACTTGGATGGGAGAGGTGCGGTGATGCTGTATCTGATAACAGGCGGGAGCGGCAGCGGGAAATCGGAATATGCGGAAAATCTGGCCGTGAAACTGAAGAAAGATCAGCGTTCCGGAGAAGGCAGGCTGTACTATGCCGCCACCATGTATCCCCATGACTTGGAAAGCAGGGACAGAATCGCCAGACACCGCCTGATGCGCAGGGACAAGGGCTTTTCCACGATCGAGTGTTATTACGATATCTCCCGCATCCCGGCGGGCTGCGGGGATGTAGTGCTGTTGGAATGTCTGTCCAATCTGCTGGCCAACGAAATGTATCTGCAGCAGGGCGGAATCGGAGACAGGGGCAGTAAGGCCTGGGAGGAAATGAGGGAAACCATCACAAAGCCTCTGCTGGAGCTGACAGGGAGAGCGGGAGAGCTGGTGGTGGTGACGAACGAGGTCTTTTCGGACGGGATGCGTTATGATCCCGAGCCGGAACTGTATCGGGAACTTTTGGGGACGCTGAACGCCGGGCTGGCGGCGGAGGCACGGGCAGTAGTGGAGGTAGTGTTTACGATACCGGTGATACAGAAAGGAGAGGATGTGTTATGAAATCTTTGCTCATCGCGTTTTCCCTGTATTCCAGACTGCCCGTTCCCAAATGTGAATGGGAAGAGCGGGATATGAGATACAGCATGTGCTTTTTCCCGTTGGTGGGAGCTGTGCTGGGACTTTGCGGCACAAGTGTGTTTTGGGGTATGGAGGCCCTTGGATTCGGCGTGATGTCCCGGGCTTTGGTGCTGGCGGCGCTTCCGGTATTGGTCACGGGAGGCATCCACATGGACGGGTATCTGGATACTGTGGATGCGAAGAGTTCCTGGAAGGGCAGGGAGGAGAAGCTGGAAATCCTCAAGGATCCCCATATGGGTGCATTCGCCTGTATTTACGGCATTGTATATATGAGCTTGTCGGCGGCTTTTTTCAGTGAAACAGGGCAGGGCGAGATAGTAAGCATATCTCTGGGGTATGTCCTCTCCAGAATCTTAAGCGCCCTGTCTGTGGTGACATTTCGGAAAGCAAAAAAGGAAGGCATGGCGGCAGCCGAAGCCCGGGCCTGCGGGGCGCCGGTAAAATGGATTCTGCTTGCAGAGCTTGGGGCCTGTGCCGCGGCTATGACGGCAGTCTGTACCCGTTACGGTCTGGTCAGTCTGACAGTGGGAATATGCTGTTTTGGCTGGTACCGGCATACCTCTTATAAACACTTCGGAGGGATCACAGGCGATCTGGCGGGGTATTTTCTGCAGCTTTGTGAACTGGGGATCCTGGCAGGGATTATCGTGGCCTCCAAATTATAGAATTAGCATGGAAAGGAACGGGAATAAGAGCAGGATGATATTGATCGTAGGAGGAGCCTGGCAGGGCAAGACAGTTTGTGCGGAGAGGAATTATCCGGCTCCGTACAGGATTGTCAATCATTATCAGGAGGTGATCCGAAGTCAGATGCAAAGAGGGGAGGAGCCGCTTGAGGAGGTGAAAAAGCTGCCTCTTACAGACGAAGGGCTGGTCATCATATGCGACGAGGTGGGGTGCGGTCTGGTGCCTGTGGATGCTTTTGAACGTGCGTACAGAGAACAGGTGGGCAGAACGGGCGGTTATCTCGCGGCGCAGGCAAAGCAGGTGATCCGGGTGGTGTGCGGAATCGGACAGACCATCAAACCATGAGGGAGATGCACCTATGAAGATTTATTTGATACGGCACGGGCGGACAAAGGGAAACAGCCAGGGCAGGTATGTGGGCAGGACGGATGAACCGCTCATGCCCGGGGAGAGAGACAAGCTGATTCAGGACGCCCTGTTTGCTGAAAAGATCGGACAGGCGTATGAACTGTATGTAAGCCCCATGCTGCGGTGCCGTGAGACTGCCTCGATACTGTTTCCGGGAAAAGAGCAGACAATAGTCGAGGCATTCCGGGAATGTGACTTCGGAGAGTTTGAGTACAAAACATATAAGGAATTAAATGGAAATCCGGCTTATCAACAGTTTATAGATTCCGGCGGAACTTGCGGTTTTTCCGGAGAGGAGTCTGTGGAGGCGTTTCGGAGCAGATGCGCCCAAGCGTTTGAGTGCCTGATAATGCGTCATCGGAAGCGGGACACGGAGATTGTTCTTGTGGTTCACGGGGGTACGATCATGGCGATACTGGATCGTTTTTCCTGTCCGCATAGAGATTATTATGCATGGCAGACAGGAAACGGGGACGGCTATACCGCGGAAGCGTCCTGTGACAGAGAAAGCGGCGGATTGGTGCTGCAGGATATCGTAGCTCTGAGGGGATAGAGAATGAGAGAACGCATTTTGGTCATATGTATGGGCGCTTTGCTGGATCTGTGTTTTGGTGATCCGCAGTGGCTGTGGCATCCGGTGAGAGGGATGGGAAAGCTGACAGAGTGGACGGAGGCCGGGCTGCGCAGACTGTTTCGGCTTCGGGCGGATCGGGATGCGGACGCAGGCAAAAAGAAAGCGGCGGGCGCGCTGCTTGCCGCCATAGTGCCGGCGGTATCTCTTGCGGCAGTTTGGGGCTGTTTGAATCTGGCGGGAATACTGCATCCGGCATTGAGGATCATTCTGGAAGGCATCGTCTGTTATCAGATGTTGGCTATGAAATCCCTGAAGACACAGAGCATGAAGGTATATGATGCCTTGAAGGACAGGGACGTGGAAGCGGCCAGAAAGGCGGTATCCATGATCGTAGGAAGAGATACCGAGAACCTCACGGAGGAGGGCATTACCAAAGCCGCAGTGGAGACGGTGGCGGAAAATACATCCGACGGCGTCGTCGCTCCTCTGTTGTATCTGTTTGTCTTCGGCGTATATGGGGGAGTTGCCTATAAAGCGGTCAATACAATGGACTCCATGGTGGGATACCGAAATGACCGATATCTGTATCTGGGAAGGGCTGCGGCCAGACTGGATGATGTCTGCAATTATATTCCGGCCCGGGTATCGGCGCTTTGTATGATTGCAGCCTGCTTTTTCACAGGGCTGGACGGCAGGTGTGCGGCGTCGGTGTTTTGGAGGGACAGGTATTGCCATGCAAGTCCCAATTCTGCCCAGACCGAGGCTGTCAGTGCAGGGGCGCTGGGGGTGGAACTTGCGGGGGATGCATGGTACGGGGGAGTCCGGCACACAAAACCTGTGATCGGAGATGCTGTAAGGACTATAGAAGCGGAGGATATTGTCCGTGCCAACCGGCTTTTGTATGTGACGTCGGGGATCGTTTTTGTTCTGGGAATGACAGTGCTGGCGGTTTTGGCCGGGATAGGGTGAGGGCGGAAATAAAAACAAACGGAGGGCAAAGCTGTGGAATACCTGCATGGAGGAGATGTCTATCGCAATGCGGTACAATACGATTTTTCGGTGAATGTCAATCCTCTTGGGATGCCGGAGGGATGTGCGGAGGCGGCAGGGAGAGGGGTGGAGCTTTGCGCCCGCTATCCGGACCGGAGGGGGGAGGAGCTTATATCCGCACTGGAGGCTGCAGAAGGTGTGGGGACGGGACGGATCATTCTGGGAAACGGCGCCTCAGAGCTTCTATACGCACTTGCGATGTACCTTCGCCCGAAACAGGTATTGATCCCGATTCCCGCATTCGGGGAATATGAAGCCGCTGTGGCAGCAGCGGGAGGCAGATGTGAATTTTGGAAAATGCGGGAGGAGAATCATTTTGGTCTGGATGAAACCTTTCCGGATGCCATCGGGAAAAGTACAGACCTGGTGATCCTGTGCAATCCGGGCAATCCTGCAGGTACGTCCATCGGCAGGGAGCTGCTCCGTAAGATAGCCGGAAAGTGTGAGGAAACCGGCAGCCGGTTGTGTGTGGATGAATGTTTTCTTCCTTTTATGGAGCGGGAGAGTGAGCTGACTTTAAAACACAGTCTGGATCGGTTTCCGCATCTGATCGTGGTAAGAGGGTTCACAAAGATTTACGGAATGCCGGGGCTGCGGCTGGGATATGCCATGGCGGCGGACCGGAGCTTTCTCTTGGGTATCAGAAGGTGCATACAGCCCTGGAATACGTCTGTTCCGGCCCAGATGGCGGGACTGCAGGCATTGAAGGCGCAGGGTTTTGTGGAAAAGACGGTGTCGTATGTCAGGAGGGAGCGGGAGTTTTTATACAGGGGACTTACAGATCTGTGTCCCGGTACCGTCAGCAGGGTATATCCCTCCGAGGCGGATTTTCTGTTGTTTAGGGGCAGGCAGGATCTTTACATGCGGATGCTGGAACAGGGTTTCCTAATCCGGGACTGCGGGAATTACCGGGGATTGGAACCGGACAGGGACGAACGGACAGGATATTTCCGAATTGCGGTGAGAACGCATGAGGAAAACAGGGTGCTTCTGGAATGTATGCGCCGTCTGTGACAATCAAACAAATCAGGAAGTGGAAAAAATGGCGAAACCGATCATGATACAGGGAACGATGTCGAATGTGGGGAAAAGTCTAATCGCGGCGGGATTGTGCCGCATTTTCAGGCAGGACGGATACCGCGTGGCTCCGTTTAAATCTCAGAACATGGCCAATAATTCCTATATAACGGCAGAAAATCTGGAGATGGGCAGAGCGCAGGCCGTACAGGCATGGGCCTGCGGCATAGAGCCCATGGTATGTATGAATCCCATCCTGCTCAAGCCCACCACAGATATGGGCTCTCAGGTGATCGTGAATGGAGAGGTCACGGGAAATATGTATGCCATGGACTATTTTAAAAACAAAAAAGACTATATCCCGGTCATTAAAAAAGCCTATGACGGGCTGGCTTCCCGTTACGATATCGTGGTGATAGAGGGGGCCGGCAGCCCGGCGGAGATCAATCTGAAGGCAGATGATATCGTAAACATGGGGATGGCCCGGATGGCCGATGCCCCGGTGCTGTTAGTGGGGGATATCGACAGGGGCGGGGTGTTCGCACAGCTTATGGGCACGGTGATGCTTCTGGAAAAACAGGAACGGGAGCGCGTCAGGGGACTTGTGGTCAATAAGTTTCGGGGGGACCGGCGGATTCTTGAGCCGGGCCTTGAGATGATCGAGGAACTATGCGGGAAGAGAGTTCTGGGTGTGGTGCCGTACATGGATGTGGATATCGAAGAAGAGGATTCTCTGGCAGAAAGCCTGGAACAGAAAGTCGCAAAAGGATGTATTGACGTGGCGGTCATCAGACTGCCCAGGATATCTAATTTTACGGATTTTCAGGCGCTTGGAGCTGAAAAGGATGTGTCCGTAAGATATGTGGAAAGAGCGTCCGGGCTGCGGCGCCCGGATATGGTCTGCATTCCCGGTACAAAGGATACCGTAAACGATATGAAATGGCTCCGGGCAAGCGGTCTGGAGGCGGAGATCGTGAGACTGGCGGGGGAGGGAACGCCTGTGATCGGCATATGCGGCGGCTATCAGATGCTCGGCGGCAGGATAACAGATGCCGGCGGTCAGGAGGGAGGCGGCGAGGTATGGGGAATGGGGCTGCTCCCCGTCACCACCCGCTTTGAACCGGAGAAATTGCGAAGAAATAATAACGGTGAGGTGGCGCGGCTGACCGGAGTGTTTAGTAACCTATCGGGAAAGAAAGTCAGCGGGTATGAAATACATATGGGCAGATCCTTTTTGGATGCAGGAGCCTCTTCACTGCTCCTTATGTCAGACGGTCAGGACGGGTGCTGCCGGGGGAATGTGTTCGGCAGTTATCTTCATGGTATATTCGATCAGGAGGACTTTCGGAATGCATTGATACAGATACTCTGTCAGCGAAAGGGGATTGCAAGGGATGCCGCAGACGGCTTTTCCATGGAGTCCTACCGGGAAGCCCAGTTTGACAGGCTTGCGGAAACGCTGCGCAGGAATCTGGATATGGAAGCCGTTTATGATATTATGGGAATTAAATAGGGAGGAATGAAGATGGATTTTGAGGTGCTTTTACCGGAGGAGATTGAAAAGAGGAGCTTTGAGATCATTGCGGAAGAACTGGGGGAGGTGGAACTGGAGCCGCTGCAGGAGCCTGTTATTAAACGCGTGATCCATACCACGGCTGATTTTGAGTATCTGCATACCCTGCGTTTTTCTGAGAATGCCGTGCCTAAGCTACAGGAGGCATTGAGAAAGGGAGCGTGTATTGTCACCGACACCCGGATGGCAAAGGCGGGTATCAGCGAAAAGACGCTGCAAAGATACGGGGGCAGAGTCTGTTGTTTTATGGGGGACGAGGATGTAGCGCAGGCTGCTGCGGCAAACGGTATCACCCGGGCGGCTGCTGCCATGGATAAGGCGTCAAAGCTTCAGGAGGATCTTATATTTGCCGTGGGAAATGCTCCTACCGCCTTAGTGCGCCTGCATGAGCTGATGCAGCAGGGCAAGATCAGGCCTGTGGGAATCATCGGCGTACCTGTGGGGTTTGTGAATGTGGTACAGGCGAAAGAACTGATCCTTAAGTCTGATATTCCCTATATTGTGGCCCAGGGCCGAAAAGGCGGCAGCAATGTGGCGGCGGCTGTCTGCAACGCACTTTTGTACTCCATGCGGTAAACCGGAGCTGCGCTTCACAGTTGTTGATCCATATGATTTTCTTCTTGACAGAATGCATGATTTCCGTTATTTTACAATCAATAAATCAGGAGGGACTCAATATGGAGAATGAGAAGCGCGCATGGTGGAAGGAAGCGGTGGTGTATCAGATTTATCCCAAAAGTTTTATGGACAGCGACGGAGACGGGATTGGAGATATCCGCGGGATTATCGACAGGCTGGATTATCTGGGGGAGCTGGGGATCGATGTGATCTGGCTGTCTCCGGTATATCAGTCGCCCAATGCGGACAACGGATATGATATCTCTGATTATCAGGCGATTCAGAGAGAGTTCGGAGATATGGATGATTTTGACGAGTTGCTGAATAAAGCTCACAAAATCGGAATCCGGATCATCATGGATCTGGTGGTGAATCACACGTCGGATGAGCACGCGTGGTTTGTGGAGAGCCGGAAGTCCAGGGATAATCCCTACAGGGATTATTATATATGGAGAGAAGGAAAGGCAGGAGGTCCCCCCAACAACTGGGGAGCCGCCTTTGGAGGCTCCGCATGGGAGTATGACGGGGAGACGGATATGTATTATCTCCACTCCTTCCACAGGAAGCAGCCGGATCTCAACTGGGAGAATCAGACGGTGCGGAATGCGGTTTACGATATGATGCGCTGGTGGTGCGACAAGGGGATCGACGGTTTTCGCATGGATGTGATCAGCATGATCTCCAAGGATCAGGAGTTTCCGGACGCGCCTGTCCGCGGCGGATTATATGGAGACAGCGGAGAATTTATCATGAACGGTCCCAGAGTCCATGAATTCTTAAAAGAGATGAACCGGGAGGTGCTGTCCGGGTATGATATCATGACGGTGGGAGAGACCGCGGGAGTCACCATAGAGGAGGCCAGGAGATACGCGGGAGAAAACGAGAATGAGCTGAACATGGTATTCCAGTTCGAGCACACGAATCTGGGAGACGGCAGGTTTGGAAAGTGGACCGACGCCCGGGTAAGCCTGCGCGACTTCAAGGCCGTCATGGGAAAATGGCAGACACAGCTTGAGGGCAAAGCCTGGAACAGCCTTTTTCTGGGCAATCATGACCAGCCCCGTTCCGTTTCCCGGTTTGGGGACGACAGACCTGAGTTTTGGAAGGTATCTGCCAAAATGTTGGCGCTCTGTCTGCACTTTATGAAGGGCACACCCTATATCTATCAGGGGGAAGAGCTGGGGATGACGAATCCGTATTTTGACCGTCTGGAGGATTACAGGGACGTGGAGAGCATTCATGCCTATCAGGAGCTGACGGAGGCGGGTCTGGTGTCAGCGGAGGATATGCTGCGTTTTCTCAAGCTCAGGAGCAGGGATAACGCAAGGACGCCCATGCAGTGGAATGACGGGGAGAATGCCGGTTTCACAAAAGGGAAGCCATGGATCGGCGTCAATCCCAATTACAGGCAGATCAACGCGGATCTGGAGCGGCGGGACCCGGATTCCGTATTTCATTTTTATCAGAAGCTGATCCGGCTCAGGAAAGAAAACGAGATCATGGTCTATGGAAGCTATAGGGAGGTGCTGGCGCAGGATGAGAATATCTACGCCTATGAGCGGGTCTGGGAGGGGAAATGTATCAGAGTTCTGTGTAATTTCACGGACAGGACCCTGCCCTGTGGACTGAAGACCTGTGAAGAGGACAGAATCCTGATTCAGAATTACGGGAATGCAGAGAGCGAACTGCGGCCCTACGAGGCCGTCGCTTTCCGGGTCTGACAGGTTCGGTCCCTTGGGGATCATTTCTCAGTGGTCTCCCGACGGAAAAATACAGGCGGTATGACCTTGTGGATCGGTTTGTCCAGAGGAACGGGCTGGCGTTTCTTCTGTTCGTTCATCCGATCCACAAGGAGGCTTACCGCCTCAAAAGCAAGCCGGTCTGTCTGCTGCCCCATGGTGCTGATGGGAAGGACTGCTTCTCTGGAGATGGGAGAGTTGTCAAAGCCGATGATCAGATAGTCCTCCGGCAGTCTGCCGTATTTGCGCATCAGAAGATTCAGCAGCACATTGGCATGGGTGTCGCTGGAGAGGAAAATCCCTTTTTTCAGATTCCGGTATGAGGCGTCCAGATACTCCAATATGTCAGAAAGAAGCGGCTGGGCGGTTTCGTAGGTGTGTCCCAGCTCTCTGATCAGAACCTCATGTTTCAGATCATGCTCTGTGCAGAAATCACGAAAGGCCTGTAACCGCCCATAGGCGGGTACTTTTTCCAGGGTGGGGGTATTGATGTGGATCAGGATATCGCACCGGTGTCTGGACAGGAGACTTGCGGCCTGATAGCCGCCCATATAATTATCCGTGTTTACACTGCACACATATTCGTCTTCCCGCTCAATGGTCACAATAGGGATGGGGAGTTTTGACAATTCTTCGGAAGGTATGGTATGACTCAATATGATCATGCCTTCAATCTTGTAGGCAAGCAGTTCTCTGATGTAGCGCCTTTCTGTCTCTTCATTTTCATTGCCGATAAACACCAGAAATTTATAGCCGAAAGTCTCATAAGTGGACAGAATCTGATCCAGTATCTCTGAATAAAAGTGATGGTATAGATCCGGTATGATAATGCCCACAAATTCGGTCTTCCCGCTGGCAAGGATCCGGGCCACCTTGTTTTCTTTATAATTGAGTTTCACAAGGGCGTCGGATATGATCTGCTGATTCTCCAGCGTCAGGGAATCGGGATTATTGAAATACCGGGAAATCGTGGTTTTGGAGAAATTGGTATATTTTGCGATATCGTCAAAAGTTACGTTTTTTTTCTTTGCCATGGAAAAGCCTTTCTTTGCGGTTCTATAGATATGCAACGGAATATAGAATCTATAGAAATAGATCCACATCATTATAGCAGGAAAGAAAGGGGCTGACAAGCTGTAAGCGGTTAAGTAACCGGTTTTATGCCATGTGCATAAAAGTAGAATCATAAAATCAGTACATTTTTACAAAAAAGAAGTTGACCGTTGACGTATGCCATGTCAAATGATACCATATACATATAAAGTAACCGGTTACTTTACCGGTTGCGAAAAATGTAAAAAATATTAGAAGATGGAGGGAAAAGGCAATGAAAAGGAAAGCATTATCGCGTATTTCGCTGGGGCTTTCACTGGTATTGTTGTCAACGGCGCTGTCCGGATGCACATTCGGGTTTGCCAGTGACCCGGACGATCCCAACGCGACAGTCAGGGAAGACCCTATCGATACCTCGATAGATACGTTCCAATATGACAGTTCGCTGCAGGGAACCAGTATCACGCTCCTGAACTCCAAGGCGGAGATTCAGGTGGCGTTGGAAAAGATGGGGGCCGAGTACGAGAAAAAGTCGGGAGTACATGTGGAGGTCATGCCTGTGACAGACGGTGACTCTCCCTACACCAGGATCGTCAGTCTGTACAATTCAGGGAATCCGCCTACCTTATCCATGCTGGACACCACGGATGTGATCGCGCTGGCACAGGAGAAGGCTGCGGATCTGACGCAGGAGCCCTGGGTCGCTGAGGCGGAGGGGTATCTGACACAGATAGACGGGAAAGTTTACAGTTTCCCGCTCTGTATCGAGGGCAGGGGAATTATCTATAACAAGTCTGTGATCGAGGAGACTCTGGGAGAGCCCTTCGATCCGGCGTCTATCACCACTTTGGAAGAATTTACCGGACTTCTGGACAGGATGGTGGCGGCAGGGATGGAGAGGCCTCTGTCTCTGGCAAAGGAAGACTGGTCGCTGGTCGCCCATCATCTGCAGTACATATATGAGACCTATGACGGAACCTCCGAGGGCGCGCAGGAAGTGATCGAGCAGATTAAGGCGGGCAGTCTGGACCTGGCATCCTATGAACGCCTGAATGAGTTCCTGAATGCTTTTGATGTGTTGAGAAAATATAATGTGTCCGCAAAGGACCCTCTGGGGGCGGATTACGATGAGATGGCCATTGACCTTGCGGACGGCAAGACGGCCTTTTGGTTTAACGGCAACTGGGCATGGCCCAATCTGGCGGAGGCAGGCGCAGAAAATGAGGATGCCTATGGCTTTTTGCCTTATTTCCTGAACAACGATCCTTCTGATTTTGCCAATCAGATGATTCAGGGCTCGCCCTCCAAGCAGGTGATGTTGGACGGACAGCTCGCTTCTGAGAAGGAGCAGGCGGCGGCCAGGGAATTCCTCAACTGGATCGTTTATAGTGAGATCGGGCAGCAGATGCTGGCCAAAACCTGTAATATCATCCCGCCCTTCCGGAATAATCCCTATGAGCCCGGCGATCCTTTAAGCCGTGATATCTATGACAAGGTTCATGAGAACAAGGCGTTCAATGCATCAGCCATTGTCCCCAACGATCATTGGGCAGTGCTGGGCGCTGCCATGCAGAAATATCTGGCGGGCAGGAGCGACAGACAGGAGCTTTTGGATTCCATCCAGAAATACTGGGATGAACAGCAATAATTGAGGAGGAAAAGGATATGCAATCTAAAAGTAACGGAAAAGATTTCTGCATATTTGCGCTGCCCGGACTGTTCTGCTTTGTGGCGGTCCTGATCATTCCCTTTCTCTATGGCGTATATCTGACGCTGACGGACTGGAACGGAGTGTCTCAGGAGAAGAATTTTGTTGGGTTAAGGAATTTTGCGGCGGTGATGCGGGACGATCAGTTTTGGAGTTCTCTGTTTTTGACATTCAAGTATGTGATCTTTGTGGTGGTGATCGTAAATGTGCTGGCATTCGGGATTGCCTGGCTGTTGACCAGAGGGATCAAGGGACAGAATTTCTTCCGGGCAGGTTTCTTTACCCCGAATCTGATCGGCGGCATCGTGCTGGGATATATCTGGCAGTTTGTGTTTTCCAGAGTGTTTGTGAGCATAGGGGATAGAACCGGTTGGAGTATGTTTGAAGCGTCCTGGCTATCGGACCCCGACAAAGCTTTCGCGGCGCTGGTACTGGTGTCCGTATGGCAGTTGGCCGGGTATATGATCCTGATTTATGTGGCAGGATTTATGGGACTTAACGAGGATGTGCTGGAGGCTGCCAATATTGACGGAGCTACGGGTTTTGTGATGTTAAAGAACATCATCATGCCGCTTATGATGTCCTCTATCACGATCTGTCTGTTTTTAACGCTTTCCCGTGCTTTTATGGTGTATGACGTGAACCTGTCTCTGACAGGGGGAGCGCCCTATGGAACGACGGAGATGGCAGCCATGCATGTGTATGAGAAAGCCTTCACGTCCAGACAGTTTGGCGTGGGGCAGGCGGAGGCGCTGGTCCTGTTTATCATCACGGCGTGCGTCAGCGGTCTGCAGGTATATCTGACCAAGAAGAAGGAGGTTGAGGCGTAATGGCACAGACATCAGTGGGTGGAACCAGGAAAAAAATAACCAATGCGCTGTCAATGGCGGCGTTGCTTATCATGTTTGTCGCGTTCATGTTTCCTTTTGTCATGGTGGTGATCAATTCCCTGAAGCAGAAGCGGGATATCATCAAGAGCCCGTTCTCCTGGCTGTTCACCATCAAGGGGCTGTCCTTCGGCAACTTTACAAAGGCCTTTGTCCAGATGGACTTCCTGAATGCCTTTGTGAATTCGCTGATCGTGACGGTTTCGGCCACATTGTTGGTGACGGTGCTGGCTTCCATGCTGGCATATTATATCGTCCGGCACAAGAACAAGACCTCCAAGATCGTATTTGCTCTGATGGTGGCGTCCATGATCATACCCTTTCAGGCCATCATGATTCCTTTGGTAAGCATATACGGAGGGACTTTGAATATTCTCAATCACCGGTTGACATTGATCTTCATGCATACGGGATTTTCCATGGCCATGTCCGTGTTTATGTTCCATGGCTTCATCAACGGGAATATTCCGATTGCCCTTGAGGAAGCGGCGTACATTGACGGCTGTACGCATGTGCAGACCTTTTTCGGCATTGTGTTTCCGCTGCTCAAGCCCATTATCTCCACTATGGTGATACTGAATGCGCTGGCTTTCTGGAATGACTTCCTGCTGCCGTCTCTGGTGCTGACGGACAAAAAGCTTTTTACGCTGCCTCTGTCAACCTATAGTTTTTATGGAACTTATTCGGCGGATTATGGTACGATCATGGCAGGACTGCTGCTGTGTGTGATTCCCATACTGATCTTATATGTGGTGTTGCAGAAGCAGATCATCAACGGCGTTGTGGCAGGAGCAGTGAAATAGCGGTTAATTATGGCTGGAAAAGAGACGGATGGACATGGCAGAGAATACATGGCAAAATAATGTATGGCAAAAGAATACATTGCATTTAAAAGCGCCTGGAAACTGGATCAATGATCCCAACGGTTTTATCTATTATAAAGGGAAGTACCATTTGTTTTATCAACATTTTCCCTATGCTCCCAGATGGGGAACCATGCACTGGGGCCACGCGGTGAGCGTGGACCTGGTGCATTGGGAGCATCTGGGGATTGCCCTGTTTCCCACAAAAGAATATGATAAAAACGGAATTTTTTCAGGCAGCGCCCTGGAGATGGACGGGCGTATGTATCTCTATTATTCTGCGGTCCGGTATCTGGAGACGGATGCGGAGAATATTCACGTGGCGCTGCAGGATCGATACGAGACCAGTCAGGCGCTCATCGTGTCGGAGGATGGGTTTCATTTTGACAATTGGGGACGTAAGAGACAGATACTTCCGGTGATCAGAGACGAAAATATCGCCAATGCCATTCATACCAGAGACCCGAAGGTGTGGTATGAGGACGGGTGGTACTATATGGCTCTGGGCAGTACCTTTGAAGAAAGGGCGGGACGTGTTCTGTTTTTCAGGAGCAGGGATGCGCAGGAGTGGGAATATGCCGCCCAGTGCAGGGATGAGCGGCTGGGAAGGATCGTGGAATGTCCCGATCTCTTCCGGCTGGGTGAGACGGATGTGTTTATGGCGTCGTTAATGTATGTGGGGGAGACCGGGAAGGGCTATGAACATTTAACGGTCTGCGGAGTGGCGGAATTTGACAGGCAGACCTGTAAACTGACCCTTCCCGGAGCACTCCGGTATGTGGATTACGGAATGGACCTGTATGCGCCCCAGACCAATTTGGACAAAGACGGGAGACGGGTTATGATCGGCTGGATGCGTATGCCCCGGGCCGTGGAGGAAGAGGACGGGACACTTTGGAACGGGATGATGTGTCTTCCCAGAGTCGTGGAAGTAGAGAACGGACATGTTTTTTTCCGGGTACACCCTGAGGTGGAACGGTATTTTTCCCGAGAGGTATACGATACGGGAGAATTGCCGGAGCATGGTCCCTGTCGCATACAGACCATGCTGGCAGAGGGTGAAAGGCTGGATATCGGCGGTTATCTGATCCGCAGGGAACAGGGCTGCGTAAAGGCTGACAGGAGCAGGGTGTTTGGGGATATTGAGGGAATCGCCGCCACCGGCAGCGCGCCCTGCGCCGGTGAAGGCTGTCTTCTGGATATTTTTGTGGAGCCGAATCTGATCGAGATATTTATCAATGGCGGGGAAGCTGTGATCAGCCATGTGGTGTACGGGCTGGGGCGGCATATTGCCGGAAATGTGGAGCATATCTGGTGCGCCGGACACTGTGACTAAACGGCGGGGCGCAGGACTTCGGGACGGAGGCAAAGCGGAAAGGCAGTATGGAATCAATAAAGAATCAGAGAGAAAGTAATGCGGAATCAGAGAGAAAGCAATGAGGAATCAGGGAGGAGATCAGAGGATGAAGGAATATGACGTGATCGCATTGGGAGAATTGCTGATCGACATGACGGACAACGGGCTCTCCGCCCAGGGCAATACTTTGTTTGAAGCCAACCCGGGCGGCGCTCCCTGTAATGTTCTGGCCCTGCTGGCCGGGCTGGGACATCGGACGGGATTTATCGGCAAAGTGGGGGACGATCTGTTCGGGCGCAGGCTCCGGAAAGTGTTGGAGGAGGTAAAGATAGATACTTCCGGTCTCTGTGTGGATCCTGAGTGCCGGACGACCCTGGCCTTTGTGGAGACGAAGAGGGATGGGGACAGGGACTTTTCTTTTTACAGGAATCCGGGTGCGGATATGCAGCTCAGAAAACCGGAGATTCGGAAGGAACTGTTGGAGCAGACCCGTATCTTCCACTTTGGCACTCTGTCAATGACGCATGAGGGAGTGCGGGAGGCCACCCGGTATGCGGCGGAGTATGCCAGAGCACAGGGGGCGCTCCTGTCCTTTGATCCGAATATCAGGGAGCCTTTGTGGGACTCTATGGAGCTTGCGAGAGAGCAGGTGGAATACGGCATGGGAATCTGTGATATCCTGAAGATATCCGACAATGAGATCACATGGTTTACGGGAGAGGACGATTATGACCGGGGAGTGGCAAAGATCAGAGAGAACTATCCGATTCCCCTGATTCTGGTTTCCATGGGAAGAGAAGGAAGCCGGGCATATTATAAAGACATGGTGGTGGAGAGGCCGGCGTTTATCCAATCCGGCACCATAGAGACCACGGGAGCCGGGGACACCTTTATGGGCTGTGTGCTTCACAAGGTGCTGGATGTGGGACTTGAGGATATGAAGGTCCGGGATCTGGAGGATATGCTGGAATTTGCCAATGCAGCGGCTTCCATTGTGACCACCAGAAGAGGCGCCCTGCGCGTGATGCCGGGAAAAGAGGAGATTGAGAGGGTGGTGAAGGGCCATGAATAAGAAGAGGGATGATTTTGCCGAAAGGCTTGCCAGGCATCACGATGAGCTGCGCTGGCTCTATATGGAGCTGTATGACAACGGTCCCATGTTTGCGGAGCTGTGTGAGAATATAGAGCGTTTTTACCGGGAGAGGAAGGCCAGCCTTAGGAAACGGGACGCCGTCAGGGAGTCCGACGGGGACTGGTACAAGGACAATCAAATGCTGGGCATGATGTTCTATATTGACAATTTCGCGGGAAATATGAAGGGTGTGGAGTCCCGGCTGGATTATATTCAAAAATGCGGCGTGAACTATATTCATTTGATGCCGTTTCTGGACACGGTGGAAGGGCGTTCCGACGGCGGGTACGCGGTGGCGGATTTCCGCAAAGTTCAGGAAAAACTGGGATCCATGGAGGATCTGGAAAGCCTGACGGACGCATGTCACGGGAAGGGAATCAATGTCTGCATGGATTTTGTCATGAATCATACCTCCGAGGGGCACGAGTGGGCAAGACGGGCCAGACAGGGCGACGGAGAGTACATGAGCCGCTATTTTTTCTTTGACAATCAGGATCTGCCCGCCCGGTATGAGAGGACGGTGCCCCAGGTATTTCCCACCACGGCGCCGGGAAACTTTACCTGGCTTGAGGATGCCGGACATTATGTGATGACCTCCTTTTATCCGTATCAGTGGGATCTGAATTACAAAAATCCCAGGGTGTTCAATGAGATGATGTACAATTTCCTGTACCTGGTGAATCAGGGCATCGATATCGTCCGCCTGGATGCGGTTCCCTACATCTGGAAGGCTCTGGGG
>CANCYO010000041.1 GCA_947382415.1 uncultured Lachnospiraceae bacterium | reverse complement strand
AAGTGACTTCGGGAAATAGCCATACATTTTGATATAATACATCTATCCGTCATA
The DNA here is from genome assembly GCA_947382415.1 of uncultured Lachnospiraceae bacterium. Taxonomy (GTDB): domain Bacteria; phylum Bacillota; class Clostridia; order Lachnospirales; family Lachnospiraceae; genus Acetatifactor. Next base: position 24,808 of record CANCYO010000041.1, on the reverse strand, counting down.
ACAATTCTCCTCATTACTTAATCAAATCATTTGAAAGTATTCCAGCGCCTCCCTTATAGCCGCTTCTTTCTACGTCGGGCATTTCGGCTGTCTGGAATTATCCGATTTCGGCAAGTTGTAATTTACCCTCTCAATAATACCACACTTCTACTTTATCTGCGCAATATAAAGATTACTTACCTTCAACCCACTATGTTCCAACACATACTCCTTGATTTGCTCATAAGTCGCTTTACTCCGCCTTCGTCAAATCCATCTCATCAAGGTTTACTTCCACCTCAATATGATGCTCGACATTAAGTTTGGACAATAAGCACACAGTCTCAACATGCCCCGTCCCCCCAAACATATCCGTAGGCCGCACTCTCTTTATTTCATACCCGCCCTCACACAACACCTTCAAATCCCTGGCCAGTGTGGCAGGGTCGCAGCTCACATACACAATCCTCTCCGGATGCATTTTAAGCATCGTGTCCAAACAGGCCTCGTCACAACCCTTGCGGGGCGGATCGACCACAATGACATCAGGGTGCAGCATATCCGCTTCTGACAAATCCGCATCCGGCATCTCCCCGCCGCTCAACTTCTCATAGAACTCTGGCAGTACCTCCTCCGCCTTTCCCACAAAAAACTCCGCGTTTTCAATTCCGTTTCTCCTTGCATTTTCTCTGGCGTCCTCGATGGCCTGGGGTACGATCTCCACACCGTAAACCTTCTTTGCCTGTCCCGCCAGGAAAAGCGAGATCGTGCCGATACCGCAATATAAATCCCACACGGTCTCCCTGCCGGTTAGCCCCGCATACTCCAGCACCAGACTGTAAAGCTTCTCCGTCTGCACGGGATTGACCTGATAAAAGGACAGGGGCGATATATGAAACGTCAGCTCCCGCCCTGTGAAAGGATATCCTTCTCTTCGCATATCACGCACATGAATCGTATCGGATATGTGGGGGCGGCCCCAGAGGGTGCGAATCTCCCTGCCCATGATTACATTGGTATTCTGTGTGTTAATACTGATAGAAATGCTGGTCATCCCGGGAATCTGCGTCAGTCTCCCGATCAGATACTCCTGCCCGGGCAGTGCATTCCCGTTCACCACCACGCACACCATAAGCTCGCCGCTGGTAAAACCCTTGCGGATCAGCACATGGCGAATCAGTCCCTGCCCGGTGGTTTCATCATAGGCAGATACTTTTTTCGTTTTCATATATTCCAGAATAATCTCCAGTATCTTGCCGTTCTCTTCCACTCCCAGACTGCAATCGAGGTTTGGCACGATACTGTGCGTCCTTCCGGCATAAAAACCGGCGACGGGATTCCCCTCCTTATCCGTACCCACCGGATACTGAGCCTTGTTGCGGTAGTGATAAGGCTGCTCCATACCCAGTATGGGCTCCATCACGCCATCAATAAACGCTTCCTCAAAACCGCCGATGCGCACAAGACTATGAAGCACCTTACGCTGTTTGAACAAAAGCTGCTGTTCATAGGAGAGTGCCTGAAGCTGGCAGCCGCCGCACTGTCTGTGTACGGGGCAGACCGGCTCCACACGGTAAGGAGACGGAACCACAAGCTTCTCCAAATGAGCATAGGCATAATGTTTTTTAGCCTTCATAATCTTGACTTCTACCGTATCGCCGATCACGGCGTCCTTTACAAACAGGGTGAAGCCGTCGGTCTTGCCGATTCCTTCACCCTTATCGCTCATATCCTCTATTGTCACTGTCAAATACTGGTTCTTCTTATATTCCATATACTCCATTTGTTCCATATGATCGTCTTCCAAACTTTCCGCTGCGCGGCCGAATACCGCATACTTTTCAGAACGGAAGCTTCGGTATCTCTTCCGTCACGATTTTCTTCAACTTTTCAAGATTCTCCGGCGTATTGGCCGCCAGAACAGGAAAGGGTCTATCCAAGGGCAGCCGGTCATGATAAAGCGCTTCCACATAGCCGCCGGCCTCTCTGATGATGGGAATGGCTCCCGCGGCATCCCAAGGAAAAAGCCGGATCTCGAAATAAAGCTCCACCCTTCCGCAGGCCAGATACACCAGCTCCGCTGCGGCAGAACCCAGGCGGCGCAGGTCGTCCGCCTCCTGATATACTCTGTCAATAATTCGGAAACAGGGCGGCGCATACCGTTTGTCATACAGGCTCATGGCAGAACACAGATGAGAATGTGCAAAATCCCGTTCAGAGACATGGATGGGACTGCCGTTTAAATATGCGCCCTTTCCCGTCATGGCGCTGAACATCTCGTCGCGGTATGGCTGATACACCACGCCCAGAAAGGGCTCTCCGTTTATCACCAGCCCCACGGAAACAGCGCTGATCCCGATATCCCGAATGAAATTGGAAGTGCCGTCTATGGGATCGATGACCCACAAAAGATCGCCCTCCGTAGGGTTGTGCGCACTTTCCTCCCCGATTACCAGACTACCGGGCAAAAGTTCCGGCAGCTTTTCGGTCAGATACTCCTCCACCGCGATATCACAGGAAGTCACAAAATTAGACTGATTACCCTTCTGGCTGATCTCCATATGTCGGTCTCTCATTAATTTCCCGGCTTCTCTCACAATTTCTGTAACCGCCGGCAACTCAATATTGATCTGCATCCTACACGCCTCCGCTCCCGGTTTCCGGGCTGTCATATATCAAATATTTATCGCTTCTTCACCGCCAAAAGATTCAATTTACAATCTAGTAGCCCGCAGATTCGATTCAAGTAATCTGTTATATCCCAGCCATCCGCTGTTATCCTTATGATTCTCCAGAATCTCTTTGAAGGTTTCCAGCTTGGCATCGGTATCATCCGCATAATTCAGCGCCAGCGCTTCCACGAGTGCAGGAAGCTTTGGAGAACCATATTCGTATTTCCCATGATGGGCCAGAATACAATGCTGAAGCTGGGTCAACCGGACATGGGGGAATCCTTCAATGACGGCGGCCTGTTCCGCCACCATCTGGGAACCCATCACAATATGTCCCAGAAGCTGCCCGTCGTCAGTATAGTCATTTTCGGGAAAAGCTGAAATCTCTCTGATTTTACCGATATCATGGCAAATGGCAGCCGTCAGCAGAAGATCCCGGTTCAACACGGGGTAAGCGCCGCAATAGTAGTCGCACAGTTTGGCCACGCTCAAAGTATGCTCCAGCAATCCGCCCACAAATCCATGATGTACGGTCTTGGCCGCGGAAGCATTGCGGAAAGCTTTTGCAAAGCCTGCATCCTTCACAAACAGGTTTTCCAAAAGCTGTCTGTAGCATTCGGTTCCGATACTTCTGATCAGACCCAGCAGCTCCTGATACATGCCGTCGATATCCTTAGCGCTTACGGGCAGATAATCTGCAGGATCATACTCATCTTCCTGACAGACGCGGATACGCTTTACATTGACCTGCAGACTGCTCTGAAAACTGGTCACTTCACCGTGTACATCTATGTAATCCAGGACATCATATTCTCCGATGCCCTGACTGTTAGGCTCCCAGACTTTTGCGTCTATGGTGCCGGTCTTATCCTGAAGAACCACAGTTTCATAAGGTTTCCCGTTCTTGGTCACAGCCGCCTGCCTGTGTTTACACAGATAGATACCGTTTACGGAATCTCCTTCCTTCAACTCCTTGATATATTTCATTTTTTCCAACCTTTTCAACCTTTCTATTCTGCTGTTTCAGGCAGTTTATTTTTTATCGCCAGTCCGGCGTGACGGTCACTTTCATTTCTCTGTATTCTCCCTGGGCCGCTCTCATAACCGTCAGTTCTACGGCATCTCCGCCCTGGGCCTGCATCAGGGCGGTAATATAATCGTTATAATTGCGAATGCTCCGCTCGCCAAAGGAAGTCAGCACATCTCCCTGTTGAATTCCGGCGTTCATGGAGGGCGAATTCATCTCCACCTCCCGGACAAAAGCGCCATACGGAACACCCAGTTCCTCGTAAGCCTCATCACTCACGTCAATACCGCTGATTCCCAGATATGCGATCCTCTCTCCGTTAGACATCTTCTCAATACTTTTTTTCAATTCGGAGATTCCGTATGCCGTCACCATATTTTTCATATCGGAGCTGACTCTTTCGTCTGTGATCACGCCGATCACCTGCCCCTGTAAATTAAAAAGTACGCCTCCTGCTTTCTGACTGCCATAGATGTCCGTCTGAAGAAGCCTGTAATTCGTATCTGCCTGATAGTTCTGCCCCCCGGTGGCTGTAATCATGCCATATCCCACAGATCCGCTGCTGCCCATGGGACTGCCCAGCGCCACCACCGGCGATCCCACGATATTTTTGCTGTTGGAGGAACCCAGAGAAGCGATCTCCAGACCGCCCTCCTCCCGAATCTCCAGCGGCACATCCGTGAGATTCACCGCCAGGATAGCCAGATCAGTAGCAGGGTCATGAGATTTTAAAACAACAGGAATCTGATGGGGAGAACCTTTGCTGCTTATGGCGTCCAGAAAGGAAGACGTCATGGTCAGACTCTCCGCCGCCTGAAGGGGAGCATAGTCCACCAGCACCAGAAGCTCTCTGCCATTATTGGCAATGATCACTCCGGAAGACTGTTTTTTGCTCTCCTCAACATTGTTAAACCAATCTATATTGGAACTCACACCCGTCACAGTCACCATAGAGTGATTCAGCTCAGCCACATAGACGGACAGGGCACTGTAAATCTGTTGATAATGATTCTTGTTTAACACCAGACCGGAAAGGATCTCTTTGATCTGATCCTGTTCCAGAGAGACATTCCCCTCCTGATTATCCTCTTCGCTCTCCTGGGGAAGTTTCTCCGACAGCATGTCCTCGGGGGCCATCTCCTCCTGATCCTCGGGAAATACCACCGGCGCCGGTTCCTCCTCCGGATAAATCCGGTTGCTGATCACCGGCTCTAAGATCAGGAAAGTCACGCAGGCAATGGACCCAAACATCACCGCCATGGCCGCCGTAGTCAGTGTCCGGCGAAAAAGCTTCCCTTTGTTCACCGGACGCTCCTTGATCTTCTCTATCATAAAATCGCCCTGCTCATTGAAGTTTCCACTAAAATTTTCAGAGCGCTTTTCATTCAGATTTTCCTGCTGCTTCCTGTCATTTTCCGGCATGTCCGCACCTCCCTTCCCCACTGTGCGCACGAATGTGTCTCAGCCGGGATATGGCCATTATAGCACAATCTCTCAGGCTTTCCAATCCGCAGACCGCCGTAACCGTCATCCAGGGAATGTGATTGTATAGCTGTTTATTCTGGGCCTCCCACAGCATCAGAAACAAAAACAGGCCAAACACCGTGAGATAACTCATGAATACCAGATCGTTTTCCTCTTTTTTAACCATTTTACATAAAGTACCTGAAAGCGTCAGAAACAGCACCGCATAGAAAAATCCTGTGGAAATACAGGCATACTGCCAGTAATAATCCCCTTCCCAATATACAAAATGCCACAGCAGACTCTCTTCATAAGGATACATGTGGGAAGTGGGACTGATACCTCCTTCTCCGAAAATCACGGAGGCCTTGTCCTTAAGATGTCCGCTGTCAAACAGATTCTTCCAGTTCTCCCGGATCATCTTCCGGCAGAATTCTCTTCTCTTATCCACATTTTTACTGTAATTGCACTCTTTGATCAGATAGGCATTATCCGCATAGGTTCCGTTTCCCATAAGCCCCATGGCGATCCAGTATTCCGTTGGAGTTTTCAGCCGGTATTCATCCGCCTTGGAGGGATAATTTCCCGAGACTGTCAGCAGTGCGCCCATGGAAACCACAATGGCAAGAGCCAATGTCAATATCTCCCGCCAGAGCTTTCTACCCCTCTTCCCGGCCATGACTGCCACTATCACAAAAGCCACAACACCCACCGCGGCAGTGGCCTTGGCCACAATGCCAATCCCCCATATGATACCTGCCGCCGCAAATACCGGCCATCTTTTCTTACTCCGCATACCGCATCCAAATACAAACAGGGCAATGGCGATGATACTGCCGCCCAAACTCAATTGATCGGAATAAAACGAACCGGTGGAAGCCCACACAGGAGTCCAGAATGTGAACACCGCTATGGAAAACCACTGCACGGAAAGCCTGTTGCCTCCTGCTGCCTCCGCATCCTTTTTTCCATCTTCCCCATTCTCTCCGGTCTTTTTCCCTTTACCAATTTTTCCAACCAGATAAAAGATACTGAGCATGACAGCCAGTACCTGCAGCACATTCAGGGCCAGCACAAAATACCAGGGATCCGAAAAACCGAAAAACACACCAAGCTTCATACAGAAAGTAAGAATAGACAGAATTCCAAGATTGTTGGTCCACATACTGAAATAAGTCCAGTCTTCCACAGCCTGTCCCATGGCGAGACTGTACGCCGTATCATAGACATTGCCATAATCCGTCATGGGATAACTGCGCAGGATCAGGCTCACAATATAGAGAGCGATCCCATAAAAAATCAGATACAAAATCAGGCCTGTCCGGGAAAGCTTTTCCACATCCAGACCCCTTTTTACCAGACCCCGCTCCAACAGTGAAAGCAGCGCCTTTATACCACACAGAATCAACACCCAGATCAGCGAATAAAGAAACAGCTTCCCGGGGATCAGATTGTTCTGCGGATGTAAGACCGCAACAGCAAGTATAGCGATCAGGCAGACAGAAAAAACACCGTAAAAAACCCGCCTCATGCTCGCTCCTTCCAATTTCAGACAATTATGTCTTTATTATAGCATGTGCAGTTTACAAATTCTATACTATTGTTTTTCAATTGATTTCCTGTCTCAGCTTATCGCCTATATCCGTCCGGCGGTTGGGGTAGAGCATGGACAGCGCGCCCATCCCCGTCGCAAGTATAAGACCCGGAAACAGCATAATCTTACATGTGAGATAGGGAATACTCTCCGAGGCTTTCAGTATAGCCACCGCACTCAGCAACTGCCCGATCAGATAGCCCGGTATCACGGCAAACAGCACCGTGTACAGATTTTCCAGGCGCAGTATTTTTAACAGAAGCCGCCTCATCATACCGATGGCCTGCAGGGTGGAAAACTCCATCTTTCTCTCGGCGATACCGCTGACACTGCTGTTTATAAAATTCACAAGAGCCATCATGCCTGCCATGAGAGCCAGCCCATTTCCAAACAGGCTCACCGCCATACTGAGTCTGTCCAGACCTGCCCGATAAGTACCCTTGGAGCGATAGGAAACTTCTGCTTTACCGTTTAGCTTTTTAAGACATTCCTTTACCTCCCCTTCCACCCGCGCAAGCGTCCGGGCATCCGGCGCATCCATAGTCACCAAAAACAACTCCGGCGTCCTGTCAAAGCTCTCCATCTGTTCTGCCGGCAGGACATATTCAAAGCCCGCTGTGCGCTTATCTCCCCACGCCATCTGATTGCGATAGGTATCGCCCACCACCGCCAAAACCGTATACTCCTTTTTGCGAAGGGCCTCAAAATAAGAAAATTTTCCGTCTGCACCGCGTTCGTAGCTGTAATCGGCTTTCTCGGGAAACTCTTCGTAGAGCTCCACCACATCGCCCGCGTGATAAAAGCTGTTTCCCTCCCCGTCAAGCGCGACGGCAAGCACATACATACCGGACGCAAACTTCTCCCGATCCAGACTTCCCTCGAAGACCTCGAAACCTGCAAGCTGGTCATAATCGTAAAACCGGTAATTTCCCTGCATAATGACCGGATTTCCGTTTTCCCGATACGCTTTAGCCCGCCCTGCCATCACATCATAGAGCCATTCATTATCCATGATATTTTTCTGATAGCTCGCATTGTCAAGCACTGTCTCACAGTATCGTTCGGCATCCTCCCCATATAGAAACACCGGCGCCTGCAGATGATAATGGTACACCGTCTCCACGTCCTGCGTAATCTTTTCCAGTTCATCGCGAACCTCGTCAGGAATGGCCGAAATATCTCCTGCTTCCCCCAGCTCCAGACCGTAGAGAAAATCTTCCGAACCGATCTCAATATCCGCAAACAAATTAATCATGGACAAAAAGGCATCGATATCCAGACTGTGTATGATATTCATGGTAGACACAAAGAGCAGTACGGCAATACTCATGGAAACCGCTACCAACGCAGTATTTTTTCTGCGTCTCCTGATATTTTTGCGCGCAAAACGCCCCGGCGTGAACTGTCCGCTTTGGACTTTTCCCATCCTGATCCGCCCGCTGTCCGTATAGTCCGCCGCATGGATAGGTGGCGTCTTTGCCAGAATGCGCATGGGCTTACTGACACCGAGACACATCACAATATACGACAGGGTTGCCGCACACAGAAAATACTCCGGCCTGAGCGTAGATGTAAGCTTCCCCCTGACTCCCGTATAGAATGACAGAAACGGCATGAGCGCACAGCAGGATGCCGCCCCCAAAAAGCACCCAATGGGAAGTCCCGTCAAATATTGCCTGAACGCATGTTGTCTGACAATTGCCCTGATCTGTCTGCTGTTTACGCCAATCAGCTTCAGCCGTCCGTACTGCGCCACATTTTTTACCATGGAAATGTAGTAAATGGTGTAGATCATCAGACCGGCACAGACGACAGTAAGCGCAATCAAACCCACGATCAGTCTCATGTAGCCGGCATCAAGCCAATCGCCCACAGACGGATTGACAAAAGCGCTGTTGCCCGCGGTGCTGCCGGCCTGCGGATTAACCTCCGTCAGAAAATTTTTCAAGTCATTATCCGTATATCTGCCCCTCTCAAAACGGCAATAAGCCGACATCCCATAGCCGCTCTTATCCTTTCTTTCAAAGGCCTCTGACACATAGATTCTGGCCTCATCCAATTCATCGTTGCATGTGCAGATACCACAGATCACCGCATCCTGCCTGATTTCATTGGCGGCAGTTTTTAACAGAATGGAAACGGTGTCCCCTACCCTGATTTTGCCTCCGTGGTCTTGTACAAAATGTTCGTCTACCGCGATCTCACCGTCCGCCTCCGGCCATCTTCCTTCTAACAATTCATTGAAATTCCATGAGGCAGTCTCCTCATCCGTATAGAGAATCCTATTTCCTTCCCCTGTGGAAAACGCCGTTTCATAATGTCCCATATAAAGCACTATCGAAATATCATCAAAATGCCCGCTGTCCTGTAACGCTTCAAACCAGTTGTAGGCGATCTGCGGATACACCCCTTCCGCCTGTGTCCCGATCAACATCTGCCGCGAGCGCCGCATCATTTCCCCGATAGACAAGACAGCGGAGAGCGCCACGATGATCAGCATGGAAGAAAGCGCGATTGCCGTGACTGCCGTAAGATTTCTTCTCCTGTCGGCATGGTACAGTCTGGAAGAAAGATTTCTGATCATCCTGTCAGACACCCTTTTTTCACTTTTGCTTTTATACATGGCCCCTCCCTCCCAAAGCGCCCTTTTCCGGAGCAACTTCTCTCGGAGCGTTTTCTTTCCAAGCATCCTCTTTTCGAGCGTCTTCTTCCAGTCTGCCGTCCTTCATACGCAAAATACGGTCGCACTCTTTGGTCAAAGCTTCATTGTGGGTGATCATAACGACAGTCTGCCCAAAATCCCTGACCGCACGACGAAGAAGTTCCATCACGTCCTCCGTGGCCGCCGAATCCAGATTGCCCGTGGGTTCATCCGCAAGAATGATAGCTGGCGCAGAGATCAGGGCGCGGGCAATTGCTACTCTCTGCTGCTGCCCTCCGGAAAGCTCCGACGGCAGTCGGTTTTCCAGTCCCGTCAAGCCAAGCGAATCCATGATTCTCCCAAGGAACACCCTGTCCTCCAGATGGCCGCCAACCTGCACAGGCAGCACAATGTTCTCATACACTGACATAACCGGCACCAGATTATAGTTCTGGAAAATAAAGCCGATTCTTTTTCTGCGAAATTCCGTCAATTCGTCATCTGACAGACTGCCAATATCTGTCCCTTCTATGTAAACGTCCCCGGAGGTCGGTTTGTCAAGGCCGCCACAAACATTCAAAAGGGTACTCTTACCGCTCCCTGACGCGCCTACCACCGCCACAAATTCACCCCGGTTAATACAGATATTGACATGAGAGAGCGCATTCACCGTGCCGCTCCCCTCCCCATAGCGCCTGCACACATCCGCCAGCTCCACGACTTTTTCTCCTCTTTCCTTCTCTCCATATGCATCCAGATAGGTCTGCATGATATCGACACAGTTCAGCATTTTCGCATACTGAGAAAGCCTGTCCAAATTCCGGTCTTTCTGTTTCAGATAAGCGGCGACAATACTCCCCGCCTCCTCCATACTGACCTTATCCTGTGAAGAGACAATGTCTAACACCGTTTTTTCCCTGTCATAAATCCGAAAATAGTTTGCACCCTCGTGAACCGTCCGGATTCCTGTTGCATAACGCTTCTCGGCAAAATAAGACACTGCCATGGAAAAGGACTCCGGCATCGTAGATATCCTGGACTTCCTGCGGATCGCCACGTCTACCGTCTCCGGCAGGCGATCCGTCAAATGATAGTAAGCCGCCGCGCTCCGCAGACATACTACGCCTTCGGGCGCATAGGCGTCTATGTAATAGAAGGGAGATCTCTTCCCTTGATAGCGCAGATTCTCATAAAATTTCCTATTCAGTTTCCGCAGAATGTTCTCATCGACCAGACGATTGATTTTGTAATGGGAAAGCCCCGCCTTTTTTAATTCCTGAATCGATATGACCATCTGTTTTTCGTAAACAGTCTGTCTATCCGTCATTTTTTTCTCCATCACAGAGCTACCGGCGCTCTGCACACCCGTTTTAATTAAATTCGGCTGATTTATATATGCCTATTTTTATTTAAATCATACGCTTAAATTACCCACCGGTCAAGCCGGATTTTTCAAGTTTCTTGCAGTTGCACGTTTTTTCCTATATAATGATATGAGATTCCCGACAAGTGAAACAAGACACGGAGAACAGATCAATGAATCAAAAAGTATTAAAGACCTTAGAATATGACAAGATCATACAGATGCTGACGGAAAAAGCGGATTCCGAGCCGGGAAAAGGGCTGTGCAGAGCGCTTGCTCCCTCCGTCGATCTGGCGCAGATAAGACAGGATCAGCAGGAAACCAAAGACGCTCTGGGGCGGCTGTTTCAATTCGGCAGCACTTCCTTTGGAAATAACCGGGATCTGGGTTTTTCCATAAAATCTCTTGAGATCGGCAGTACGCTCTCCGCCGCAGAGCTTTTAAAAATTGCATCCATGCTGGACAATGTAAACCGCATCAAGACTTACGGGCGAAAAGAAAGAGAGGACGCTCCAAAGGACAGTCTGGACGATTATTTTGAACAGCTTACTCCGCTGACCCGGCTTGCTGAGGAGATCAACCGCTGTATTCTCTCGGAGGAGGAGATCGCTGACGATGCAAGCCCCAAGCTCAAGAGCATCCGCAGGGCAAAGCTCTCCGCCAATGAAAAGATCCACTCTCAGCTTACTTCCATGCTGAACGGCTCCTATCGCACCTATCTGCAGGATGCGGTGATCACCATGCGCAACAATCGCTATTGTATTCCCGTGAAGGCTGAATACAAAGGGCAGGTCAACGGAATGATTCACGACCAGTCCTCCACCGGCTCCACTTTCTTTATCGAGCCTGCTGCCGTGGTGAGTCTGAACAATCAACTCAAAGAGCTGGAGCTGCAGGAACAGGAGGAAATCGAAGTCATACTGGCCTCTCTCAGCGCCCAGGCCGGAGAATACACCGAAGAGCTGTCGGCGAACCAGAAAATGATGACGCTTTTGGACTTTATCTTTGCAAAAGCGAAGCTTGCCATGGAACAAAACGCCACAGAGCCTTTGTTCAACAAAAAACGCTATATCAATATCCGAAAAGGGCGTCATCCCTTAATAGACAAAAAGAAGGTAGTCCCCATCGACATACATCTGGGCCGGGATTTTGACCTGCTCATTGTCACCGGCCCCAACACTGGCGGAAAGACTGTGTCCTTAAAGACAGTGGGACTCTTTATCTTAATGGGACAGTCCGGTCTGCATATTCCGGCCATGGATCGTTCGGAGCTGTCCGTATTTACAGAAGTTTACGCGGATATCGGAGACGAACAGAGCATCGAGCAGAGCCTGTCCACATTCTCCTCTCATATGACCGGAATTGTCCACATTCTGGAACATGCGGACGAAAATTCCCTGTGTCTGTTTGACGAGCTGGGCGCGGGCACCGATCCCACAGAGGGAGCGGCTCTTGCTATCGCCATCCTGAACCATTTGCACCGCAGAGGAATCCGTACCATGGCCACCACCCATTACAGTGAGCTGAAGATTTATGCGCTCTCCACAGATCATGTGGAAAACGCCTGCTGTGAATTCAGTGTAGAGACGCTGCGTCCCACCTATCGTCTGCTTATCGGCATTCCCGGCAAGAGCAACGCCTTTGCCATTTCCTCCAAGCTTGGCCTCTCGGATGAGATCATACGCGCCGCCAGAGAACAGATCAGCAAGGAGGACGAAAGCTTTGAAGATGTGATCGCGGATCTGGAGCAGAGCCGTGTCACCATAGAAAAAGAACGCAGGGAAATAACCGAATACAAGGAACGCATCCGCACCCTGGAAGAGCAGCTTCGCCGGAAAAACGAGAAGATCGACCAGTCCAGAGACCGTATCCTGCGGGAAGCCAATGAAAAGGCCCGGGAGATTTTACAGGAGGCCAAGGAAGTGGCGGACGAGACGATCCGCGACTTCAACAAAGCAGCCGCCTCCGGCACGGATATCAAGACTCTGGAACAGAAGCGCCAGAAGCTGCGGGATGAGATCGGGAAAAAGAATGAACGCCTGAGCCTGAAGGAATCCAATCAACAGAAAAACGCCCAAACAAACAAAGCTTTCGATCCGAAAAAGCTCAAAAAAGGCGACACCGTGAAGATTGTCTCCATGGGTCTGAAAGGTACTGTCAGCACACTCCCGGATGCAAGAGGGAATTTGTTTGTACAGTGCGGCATTATGCGCACCCAGACCAATGTAAACGATATTGTGCCGGTACAGGAGGAAAGCATCTCCGGACCGGGCTACACCGGTAAACGCAGTTCAACCTCCGGCATGAAGATGTCCAAATCCCTGACGGTCTCCACGGAGATCAATCTACTGGGACGCACTGTGGACGAAGCTTTGGCGGAATTGGACAAATATCTGGACGATGCTTACCTGGCCCATCTGCCCAGTGTACGTGTCGTACACGGAAAAGGCACCGGAGCGCTGAGAAACGCCGTTCACAATCACCTCCGAAGACTCAATTATGTAAAGGAATACCGTCTGGGAGAATACGGCGAGGGCGACGCAGGCGTGACCATCGTCACCTTTAAATAAAAACTGATAATATAAACCGAAAAACCCTTCAAGTAAGAGGTAATTATTATGATCAATAAACAAAAAATTCTGATCGTGGACGACGACAACAATATTGCGGAACTGATCTCTCTATACCTCACCAAAGAGTGTTACGAGACAAAAATCGTCAACGACGGAGAATCCGTGCTGCCCGCCTATGAGAGCTTTTCCCCGAATCTGATATTGCTGGATCTGATGCTCCCGGGCATCGACGGTTATCAGGTATGCCGGGAGGTGCGGGCCAAATATTCCGTACCCATCATTATGCTGTCCGCCAAGGGAGAGGTTTTCGACAAAGTGCTGGGACTGGAACTGGGCGCTGACGATTACATGGAAAAACCCTTCGACACCAAGGAGCTGGTAGCCCGCGTAAAATCCGTACTGCGCCGCTATAAGCCTGTGAGCGCCGTGCCGGAAAGCCGCAATGACAAGTGTGTGGAATACCAGAACCTCTCCATCAATCTCACCAATTACTCGGTAATTTATATGGGAGAGCCCGTGGACATGCCCCCCAAGGAGCTGGAGCTTTTGTATTTTCTGGCCGCATCGCCAAACCATGTATTTACCAGGGAGCAGCTTCTGGACCAGATCTGGGGATATGAGTATATCGGAGACACCCGCACAGTGGATGTACACATCAAACGCTTGCGGGAAAAGATCAAAGACCATGCCAATTGGAAGATTTCCACGATCTGGGGCATCGGCTATAAATTTGAGGTTCGCAACCCATGAAAAAGACTCTCTATCTGAAATTTGTGCTGGCATACTTCATCTTTGGCGTGTTTGCCTTTATCATCGTGACTACCTTCGTGCCCAGCATGACGGAGGAACAACTGGTGCGTGAAAAGGCGGAAAACCTGTATTATGAAGCCATGCTGGTGGCGGAAAATTATGCCAGCGGACTCTATACCAGTGAAACAAGCCTGGAGGAAGTAAAGACACAGTTGGATTCTCTGGCTGTTTATCTGGAAAGCAATATCTGCATCATCAATCCTTCCGGGCGTCTGGTTCTGGACACCAGCTCACCCATCAATGTGGAAGATGTTGTGATGATCGAGAATTTTGACCCCACGGTCACACGGGGATCCTATTACACAGTTGATAACTTTTTCGGCAATTATGACTCGGATATGCTCAGTGTCTTTGCACCTATTACCTCTAATTATAAAGTAAAAGGCTATGTGGTGATTCTCTGTGATATGACAAATATCCGGGAATCCTGCAATAATCTGCTGAGAATCTCGTATATCACACTGGTGATCCTCTTTCTGCTCTCAGGGATCATTTTGATCTTCTTCACCGAGATGGTATATATGCCTCTGCGCAAGATCACTTACGCTACAGAACAATATGCCTCGGGAAATATGCATTATGAATTTCAGGTGGAAAGTGAGGATGAGATCGGCTATCTGGCTGTCTGCCTGAATTACATGGCCAGCGAGATCGCCCGCTCAGAGGACAATCAGAAGAAATTCGTGGCCAATGTGTCCCATGACTTCCGGTCGCCCCTGACTTCCATTCACGGTTATCTGGAAGCCATGCTGGACGGCACGATACCGCCGGAATCCTATGAGAAATATCTGAATATTCTGCTGAACGAAACGGAACGCCTGACCAAACTCACCAACAGTCTGCTGACCCTCAACAATCTGAACACCCGGGGTATGCTTTTGAATAAAAGCGACTTTGACATCAATCAGGTGATTCGCCGGACAGCCGCTACTTTTGAAGTAATTTGCCGGCAGAAAACCATTGCTATCGAAGTGGTTCTCTCCGGCGATAAAATGTATGTATATGCAGATATGGAAAAAATCCAACAGGTACTCTACAATCTGCTGGACAATGCCATCAAATTCAGCCATCAGAATTCGGTGATAAAAATCGAGACCTCTGAAAAGAAAAACAAGCTTTTTGTCTCCGTAAAAGACACCGGCATCGGAATCCCCAAAGACGACCTGAAATTGATCTGGGACCGTTTTTATAAATCAGACCTCTCCCGGGGCAAAGATAAAAAAGGAACAGGCCTTGGCCTATCCATCGTAAAAGAAATCATCAATGCCCATGGAGAACATATTAATGTGATCAGCACAGAGGGCGTGGGAAGCGAGTTTATCTTCTCCCTGCCGCAATCTGCTGACAATGACGAGGAGGATATCTAAAATGAATGAACCAAAGAAAGTCAACAAAAAAGTAATTGTGGCCGCAGTAGTTCTGATTGCCGCCATCGCTGTATTTGCGGGAATTTATTTCCTCTTTGGCGCAAAACCTGTGGCAGGCAGCAAAGCCATCACCATTGAAGTGGTAGACGACCGCCAGGAAACTACCGCATATCAGCTCCAGACAGATGCGGAATTCTTAAGACAGGCCATGGAAGAGACCGAAAACTTAAGTTTTTCCGGCACAGAGAGCGAATATGGTATGATGGTGGACACAGTAAACGGTCTCACCGCTGACTATAATACAAACGGCGCATACTGGTCCTTTTATGTAAACGGAGACTACTGCAATTACGGCATTGACAGCCAGCCGGTACTGGATGGCGACAACTTTTCCATTCGTTACACTCTGGCGACGCAATAGGAATTACTGTCATGAATTTTCACAAAAAACAGACAAATAAGCTCACAGGCTTTATTTCCGTCAAAGATATAGCTGTCATCGGCATGATGACAGCTATCATTGAAGTCTGTAAATTTGCTCTGGCCTTCCTGCCCAATATTGAACTCACCAGCTTCTGGCTGATCCTGTTTACCTTATTTCTGGGCTGGAAGGTTATTCTGGTGGTTCCGGTTTTTATTTTGATAGAAGGATGCGTGTTCGGTTTTAATATCTGGTGGTTTCAATATCTCTGCGCATGGCCTGCTCTGGTACTTGTCACATGGATCTTCCGCAGACAGACCTCCCTGTGGTTCTGGAGCATCCTGTCCGGAGCTTTCGGACTCTGCTTTGGCCTGCTCTGCTCCATCCCTTACCTGGTGGCAGGAACCATAGGCGGCAGCCTGCAAAACGGTCTGTATACTGCATTTACCTGGTGGGTAGCCGGGATTCCCTGGGATATCCTTCACTGCGCAGGAAATTTTGTGCTGATGCTTGTGTTGTATAAGCCGGTCTGTGCCGTGATGAAAAAAGTTTCTTCATTATCCGGTTAAGCTTCATTTTACCGATACAGTTCTTACAAATGTACTGTCTCCATTTTTTATCACATAATTAATTCCATTTTCTGTAGGAAATGTCTGGAATTTTTCAATTTTATTTTCATCCCATGCATAATCATATACATAAATCTTATTTTCTTTTGTATTCCAAAAATAAGCAGATTCAGCAGTTGTAAAATAATATCCTGCATCATTATAGATGCCCCTTCTGATTCTATTGGAAGCAGAGATTAAAGGAATTTTTGCAGTCTCCGTATAAACGTCATTTTTGATATAACCTATTGAACCTGCTTCTTCAATATATTCGTAGTCATCTGTTTCAGACAGGAATAAACCGGCTTTATCTCCTTCATACGCAGCATAATATACACACGTTGGCAACGGAATTTCTTCAATAATCTCTTCTTTTTCAATATCATACAAAAACAGAATATATTCCTTTTCCATTCCTTCATAATGCCTGTTCAGGGTAAAACAGACGGTCTTATTATTTATAGAAACACAACCCAGATCTTCACCTCTCGCTTTTTCATTGTCCCATATTGCACTGTATATGACTTTTTCTTCATTCTTCTCTATATCCTGAAGAATTAAAGCATTTTCATACATATGGGAATTTTCCACAAAATTATTGCGTATACTCACAACATAATTTTTATAGGATTGTATAAACGGAAACTGAACGGCATTTTGACTAAAGAGCGTCTTATTTTCTCCATCCGGCGAAAACATAATAACCTCTATGCCATCTTCTGTCATATTACACAAAATCATATGATCGCCTGCATTTTTAATGCTATATGCATTCATATCACTTATCTGTATAAGCATCCTGTCATTACCGGAAAAATCCATAAAATGAAACTCGTTTTCTGACCTTGGCTCCCAATTAGAGTAATCCGTATTATTCTGGATTTTATAATAAACACCATTTGATGCTATAGCATATATATCAGCATTTTCAGGTATACCGGATATTTCAACATCAATATAATCCCAAGATTCTTTTTCCTGTACAATAAGCGTGTTCTGATTCCCACAACCAGTCAGACACATCATAATAAGTATGAACACTAATTCAATCTCATATTTTACCATATGATCACCTGCCTGAAATGCGCGCTGTTAGCGTTATTTTTACAATATAAATTAATTATATATAATGATATATTAGTTACATAATAGTATACATTACATATTTTGTCAACAACATTGTAATATATAAATACTATGCGTAATTTCCTGAAAGAAGCAATTATTTAAAAAGCCCCTCCAGCCGCCAACTTCACAGCCTTCAGGACTTTTTAACGATTCCTCATTATTTAACATAACATCAAATACATACTAAAATCTATATTATTACAGCAATCACCATAATTCCTCAGCCAATGCATCCAGTTGTGCCAGGCTTTTTTCATCCAGTGCAGACCTGATTGTCACGTCTGTGTCAGTATATGTAATATCTTTACTGTTTTCCAGAAGCTTTTTCATAGCCTTAACGGCACAGGGCGCCCAGGAGCCGTTTTCGATCATGGCCACCGTGCGGTTTTGATAATTATGTTCCGTGAGCTGTCTGATAAACTGTTCCATAAAGGGAAAGATACCGGAATTGTAGGTAGTAGAGGCCAATACCAGCTTTCCATATCGGAAAGCATCCTCCACAGCCTCCGCCATATCTCCCCTAGCCAGATCGCAGACCACGATCTTGGGGCAGCCTCTGTCCTCCAGCTTCTCAGCCAGAAGTTCCGCAGCTCTGGCGGTATTGCCGTAGATGGAAGTGTAGGCGATCATGACACCCTCGCTCTCCGGTCTGTAAGAAGACCAGATATCATAGAGGTTCAGATAGTAATCCAACTGTTCTGTGAGAATCGGACCGTGGAGCGGGCAGATGATCTGAATATCCAGTGCTGCGGCCTTCTTTAATAAGGCCTGAACCTGAGCTCCAAATTTACCTACGATTCCGACATAATAGCGCCGGGCCTCACAGGCCCAGTCTTCCTCCACATCCAGCGCTCCGAATTTGCCAAAGGCATCTGCGGAAAACAGTACCTTGTCCGTGCTGTCGTAGGTCACCATAACCTCCGGCCAATGCACCATGGGCGCGGTGACAAAGGTCAATTGATGCCGTCCAAGGGAAAGCGTGTCCCCCTCTCCCACAATCCTGCGCCTGTCGGCGTAATCCGTTCCAAAAAACTGCTGCATCATGCGAAATGCGGCAGCGGTAGCCACCACAACGGCATCAGGATAAAGATTCATAAACTCGGCGATATTGGCGGAGTGATCCGGTTCCATATGCTGAACGATCAGATAATCCGGCGTTGCGCCATCCAGAGCACCCCGGAGATTACAGATCCATTCTTCCGCAAAATTCATATCCACGGTATCCATCACTGCAATCTTCTCATCCCGAATCACATAGGAATTATAGGCCATACCATTTGGAACAATATACTGCCCCTCAAACAGGTCGATATCATGGTCGTCGACTCCGATATATATTATATCATTTGTGATTTTCAAGCCTTTTCCCTCCTGTATCTGCAAACTTTTTCATACAGATGTATTCTTATCATAGCTAAAATCTATTAGCTCATAGATTTGGCTAAACAGATTGTAGCATATGAATATACGAAAGTCTAGAAACTTGTGGAAAATACTCTGCTGCACAGGTCATTACAGTATTCCAGAGAAAACTCCGGATCCTGTCTGATAATGGCATTTCGTGATGCAAGCTCCTCCGTGTAATCAGACAGAGCATAGACCGTGACGCCATCGGTACCTTCCTCCACATGGCATACCAGAGGTATCACTCCGTAATCCGCTATGAAAACCTCTCCGTCCTCATTACGTTCCAGAGTAATCTGCGCCATGCCGCCCACCATACGATTGGCCACACCCGATCCGGTCCCCGACGTCCAGTTCACAAAATTGCCCAAAGAATAGTACACAAGCATCTCCCGATCCTGCTCCTCATCTCTTACCCATTCTATGGGCTCTATCACATGAGGATGAGTTCCCAGCACCAGATCCGCCCCTCCCTCCAGGAAAATCTGTGTCCATTTTTTCTGTTCACCTGAGATGTCCAGAAGATATTCCGTACCCCAATGAGGACAAACCACTGTAAAATCCGCTATTTCTTCAGCTTTCTCCAGATCGGCTCTCACCCGCTCTTCCTCTAACAGATTCACTGCATAAGGCATACTTTCAGGCAATGGGATTCCATTGGTCCCATAGGTATAATTCAAAACAGCTATACGGATTCCATTTTCCTCCCGGACATAAATCTCATCCTGTGCCTCTCCGCTGTCATAAATTCCCAACACGGCAATGTCAGGATACTGTCTCTGCCAGAAATCAAGACAGTTTACGATTCCACTCTTTCCTTTATCCAGCGCGTGGTTGGTGGCATGACAGACAATGTCAAATCCCGCCTCAACCAGAGCGTCGCCTGCCTCAAAAGGTGCGTTAAAGGCCGGATACCCTGAGATACCCAGTTCCTCTCCTCCCAGAATTACCTCCTGATTGACAATAGCCACGTCAGCTTCCTGTATCTCTTCCTGCACATTGGCAAAAATCGCGGTAAAATCATAACTGCCGTCGCTCTGCAGCGCGCTTTCCTCCACAGGAGTATGGAGGAGAATATCGCCCACCATCAGAATAGAGAGCGAATCAGGGACTTCTTCCAGGTCACATAATTCTTCCAATACCCCAAGAATTTCCGGCAACAGATCGTCTCCATACACTTTATCCGACCCGTCAATATATACAAAGTTCTCACCGATTCTGTAACAATCCAGACTTATAACAATATTGTCCATACTGTTTTTATTGGTCAGCATTATATACATTTGATACTCATACAGATATTTTGTCTGATCATATCCGCTTACATTGAGAAGAATGTTTGTCACATAATAATCCCATTCCATCAATTTATCCAGCTTTTCATTCATTCTATCTTTCATAATATAAGTATTCTCGGCCATATCCTGCTCTGATCTGATGCTCAGCCGCATTTGCCCATATTCTGCCAGAGCGGTATCCCCCTGCAGGGCACGTTGCCCGGAAAGACGCATGATCTGTTGTGTCATAGTAACTGCGGCATTATTGTTGACTCTGTTAGGCATACAGGAAAACAAGCTGTCGTCTGTGTGATAGGATTCTGTATACTCAGATTTTGTTCCATCTATCTCTGTTTCATCGGTATAGGAAAAATAGGGATTGCCAAAATAATCCTTCACTTTATAGCTTCCGTTCTGACTCTTAAATAAAGATATATAATACTCAATCCTGTCTGTTCCCTCAAATTTCAGGGCAATGTAGATCGTCCTGCTTCCCCATGTGTCCGGCGAATCCAAATAACTGATCTCTTCTATTCCCTTGTAGGTCAGATTCTTACCGTCAAAATACCGGTGATATTTTGTCATGATAGCTTTTTTCATCTCTGCATCATAAACAGCTTCATCTTCATAGAGCATAATGGTGACAGACGCTTCATCATCACACATAAAAAATCCGTTAGAGAGATTTTCATATAAAGGTTCTATATTACCTGAGGCAAACTCTTTTCCGATTTTATCGAAACGAATCGCATCATAAATCAATTCAAAGCTGATACCTGTTTGGTTGATCTGTCCATAAGTCAGTAGTGCCGTAATCCCTGCAAACAACAGGAAAAAGAGCACACAGACAGCAATCAGCAGATTTTTCCTGCGCATTTTTTTCCTGAATTTTTTCAGCGGTAATATAGATTGATTCCACTCCCGATCATCGACAAGACAATCCGATTCCTGCATTATACTTTGTTTTAACTTCCTGCAGCTTTCACAGGACTCGAAATGTTCTTCCAGTTGTCTGCTCGTATCATCACTGCAAAGGCCGTCAAAATACAAGGGAAGTAAATCTCTGGCGATATTACATTTCATAGATGTTCCTCCTTCCGAAATCTCTCGATTATCCTGTTTTTTGCCCGATAATATGTTACTCTCGCCCATGTGTCATTCTTTTGAAACAGTTCTGCAATCTCTCCGAAAGAGTATTCTCCGTACACCCGCAGCATAAATACTTCTTTATATGGTTCCTCCAGAGTATGAAGAATTTTTCTGATCACATCCGCCTGCTCGTTGATAATTATTTTTTCAAGCGTTAAATCGCGAAAAGGCATTGTCTCCTGAAGGGGCAGTTCTCCCCTGCTTTCTATATATTCATCATAGGACTGCTGCCTGTTATGTTTCCGGCAATAATTCAAGTATTCGTTTTTGGCGATCTGACAGAGCCATGTGGATATTCTACTCTGACCATGGAAGGAATCAATGTTTGTAATTGCCTTCAAAAAAGTGGTCTGCACAATATCTTCCGCCAGATCCTGATTCCTGCACTTTAAGTAGATAAAATGATAGATCATCACTGCGTATTCCCGGTACAGATCATCCAATTCCACAGACAGATGCCCCCCTTCCCTGCTTTCTGTTAATTATGACACAGTTTGCACAAAATTGTTACATAAATATAATAGAAAAAGCTGATCCTGTATGTGCAGAATCAGCCTCTTTATTGTCAGCCTTTTATATTTCATTTCCGGGGAATTTAGGAATTCCGGCAAGCCCTTTGGCCAGCTCTTCATCCGAGGGAATATAATCGCTCATCTCTCCGTTGTTGTAGCGCTCATAGGCCACCATATCAAAATACCCTGTTCCGGTAAGACCAAAGAGAATTGTTTTCTCTTCTCCGGTCTCCTTACATTTCATAGCCTCGTCTATGGCTACTTTTATCGCATGAGAGCTCTCCGGTGCAGGCAGGATGCCTTCTACTCTGGCGAACTCTTCCGCTGCCTTGAATACGGAAGTCTGTTCCACGCTGACTGCTTCCATATAGCCGTCCGCATATAACTGAGAAAGCACAGAACTCATACCATGATAACGAAGACCGCCTGCATGGTTCGCCGCAGGAATGAAACCGCTGCCCAGGGTATACATCTTCGCCAGAGGACATACTTTTCCGGTATCACAGAAATCATATACGTATTTACCTCTGGTGAGGCTGGGACAGGAAGCGGGCTCAACCGCGATAAATTTATAGTCTGCCTCGCCACGCAGCTTTTCTCCCATAAAAGGAGAAATCAGACCGCCTAAATTGGAACCGCCGCCAGCGCATCCGATGATCACATCAGGCTTAATGCCGTATTTATCCATGGCAGTCTTGGCCTCAAGACCGATCACGGACTGATGCAGAAGAACCTGAGTCAGCACGGAACCAAGAACATAACGGTAGCCTTCCTGAGAGGTGGCTGCCTCCACTGCCTCCGAGATAGCACACCCAAGACTTCCCGTAGTTCCCGGAAACTCCTGCAGAATCTTGCGTCCCACAGCAGTGGTATCGGAAGGAGAAGGAGTCACATTTGCCCCGTAGGTACGCATTACCTCTCTCCGGAACGGTTTCTGTTCATAGGAACACTTTACCATATAGACCTGACAGTCAAGCCCCAGATAAGCACATGCCATGGAGAGAGCCGTTCCCCACTGTCCTGCGCCTGTCTCTGTGGTCACGCCTTTTAATCCCTGATTCTTGGCATAATAAGCCTGGGCAATGGCTGAATTTAATTTATGGCTGCCGCTGGTATTATTGCCCTCGAATTTGTAATAGATTTTTGCCGGTGTCTGCAGCTTTTCCTCCAGACAATAAGCGCGGACTAAAGGAGAGGGACGATACATTTTATAGAACTTTCTGATCTCCTCGGGAATCGGGAAATAGGGCGTCGTATCGTCGAGCTCCTGTTTGCACAGTTCCTCGCAGAAAATACCGCTCATCTCCTCAAGAGTCAGTGGCTGCAAAGTAGCAGGATTCAGAAGCGGCGCCGGTTTATTCTTCATATCGGCACGCACATTGTACCAGCTATCCGGCATCTCATGTTCTTCCAAATAGATTTTATATGGAATTGTCTTTTCTTCAATCATAATTTTTTCTCCAATCTTTCCGAAATATTTCCATTAATATATCGTAGCATCTTTTATCTGTTTCTACAAGAGTGAAAAAATATACAGAATACTTTTTTAGAATATTTTTATTAATGACTGAAAAGTCAAATTATTTTATACATAATTGACAAAAATCGGATGGCAGTGGTACTGTATTATTATAATTCAAATAAAAAGATATTAGTGGAAATAATGACTGCAAATTCCGAGAATAAGAAGTAATGGAGGATTACAAAAGAAATTATGAAAAAAATGAAAAACAGCAATCAAATAGTTCAAACAAGCAATAATATGGGAACCGGCAAAGGTATGCTAAAAACCTTCAAAAAGATCCTTTGCTATACCCTTATCCTGTCCCTGCTCCTCCAGAACAACGTGCGGACAGCAGAGGCGCGGACAAACGAAGGAGCTTCCACAGAGCGGACGCTGGAGAAAGCGGATGAGACAACCGCAGAGGCAGCAGCGGAGACAACAACACAAATAGCAGCAGAAATATCAGCAGGGGAAACAGATATTGCGGCTTCCGAAGACAGTACACCCGATATGGAAGGAGCAGATGTACAGCCGGAGATCATAAGTGAGATAGCGGAAAAGAGAGATACCTTTTCCAAGGAATATTTCCTCAGTGATAACAGCAGAGTCCTGGCAGTATATCCGGAGCCTATCCATTATGAGACGGAATCCGGAGATCTGGCAGAGATCGACAACTCCCTGACCCGGACGGAGGAAGGCTACGCCAACGGCAGCAACAGCTACGAAGTCGTGATCACGGACAATCCGGACAGCCAGGGAGAGGTCATCTACCGCGAGGAAGATTATGAGATCGCCTGGCAGATGCTGGAGCCTGCAGAGGAAGCGGTTTCATCAGACGCTGATGACCTGCCGGACGAAAAATATGCCCTGACCATGGACCAGATTCAGGAGGAACAGGCTAAAGCAGATAAAGAAACAGCTAAGGGAACGGGAAAAGAACAGAAGAAGAGCGAAAAAGAGCAGAAACAGAGCGAAAAAGAAGAACAAAAAGAGCAGAAGCAAATAGAAAAAGATCAGAAAAAGGCTGAACAAGAAGCGCAAAAGGAACAGAAACGGACAGAAAAGGAGCAGAAAAAAGCCGAGAAGCAGGCGAAAAAGCTTGCTCTCCGTGCTCCGAAACTGGAATCCGAGATAACCGACTCCACACCCGAACAGCCCCAGACCCGCTCTGGAGAAACTATAGGCTACTACCAGCCCAGACAGTCCACCGTGACCTTCGACGGCTACAGAAACGGCGTCAGGGTGGAATACCAGCCCACAGGGGACGGCATCAAGGAAAACATCATCCTTGCCACAAGGGAAAGCGGAAACGAAT
>CANCYO010000040.1 GCA_947382415.1 uncultured Lachnospiraceae bacterium | reverse complement strand
CGGACGATTTTATTTCGGCGGTCATTTTCTGCTTCGGTAAGCGATATATACCCAAGTTTCCAAAACTTTTTAATGATTGCACTTACAGTCTGCTTTGTGGCAGACAGCCGTTCGCAGATTTCCGATTGCAGGCAGCCATCCTCGGCAAACCAGATGATATCCAATACAAACAATTCCTTTGATGTCAGATTGTGCTTTCTTGCGTACAGTTCATAGGCGGCATACTGTATATCCCGCAGTAGGCAATATTGATTTACATAGGCTCTTACTTCTTCCCTATCCATATCATTCCTCACTTTCTCATAATAATAGACGGTCTAATATTGGACATTATATTATCAGACATTTTGCGTTTCGTCAAGAGGTATAAGAGAAGAAATTGTAGTGAAATGTAAAAAAACCGGGAAACAGCAGTCCGCAGACTGCCATTCCCCAGCGTTCCCATTATTCTATATCTTCAGCAGGCAAAAACACAAGCCCGGCAAATTCTTCTTTATGCCTTTCCCAGACTATCAACGCCAAACAGCCAAGTCAAGGACGTAAACGCCGCTAAAGCGGTAAATCCTTGACTTGGCTGTTTGCCATTGATAAAGGGTAATTAAGGCATAAATGAATATCTATGTTGTATCACTAGCATTATAGGCTTGTCCTTTCTTTTGATGTGAAAGCCGAAGTCCACAGCTTAGAGGTTCGTGTGGGTATGCGTCTTAGTGATTGTATTTTGTGTGTTCCGAATTTACTGCAATCTTCCCGATTTGCTTCACCGAAACGCTGGAAATGCACGATCTCCCGGGCTCTCAGGAACTTGATGGGCTCGCACACGTCAGGGTCTTTCACAAGACGCAGAATATTGTCATAGGTACTTCTGGCCTTCTGCTCTGCCGCCATATCTTCCACCAGATCCGTGATAATGTCTCCCTTTACCTGAAACTCGCAGGCGTTGAAGGGGATTCCACCTGCCGCCTGAGGCCAGATGCCGATGGTGTGATCCACATAGTATTTATCAAAACCGCTCTTCTCAATCTCTTCCATGGAGAGATTGCGGGTGAGCTGATGCACGATGGCTCCGATCATCTCCAGATGTGCAAGCTCCTCGGTTCCGATGTCTGTGAGAAGCCCTGCCACCTCTTTGTAGGGCATGGAATAGCGCTGGGACAGATAACGCATACTGGCGGCCAGCTCGCCGTCGGGCCCACCGAACTGGGAGATGATAACCTGGGCCAGCTTGGCGTTAGGCTCTTTGATATTCACGGGAAACTGCAATCTTTTTTCATAACTCCACATTATCCACACACTCCTTCCCAGGGCAGGGGCGCAGCGCCCCATCTCCACTCCTGATTACTCTCGGCCAGAGACAGCTTCAACGGATAATAAATTCTGGAGAACTCTCTCTCAAGCTGTGTCTTAATGCGGTTGTAATGATTGTAGTATTCCATGGCGTTGGTGTCGTAGGGATGGGTATCCAGATAAAGCGCAAGCTCGATCAGCGTAAAATCCAGGATACCGATGTCTCTGAGCATCTGTTCCTTATTGTTCATGATACGCATCTCCTTCCCGTGAAAGGTTTGTTTAATTCGGGAAAGATTGTGCCGATACAATATGCTTTTTCCAGATCTTCATACATCTTGTCGAAGCGCTGCCAGGGCACATAAGCCATAGCCACGGGAAACTGTTCACAATGATCGTCAAACTTGATTTCCTGCATGATATTTCCTCTCATACTATTCAATTTAGGTTAATATCATAGTATGAGAGATTTTGATATTGGTGCGCAAATACCTGCCGGCAATTCTCATCTGCCGCTTCGCTCTCCTCCCTGTTTCGCCCCGGGAAGCCTCTTCCTGATCAGGCGCTCCGCAAGTTTGCCCGCATTGAGCGGCACCAACGGATAAGCATAGCTCCTGTGAGATACCGTGCGATTACATATGACAGATAGTACAGCGATGAGGACGGCCGCAAGATATCCCCACAGCCCAAACAGAGAAGTCAGAACCAGATTCAAAATACGCATGAATTTCAGCGCATATCCCAGCTCATAATTGGCCTGCGTGTAATTTGCTATGGCCACAAACGCCATATAAAGCATGACCTCTGAGGAAAACCAGCCGCTGTTCACTGAGAATTCTCCCAATACCAGCGCCGCCATGACGCTCAAGGGTGTACTCAGCATATTGGGGGTGTTCACCGCCGCCAGCTTCAGTCCGTCTATGGCAAGCTCCAATATCAGAAACTGCCACAGAATCGGGATATTCGGCGCCTCTTTGAGCAAAATAAACTCAAAACCATCGGGAATAAACTGCGGATGATTGATCAGCAGCAGAAAAGTAGGCGTCATGATATAAGTCAAAAGCGCAATGAAAAAGCGGGTAAGCCGCAGATAGGTTCCCGTGATGGGAGGAAAATAGTAATCATCCGCCTCGTCCACCACATCAAATATCGTGGTGGGAATGATCATTGCCGAGGGGGAATTATCCACCAGTATAATGATATTGCCCTCCAATACCTGTGCGGCCGCGGTGTCCGGCCTCTCCGTATACTTAAACTTTGGAAAGGGATTGAACCATTTTCTCTGATAGATACACTCTGCCAGACTCTCCTGATTCATGGTCAGCGATTCCACCTTTATACTGTTAATCTTTCGGCGCAGCTCCTCCAGAAAATCCCGGTCCACCCTGTCGTCCATATAGCAGAGCACAATGTCCGTATGGGAACACTCCCCGGCGCTAAGCATCTCCATGCGAAGTTTCTCACTGCGGATGCGGCGGCGGATCAGGGCCGTGTTAAAGACCACGGTCTCCACAAAACCGTCCTTGGAACCGCGCAAAACCTTGTCCTTCTCCGGCTCTTCCACACTTCGGGCGGGATAAGTGCGGGAATCCACCAGAACAGCCTTGTCATACCCCTCCACAAACAGGACAAACATGCCTGAGAGCAGCGCCACCATCAGTTTGTCAAAGCGCTCCTCCACATCCACCTCCACATGGGGAATATATTGCTGCACCAGAGTCTCCGCGTCCTGCGGCACATCCTCCGGCTTCATATCCATGAAATACTGCAGAAGCTTCTGTATCAGATCGTCTTTACAGAAACCGTCTATCAGATACATACAGGCCTTTTTGTCCCCGATCTGCATGGTTCTGTGAACCACATCGAAATTATGATCCACTCCAAGTATCTGATTCATATAATCCATATTGGCCTGCAGACTGTCCGCTATTTTCTCCATAAAAATTCCTCCCGACACGACACTGTTTTCGATTAGTGTCGCCCGGAAGGAAATTCTTTATACGAAATTATTGATTTGTTGTACTGCCGAAACCGCCGTTTCTGACACCCGCCGCTTCGTCATCCACCGTGATCCCATACTCCAGGAAAATTCCCTGCACAAGTCCCGTGCCGGCAGCCACGTCCACTGTCTTTCCCTCTCTGGAATCATTGGTAAGCTTGACAAAAATGTGACCTTCATTGTCAGAATCATAATAATCGCTGTCAATGATTCCCACCGTGTTGTCCATCTGCAGGCGGAATTTAAAGCCCAGACCGCTGCGGGGATAAATCTTCAACACCCAGCCTTCCTCGATCTTTGCCCGGATTCCTGTCGGAATCCTGATGGACGCTCCGGCAGGCAGTGAAAATGCAAACGGAGCATAAAAATCATATCCGGCGCTGCCTCTGGTGGCACGTCCGGGAAGTCTCAGCGATTCATGGATATCGAGGATATCGTCCTGCGTGTACTGAGGGAACTCCCCCGCCATGGCGCTCACAAACTGATCTGCGCTCACTTTAAAAAACTGTGCGATTCTATGCATTCATACTCTCCAATCTCTCACAAATCTTCTACCTTATTCATATCCAATCTGGCATCACTCAGCGCCTGCGGCCTAAAGCACACAGGACGTCACTCCGGATCCGGCCACCGGCTGCGGTACAGGAACATCCTCAGGCCTGGAATAATCGGGACAGTGCAGTACCGGAATCTTCGGGTCGCTCTGCTGAAGAGTCTTTTTCACATCGATGACGCGCTGGTTCCGGCTCCCCTTCCAGAGAAGCTTCGCATCCTTCTCCTCCACATGGAACTCTCCGTCCACCACCACATCCACATACTGCATCACAGGGTATTGAACAATGTTCTCCCAGATATCGCCGGTGTAGAGCCATATGGTCTTGTCCGGATATCTCTCTTTGATCTCGGCCATGAAATTGCGTACATCCAGACTGTTTGCCGGATGCAGCGGGTCTCCGCCGGAAAAAGTAATACCCGATATATAAGACTTTTCCAATTGTTCATAGATTTCTGCCTTGGCGGCATCATCAAACAGAAGCCCCCCGTCCGGATCCCATGTGATGGGATTGTGGCACTCCCTGCAGCAATGATTGCAGCCGGCCACCCAGAGCACGACCCGCAGGCCGTCGCCGTTCAGCATATCATCCTTGGTTATATTGTGATATCTCATGAATCTTAAAACCTCGCAATCTTACATACTCTTCCTCTCGGCGATCTCCGCCATCTTGGCGTCGTTGAGACGGGTGTCTCCGTGGACGCGGGAATACGACAGATAACCGTTCATCCGGTCAATCTTGGTCAGATTGCGGCTGCCGCACTTGGGACACACATCCATCTCCAATTCCTGATGCCCGCAGTCGTCGCAGTACGCCAGAGAGAGATTGACCCCCTCGTAAAAGCCCATGTCCATGGCTCTGTGAATCAGGGTCTTGATTGCCTCGGTATTGTAGTCTATGGGATATTTAACATATTGAATCTTGCCGCCATTGCTCAGATCCCAGAACCGGTCCTCCAGATTCTGCTTCTCGATGGGCGTAATGTCCTCCGTCACATGACAATGGAAGCTGTTGGACACATATTCTCTGTCCGACACGCCCTCGATGATACCATATTTTTTCCTGAACTGCTTGATCTGCAGACCACAGAGGTTCTCGGCAGGCGTACCGTAAATGGCATAAAGATTGCCGTCCGCCTCCTTGAACTCCGCGATCCTCTTGTTGATATGCTCCATGACCTCCAGCGCAAAGGCACCGTCCTCCACCAGAGATTTTCCGTTGTAGAGCTCCTGCAGCTCATTTAAGGCCGTGATGCCGAAGCTGGCCGTAGCCGATTTTAACAGCGGCTTGATCTTGTCCGAGAGCTTCAGCTTGCCACCCAAAAATCCGCCCTCACAGTAAGCCAGCGGGTTGGTGGAGGCGCGCATCTCGCCCAGATAGGCGTAAGTGCGGATATGAAGCTGTCTGATCAGATTCAGATAATAATCCAGCACCTCATAAAAGTCTCTGCTCTCCTTGCGGGCTTTGGCCAGGATCATAGGCAGATGCAGAGATACCGCACCCACATTAAAACGTCCCACAAATACAGGCAGGTCATTGTCGTCCGCCGGATGCATTCCCCCTCTCTCATACCAGGGGGAGAGAAACGCCCTGCATCCCATGGGAGATACGATTCTGCCATACTGCTTATACATGCTGGCTACATAGCCCTTTCCGGTGAGGCTGAGCCAGTCGGGATACATGGTCTTGGCAGAACACTTCACTCCCGCCTCAAACACATCCTCCAGCTCCTTCCCGGGGCCGTGAAGATTCTCGTCATATAAAAATACGATTTTGGGGAACAATACGGGTTTTTTGTGATCTTTTTTACCCTGTCCCTCCCTGCGGACATTCAGCATGGTGATGGTGGCAAGCTTCGCAAACCTGCCCGTCCCCGTCCCGGCCGTCACCGTGATAAAGGGATAATCTCCCCGGCTGGATGCCACAGTGTTAAACTTATACTCCCATCCCTGGAATCCCTGTTCAAACTCCTTCGTCACGTCCGCGTAGCTCTCCGCCTCGGCGGCCTCCTCAGCGATTCCAAGCCGTCTGTATTTCTCTATATTGCGCTTATAGGATTTCTCCGCATAGGGCTCCAGGATCAGATCCACGCTGGGCACGGTAAATCCGCCGTACTGCTGGCTGGCCGCGCTCAGAACGATATCGCCTATGACGTCGAAGGCGACGTCCAGAGACTTGGGCTCATTGTACCAGATATTGCCCATCTCAAAGCCGCCGGTCAGCACATTCTGCACGTCAAACAGACAGCAGTTCATCGTATCTCTTCTGGCGGACATGTCATGGACATAGATATAACCGTCTCTGCATGCCTGTATCTCCTCGGTCGTCAGGAAAAACTTCTGATAGAGCTCCTTATTGAGCTGGTTGAAGATCAGACTCCTCTTGGTGGACACCAGCGCGGAGTCGGTGTTGGCATTTTCCTTGTCGCCGATATACATGATTGACTGGCTCTTCTTGTACACATCATCCAGCATGCGCACAAAGTCCTGCTTATAATTGCGGTAATCGCGATAGCTCTTGGCCACCACAGGCTTCACCTGCTCCAGAGCGCTCTCCACGATATTGTGCATGATGGGAATGGGAATCTCATCCACGTCCAGCTCGTTGACCTTGTCCACCACAAACTGACAGATGCTGCGCTCCTCTCCTTCCGTAAATCTGGTCAGCGCCCTGTAGGCGCTCTTCCCCACCGCGTTAATGACCTTCTGTACATTAAAAGCTTCCTTGCTGCCGTCCTTCTTGATGACATAAACAATGCGCTCCGGCTTGTACTCCAATCCAAAATTTACGTTCGTCGTGGCTGTCTGACCAAAATTACTGCTCATGCTCTTTCCTTCTCTCATCCAATTTTAAGTCCTGTTATACAATATATAGTGTTATTTAATCTCATATCCCGAGATATTGTGTCGCTTATTTACCAGTATAAAAAAGAATCTCCCGATTGTCAACGGAAGTACCTATTAAAAATCTAACAAAAAAGGTGCCTGAATTTTAGACACCTTTACGCAATTTTACACTTGACTGTCTTAAAAAGCCTGAATTTACTTAAAGGACACCGCTGGCAGCAACCTTTTCCAGCGCCTCCTCAATCTCCTCCACAGGAAGAACCAGCGCGAACCTCACATGCCCTTTGCCCAGTTCTCCAAAGCTGCTCCCCGGCGTACAGAGCACACCTGTCTTTTCCAGAAGTTCCATGACAAAGCCCACATCGTCCCCCTCAAAGCGGCCGGGAATCTCCGCCCAGGCAAACATCGTGCCCTGACTGCGCTCAAAATCCCAGCCAAGCTTCGTAAAGCCGTCACAGAGCGCATTCCGGCGACTCTCGTACTCCCTGCACTGGGCTCTCACCATATCATCCGGTCCCGTGAGCGCGGCGATGGCCCCATACTGCACCGGAAGAAACGTGCCATAATCAATCTGGGAACGCAGCTTCTTAAAATTCTGTACCACACCTTCATTCCCTGTCAGAAATCCCATCCTGGCCCCGGTATAATTAAAAGATTTGGACAGAGAATAAAACTCCACCGCCACTTCTTTTGCCCCCTCGAAGGAAAGAATCGAACGCCCGACCCTGCCGTCATAGATGATATCCGAGTAGGCATTGTCATGGACGATGAGAATCTCATTTTTCTTTGCCCAGGGTATCAGCTTTTCGTAAAAAGAATCCGGAGCCGCCTTACAGATGGGATTCAGCGGATATGACACAATCATCATTTTTGCCTTTTTTCCGGAACCCCCGATACCGTAAATCTTCTCCAACGCCTCCAGATCCGGCAGATAGTCATGTTCCGGCAAAAGCTCATAATACGCAAGCTCCGCTCCCGCAAGCTCAGGCCCGATGGCAAAGATCGGGTAACCGGGATCCGGCGTCAGCACCACATCACCCTGGTTTAACAGGCTTAATCCTATATGCGCAATTCCCTCCTGTGAGCCGTACACGCTCATGATCTCCGAAGAAGTAAGCTCCACGCCATAGCGTGTCCGGTATCTTTGGATGACCGCATCAATCAGCTCCGGCATATCCTGCAGCGCATATTTATAATTTTCAGGTTTGGAGGCAGCCGCACAGACCGCGTCCATGATATGCTGCGCAGGCTTAAAATCCGGTGTACCTACGGAAAAATTGTAAACCTTTCCCCCCTGTGACTCCACTTCCTGCTTTTTCTCATTCAGAACCTGAAAGATTCCTTCCTCAAAGTTCTCCATTCGTTTTGACGGTGCAAACTGCATGATCACTCATCCTCTTTTCTGTTTAATATCGCTGTGAGCCAGTTCCTGTACTGCTCTTTTATCCGCTGGGGAGCCGCGACCTGCGCCTCCGGCCCGATGCCGGACAGCCACCCGAAAAACTGCCCGCTGACGGCTATCCTTGCCCGGACTCGGAAAGTCCCATCCTCCAGGGGCCGGATGTCCGCCTCCCTGCCGAAACGATCCAGCACCACGCCCACAAGCCTGTTGGGAAACTGCATGGTCACAGTCTCCTCCTCCCCGCTGTACATGCCGAAGGTACGGTTCGTGTAAGCTGCAAGATCCTGCCGTTCAAACGCTTCCAGTCCCTCTCTCTTTTCCTCCAGGACCTCCACGTTTCCCATCTTGTCCACCCGATAATGTTTCAGCACACTGCTCTCTGCGTCCCATGCCGCCAGATAATAATTTTCCTCCCGCCAGATCAGGGCCCAGGGACTCACCCTGCGCCGCTCCCCTCTTGGCGCCAGTTGTTTTTTCAGATTCCATTCCAGATAGGTGAATGCAATCTGCCTGTTTTCCTGTATCGCTCTGTGTATACTGTCCACGCTGTAATAAATATTTTCATTTTCCGTCTTGATGCGCCCGGCCACATAGACCTGTCTCTGAAGCTTTCCCGCGTCATGTTTTCCCGCAAGCTTTTCCAGCTTTCCGATCAGCTCTCTGGACTTCTTCGGCGTGATAAAACGGGAGGACTGCACAACGTCCACCAACAGCTTCAGCTCCGCCAGCTCAAAGGTCCGGCTTGCCAGATAATACCCTCCGCCCCTGCGGCTGGACACCTGTATGATATCATAGCCAAAGTCCGTAAGGCTGGCGATATCGCTGTAGATCGTCTTGCGCTCACAGGAGATTCCCTCCGCCTCAAGCCGTCTGATGATCTCCGCCGTGGGCATGGGATGCGCCTCGTCCGTATACTCCTGAAGCATTCGCAGGATGTATAATATTTTCAGCTTCTGTCCTTCCGATTTCGCCATAGTATCTCACAGCCTTTCGCGCTCTATGCCCAGAACATCAAATATCCGGTTCAGACGGCTGATCTCATGATCCGGCCTGTACCGCTCATAGACAGCCCTGGCGGATGCGTCCTGCTCAAAGATATCCTCCGGGCGGTACCAGCAGGTGGGAATGCCGCTCATAACCCCGCCTTTGATATCGCTGGTGAGGGAATCCCCCACGATCAAAAGCTCTTCCCGCAAAACAGGAGCCCCCGCTTCCTCCATGGCCCTCAGGCAGTAATCAAAAAATTCCTTCCGGGGCTTTGGAGCTCCGACCTGTTCGGAGATAAAAACCCCGTCCATCAGATCGTACAGCCCGGAAAGCCGCAGTTTATTCTCCTGAGTGGAAGTGACTCCATTGGTGATCACATACTGCCGCACTTTTCCGCGCAGTGCCCTGCAGACTTTGGGCGCATCCTCCATATACCGGTACACCCTGCCCAAAGTGGCCTGATATTCCTCCCGAAAGCCTTCCACATCCACTCCGGTAATGCCATACTCCTCAAAAAGAGAAGTAAACCGTCCGGTCAGAAGTTCCGCCTTCGTCACCTCGCCAAGCTCCAGCCGCTTCCAGTAACCGTCGTTGATCTCCCGATAACGCTGCAGGATCTCTTCCGTAATTTTTAGTCCGATCATCTCAAAACATCTGGTCATGGCAACTCTCTGCGAGTAGACAAAGTCCAGCAAAGTACCGTCCACATCCCACAAAACCGTATGATACCGGCTCATTGGCGCTCCTCCTCATCCGTTTTCCCCACAGTGCAGAAAAAAGGGCCCTCCAGCGGAAAGCCCTCACGCTTTTATGCCTGCTCTGTGCCCCCGGCATGCTCTGCCTGCTCCGCCTTCGCATTGGCATTTCTGCGCATCGTGATCCCGAGAAAGACCGCCGCTCCGCCCACAGCCACAAAGATCAACAACAACAACAGATAGGACACAAACGCATTGATAAATCCCATATTCATACCTCCCGGTCAACCCTGGCGCCACACTGCGCCGCAAAATCTGTAATCAGTATAAAACTTTTGGAGAAAGCCGTCAAGTCTGCCAGACCCCGCTGTCCAAAAATCTTTGGGCGCTCTCCATGGCACACTCCGTGACGTCTTTGGCATAACCCATCATCTCCAACAGCCGTATGGCATTTCTGGTGTTAGATCTGCCCGTCAGCAGGCGATAAGCAAAGAAGATATCCCCATCCCTGATCTCCTCTTCAAAGTGATAATTGTCAAACTCCTCCCGCAGAAGCTCCGCCAGCTCAATGTCATGCGTGGCCGCAAAACAGAGCACATTCCCTCCTGCAAGGCTCTTCAGTATCTGTGCGGACGCCGCTATGCGCTCCACCGTGTTGGTTCCCCGAAGCACCTCGTCCACAAAGCAGAGCACCTTCTCTCCCTTTGCAACAGCGTCCAAAATACGCTTCAGCGCCTTGATCTCCACGATATAATAACTCTCTCCGCCGGAGATATCATCCCGCAGGGCCATGGAGGAATATACCGCGGCAAGAGGCGCCCGGTAGACGTCCGCCGTACAGGTGTGGAGCGTCTGTGCCAGAATGGCGTTGACCGCCGCCATCTTCAAAAAAGTGGACTTTCCGGAGGCATTAGACCCCGTGAGCAGTACGCCCCGCTCTGCCCGGATACTGTTTTTCACCGGTTTCTCCAGCAGAGGATGATACCCCTCCTCAATGACAAGCTGCAGCTCTGAATCCGTAAATTCAGGCGCACACCAGCCGTTTTTCAGGGAAGCCCGAAAAGCGGCCACAGAGACGGCGGCCTCCAGAAGTCCCGCCCGGGAGATCAGCAGATCGATCTCTGTCACATGCCTGCGAAGCTGCCTCAGCATTTTGTTAAAGACGATCAGATCCACATGGAAGATCATACGGACATAATCCATAATAACCTCCAGAGGGTTGCCGCCGGTCTTGCCGCTTCCCGCGTTAAACACCCAGAAGGAACCGCTCCGCACACCTCGCAGGCTCTGAATGCAGCTTTTGATATCTGAGAGCTCCTCCTCGCAGGCGGGCAATTCCATCTTAACGATCCTGTCGCCGGTTCCAAGCAGACGGATCACATAGGCAAAGCTTGTGATATAGGGCTCTGTCTCCCGCTTGTCCTTAAAATAGCTGACGATCTGATACACACTCAGCACCGCCATGCCCAGAAGCGCCATGGTAATTTCAAACGGCATGAGGAGCAGCAGCGGAATATACAGCCCGTTGGCCAGATGATGCCTGACATTGCTCCGCTCTCCCAAGTAATCCAGATTTTCGATATAATCATAGAGGGAATACTTTCCTGTATAGCCCAGCTCACTCATGAGAAACTGTAACTGCACACGCTCATCCGCATGCTCCGAGAACCAGACCGTCATCTCCTCAAAATGCTCCAGCCACTCTCTGTCATGCCCTGCGCTTCTGAGCAGATAATACAGATACTCTTCCCCCGTGGCGGAATGCGTATCATTGATCCGCCGGAAGATATCTTCCATATTCAAATCATTCCATGTGATATCGTCAAGCTGCCCATCTTCCCTGTGCCGCTTGTAATAGCCCGGTATATGCGCGCTGTTTTCCAGCGTATATTTCCGCCCGGGAGGCATGCCGAAATTATCATATAATGACTGAATAAATCGCTTTTTCCGGTTTTGAGCCTGCACAGTCTCCCGGACCAGGATCACAGCCACAAAAAGCGCCATGGCCGCCGCCAATGCCAGATATTCCATAGATTCTTATACTCCTTCTACGCCACCAGAAAGAACTTCACAAGGAAAATAACGGAGAGAATGTAGGTAAGCACAGACACCTCCTTTGCTTTCCCCGTAAACAGTTTGATCACAGTGTAGGCGATGAGACCGATGCCGATGGCATGTCCGATAGAGCCGGACACCGGCATGGCGATCAGCATCAAAGCCACAGGAACTGACTGACAGATATCATCAAAGTTAATATTTTTCAATCCGGTAATCATCAACACACCCACATAGATCAGCGCCGACGAGGTGGCCGCGGCGGGAATGATGGCCGCTATAGGCGCAAGGAACATACATGCCAGGAACACGATACCCGTGGTGAGCGCCGTCAGACCGGTGCGTCCGCCCGCCTCCACGCCGGACGCCGACTCGATAAAGGTGGTGACAGTGGAAGTACCGGTAGCGGAACCCACCACAGTGCCTACTGCGTCAGCCATAAGCGCCTGCTTCATCCGGGGCATCCTGCCCTCCTTGTCCAGCATACCCGCACGGCTGGCCGTTCCCACCAGAGTACCGATGGTGTCAAACATATCAATAATACAGAAGGTTACGATCAAAGTGATCACAGTGAACCAGCCGATCTGTGCAAAACCCGCAAAATTAAATTTAAACAGAGTGGTCTCCGCCATATCCTTAAAAGGCGGAATAAAGGAAGCGCCGGAAAGGCTGGCAAAAGGATTCACCTTAAGGAACAGAAACTCACCGGCCCAGTACACGATGCTGGCAGCCAGCATTCCGATGATAACGGCCGCCTTAATTCCCTTCTTCGCCAGAATCACGATCACAAAGAGACCGATGAACATGGTGACCACCGTAAGTACCATGGCGGAGTAGCCGGAACCCATGCCGGATTGCGCCACACTGGGCGTCAGCGCGCCGAAAAAATCTCTCATGGCATAAAAAGGGCCGCCGTTTTCGGAATAGATACCCGCATTGGATCCCACGCCGATATTCATCAGCATCAGACCGATGGCGGGCGCAATGCCCAGACGAACTCCCAGTGGAATCGCCTCCACAATTTTCTCGCGCACATTCAGCACGGACAACACAAGGAACACAAGACCCTCGACGAGAATGATGCATAGCGCGGCCTGAAAAGAGGCCACATAGCTCATGCCCGTCAGCACCACGATATTGGTCACGACAACTGCAAAGAAGCTGTTCAGCCCCATGCCGGGTGCCATGGCAAAAGGTTTGTTGGCGGCAAAGGCCATCACAAACATACCCACGGCAGATGCGATACAGGTGGCCATAAACACACCATTCCACAAAGCCGTACCCTCCGCGCCAAAATTCGTCAACAGATTGGGATTCAGGGCGATGATGTACGCCATAGTCATGAAGGTGGTGAGACCGGCAATAATCTCTGTTTTGACACTGGTACCGTTCTCCTTGAGCTTAAACATTTTTTCTAACATACTGTCCCTCCTAAGTGAGTTTATTAAAAGTAATTTATCCGGAATACTGCTGTCCCAACAATTATTCCGACAACATCCTCTGCAGGATGGCATTGCACTTGCGGTAAATATACTCAGGGCTCTCCCCGATCCAGAACGAACCGTCTTTATAGAGTATTTTGCCCTGAATCATAGTCATGCGGACATTGG
Organism: uncultured Lachnospiraceae bacterium; assembly: GCA_947382415.1. Lineage (GTDB taxonomy): Bacteria > Bacillota > Clostridia > Lachnospirales > Lachnospiraceae > Acetatifactor. The sequence goes on along the minus strand of CANCYO010000040.1, from coordinate 11,458 downwards.
ACTTACTGCCGCTGTAGACCAGATTACCCGCGATATTGTTCATGGGCTGCATATTAGGCTGATGCAGATCAATGAGTATGATATCCGCATATTTGCCCTTTGTAAGCGTATCTGATTTGTGCAGGCGCATGGCTTTGGCCCCGTGTACGGTTGCCATCCGCAGCACACGCTCTGCGCTGACACAGGCAGCATTCTGCTCCCTCACCTTGCTCAGTCCCGCCACCAGAAACATCTCCCGGAACATATCCAGACAGTTATTGCTGGCAGGTCCGTCCGTTCCGATGGCCACAGGAATTTTGCGTTTCTCAAACTCTGCGATGGGTGCAATCCCGCTGGCCAGCTTCAAATTGGAGGCCGGATTGGTGATCACATGCATCCGGCGCATCCTGAATACATTCATATCCTCCGGCGTCATGTGGACACAGTGGAATCCGCCGCCCCCGAATTCAAACATCCCCAGAGAATCCAGAAATACCGCCGGAGTCATTCCATACCGGGCCCTGCACTCCTCAACCTCTCTTGCAGTCTCAGCCAGATGTGTATAAACCGGAGCCCTGTGCCTGTGGGCAAGCCCTGACACCTGACACAAAAGCTCCTTGGAACAGGTATACTCTGCGTGAAAACCAAGCTGGTAGCTGATGAGGGGACTGCATTTGTTCCACTTCACATATTCCTCCTCCACCTGCTCCGGTGAGGACACAAAATCGTTGAGCCCGGGGACAAGCACACAGCGCATGCCTGTATCCATGCAGCCCTCCGCCACAGCCCCCGGATTGACATACATGTCAAAAATCGAGGTAATGCCGCTGGTGAGATACTCCAGAACAGCCAGTCTCGTGAGCTCATAGATATCCTCAGGGGTCAGTTTCGCCTCCATGGGAAAAATCTTCTCCTTCAGCCATTGATCCAGAGGCAGATCATCCGCATAGGATCTCAGGAAAGTCATGGCCGAGTGGGTGTGGGCATTCTTAAAACCGGGCATCAGAAGATTCCCCTCACAGTCCAGTTGAATGTCCCAACTGATGCGGGGCACTCCCGCAGGATTCCAGTCCGCCGCAAGCTCCGCCTGATCAGCCACATAGACGATCTTCTCGTTTTTCACCCAAACCTCTCCGTCAAATACGGGCCTGTTTTTCTCCATGGTAAGGATCTTTGCGTTATACAATCTGACATTCATTGAATGGAATCCCCTCCAAAGCCACAGGGCAATAGCTGCTCCAGTATGTATTCCCTGTAATCCGCTTTTCCTTTCACAATTATAATACGAAAATCCGCCTCCCCAAACTCCTGCATCACCTGCCTGCAGATGCCGCAGGGATAGGCATAATCTGCGGGCTCCTGACCCTCCATGCCCCCGGCGATGGCGATGGCTTTAAACCTGCGCGCCCCCTCGCTCACCGCTTTAAAAATCGCCGTGCGCTCGGCACAATTGGTCGCTCCGTAAGAAGCGTTCTCAATATTACCCCCGCAATACACCTCGCCGCTCTCCGCAAGAAGCGCCGCTCCCACCGTATAATGGGAATAGGGGGCATAGGCTGCCTCTCTTGCCTGCAGCGCTGCCGTTACCAATTCCTGTATTTCATGTTCTGTCAATGGATTACCCAAACTGCTTCACCGCCTCCGTCACCAGCTTTTTGAATTTAGGCGCCGCCGCATCCGCAGCCTCCTGCACTTCCTTGTGGTTCAATGGAGCCGCCGACATACCCGCCGCCAGATTGCTGATACAGGAGATGCCGCAGACTCTCAGACCGCAGTGATTGGCGGCGATACTCTCCACCACCGTGCTCATGCCCACCGCATCACATCCGAGCATACGCAGCATACGGATCTCCGCAGGCGATTCATAGGAAGGCCCCGTGAGCTGGGCATACACGCCCTCCTGCAGAAAGATGTCATGCTCCTTAGCCGTACTTCTGATCACATTCTGCAGCTCATGATCATAGATCGCACTCATATCCGGGAAACGAACGCCCAGCTCATCAATATTGGGCCCGATCAACGGATTCGGCGCAAACACGGATATGTGGTCGCGAATCATCATCAGATCGCCCGCATGGAAGGAAGTGTTCACTCCTCCCGCCGCATTGGTGAGAAACAGAATCTCCGCTCCCAGAAGCTTCATCAGACGTATAGGCAACACCACATCCGAGATGTCATAGCCCTCGTAATAATGCACTCTCCCCTTCATACATACCACGGGAACCTGACCGATATACCCGAAGATAAAACGCCCTGCATGTCCGGGCACCGTTGACACGGGAAAACCCTCGATCTCCCCATAGGGTATCTCGGCCTCCACCCTGATTCCGGCCGCATAATCTCCCAGACCCGAACCCAGGACAATTGCAACCCGGGGAACAAAATCCGTTCTTTCGCGCACTGCGCGCACACAGTGCATCAGCTTCTCATAAACCGGGTTTTGACTCTGATTCTGTATTCCACCCATGACAAACGCCTCCCTTCTCAAACGTCAGCTTTGCTGTTTAATACGCTTATTATACAGAATCCCCATGCAAAAAGCAATTCCCGCAGCTTAATTGATTTTTTTATCAATTGATATTTTTATCATAGAAAACAACAAAATCCTCAAACAATCCGGAGTTCAATCTGTTACACCATTTATTCCGGTCAAGGTTGGCGCGTATATAATCCGCTTTTTCTTGCGCAAACCGTTCCCTGTTTTCTACAGCATTATAATCATAATCAAGCGTTTCCCGCCAACGATCAAATTCCGCATTAAACTCATCCTTATAAATTCCGGCATTAAAACAGTTATGCCCTCCATCCTCCAAAAGCATAAAATGAAAACGGTCATCCTCCTTATATTTTTCATAATAAATATCGTAGCCATACTCAGCTGGAACCACATCATCATCAGAGCTGTGTACTATCATAACGGAAGCGTCACTCTCTGAAAAGCCGTCCATCGCCGTATTTGAAGCATAGTCGCCATATTTTATCCGCTCGTGAAGTTTCACGAACGGCAGCATCAAATAAATACCGTCTCCTGCCTGTTTTTTCCCTTCCGCCTCAAACATACCTGACGAAGAGTTAAAACCCGAGCACGCTATCACCGCTTTTACTTCGGGATGATATGTAAGTACGCTGCAAACGCTGTAGCCTCCCCAGCTATGTCCGAACAATGCTATCGGCAGATTGGGAAAATTTCCGCTCTCTTCCACAAACGTGATTGCATAGTCAAGGTCGATGACTCCCTGCGGAAGTCCTCCCACCCCTTCCCCCTCGCTTTCGTCATTTCCCGTAACATCATAGGCAAAAACAAAGTAGCCATGTCTGGCAAAATAATCGGCACAGTCCATATAAGAATTATGTCCGCCTCCCCCCAGGCCATGTGCCAATACGATGATTCCACGCTGACCTTCTCCCACACCATACAGATATCCCGTCAGCTTCTGCCCTTTGTCAGAAGCAAATTCATACCGTGTACGCTGCAATCCCTCAAAATCATCAACATACAGCATCAGCGGCTCATAACTCTCAAAACGCCTGTTAAAGTTCTCGTCGTATACCATCACGGACAATCCCCAATCGCAGGCAATCAACAGCACCGCCACGATGCATATCACAATAACAAAAATCTTCTTCCTGAATTTTATTTTTTTCACTCCTGTTACCTCTTTAGCTTATACGTTTTCCAGAATGAAATGAACCTCTGTATCTGCGCTCTATTATATACAAATAACGCCCGCACAGCAAGCAAATCAAGCCATTCTATACAACCTTCTTTACAATCTCTATACAAAAAGCCCATGGGCAAGACAAAGCACTCCGTCCGCCCACAGGCATTTACTGCATATAACCGATCAGATGATAATACACTAAATGATAATGCACACCATACCGCCATTGGAATCATTCACAATCTTCTGCATGGTATCCTGAAGTTTCATCTGGCTGTCATCCCCGATGGAGGACACCTTGGTGGTGATGCCATCGTTCACAAGCTGTTCCACTGTCTTGCCAAAGATATTGGTATCCCAGATTCCCGCCTCCATATCCGCCTGATTGATGTAGCGCACCAGATCCTCCGCCTGCTGTTCGCTGCCCACAATAGGTGCAATCTCCGTCTCGATATTGGCACGGATCATATGAATCGAGGGGCTGATGGCCTTAATCTTCACACCAAATTTGTTTCCATGACGGATCAGCTCCGGCTTCTCCAGACGAATCTCATCTTTCTCGGGTGTCACTACCCCGTATCCCTTGCCGCGCACCATATTCACGGCGTTCAGCACTTTTGAATATTCCTTCTGCATGGCAGAAAACTCCCGCAGTTTCTCGATCAACTGGTACTCATCCTGAATCTTCTCGCCGATCATCTCCGAGAGCATCTCGTAATAGTATGCCTCATCCACATCCATCTGCACACGTATAATTCCATTGTCCAGCCGTATTCCGTCCATCTTACAGCGCTTTACATAATCGCTCTCCATCTGCACCGGACGCTCCAGCACATCCCGGATGCGCTCATAATCCTTCATAAGCGCTTTCACGCACTCCACGATCTCTTGCTTCATCCGATTGTCCCCGGGCAGCATTTCCACCCATTTAGGCATATAGAATTCCATGGCCGAGATGGGAAACTCATACAGCACATGCTCAAGAATCTCATGAATATCGTCCTTTTTCAGTTGTTCACAGTTGACGGGCAGCACCGATACATTGTATTTGCCCTCCAGTTCTTCTGCCAGACGCTTCGTATCTTCAGAATACGGCTTCTGACTGTTTAACAGTACCAGAAACGGTTTATGTATACGCTGCAGGGCATTGATGGTTCTCTCCTCCGCCTCTATATAGCTGCTTCTGGGAATCTCTGAAAAACTCCCGTCTGTGGTCACCACAAGACCGATGGTGGAATGATCGTTCATCACCTTGTCAGTCCCGATTTCCGCAGCCTGAGTGAAGGGTATTTCCTCCTCAAACCAGGGCGTTTTCACCATACGCTCCTGATCCTCCTCCAGATGTCCCGCCGCACCATCCACCATATATCCCACGCAATCGATGAGACGCACCCGAAGCTCTACATCGCCATTGAGCTTAATCCTGGCAGCTTCATTGGGAATAAATTTAGGCTCCGTGGTGGTGATGGTCTTTCCGCCCGCGCTCTGGGGCAGTTCATCCATGGCTCTGGCCAGCGCATGCTCATCCTCCATATTGGGCAGCACCATCTCATCCATAAAACGCTTGATGAAGGTGGACTTCCCGGTACGCACGGGACCCAGCACGCCGATATAGATTTCGCCCCCGGTCCGCCTCTGTATGTCGGAATACAGATCGTATGTATGATTCGATGCATAATCCATAACAAAACCTCCTGCCGATACTGTTACAGTATACGCAGGAGGCCCTGAAAGAATGCTATTTCAACACAATTCTCTTAAAGTTTTTCTTGCCGCGCTTCACCACGATTCCATCGCCTGCAAACTGTTCCGGCGCGTAAGTCGTTTTGATATCCGAGACCTTCTCTCCGTCCACCGTAACGCCGCCCTGTTCCACGGCACGTCTGGCCTCAGAACGGGAGGCCGTCAGCCCGGAGGCCGCAAGCACACCCAGAATGTCTATCCTGCCGTCCACAAAGTCGGACTCTGCCAGCTCACAGGTGGGCATTTCGGCAGCATTTCCGCCTGCAAACAAGGCCCTTGCGCTCTCCTGTGCTTTTACGGCTTCCTCCTCCCCGTGTATCATCTTGGTGAGCTCATAAGCCAGAATCTCTTTCGCCTGATTGAGCTGGCTGCCCTCCCATGCATCCATCTCGTCTATCTGCTCCAGCGGCAGGAAGGTCAGCATGCGCAGGCATTTCAGCACATCTGCATCTCCCACATTTCTCCAGTACTGATAAAACTCGTAGGGCGAGGTCTTCTCCGGATCAAGCCACACAGCTCCCTTCTGAGTCTTTCCCATCTTTTTGCCCTCGGAATTGAGAAGCAGTGTGATGGTCATGGCATAAGCGTCCTTGCCGAGCTTTCTGCGGATCAGCTCTGTTCCCCCCAGCATATTGCTCCACTGATCGTCTCCGCCAAACTGCATGTTACAGCCGTATTTCTGATATAAACACAGGAAATCATAGCTCTGCATGATCATGTAGTTGAACTCCAGAAAACTCAGCCCCTTCTCCATGCGCTGTTTGTAGCATTCAGCGGTAAGCATGCGGTTCACCGAAAAGTGAGCGCCGATATCCCGAATAAATTCAATGTAATTCAAATCTCTCAGCCAATCGGCATTATTTACCATCATGGCCTTACCCTCGCCGAACTCAATAAATTTGCTCATCTGCTTCTTAAAGCACTCACAGTTGTGATCGATCATCTCCGTGGTCATCATGCTGCGCAGATCCGTCCGTCCGGAAGGGTCGCCGATCATGGCAGTGCCGCCTCCGATCAGCGCAATGGGCCTGTTGCCTGCCATCTGCAGTCTCTTCATCAGACACAGCGCCATGAAATGTCCCACATGCAGACTGTCCGCCGTGGGGTCAAAGCCAATGTAAAACACCGCTTTGCCGTTGTTGACCAGCTCTTTGATCTCCTCCTCGTCTGTGAGCTGCGCCAGAAGTCCTCTTGCCTTCAACTCGTCAAATACTGTCATAACTCTTCTCTCCTTTTTAGATTTTAATGTCAGCGGCCGGATGTACACAAAAAAAGCCCCTCCTGCAAAGGACGGGCCTGCGCTCGTGTTACCACCTTAATTCCCGCAGGACTCGCATCCTGCGGCTTTGTGAGTATCATAATACTATGAATATCTATCCACATCATGAGTATCCATCAATACTCCGGCAGATATCGGTGCCTTCCGGCAAAGCCTACTCTCTTCCTCCACGTCCAAATGTCCGGACACGGCCTCCTGTTTCAGCCCTGCAGCTCCGAGATGTATTTCCCATTGTCCTTCTTGCGCCTCTCACCACCCGGCAGCTCTCTGTCAGCCTGTAGACAAAGGTACTTCTTCTCATCATCGCCTTCTCTGATATTATGTCCCTTATTATACAAATTGTTATCCCGACTGTCAACCGTCTTTTAAAATTTCTTCCTCAAACATCTGTACGGTCTCTGCCTGAATTGCTTTCTGAAACCACAAATTCAACATGTCAATGTTTTGCTCCCCCATGATCCGATCAGCCAGCTCCTGCGAAACCTCTCCCCGGCTGCGCAAAAGCTGTAAGAGAGATTCCGCCTTCCCCTCGGCTTTTCCTTCTGCTTTTCCCTCAGCTTTTCCTTCTGCTTTCCAGTCTCTTCTCATTTCCTCCACTGCCTGGCACATATTGTATCCTCCTTCTCCCTGGTAATCTTCCAATGTCTCCAATATTTCCGTACTGTCTGTCAAGATCGCCATGGTTTCCGCCGTCTCCCGATCAAGGCGGGAATATTCTTCCCGGCTCCACAGCGCTTTCAACGCTCTCTTATCCTTTCTCAGGGGCAAGACCTCCAAGAGCTGCCTGAGCTCCGTTTGGAAGCCCGTCAGATCATTTGCCTCCCCCGCGCAAAACAGAGTCATTCCATAATCATGAAAACAGCTCTGCCATACGCGGCTGTCCTGATCAAAATCCATCATATCCTTCAGGCTCCGCGGACCGTCCCATCTGTCCACGCCATGATAAAAGCAGATCGTATAAACCGGATGCAGCTTATCTCCGCGCTCCAAACGATTCTGCCAGCCATTTACAGACCGTCTCCTGTCCGCCGCCCTTCTCCTGCAGCACTGGATCTCCTGAATCTGCTGCCCGTACTCCATCTGATCATACTGCATGATGCGCCAGGGCATGGCATAATCAATATCATGCTGGTTCTCAATAGCTGTGATCACAAAACTGCCTCCGGTGTTCGCCCGTTTTTTAATATCTCTAAAACCATTTTTATTTTGCCGGACTGTTCCCGTTTCACTTTTGGGATTCGCCGTCACATAGCGCTCCGAATCCGACTGCAGCAATTCGCCCCTCAGTATCTGCCTGCCTCCAAACAGTACCGCGTTAAAAAAATCCGCAAATCTGTCATTGTCCGACAGATACCGATACAGCGCATCATCGTATTTTCCCATACTCCTCCTTCCGCAGAGGAGTCTGACGCCCTCCGCCACCGTCCGATTTGTTTAATGTGAATAAAGGCAAAATGCCGTGGCAGAACCGCCATAGAACCAAGAAACCTGAAATCATGATATAATGAAGTAAAATAGGAACTAAGATGTGATTATTGTAATACTCTCCACACGTCCTGTCAAGTATAGAATTTCAGGAGACACATTGGATGCAGGCCCTCAATCTCGCTGATTTTCCGGTGGAATACGGAATTTTGCGCGCCGACAAACTGCGTCTTTTCAGCAGCCCCGCAACCCTTACGTTGGGCGCTTACGGCTTTCCCGACAATCAGACAGAGATTATCCGAAGGGAGAACAAAACCGCAAAGGCGGTCATTCTGAAGGGATATGACCACACCGGCCGCGAAAAGCAGCTTGCCATGACCATTTATGACGGCTGGGACAGCATCGAACTGCTCCACAGCACAGGCACAAATCCCGACTCCGAAAAGTCTGTTATTGTATATGGCAGAACCGTCCGGCATAAACAATATGGATACGAACCTTTTCTATTGATCTCACAGGTGATCACCAAAGAATCTCTGAAAGATTTTACGGAAGAGGAATTGTTTCCCATAGACGAAGTGTGCTATACTGACAGGGAAAAGCACGGCGGCTATGGCCCTGTCACCATCCTCTTGAAAAACGGAGACAAAAAGACTGTTATGTATGAGGGTATGGAGGGCAATCTGCAGCTTTAGACACCGACACCATATAAAATGAGGAGGACTGTCCATGTTTCAATTTACAGAGGATTGCAGAACAGGAATCGAAGAAATCGATGCCGAACACCAGCATCTTTTCACACTGCTGAACCGCGCCTATGACCTGGCGACACAGGACACGCCGGGTGACAGATACGGTCAGTTAAAGGAGATCATCGGAGAGCTTGACGACTATGCGGAACAGCATTTTAAACATGAGGAGGCATATATGGAGAAAATACGGGATCCCGAGCTGATCCTGCAGCGCTCTCAGCATGCTTTTTTCCGGGAAAAGATTCTCGCCTTTGACTTTGCCAATATAGATGAAACCGAAGACCAGCAGCGCGTTCTCGCCGAGCTTGTGGCCTTTCTCGCCCGGTGGCTGTACCGCCATATTCTGGGCAGTGATATTCTCATCGGCAAGCTTCCGCCTCTGGAGGAATGGATGATTCGGGAAAATCCCTGCGAATTTACGGAGGATTATCTCGTTGGCATAGAATTGATCGACCGGGAACACAGAGAATTATTCCGCATTGTGGAGCGGGCCGATCAATTGGTCAAATCCTTTGACGCCTCCTCCAGCTACGACAAGATCATGGCTATCTTACAGGAGCTGAAAGCTTACACCAAAGAACATTTTCAGGACGAAGAAGAATATATGGAAAGCATCCGGTATGAGGGTCTGGACGCTCAGCGTCGTGCGCACGAAGCCTTTATTGACAAACTGGAAAATGTGAATCTGAATGAAATCGAGGAAAACCCTGAAGAATACCTTCAGAAACTACTTGAATTCCTGCTCGGATGGCTCATCAATCACATTCTGTATACCGATAAAAAGATACCGAAGGTCTGAGCACCGGATCTTATTTGTTCACCATCAGTTTGATCATGGCCTGGTTCAGACCGTCCACGGTGAGCTTATACATGGGAAACAGTTCTTTCACAGCCGTCTCCGCCTCCCTCCAGGGAGCATGTCCCGGAGCCATCTTGGGATTGAGCCACACGATTTTCTTGTAATGTCTCTTCACAAGCTGCAGCCAGTCATAGCCGGAGAGTCCTCCATTCGGTCCGCGGTAATTTCCGGTGGTGGAGTACAGCTCCTCCGGCGCCATGGCCGCATCTCCCACAATGATCACTTTATAGTCGCTGTCCACATTGCGGAAAAGCCAGTCCGTGTCTACCCAGTCTCCGTTCTCGCATTCCGGCGTCTTATAGAGCTTGGAATAAATACAATTATGAAAATAATAGGTTTTCACATCCTTATAATGATTGGACTTGTGTACAGCCTGAAACAGATCGTTCAGCAGATTGCTGAAGGGGATCATGGTGCCTCCGGAATCCATGAGCAATAAAAGCTTCACCGCGTTTTTGCGCGGCTTCTTCATGACGATCTGCAGACAGCCGCCGTTATTACAGGTCTTGTCCACCGTGCCGTCGATATCAAGCTCCGACTCGGGGATATCCAATCTGGAAGAGAACTGCCTGAGCTTGCGAAACGCCATCTGGAACTGTCTGTTGTCCAGCACCCTGTCGTCCCTGAAATCCCGGTACTTTCTGGCCCCCACCACGGCAAATGCAGACTGATAGCCGGTCTTGCCGCCTACCCGCACACCTCCCACATTTCCGCCCATATTTCCGAAGGAAGTCTTGCCCATGGTTCCGATCCAGAAGCTCCCTCCGTTGTGCTCCTCGTTCTGATCCTTCAGCCTCTGCTTAAAGGTCTCCTCCACATCCTCTTTGTCAACCTGAATATCCTCCATCTGATTCAGATTGTTTCTGGCCTCCTCGTGTGCGAGTTCCATCATATCCGACTTGTCCAGCCACCTGAGCATCTGGGCTCCCACCTCAGTCTCCCTCTGGGCCGCCTTGAAGCATTCCTCAAAGGCCATATCAAATTTATCAAAATCTGTCTCGCTCTTCACAAGGATCATACGGGCCACATAATAAAACTGTGTGAGAGAGCTGCCGCAGAGCCCCTTGTCCAGCGCCTCCTGCAGAGTCAGGAACTCCCCAAGCGTGACATGCAGGCCCTTCTCCCTGAGAGACTCAAAAAAATTGATAAACATACGCTTCTCCTATCCGTCTGTCTACAGGTTCCCGGAGTGCTTTACCAGCTCCATGTCCTCATCCTTTTTCACCACCACGCCGATAAACGGAAGGGCCGAGCGGATGGTCTCCGTGGGGATGCCGCCGATCTGAAGCGCGTTCACCCAGTCGATGAGCTCGGAGGTGCTGGGCTTCTTGCGGATATCTCTCATACCCCGGATATTGTAGAATACCTCCATGGCCTGAGCCAGCAGATGCTCCTCCACATCTGGGAAATGCACTTTAACGATCTCTGCCATCAGCTCCCTGTCAGGAAAATCAATATAATGGAAAATACAACGGCGCAGAAACGCATCCGGCAGCTCCTTCTCCGCATTGGAAGTGATGATCACAATGGGACGATGTTTTGCCTTCACTGTGCGCTTGGTCTCATTGATATAAAATTCCATCTGATCCAGCTCCCACAACAGATCATTGGGAAATTCCAAATCGGCTTTGTCGATCTCATCGATCAAAAGCACCACCTGTTCCTCGCTGTCGAAAGCCTCTCCCAGTTTACCCAGCTTGATATAGCGGGCGATATCGTCCACACCCTCCTCGCCGAACTGTCCGTCGTAAAGTCTCTG
>CANCYO010000039.1 GCA_947382415.1 uncultured Lachnospiraceae bacterium | reverse complement strand
AAAAAGGCTTTCGGAGGAATCCCCGAAAGCCTTAATTTTACTAAATAAATCGTAATTACTCAACGATAGTAGCAACACGGCCTGAACCAACAGTACGACCACCCTCACGGATAGCGAAGGTAAGACCCTGCTCCATAGCGATGGGATGGATCAGCTCGATGCTCATCTCAACATTATCGCCAGGCATGCACATCTCAGTACCTGCAGGCAGGTTGCAAACGCCGGTAACGTCGGTAGTTCTGAAGTAGAACTGAGGACGATAGTTATTGAAGAAAGGAGTATGACGGCCACCCTCGTCCTTGGTCAGAACGTACACCTGAGCGGTGAACTTGGTGTGGCAGGTAACAGTGCCGGGCTTTGCAAGAACCTGACCACGCTCGATCTCGGTTCTCTGAACGCCACGAAGCAGTGCGCCGATGTTATCACCAGCCTGTGCCTCATCCAGCATCTTTCTGAACATCTCGATACCGGTTACAACAGTCTTCTTGGTCTCTTCCTTGATACCAACGATCTCAACTTCCTCATTCAGATGCAGAACGCCACGCTCTACACGGCCGGTAGCAACGGTACCACGACCGGTGATGGTGAACACGTCCTCGACAGGCATAAGGAAAGGCTTGTCTGTGTCACGCTGAGGATCGGGAATATACTCGTCAACGGTGCTCATGAGCTCCATGATCTTGTCGCCCCACTCGCCGTTGGGATCCTCAAGAGCCTTCAGAGCAGAACCCTTGATGATAGGGCAGTCGGTGAAGTCGTACTCCTCCAGCTGCTCGGTGATCTCCATCTCAACCAGCTCCAGCAGCTCGGGATCGTCAACCATGTCACACTTGTTCATGAATACAACGATGTAGGGCACACCTACCTGACGGGACAGAAGGATGTGCTCCTTGGTCTGTGCCATAACGCCATCGGTAGCAGCTACAACCAGGATAGCGCCGTCCATCTGTGCAGCACCGGTGATCATGTTCTTTACATAGTCAGCATGGCCCGGGCAGTCAACGTGAGCATAGTGTCTCTTGTCGGTCTGATACTCAACGTGTGCGGTGGAAATGGTGATACCACGCTCTCTCTCCTCAGGAGCCTTGTCGATGTTCTCAAAATCAACCTTCTCGTTACCTGCTACTCTCTCTGCCAGAACCTTGGTGATAGCAGCGGTCAGAGTGGTTTTACCATGGTCAACGTGACCGATGGTACCAATGTTACAATGGGGCTTAGATCTCTCAAATTTAGCTTTAGCCATTATTAATATCCTCCTTAAAAAATAGATACGATTGTTTTTTTCTCACTATCTCTGATTATATTAAATAATCAGAGGTTTGACAAGCAATTTTTGTTAAAATACGGTAAAACTTCATAAGCCACTTCACTTACTTCGACTTCTCGGACAGTACCTTTTCCTGAACATTCTTGGGAACGGGCTCATACTTCTCGAAGAACATGGAGTAGTTGCCGCGGCCCTGTGTCTTGGAACGAAGGTCTGTGGAGTAACCGAACATCTCTGCCAGAGGAACGAACGCGCGCACGATCTTGCCGCCGCCCAGATCGTCCATACCCTCCACACGTCCACGACGGGAGTTCAGGTCTCCGATGACATCGCCCATATACTCTTCAGGCATGGTAACCTCAACCTTCATGATGGGCTCGAGGAGCACGGGGCTTGCCTTCTGCATTGCCTCCTTGAACGCCATGGAACCGGCGATATGGAATGCCATCTCAGAAGAGTCCACCTCATGGTAGGAACCGTCGTATACATTTGCGTGAACGCCCAGCACAGGGAATCCACCCAAGATACCTGCCTGCGCGGCCTCTCTGATACCTGCGCCCACTGCGGGAATATATTCCTTGGGAATAGCTCCTCCCACAACAGTGGATTCAAACAGCAGTACAGGGGGCTCGTTGATCAGAATATTAGCCTTGGGATCAAACTCAAACTTCTCGCAGTTTGCCTCAAGAGGCTCAAATTTAACTTTACAATGTCCATACTGTCCACGGCCACCGGACTGCTTGGCATACTTGGAATCAACCTCCACGGCCTTGGTGAACGCCTCTTTGTAAGCAACCTGAGGTGCGCCCACATTGGCCTCTACCTTAAACTCGCGCAGCAGTCTGTCAACAATGATCTCCAGATGCAGCTCACCCATACCGGCGATAATGGTCTGTCCGGTTTCCTGATTGGTGTGTGCGCGGAATGTGGGATCTTCCTCGGCCAGCTTCGCCAGAGCCTCACCCATCTTGCCCTGACCGGCTTTGGTTTTGGGCTCGATAGCCAGCTCGATAACGGGCTCAGGGAACTCCATGGACTCAAGGATCACGGGGTGCTGATCGTCGCAGATGGTATCGCCGGTTGTGGTGAATTTGAATCCCACTGCGGCAGCGATATCGCCGGAATAAACCTTGTCCAGCTCTGCACGTTTGTTAGCGTGCATCTGCAGGATACGTCCCACACGTTCCTTTTTATCTTTTGTGGCATTCAGCACATAAGAACCGGAATTCATCGTACCGGAATACACACGGAAAAATGCAAGCTTGCCCACAAAGGGATCAGCCATGATCTTGAATGCCAGAGCAGAGAACGGCTCGTCGTCAGACGAATGTCTCTCAATCTCATTTCCATCCAGATCCACACCCTTAATAGCAGGGATATCAGTAGGTGCGGGCATATACTCCAGAATAGCATCCAGGAGCTTCTGCACACCTTTGTTGCGGTATGCGGAACCACAGCATACAGGCACTGCCGTACACTCGCAGGTTCCCTTACGCAGAGCAGCTTTGAGCTGCTCGTTGGAAGGCTCCTCGCCCTCCAGATACATCATTGTCAGATCGTCATCCAGCTCGCAGATCTTCTCAACCAGTTCGGAACGATACAGCTCTGCATCATCCTTCATGTCGCCGAGGTCGTCGGTCACTGTGATATCGTCACCTTTGTCGTCGTTATAAATATATGCCTTCATCTCAAACAGGTCGATGATACCTTTAAACTCATCCTCTTTGCCGATGGGCAGCTGAAGAACAATGGCATTTTTGCCGAGTCTGTTCTTGATCTGCTCAACAGCGCCGTAGAAGTTCGCACCCATGATATCCATCTTGTTGATGAAAGCCATACGGGGTACATTATAGGTATCTGCCTGACGCCATACATTTTCAGACTGAGGCTCCACACCTCCCTTTGCACAGAAGACGCCGACAGCGCCGTCCAGCACACGAAGGGAACGCTCTACTTCCACAGTGAAGTCCACGTGACCGGGAGTATCGATGATATTGATACGATGCTCCAATGCACCTTCCATGGGTTTGGTCTCTTTCTCCAGAGTCCAGTGGCAGGTGGTTGCGGCTGATGTGATGGTGATACCTCTCTCCTGCTCCTGCTCCATCCAGTCCATGGTAGCAGTACCTTCGTGAGTATCGCCAATCTTGTAGTTTACGCCAGTATAATACAGAATACGCTCGGTCAACGTGGTCTTACCCGCATCGATATGAGCCATAATTCCGATATTTCTGGTTCTCTCTAACGGATATTCTCTTCCAGCCAAGGTCTTTTCCTCCTATATTTGTGTGAAGCTTAGAAACGATAATGTGCGAAGGCCTTGTTTGCCTCTGCCATCTTGTGCATGTCTTCTTTTCTCTTGACTGCTGCACCGGTATTATTGGACGCGTCAAGAATCTCATTGGCCAGTCTGTCCTCCATGGTCTTCTCGCTTCTCTTGCGAGAGAACATGGTCAGCCAGCGAAGGCCCAGAGCCTGCCGTCTGTCGGCGCGTACTTCGATAGGCACCTGATAGGTGGCGCCGCCGATACGTCTCGCCTTAACCTCCAGAACGGGCATGATATTGTTCATTGCCGACTCAAATACCTCAAGAGCCGGTTTACCGGACTTCTCCTCTACTTTGGCAAATGCGCCGTATACAATCTTCTGTGCGACACCACGCTTACCATCCAACATAATGTTGTTGATCAGCTTGGTGACAACCTTATTATTGTATAAAGGATCTGCCAATACATCTCTTTTCTGAATATGTCCTTTACGTGGCACGGTTCTTCCCTCCTTATTAATCAATAATTCATCGGTACTCACATGTGTTTCCCCAAGTGTTCGCGCTGTGTATCTGTTGCTTTTATTATAACAATACAGAATCCAACACTTTTCTTAGTTCCGTTTTAGTGTAGTACAAACCTGACGTTTCACGTCCAAACAGACGATCTGCGTCAAATTGAAGAATCCTGACGGGTTCTTCTCAGTTCCTACTTCTTGGCGTCTCAAAGATGCTTATTTCTTAGCATCTTTTGGTCTCTTGGCGCCGTACTTGGAACGAGCCTGCTTTCTGTTGGCAACACCTGCTGTATCCAAAGTACCACGGATGATGTGATATCTGGTACCGGGAAGATCCTTTACTCTGCCGCCGCGGATCAGCACCACGCTATGCTCCTGAAGGTTGTGACCTTCGCCGGGAATATAGCTGGTAACCTCAATACCGTTGGAAAGACGTACTCTGGCGATCTTTCTCAGTGCGGAGTTAGGCTTCTTAGGAGTCGCTGTCTTAACGGCGGTACACACGCCGCGCTTCTGAGGAGCGGAAGTGTTGGTCGCCTTCTTGTGAAGAGAGTTGTAACCTCTCTGCAGCGCAGGTGCAGTAGACTTCTTTACAGTTGTCTGACGTCCCTTTCTTACTAACTGGTTAAATGTTGGCATTCTGTTTCACCTCTTTCTTATTATAAAATGTTTTTGGTAATTTATGCATGCGGGCCTCACCCTATCCGCGGACACGCACACAAAGCATGCCTATGCAGGCACACTAAAATAGTATACTTGTTCCCATGCATATTGTCAAGACCAATTATTCTTAACGCCAATTTTTGACGCCAATTTTTCTCAACACTAATTTTTCAACTCTTTCAACTCCTCCAGATACCGCGCCAGAGCATCCTGCCAGGAGGGCAGTTTCGCAAATCCGTTCTCCACAAGCTTGTCGTTACTCATACGGCTGTTGTGTGGTCTGGCCGCCTTTGCGCCATACTCTTCCGTGCTCACGGGCAAAACTTTAACCTTGTCTCCCAAGCCCGCCTCCTTAAAAATCGCACGGGCAAATTCACACCAGGAGCATACCCCTTCGTTGGTAGCGTGATATATGCCGTACCGGTCTGTCTGCACCATATCCGCCAGAAGCTTCGCCAGATCACGGGTATAGGTAGGCGAGCCGATCTGATCGTCCACCACACGGAGGGTATCATGGTTCTCGGCCAGCCGGAGCATCGTCTTCACAAAATTTTTGCCGTTTACTCCAAAAGTCCAGGTCACCCGCAGGATAAAATACTTCTCCAGTAAGTTTTGAACTGCCAACTCGCCCTCATATTTGGTCCGGCCATACACATTCTGCGGGTCTCTATCATCGTCAGGCTCCCACGGACGCTCTCCCTGTCCGCCAAACACATAGTCGGTGCTGATATAGATCAATTTGATATCCAATGCCTTACAGACTTCGGCAATATATCTCGTACCATCCGCATTGACCTTCCGGCACTGCTCCTCATCATCCTCCGCCGCGTCCACGGCAGTATAGGCCGCGCAATGGATTACCGCGTCGGGCGCATTCTCCCTGATCACTCTGTCCACACAGTCAGCGTCGGTAATATCCATGGTCTGATGATCTACGCCCACGGCTTCCAGTCCCCGTGATTGAAGCTCCCGCATCACATCAAATCCCAACTGTCCTCCTGTTCCTGTCACTAAAACCTTCATTTTTAATCCTATCTGCGCGCTGCGGCGCGCACTCATACAGCAAAGCGTTTTCCGCTGTCATGAATCAATTGTTGAACACGCATATTTATCCAACATTCCAATTGCCTGCATCACAATCAGACTTAAAAAGCTGCGGCATTTTCTGCCGCAGCCTTTCCGGATATCCATTCTACAAATGAATTACTCGCCGTCTGTCACCACTGCCATTTCAACTTCAGCCATATCTGCCTCTGCATCCACAGCCGTGTCCTCGTCCGGCAGCTCGGCAAAGCTCAGTTCCAGATCACCGCCCACGATCTCTTCATCAAAACTGATGGTGCGGACATTGTCAGTGCTGAGTCTGGTATTGCGGTATCTCTTCATACCCGTACCCACGGGAATCAGTTTACCGATGATAACATTTTCCTTCAGACCGATCAGATTGTCTACCTTGCCCTTGATGGCGGCCTCGGTCAGAACCTTGGTGGTCTCCTGGAAGGACGCTGCGGACAGGAAGGAATCCGTGGCCAGCGCCGCCTTGGTGATACCGAGAATAATGCGCTTACCCTCCGCCGGCTCCTTGCCCTCTGCCAGAAGCTGCTCGTTCATCTCTTCATAATCCAGCACATCCACCAGTGTGCCGGGCAGGAAATCGGTATCGCCGTTATTCTCAATGCGCACCTTTTTCAGCATCTGGCGAACCAGCACTTCAATATGCTTATCGGAAATATCCACACCCTGCAGCCGGTATACACGCTGTACCTCACGGAGCATGTAATCCTGCACTGCGCGGATTCCCTTAATCTTCAGCAGATCGTGGGGATTGACACTACCCTCAGTCAGCTCGTCGCCTGCCTCCAGGATCTGTCCGTCCACCACCTTGATCCGGGAACCGTAAGGAATCAGATAGGCCTTTGATTCTCCGATCTCATCATTGGTGATGACTACCTCACGCTTTTTCTTGGTGTCCCTGATCTCGGCCTGACCGCCAAACTCAGCGATGATAGCGAGTCCTTTGGGCTTTCTGGCCTCGAACAGCTCCTCTACACGGGGAAGACCCTGTGTGATATCATCACCTGCCACACCGCCGGTATGGAAGGTTCTCATGGTCAACTGCGTACCGGGCTCACCGATGGACTGCGCCGCAATGATACCTACGGCCTCGCCCACCTGAACGGCCTCGCCGGTAGCCATGTTTGCACCGTAACATTTTGCGCAGATACCCACATGGGAGCGGCAAGTCAATATGGTACGGATCTTTACTTCTTCAATAGGCTCACCCTTCTCATTGACGCCGGCGCTCAGAATCCTTGCGGCACGGCTGGGGGTGATCATGTGATTGCTCTTGACGATCACATTGCCGTCTTTATCCTTGATATCCTCACAGACGTAACGGCCTGTGATTCTGTCTTTCAGACTCTCGATGGTCTCTCTGCCGTCCATGAACGCCTTGACCACCATACCGGGAATCTCATCTTTGCCTTCACAGCAGTCCACCTCTCTGATGGAGAGCTCCTGAGATACATCCACCATTCTTCTGGTCAGATAACCGGAGTCCGCAGTACGAAGCGCCGTGTCGGACAATCCCTTACGAGCGCCGTGGGCGGACATGAAATACTCCAGAACGTCCAGACCCTCACGGAAATTGGACTTGATGGGCAGCTCGATGGTTCTACCGGTGGTATCAGCCATCAGACCTCGCATACCTGCAAGCTGTTTGATCTGCTGATTGGAACCACGGGCACCGGAATCTGCCATCATGAAGATATTGTTATACTTATCCAGACCGGCCAACAGCACGTCTGTCAGCTCCTTATCGGTCTCATTCCAAGTCTCCACAACCGCGCGGTAACGCTCCTCCTCCGTGATCAGGCCGCGCCGGAAATTGGCGGAAATCCTGTCAACGGTAGCCTGTGCCGCAGCCAGCATCTCAGGCTTCTTCTCAGGCACAGTCATGTCGGAGATAGATACCGTCATGGCAGCTCTCGTGGAATACTTGTAACCGATAGCCTTCACATCATCCAGCACCTCTGCGGTTATGGAAGCGCCATGGGTGTTGATGACCTTCTCCAAAATCTGCTTCAGGCCTTTCTTGCCCACATGGAAATCCACCTCCAGCTTCAGCAGATTCTCGGGATCACTCCTGTCCACGAAGCCCAGATCCTGAGGCAGTATTTCATTAAAGAGAAATCTTCCCAGCGTGGACTCCACATTGCCGGAAACCACATTGCCCTGGGCGTCCTTCTTGCTCACGCGCACAGATATCTTGGAATGCAGGGTGATCGCCTGATTCTCATATGCCAAAATGGCCTCGTTCACACTTTTAAAGAATTTGCCTTCGCCCTTTGCACCCTCTCTCTCCTGGGTCAAATAATAGATACCCAGCACCATATCCTGAGAAGGAACGGCCACAGGACCGCCGTCGGAGGGCTTCAGCAGATTGTTGGGGGACAACAGCAGGAATCTGCACTCTGCCTGTGCCTCCACGGACAGAGGAAGATGCACTGCCATCTGGTCTCCGTCAAAGTCTGCGTTAAACGCGGTACATACCAGAGGATGCAGCTTGATCGCCTTACCCTCCACCAAAATAGGCTCAAAGGCCTGAATACCCAATCTGTGCAGAGTCGGTGCACGGTTGAGCATCACGGGATGCTCCTTGATGACCTCCTCCAGTACATCCCAGACGCTGGTGTCCAGTCTCTCCACCAGTTTCTTGGCATTTTTGATATTCTGGCTGATGCCTCTGGCCACCAGCTCCTTCATCACAAAGGGCTTGAACAGCTCGACAGCCATCTCCTTAGGCAGACCGCACTGATAAATCTTCAGCTCCGGTCCCACCACGATAACGGAACGTCCGGAATAATCCACACGCTTACCCAGCAGATTCTGACGGAAACGTCCTGATTTTCCCTTCAACATGTCGGACAGAGACTTCAGCGCCCGGTTGCCGGGGCCGGTGACAGGACGTCCTCTTCTGCCGTTGTCGATGAGCGCGTCCACAGCTTCCTGCAGCATACGCTTCTCGTTTCTCACAATGATATCCGGAGCTCCCAGCTCCAGCAGTCTCTTCAGACGATTATTTCTGTTGATGATCCTTCTGTACAGATCGTTGAGGTCGGAGGTTGCAAAACGGCCGCCGTCCAACTGAACCATGGGGCGCAGATCGGGCGGGATCACGGGCACCACATCCATGATCATCCACTCAGGCAGATTGCCTGAACCGCGAAAAGCCTCAACAACCTCGAGTCTCTTGATAATACGGGCGCGCTTCTGTCCCGAAGACTCCTTCAGGCCGGTCTTTAATTCCACTGCCTCTGTCTCCAGATCCACAGACTGCAAAAGCTCTTTGATGGCCTCAGCGCCCATTCCCACGCGGAATTTATTGCCCCAGGTCTCCCTGGCATCCTGATACTCCTTCTCCGAGAGCACCTGCTTGTAATCCAGACTGGTCTCGCCCGCATCCAGAACGATATAGGATGCAAAATACAGCACCTTCTCCAGCACTCTGGGAGACAGATCCAGAATCAAACCCATACGGCTGGGGATTCCTTTAAAATACCAGATATGAGACACCGGAGCCGCAAGCTCGATATGTCCCATGCGCTCTCTGCGGACGCTGGCCTTGGTGACTTCCACGCCGCACCTGTCGCAGACCACGCCTTTATATCTGATCTTCTTATATTTACCGCAATGACACTCCCAGTCCTTGCTGGGTCCGAAAATCTTCTCACAGAACAGACCGTCCCTCTCGGGCTTCAAGGTTCTGTAATTGATCGTCTCAGGCTTTAATACCTCACCGTGGGACCATTCACGAATCTTATCAGGTGATGCTAATCCGATCTTGATAGCATCAAATGTCATAGGCTGGTAATTTTCCGTTCTTGTTTCTGACATTTTGGCTCTCCCTTTCTGTTTTACAATTCGTCGTCACCATCGTAGCTGTCTTCTTCATAATCGTCGTCCGAGAAATCCTCGTCCTCCGTACTGATCAGCTCGCCGCTCACATCGTCAAACTCCTGCGCCTGATAACCCATCTCGCCCAGAGTGCCGCTGTCGTAATCATTGTACTTGCGGTCTCCCTCCATCTCATAACGGTAATCCGTATCGCCGTAGTCGATGGTCTCCATGATCTCAACCTCGGTCTGATCCTCACGCATCACGCGCACGTCCAGACCCAGAGCCTGCAGCTCCTTTAACAGCACCTTGAAGGACTCAGGGATGCCGGGCTCAGGGATATTGTCTCCCTTGATGATGGCCTCATAGGTCTTCACACGGCCCACCACATCGTCGGACTTCACAGTCAGAATCTCCTGCAGCGTGTAGGACGCGCCGTACGCCTCCAGCGCCCAAACCTCCATCTCTCCGAAACGCTGTCCGCCGAACTGCGCCTTACCGCCCAGAGGCTGCTGCGTCACCAGAGAGTACGGTCCCGTGGAACGGGCATGGATCTTATCGTCCACCAGATGATGGAGCTTCAGATAATGCATGTGTCCGATGGTAACCGGACTGTCAAAATACTCGCCGGTCCTGCCGTCACGCAGACGAACCTTACCATCCCTGGAAATGGGAACGCCCTTCCAGAGCTCTCTGTGATCTCTGTTTTCGGACAGATACTCCATCACCTCGGGCAAAAGCTCATCCCCGTGCTTCTTCTCAAATTCTTCCCACTCCAGATTGACATAATCATTGGCCAGATCCAGAGTGTCCATAATATCATGCTCATTGGCTCCGTCGAACACGGGCGTAGCCACATTAAAGCCCAGCGCCTTTGCCGCCAGAGACAGATGAATCTCCAATACCTGTCCAATATTCATACGGGAAGGCACACCCAGAGGATTCAGCACGATATCCAGCGGACGCCCGTTGGGCAGATAGGGCATATCCTCCACAGGAAGTACGCGGGAAACCACACCCTTGTTGCCGTGACGGCCTGCCATCTTGTCGCCCACGGAGATCTTTCTCTTCTGTGCAATATAGATACGAACAGCCTGATTCACACCGGGAGACAGCTCATCGCTGTTCTCTCTGGTAAATACCTTGGCATCCACCACAATACCATACTCTCCATGAGGCACTTTCAGGGAAGTGTCGCGAACCTCTCTGGCCTTCTCGCCGAAGATCGCACGAAGCAGCCTCTCCTCAGCCGTCAGCTCAGTCTCTCCCTTGGGAGTTACCTTGCCCACCAGAATATCTCCGGCGCGCACCTCCGCTCCGATCCGGATGATACCTCTGTCATCCAGATCCTTCAGAGCATCATCGCCCACACCGGGAACATCACGGGTGATCTCCTCGGGTCCAAGCTTCGTATCACGGGCTTCTGCCTCGTATTCCTCAATGTGTACGGAAGTATATACATCCTCCTGCACCAGCCTCTCGCTGAGCAGGACGGCATCCTCGTAGTTATAGCCCTCCCATGTCATGAAGCCGATCAGCGGGTTCTTGCCCAGCGCCAGCTCTCCCATGGAAGTGGACGGGCCATCCGCGATCACCTGTCCCTCAGCCACATGATCGCCCTTGAATACAATGGGCTTCTGATTATAGCAGTTGGACTGGTTGGAACGGGAGAACTTGGTCAGATGGAACTCTGCCTTCTCTCCGTCGTCGTATGCGATGCGGATCATATCGGAGGACACATAAGTCACGGTCCCCGCTTTCTTTGCCACCACGCAGACACCGGAGTCCACTGCCGTCTTGACCTCCATACCGGTTCCCACCACGGGAGCCTCGGTAGTCAGAAGAGGCACAGCCTGACGCTGCATGTTGGAACCCATCAGCGCACGGTTGGCATCGTCATTCTCCAGGAAAGGAATCAATGCCGTCGCAACGGAGAACACCATCTTGGGAGATACATCCATATACTCAAAGGCAGCCTTGGGGTAGGCCTGGGTCTCCTCACGGTAACGGCCCGAAACCATATTGTGGACAAAATGTCCCTCTGCATCCAGAGGCTCATTGGCCTGCGCCACATGATAATTGTCCTCCTCGTCCGCAGTCATATATACCACCTTCTCGGTGACACGGGGATTAGCTGCATCGGATTTGTCGATCTCACGGTAAGGCGCCTCCACAAAACCATACTCGTTAATACGGGCATAGCTTGCCAGAGAGTTGATCAGACCGATGTTAGGACCCTCAGGGGTCTCGATGGGACACATTCTTCCATAATGGGAATAATGCACGTCACGCACCTCAAATCCGGCACGATCTCTGGACAGACCGCCGGGACCCAGCGCGGACAGACGCCGCTTGTGGGTCAGCTCACCCAGAGGATTGTTCTGGTCCATGAACTGGGACAACTGGGAGGAGCCAAAGAACTCCTTCACCGCAGAAGTCACCGGTTTGATATTGATCAGACTCTGAGGGGAAATATCCTCGGCGTCATGTGTCGTCATACGCTCACGCACCACGCGCTCCATTCTGGAGAGACCGATGCGGTACTGATTCTGCAGCAACTCGCCCACTGCACGGATACGTCTGTTGCCCAGGTGATCGATATCGTCGTCATTGCCCAGACCATATTCCAGATGCATATTATAATTGATGGAGGCAATGATATCCTCCTTTGTGATATGCTTGGGAACCAGCTCATGCACATTCTTTTTGATAGCCTCGCCCAGCTTCTCGGGATCGTCGCCAAACTCCTCCAGAATCTGAGCCAGCACGGGATAATAAACTCGCTCATGGATTCCAAAGTCTCTGGGATTACAATCAATAAAGCTGGTGATATCCACCATCATATTGGAGAGAACTTTTACATTCTTCTCCTCTGTCTGAATATATACAAACGGCACGGCAGCATCCTGAATGGTATCTGCAAGCTCTGCGGTAACCTTATCGCCCGCACTTGCCAGAACCTCTCCCGTGGAGGGCTCCACCACATCTGCCGCCAGGATCTGATGTCTGATCCGGTTTCTGAATGCCAGTTTTTTGTTGAATTTATATCTGCCGACCTTGGCCAAATCATATCTTCTGGGGTCAAAGAACATAGCGTTGATCAGGCTCTCCGCACTCTCAACACTCAAAGGCTCTCCGGGACGGATCTTCTTGTACAGCTCCAGCAGACCCTCCTGATAATTCTCAGCAGTGTCCTTGCTTAAGCTTGCCTCTATCTTGGGTTCATCGCCAAACACTTCGCGGATCTCGTCATTGGTGCCGATGCCCAGCGCCCGGAGCAGCACAGTGATGGGCACCTTACGGGTCCGGTCCACACGCACATAGAAAACGTCATTGGAATCCGTCTCGTACTCCAGCCATGCTCCGCGATTGGGGATCACAGTACAGGAGAACAGTCTCTTGCCAAGCTTGTCGTGGGCAATGCCATAATAAATACCGGGAGAACGCACCAACTGGCTTACAATTACACGCTCCGCTCCGTTGATCACAAAGGTGCCTGTCTCAGTCATCAGCGGCAGATCACCCATGAAAATCTCATGCTCGCTGATTTCCTCTTTCTCCTTATTGTAAAGACGAACCTTTACCTTAAGAGGCGCAGCAAAGGTCGCATCTCTCTCTTTGCATTCTTCGATAGAATACTTCACATCATCCCTGCACAACTCAAAATCTACGAATTCAAGACTCAAGGAGCCGCTGTAATCGGCGATAGGGGAGATATCGTCGAAGACCTCTTTCAGGCCTTCATCCAAAAACCACTGATAGGAGTCCTTCTGGACTTCGATCAGGTTGGGCATCTCCAGAACCTCTTTCTGCCTTGAGTAACTCATACGCATAACCTTGTTGCCGGCCATGGGACGTATTCTGTTCTTTTCCATTGACATTTCACCCCGTTCTTCTTGATTTATTGCCGCAATCCACTGCATAACCGCTGTGACGATCCATCACATGGCAGAACAGCCTGTTTCATCTTCAGAAAAAACAGGCCCACTTTCACACAATAGTGCATTTTTCATGATATCATAATCGTGGACGAGAGTCAAGAAAATTTTGCCAGAATTTAACGATTCCAAATTTAATCCCCAAAATTCGTCCTTTACTATCAGAAAACGGCTCCCGCAATCAATGCAGGAGCCGTCTGTGTACGATCTCAATTACTTAAGAGTAGCCTTAGCGCCAACTTCCTCAAGTTTCTTCTTGATCTCCTCAGCCTCTTCCTTGGAAGCGCCCTCTTTGATAACCTTGGGAGCGCCGTCTACAGCGTCCTTAGCTTCCTTCAGGCCAAGACCGGTGATCTCACGAACAACCTTGATAACCTTAACCTTCTCAGCGCCAACCTCGGTCAGCTCAACATCGAACTCGGTCTTCTCCTCTGCAGCGTCTGCTGCTGCGCCTGCTGCTGCAACTACAACGCCTGCTGCTGCGGAAACGCCGAACTCCTCCTCACATGCTTTTACCAGATCATTCAACTCTAATACGGTCAACTCTTTGATCGCATCGATCAATTCCTGTGCTGTCAACTTAGCCATTTTCATTTCCTCCATTTTCTTTTACTGTTTTCTCATGCGCATCTTTCTGCGCGTCTGCCGCGGCACTCGCACATGCCGCCTTAACTCTTATTCTGCTGCGGGAGCTTCCTCAGCGGGAGCCTCTGCTGCAGGCGCTTCCTCTACAGCGGCAGTCTCTGCTGCGGGAGCCTCACAAGCGGACGCGCCGCCTTTTTCTGCAAGCTGATTCATAACGCGTGCAAAATTGGTGATAGGACTCTGCAAGCTGCCGAGCAGTTTGGAGATGAGTACCTCTCTGGAAGGAATGCTTGCGATAGCCGCCATTCCCTTCGCGTCATACACAGTGCCTTCTACCACACCGCCCTTGATCTCCAGCTTGTCTGCCTTCTTAGCAAACTCTGCGATCACTCTGGCGGGAGCGGTAGCGTCCTCGGTGGAGATAGCCACTGCGCTGGGACCCTCCAGATAAGGAGCCAGAGCTTCAAACTCCGTACCCTGGAACGCACGGGTCATGTAGGTGTTCTTGTACACCTTGTAGACAACGCCTGCCTCGCGCAGATTTCTGCGAAGCTGTGTGTCCTGCTCAACGGTAAGTCCGCGGTAATCAACCAGCACAACAGACTGTGCGTCTTTGATCTTGGCCGCAATCTCTTCCACGATGGGCTGCTTCAATTCAACCTTTGCCATTTTTTTACCTCCTTTTAGATTTGATGCCGAAGGAGTTCAAACGCCGGGAGCCCTCAGGGATTCCCATGTAATTAAAAACGTCTCCCCGAGACAGGAAGACGCAGTTTTCATTCATTGAAACTCTCTCCTCGGTAGGCGCTACGCTTACGTCCTGTCGGACACCTACTGTCTTCGGCCTGGTTTTACACCTCTGATAGATTAACACAATCCATCCGGGCTGTCAATCATATTTTCGCATTCCAGTGCAATTTCCAGTGTAAATCTTGTGCAATTCTAGTGCAATTATTTTATTTCGGCGCAGGACGCCGCCCGGACAGGGGGGCGTATTTGTATTCAGACACGCTCTCGCTCGAAGAAAAACGTAGCGGACGCTAACCTCATGCTGTAAACAGCATTCGCTAAGCGCCGACGTTTTTCAACGGTCTTCATACAAACACTCCCCCCTGTCCGGGCTACTCCCCCGCAAAAAAAGAACAACATCCGAATTACACGGAAAATCTTATATGGATTGCCAACATTAAAACCCTGACCATGAAAGTCGAGCAGCAATAAGGTATAGGATTTCCGGTTTATGGGATTACTGAGCCTCCGGCATTGCAACTGCTGTGTTCGGACGGTATCGAGGCAGCGGGAGCCGGGGCGGAATCCGCTGCCGACCCCGTCTGAATACAGCAGCTACGCCACTCGAAATAAGACGATACAAAAAGAGCCTCAGGCCATACGGCCGAGACTCTTTTGCATTTATGATTCACACGCGAATTAGAACTTTAGGACCGGCACTTTTGAATTAGAACTTTGCCACATTCACCTTTACGCCAGGGCCCATGGTGCTGGTCAAAGTGATGCTTCTCAGATACTGCCCCTTCAATGCGCTGGGCTTTGCCTTTACAATGGCATCCATCAGCGCCTGGAAGTTCTCCTGCAGTGCCTCCTCGGTAAAGGACGCCTTGCCCACAGGAACATGCACAATATTCGTCTTGTCCAGTCTGTACTCGATCTTACCGGCTTTGATATCAGCCACAGCCTTGGTCACATCCATGGTAACCGTTCCTGCTTTGGGATTGGGCATCAGACCCTTAGGTCCCAGAACCTTACCCAGACGGCCTACCACGCCCATCATGTCAGGGGTAGCAACTACCACGTCAAAATCAAGCCAGCCGTCGTTCTGAATCTTAGGGATCAGCTCCTCGCCGCCAACATAATCAGCGCCTGCAGCCTCAGCCTCATTCAGCTTATCTCCCTTTGCAAAAACCAGAACCTTAACGGTTTTACCGGTTCCGTTGGGCAGCACTACCGCGCCGCGGATCTGCTGCTCTGCGTGACGTCCGTCACAGCCGGTTCTGATGTGTACTTCGATGGTCTCGTCAAACTTGGCCGTCGCGGTCTTCTTAACCAGTGCAATGGCCTCGGCGGGGTCATACAGGGCTGCGCGGTCTACAAGCTTCGCAACCTCGTTATATTTCTTACCATGTTTCATTTACTTTACCTCCTAGGTTCCAGCGGCAATTTATAGCAATTGCCTCCCAAATCATGTTAATAGTTAGTCTTCTACTACAATACCCATGCTGCGTGCAGTACCCGCGATCATGCTCATGGCCGCCTCAAGGCTTGCCGCATTCAGATCCGGCATCTTCATCTCAGCGATCTCCTGAAGCTTAGCCTTGGAAATGGTAGCAACCTTGGTCTTGTTGGGAACGCCCGAACCGGACTTGATGTTGCAGGCCTTCTTCAACAATACTGCTGCAGGAGGAGTCTTCGTAATGAAACTGAAGCTTCTGTCTGCGTATACGGTGATGACAACGGGAATAATCACATCACCCTTGTCCGCCGTCCTTGCGTTGAACTGCTTTGTGAATTCAACGATGTTCACACCATGCTGACCCAGTGCAGGACCAACAGGGGGAGCCGGTGTAGCCTTGCCGGCAGGAATCTGTAACTTAATGTATCCTTCTACTTTCTTTGCCATTGTGGCACCTCCTAATAATGTGGTAATCTGGCGCGGAAAACTCTCAGATCATATTCTCCGCTCCCACCCGGAATGTCTGCAGTATCTGCCAAACACATTCCTCTTGTTACTTATATTGACCGGCGAACCGGAAAATATCTACAACCTCGGGCTCATAGCTCAAAGCTTTCGCACCTCTGCGAAACTGATCTCCACAGGGGTCTCACGCCCAAACAACTCTACGTTGATCGTGGCAGTCTGCTTGCCAAAGTCCAATTTCTGAACCACGCCCACCGTGTCTTTCCAGACACCGGCAACCACCGCGATGCTGTCCCCCTCCACAAAGTCGATGGAGACATTGTCCGTCTTGATTCCCAGAGGCTTCATCTCCGCCTCCGTAAGCGGCACCGGCTTGCTTCCCGGCCCTACAAACCCCGTAACGCCCCGGGTATTGCGCACAACATACCAGGTATCGTCGTTCATCTCCATGTTCAGGAGCACATATCCGGGAAACATCTTCTTCGGAACCGTCTTCTTGGCGCCGTTCTTAATCTCAACCACATCCTGCATGGGCACCCTGACCTCCAGAATCTGCTCTGCAAGATGAGGATTGTTCTCAATGGTCTTCTCTATATTGGCTTTGACCTTATTTTCATATCCGGAATAGGTATGAACTACATACCACATTGCCTCTGCCATACAATCGCCCTCGCTCCTATAAAGATGTCAGGAAATTCACACCATACTGGAAAACGTAATCCAGCACCGCGATCAGAACTCCCATCACAACAGAAATTACAACCACTGCTATGGATTGTTTTAAGGTTGACTGTCTGTCCGGCCATGAAATTTTCTTATACTCAGACTTCACACCCTTAAAAAAGCTGGGCTTGGTCTGCTTTTCTGCGGAATCTCCCATTTCTATACCTCCATCAGTCTGTCGCTACTTCGTTTCAGAAACATAACTTCGTCTCAGAAATTGTTTTGTTTCTATTTCGTTTCTATTTTGTCTCTTTGTGCGCCGTATGTGTCTTACAGAATCTACAATACTTTTTAATTTCCATTCTGTCAGGATGAGTCTTCTTATCCTTGGTTGTATTGTAGTTGCGCTGCTTGCACTCAGTACATGCCAATGTGATCTTTGTACGCATTTTTCTACCTCCACGTGTTTTTTAAGCATAAAAAAAAGACCTATATCTTATCTCGCTTGACTACTATACCACAGTCCCGGTTCCGCGTCAACCGATTTCTCCTGTTTTGCAGGTATTTTATCAAAAAAACCTTGTTTCCGCTTGCAAAATGTGCTACACTATATTCACAAAATGCAGGTATTCGTGAATATAATATACCAATAGCAGAAAATTGAAAACGATAAATTCTAGGAAACGGATTTTCAGGAATTTTGGAATAAATATAAAAATTTTATTAAAGTTTTGGAAATTTATTCCGATATAATTGTCGAGGGCTAAACAGCTCTGCCTTGTATCATGGAGGAAAGGAGGCGTGACAATGAGCGTTGTTCTCAATACAGTCTACAATAATTATTTGTCTACGTACACACCGAAAAGTCTGACACGTTATGATATGCACAAGAAATCTGAGCTTCGTGCCGTGTATAATTCCATTGTCAAATTAAATAAAGACGCCCCTTGGTATCTTCCCACCACCAATAAGGCGATTCAGAATTATGCCGTGGATATTAAGGAAAATGCCCGCGGGCTCTACAATACGATCGCGCAGCTCGGCGGTCTGGAACAGGACGGTCTCCTGAGCAAGAAAAGCGCATTCTCATCCAACGAGGATATCGTCACCGCCTCTTTTATCGGAGATAAGCCTCCTGTAAACGAGACAATGGAATATGCACTGGAGGTTCGGTCACTGGCCTCCCCGCAGGAAAACATGGGACTGTTCATGGACAACGAGGCCGTGCAGCTTCCGCCTGACACATATTCCTTCGACATCTCCGTCAACGATATGAATTATGAATTTCAGTTTGCCATAGGGGAAGATGAGACGAATCGGGATATACAGGCTCGTCTCATGCGCCTGATAAACAATTCCGGCATAGGCATCAAGGCTTCTCTTCTGGAGTCCGACGGCAGGACCGCACTGCGGATGGTTTCGGAGTCCAGCGGTCTGGCACTGGGGAAGTCCGAGATCTTCCATATTTCTGACAATCGCACCAGCAAGACCAGCGGTACAGTGGATTATTTCGGTCTGGACTATGTCAGCCGCACTCCGTCCAACGCCAGATTCCTGCTGGACGGTCAGGAGCGCATTGCGGCCTCCAATCACTTTACCTTAAGTAAACTGTTTGATGTGGAGTTAAAAGGAGTCACAGCCCCGGATGAACCGGTTCACATCGGTCTGAAGGCTGACTCCGATTCCCTAACCGATAATGTTACCCGCCTTGTGGGCGGTTATAACACATTCATGCAGGCGGCTTCCTCCTATCTGGAATTCCAGTCCAGAAGCGGCACCCTCATAAAAGAGATGAAGGGGATTGCCTCCCTATACAGCAGCTCCATGGAAGCCATGGGCCTGAACATGACCCAGAACGGTATGCTGCAGATTCAGCCGGATGTGCTGAAAGAAACCGCAGACCACTCAGAGGATATCACGGATACTTTCTCTTACTTGAAAGATTTTTCCAATTCGCTTCTCAGGAAGAGCCGCCAGATCTCTCTGAATCCCATGGACTACGTGGATAAGACCATGGTGGCCTACAAGAATCCGGGCCATAATTTTGTAAATCCTTATGACACCAGCGCTTACACCGGTATGATGTTCAACAGCTACTGTTAAGTTCCGAGGCCGCCATCTCAAGAGCGGCCTCTATTACTTTGTCCATATCATAATAGCGGTATTGCCCCAATCTGCCGCCAAACAGTACATTTTTCTCCTGCGCTGCCAGTTTCTGATACCCCGCAAACAACTGATTGTTGTGGTCGTCATTGACAGGGTAATAAGGCTCATCCCCCTGCTTCCACTCCGCGGGATATTCTCTGGTGACAACAGTTCCCGCTCCCTTGCCAAACACAAAATGCTTGTGCTCGATAATGCGGGTGTATGGTATTCGGGCCTCCGTGTAATTGACCACGGCATTGCCCTGATAGTTGTCGCAATCCGGCAGATATTCCTCCTCAAACCGCAGTGAACGCCATGCCAGCGCACCCAGACAATAATCAAAATACGCGTCTATCATGCCCGTATAGATCACCTTGCCAAAGGAATCTCCCTCTTCCGACTGCCATGCGGCCTCTCCGGCAGACTCTCTGACAAACTCTCTGTAAGAAACGCCCAGACGAACCGGCGTCCCCTCCAGCAGATTCCCGATCAGAGCTGTATAACCGTCCTTTGGAATCCCCTGATAAGGATCGGTAAAATAATTATTATCATAAGTAAATCTCACCGGAAGCCGCTTGATAATAAAAGCCGGAAGCTCTCTGCATTCCCTGCCCCACTGTTTCTGCGTGTAACCCTTCACCAGCTTCTCGTACACATCGCGTCCCACCAGAGATAACGCCTGCTCTTCCAGATTCTGAGGATCCTCAACCTGACATTCCGCTTTCTGCCTCTCTATGATCTCATGCGCCTCGGCCGGTGTGCGGATATTCCACATTTTACTGAACGTGTTCATGTTAAAAGGCATATTATAAATCTCATCCTGATAGACGGCCATGGGCGAATTGATGTAATGATTGAATTCCGCAAACTGATTCACATAATCCCATATTTTTTTATCGGATGTATGGAAAATATGGGCTCCGTATTTGTGTACCTGAATCCCATGCTCTTCTTCTGTATAAATATTTCCTCCGATATGTTCACGCTTATCTATGCACAGGCAGGTTCTGCCCGCGTTTTTCATCTCGTGCGCAAACACTGCACCAAAAAGCCCTGCCCCAACGATCAGGTAATCATACTTCATCTGTATATCCTCCTTATGTCTGTCAACCTCTTACCTGATTATCTATGATATCATCCATTTTATCAATCTTTTTTTTACATTTTAACTGAGCAGTCCCAAAATGAAATCCCTGTTCTTATTTGCCTGTGCCAGCATAGACTGCCCCGCCTGCAATAAAATATTCTGATTGGCATGTCTCACCAGTTCTCCTGCCATATCGGTATCTCTTATGATGGATTCCGCAGCCTGCATATTTTCCTCAGAATTCTCGTTGTTCCGTATGGCATGCTCCAAACGGTTCTGGGTGCTTCCGAAAGCGTCTCGCAGAGCGGATATCTTACCCAATGCCGCACTCATCCTTTCCAGAGCTTTCTCCGCATATTTGGGCTTTGTGATACAGATGGAATGAATACCCATCATTGCCGTTCCGAACTCGCTTCTGGGCAGATCGATCCTGTCGCCCCAGGCCTCGCTCATCTGAACGTAACGAACCGTGTGATCTCTCTCCCCATGCTCCGCAAAAAATACATTGTTTTTAGCCCCGCCGGAAACCTCCCGGATCTCATGCTGATCTATCTGTCTGTGAGAAATTTTCATTTTCCCGCTATCGGGATCAAGGATTGCGATCAACGGAACTCCCCCGGCAGCAAATTTCTGATTGATCATGTCTATCAGCTCAGTGGCGGAGTAATCTCCCTCATCCAGATCAACGGAATAGACTGTGCCGTCCACATCAAAGGCAAGCTCTGTCTCGCCCTTATTAATGGTCGTTCCAGACGTAATATCCTTTGTTCCCATAATATATGCCGGTATCATCCTGCCATCCGTCTGATAAAAGATTTCAAAAGCCGCATTGCCTCTGACACCGTCGATGATCACATCTCCTCTGGCAGGCGACGACACATCCTTTGAAAGCCGGAAGTTCAACGCCTCATTATCACATCCGCCCTGTACGCCGGTATTTACGTCGCCGACCCCCACCTCGATCAGTCCTTTTTTCAGACCCATCCTCACAAGCTCTTCGTCCAGCTTATCCTGCACATGCTGCCTGAGAGTCTCTCCCCTGTATCTCCCCGGATCCAATGTCACTTTAACAGTATGGACCTTATTCTCATAAGTCATATCGATGGAAAGCTCATCGCTGATCCCCTTGTTGATCTCCACAGTCTGATTTTTAATATCCCTGCGTCCCACCGTATAAGCCTGATTTACACTTTGCGTACCATTCCTGTCCGATTCCGACTGTTTATCGTTTTTTTCACTGCATGCACACAGAACCTTCCAGTAAAACCCTCCCGCCAGTCCGCTGAACCCATACCTGCTGCCCGGATCGGCCGCCTCTATCTTTACACCGTGCGCATCCACTGTAACCTTGACCCTGCCGGCTCCCGTCTGCCTGTCCAGCTCATTCTGCAAAGCTGTCTTCAGATTGTCATAGGTATAACTTCCCTCATTCAGCGTAATCTTTACCGGAGTGCTCTTGCCATTGTCAGAAAAGGTAAGCTCCAATTCTTTATTCCACTTGTCTATCTCCACATCTCCCGTCAGATTAACGCCATCTACATTACTGTGTAATGTGGAATGATAACCGGTCTCGCCGGTAGGATAGTTATAGCTTGTGACAACCTTGGACTGCTGCAGGCCTCCACTGCTGCCGGAGGCAACCGTAACTTTATTGGGCAGTGTATTGCCCTCGGTATCTACGGCTCGCAGCGTCAGCTTATCACCGTTCCAGCTGGCATCCACACCGGGAATAATATTTGTCGTGCTGCCATAGACCGCACTCATGGCGCTGTCTGCGCTGTCATCATATGATACCTCAACGGAAGCCTGCGCTCCCTTGGCTGTTGTGCGAAACCCGATCTTACTGCCGGACAGATAAGCTTCCGCAGCCACTCCCTGAGCCTTCAGGCAGTCATTTACCATATTTCTGAAACTGTCGCGGTCATATGTCCCTGCCTTCAATTTAAGCTCATGCGGCTGAC
The DNA here is from genome assembly GCA_947382415.1 of uncultured Lachnospiraceae bacterium. Lineage (GTDB taxonomy): Bacteria > Bacillota > Clostridia > Lachnospirales > Lachnospiraceae > Acetatifactor. Next base: position 3,193 of record CANCYO010000039.1, on the reverse strand, counting down.
CGTTAACGGAAATTCTAAATTTAAGTTTATCCGGTTCAATCTTAATGGAATGCTGAAGACTCATATCTATCACGGCACGCGCAGGCGCCGCCCCCGTCAGATCTCCAAACAGCGTATTTGCCGAGCTGCCTCCTGTCATAGTATTATATCTGATGGCCACGTCGCTTCCTCCTGAGGCCGATGTAAGCTGCAGTCTTTCCCCAAATAGGGACGCTTTAATTCCGGTTCCCGTTCCGCCAAGCTGAATATTAAGCTGATCGACCAGCTTATCCGGCGCATAGTCTCCATCCGCAAGCGTCAGCGTGATGTCTCTGGAGTTTCCGTTCTCTTCATAGACAAACCGGAATTGATTATTGTTCGCATTAATTTTGACGCTGGAGTCCAGGGCAAGATTACTCCTCCATACTGCCGGATTCTCCACCGTATTTAAATACTTCAATAGACTGCTGTCTGTGCCGCAGCTAATGCTGGATTTCTTCCCATCATAACCATCAGGCAGTCTGGATGTCAGAACAAGCTGATTACCTACCACATCCACTGTAGCTCCGCCCCAGTCATTGCCAAACGTCTCATCCAGCCGCAGTTGAATCTCGTCCTTTAGCTGTGCCGGACTGTAAGTCCCCTCTGCCAGAGTCAGAAGCTGCGTTTGCCCATTCAGCGTAAGCCTCAGCCCGTTATTACCGGAATCCAGAGTCATGCTGTCCTTTAACCGGGCTCCCACTTCCAATATGGCAGGCGTACTGGAAGTAAATCCCGCCACACCTTCCACTCCGGTGGACGTTCCCTGCGCACTGCCGGACCACTCTTTGACGCTCTCTGACCCTTTTCCCACGCCGCTGAAATTTCTGTCGCTGTTTGAGCCCGTTCCCGACGCATGGTCAAAGCGATTCAGATAGACATTTTTATCCGCCTTTATCTGACTGTCGATGGCTTTCTCGATTTCATCCTTGGACGCATTCGGCGGAAAGGTCACTGTATGGGGCACATTGTCTATCATGATGACCATGGATCCGGAGCTCACCCCGCCCGGTGTATCCAGAGTGATGGAACCCGTTCCGGAATTCGTCGTTGGCAAATAGCTTATGGTCGTCCCCTTAAAAAGTGCGTCATAACTACTGGAGTTTGGATTGACGGAAATGGAATCCACCGACTTCCCGTCCTTTCCTTCAAATTTGATTCTGCCGTTGTCAAGGGTAACCTTCACCTTATCTTTCGTGTCGATATAGGCCTCCAACTCGCTGGTAATCTTTGCTACCACGTCGCCAGGACCGTAGTATTTTGTCGGCGGCAGCGTGATAGTCCTCGTCACCTCGCCCGCATTTGCATCCTTGATCGTTATTTCAAACTTATTATTGCTCGATGTCAGCTCCAGCGGCGCAGCCGAAGAAAGCCCTGAAAGATTTTTCCCGCCCCAGAACCACGCATCCTTATCCTGTTTGTTCTCGTTGATCAGACTTGCCTTCTGTCCGTAACGGTTATATTCCCGCGCCGTAAACAACGTGTCATATGCACTGCTGGTCTTGTCCAGATTGACCTTGCTGTCAGGTCCGTATATGCCGGACACAATCTTGATTCCTTTGAACACCACGCTTGTGTCCAGCACCTTATTTTCCGATATCGCTGACGCATTCAGATCGAGCCCCTGACTGCGAAAAAGCTCATTGAGCTTATCACACATCGTATCCGCAGTATACTCATCCTCCGGAATCACCAGATCCACACTGTTCTCCATCCCATTGGGCTGCAAAGTCAACACATTATTGGTACTGTCTATCACAAACTTCGTATGCTCCGGATCTCTTGCATCCGTGGTCAGTACGCATCCGCCCCGGAACTCCGCCTTTGTCTGAGTTACGCTGCCATATTTTACATTATCGTAAAAGACCGACGTATTCTCCCGCCCATCAATCTTAAACATGTTGCCCTTAAACCCTGTTACGATGGCCTCCTTGCTGCCCAGTCTGATCCCGGTGCCATGTGCGCTGGCTTTCACCGTAGTATCTGTCAACTGCGCATTTATTTTATCGATAAGCTCACTTCGGGTAAAGTCTCCGGCTGGAATTTTAATTTTCTTTGTCCGACTGCCTCCCTTGAAATCCTCTATGACAAAGGTCATTTCATCATTGACTCCGGCATTGATCGTCAACCTTGTGTTCTCACTCGGAAAAATCGTAGTTCCGATCAGCATCCCTGTACTGCCGCCTTTATAGGTATCATACATCAGATAGGACAAACCGCCGGTAATGCCGTCAACTTTCTCACCGTTCTCCAGACTGACATTGACAAATCCGCCCTCTGTATACTTCATGACAAATTTTGTTCCGTCTCCGTTTCCCCCGGCCATCACTTCCTCAAGCTCATCCAAAAGCTCCATGGTGGTATACTCTCCCGGGGGTACGGGAAAACTCACCTTTGTGGGCGGATCCGTCTCGGACTTCCTGTACTCCAAAGTAATCTCATTCTGACCGGCGTATACCACATGTATCTGATTGACATCCCATTTGGCCCCGCCGTTACACTGATAGTACGTCGGCTCATGTTACGAGAAAATATCTATCTCATTAAAGGTTGTCGCCGTGCCAATGCGGTCCAACTCCAGCTTTAAATCCTCCAGTTCTGCTTCCATGGCAGCACGGTCGCTGTCAGAGTTTGTCCCGTTTAACGACTTTACCGTCAGTTCCGTCATCCTGTGCAGGATATCATGGGCCTCATTGAGCGCCCCGTCTCCCGTCTGCACCCATGACACACCATCCTGCCCGTTCCTGCTCCCCTGCGCAAGCCCGCGGATCCTCCGCCGCATCCTCTCCGACATAGCCAGTCCTGCCGCATCGTCCGCCGCACGGTTGACGCGATATCCCGAGGAAAGCTTTTCCGCGCTTTTCGCATTATCCTTCTTATTAATCTGGAACTGTCTGCTGGCATACAATGCTGCCATGTTAGTCTGAACCGAAATCATCCCGCATCCCCCATAAATTCCACTTACATGCCCTCAAAAACGCTATTGTTACACCCCTTAATTATTGTACTCACTTGTCGCAATTTTCCTATGCACTTTAATTATAAAATAAAATCTAAAAAGTGGCAATGATAATTTTATCCGGCTAAAGCAAAACCCGCTCCTGTCTTGAATCTTTAGGCAAAATCCCGAGTTTGACACTTATTAAATAAAAAAACGGCTACAAACCCAGTAATA
>CANCYO010000038.1 GCA_947382415.1 uncultured Lachnospiraceae bacterium | reverse complement strand
CTGAAATGTAAATTTTCTGTGAATATGATTAAAAAGTCCTTTACAAAACGTCACTGGTGAAACGGAAAAGTAATTTATCTTCTATATTATGTAAATTATGGATATATTTTATATCCACCTTGTATAAGTTAAAATCTGTCTGCATAGTTCTCCTCGTAAAAATGGCTATGTGTTTCCATAGCCATTTGTGTAGTAACTTCATTAGAGTTGCTAACGCTTTTAGCAGTCCACTTTACGGTAGGACTCACTAAAATATTTTTCTGCAATGTGTATTTAAAGGATCATTTTCAGTAGGTACACAATTCCCAAAAGTGAGTTTTTTTCAGGAGAGCAGCGTGGTCAGGGGGACGGTCTTCCTGCCAACCGTCCCCCTGCCCGCGCGGAAACTGCCGCAAAATCAAAATCAAAACAACATCCGCAATCCCGCCTTATTGGCTCACCAGCGCAATCCCGTCAATATTCCCTTCCGCCATCATGGAAAAATTAGTATAGTACACCACAAAGCCCGGTTTAGCCCCGCCGGGCTTTTTTACATGTTTTTTCTGGATATAGTCAATCTCCACCTTGTCCGCTCCCCGTCCTTTGGAGTAGTAGGCGGCCAGTCGTGCGGCTTCCTCAAAGGTGCGGTCGGGAAGCTCTGCCGTGCCCTCTGTCCTGACAATGACATGGGAGCCTGCCATGCCTTTGGCGTGGAACCACCAGTCGTTTCCCGTGGCGAAACGGAAGGTCAGATCGTCGTTCTGATAGTTATTCTTACCCACATAAATATGAAAGCCGTCGCTGCTCAGATAATGGAAGGGCTTGCTGGTGATCTTGACCTTTTTGCCGGCATTTTTGGAACTGCCGCCTTTGCCGCCGCGTTTTTTGTCATAATCTCTGCGGCGGATGTAGCCGTTTTCGATGAGCTCTTCGCGAATCTCCACTAGGTCTTCCTCCTGCAGAGCAATGTCCAGCGCGGCGCTGATGGATTCCAGATGGTCGATTTCGGATTTTACTTCCTGTGTCAGCTCCGACAGGGCTTCATAGGTCCGTTTTAATTTGTTGTATTTCTCGAAATATACCTTAGCATTTTCAGTGGCGGAACATGTCTCATCCAGAGGGATCGTTACAGGTTCATTGGTGTAGTAATTGACTACTTCGATGGATCTGGCCCCGGGGGCTGCACTGTAACCGTAGGTGTTCAGCAACTCCCCATAAATGCGGTATTTTTCCCGTTTTTCGGTATCCTGCATCTGGCGAAGCTGCAGATCGTATTTTTTGATATCGCGCTCCAGCGCTGTTTGCACGATGCGGCGCAGATCGGAGGATTTCTGACGGATGCGGGTGAGGGTGTTCTTTTCTGCGTAATAGGTCTCCAGCAGGGCGGACATGGAAGAAAAGGACGCAAGGCGGTCGCCTGTCTGTTCCGTCTGTGCGCCGGATGCAGAGGCATCCCCGGAGGTATGTCCGGCATACATGGTGAGGGGAATAGCCGCAAATTCCACGGGCTGTCTGCCTGTGTAGGCGATGCAGGGGGCAAATTTCTCTGATGTAATTGTCTCTTTCAGCGCATCCAAAACCAGATACAAAGCGTGGAATTGGGATTCTGAAAAGGCAGCGGTGGAAGCGTCTCCATCCAGTCCCGCGCGGAAACACAGCTCCTGCGCCAGAATGGGGGAGATGCCAGTGAAGCTGCCGTAGAGAGCCTTGAACAGAGGCCTTGGTTTGGCAGACAGCGTCTCATAAAAGGTTTGATAGCCGGTGGAGAGAAGGTCCAGCTTGTCCTGTGTCTCTACCACAAAATAAGGCTTGCCGGGCAGTACCTCCCGGACGCTGCTGACCGCCGCGGACACCCGCTTTATGCTGTCGATAATGCGGTTTTCACCGTCGCAGAAAATGATATTGCTGTGTTTGCCCATGATCTCGATCACCAGCGTCTTGCTGCACAGATCCCCCATCTCGTCCAGATGCTCGATGTGGATGGATACAATGCGCTCCAGACCCGGCTGGGAAATATTTGTGATGCGGCCGTTCTGCAGGTGCTTTCTGAGCAGCATACAGAAATTCGGCGCGGTCAGGGGGCTTTGTTTGTTGCTCTCTGTAAGGTAAATCAGGGGCAGGGATGCCTCAGCGGATAGGAAGAGTCTCTTTTGTCCCTCCCCGGTTTTTATGGTCAGGAGCAGTTCGTCCGTCTCGGGCTGGGCAATCTTGTAGATGCGCCCTCCGAGAAGGTTTTGTTTCAGCTCCGATACTACGTTTGCAATGGTTACGCCGTCAAATGCCATAATAAGTCCTTTCTAAAATCTGTTTATACATAATTATATCGTGATTTTCATACGACGTAAAGATACTTTGCTTAAGACATGTCGTAGTTGAATAATTGAGAAATGCAGATTATAATAGCATGTAGAGAGGATGACTTACTTTTAAAGAAAATATGAGTACAAAGGAGGCAATTTATGAGAAAGAGAAATGTGCATAGAATACTGAGTATTTTCTTGGTTGTCTTAATGATATGCTCCTCTGACAATATGGCGGTTTATGCTACAGATATACAAAAACAAATTAAAGTGGAATCTGATGATGGGGTACAAGAAGATATATTTAATGCAGCTGCGTCTGACAAAAAGGGAACATGCGGAGAGAGTTTGTCATGGGTTTTGGCTGATGATGGTGTATTGACTATTGCCGGAGAGGGAGCAATGGATGATTGTGCGGCAGGGGAGCATTTGGAATTTTACAATTATGCAGAGGCGATAAAGAGTATTATCATAGAGGACGGAGTAACTTACATTGGCAGTCATGCATTTGAATCAATGTCTAAGCTTGTTCGCGTTTCAATGGCAGACTCAGTAACGGAAATTGGAGAGTATGCATTTGCCAATTGTGACTCTTTGCATACTGTTAAGAATTCAAGTAATTTGGAAATCTTAGGCGATGGTGTATTCTATGGCTGTACCTCTATATCTTATAGCTTTCCTGGCAGCATAAAGAAGGTGGGGACAGGTTTGTTTGAAAATGGAGGAAAATATGGTCATATTCAATGGCCCAAAACGGTTTCCGTTATTCCCGAAAGAACTTTCGTGGGATGTGGTAGTGCTTTGGGTTCTGTTAGAATTAAATATGGAGTTACATCAGTTGGAAAATCTGCATTTGAGAATAGTAAATATACAAACATTGAGCTTCCGGAAAGTGTAACCGAAATACAAGAGAAGGCATTTGATTCGTTGGAAGTGAAAGAAGTTGTAATAACAAATTTGGACTGTGCTATATATGATTCGGAATTAACCATTGGAACTAATGTCATAATCAAAGGAAAACCAGATTCTACTGCACAGGAATATGCGGAGAAGTATGGCAGATCATTCGAAGTATTGGAAGAATTCGAAACGAGTGGAAAATGTGGTGATGATTTAAGCTGGGAGATTATAAAAACTTTTGATGGTTACACATTGAATATATCAGGTACAGGCGCTATGTATTCCTGGAGCGATTATTCAGATGCTCCGTGGTATAACTGTATCTCAAGTATTACGCGAATCAATATCGAAGAAGGAATTACTTCTATTGGCGACTATGCGTTTGTCAATTCAATTTCATTGTCGGAAATTAATTTACCAAATACAATAACAATTTTGGGAGAGAATGCGTTTTATTCATCGGGTCTGGTTGAGGTTGAAATTCCGGAATCGGTAATTTCCATAGAATCTGATTGTTTTCGTCATTGTTATCAGTTGGAAAGGGTAACTTTACATGAAGGGTTAGAGAGGATAAATGCGGATGCTTTTTGCTTATGCATTTCTTTAAAACAGGTTCCTGATTTTCCCGAGTCTTTAACTTATTTAGGCAGAGAAGCGTTTATGTACTGTTCGAGCATGGGCGGGGTACTTAGATTGCCGGAAAACATAACAAACATATATACCCAGGTCTTTTATGATTGCTGTGAATTATCGGGAGTTGTCACTATTCCTGCTAAAATCGAATCAATAAAAGATGACGCGTTTGGCAATTGCACAGGGATAGATAAAATCGTAATATACGATAATGTAAAATCGTTTTTATACGATCCGTTTTCCAATTCAGGTGTTGTCTTATGCTGTTATAAAGGTTCATATGTTGATGAATGGGCGCGGGAGAATTCATATAAAGTTGAATATCTGGAAACATATACAGTTTCTTTTGACTGTAATGGTGGAACTTCTATAAGCGATATTACTAATATACATTTAGGAGAAAAGATTAAAAAGCCAACCGATCCGACAAAAACAAATTATACATTTGTTAATTGGTACACCAGCAATCTGGTTCAAGATGAAGTGACCTTATGGGATTTTTCAAGTCCTATTAGGGAGGATATTATATTATATGCAAAGTGGAGAGGAAGACCGGTGCAGGTATCATTTGATGCGCAAGGCGGTTCGGTAGTGCTGGGTGAAATTACCGTTTATTATGGAGAACCATATGGTAATTTGCCTGATGCTTCAAGGCGAGGCTATACCTTTGACGGGTGGTATACGGAATGTGACGGAGGTGATCTTGTATGTGGCGAAGATATATGTTTGATTTCTTCGGATTCTCTGTATGTATACGCGCGCTGGGTGCCCAACACATATGTTATTTCGTTTGATACACAGGGTGGAAAACAGGATATTGAATCCAAGGAGGTTGTATTCGGACAACAATATAATCAGCTTCCTGTGCCTTTACGGGAAGGATATGAATTTTTGGGATGGAGTTTATCAAGTGAATCTCAGGAATTTGTGAATGACACAACTTTAATAAATATTGTAGAGAATACAACACTATATGCCTTTTGGAAAGCAAAAACATATAATGTTTCACTGGATGTGAGAGGTGGAAAGGTCGATACTGACTCGTTGCAGGTCACATATGGAGATAAATATCCTTTATTACCTATACCGAAGAAAGACGGATGTAAGTTCCAGGGATGGTTTGATGCCCCCCAAAATGGCAATCAAATCACGGAAAATGATGTGGTAAACATTGCAAATGATCATACAATATTTGCGCATTGGATTGGGGATGAACGAACGGTAGTTTTACATCCCTGCGGAGGCGTTTTATCAAACAATACCTTGATTCAAAGTTATGGAGCCCAATATAATCTGCCAATCCCGGAGCGAGAGGGATATATCTTTCTGGGGTGGTTCACGCTGGAGCAGGGTGGAACCCAAATAGGTGAGAATGCCATTGTAAATTTTGAAGGAACGCAGGATTTATATGCACATTGGGATGTTATAAAGTACACGATTTTATTAGATGCTAATGGCGGAAGCTTTGATTCTTCTGACTTGGAAACAATTTCACTGGAATATGGTCAGTCTTTGGAAGGAAGATTTGAAGAACCCAAATTTATTCACAGAAGATTTTCAGGGTGGCAGGATGATGAAGGAAATGCTATAAGTATTACAGATCCTATCTATAACAATATGCATTTATATGCTATATGGGAGATTAAGGATAGTGTCAGGCAGCCGAAAGCCAATTATGAAGATGGAGCAGAATTAGAGGCAGGAACTAAGATAGTATTAAGTACAGAGACTAACAATGCAATTATTAAATATTCCCTGAATGATGGGGAATATTTGGAATATTTGGATGGAATAGTTATTAATACCAAAACTGTGTTAAAGGCATATGCTGTCAAAGAGGGTTTTAAGGATAGTGAAGTCATCACATATAACTATACAATAAAAGATAGTTCCGATAATCCTGGAGAGGTAAAGCGGGAGGATATTCCTAATAATGATATTTCTGCGATCCCGACTGGTTTCTGGACTGCGGATATTGCAGATCAAGTATACACAGGTAAGGCGAGCGCGCCTGAAGTTAGAGTCTATTGGGGAAAGAAGTTATTAACTAACAAGACTGACTATACAGTTGCATTAAAGAATAATACTAATGTTGGTACAGCTACAGTAACCGTTTCCGGAAAGGGTAATTATTCGGGTTCAACTGTGACGAATTTTGAAATCAGGCCTGTTAGTATTCAAAAGGAATTAGATGAATTAGCAGACCTATATGTTACTTATAATGCAAACAGGGCTCAACGGCCGTCTTATAATATCAAATATAACGGCAAAAAGCTGTCCTACAATAAGGACTTTACAGTCTCATGGACAAACGAAAAAGGTGAAACAAATAAAGGGTGTATAGCAGCCGGTGTTTATTCGGTAACGATTGCGGGTAAGGGTAACTATAGCGGTTCGGTGACAAGAGATTTTATAATTGATGATACAGGGAAGATATTATTAAGCTCGGCAAAAATTACTAAAATACCGGATCAGGAATATGAAGTATGGTATGATGCAGAAAAGGATACAATGGTTTCACAACCTGCTCTTGAAGTAAAAATGGGGAAAGAAACCTTGATTGAGTATGTGGATTATACCGTGGAGTATAGTAATAATACCAATATTGGAACGGCAACAGCTACAATTGTAGGTAATGGAACAAAGTATGTAGGAACAAAGAGTATTACGTTCAAAATAGTTGGGACCAATATTAAATCTTTCAAAATAGAAGGCGTAGATAGGAACGGATATTATTATACAGGATCAAAAATTGACCCTGATGTTGTTGTTGCAAAAACGGTGAAGGATAAAGACAAAACGACTACAATTACAACACTGGAAAAGGATAAAGATTATATACTTACATTTAGAAATGATATTAAGGCTGGTCTGGCGACAGTTACAGTAACCGGTACAGGCGCCTATTTTGGAAGTATTAAGACTACTTATAAAATTAAACCATATGATATGGCAACAGATCCCGATTCAAAGATAACTGTGACTTATGACGCATCAGTACCTTATGCAAAGGGTGGAGTAACACCTGACGTTACAGTTAAATTTGGAGAAACAATACTTGTTGCGGGCATCGATTATACAGTCTCGTATGCCAACAATAAGACAGTTGGAAATGCTGATAAGATTAACAGGGGAAAAGTGTGCGGACCTTCGATTGTTATTAAAGGGAAAGGCAATTATAAGAACGCATATCCTGCGCAATACTTTACTATTGAATGTCAAAATATAGATAAGATGCTTATATCTGCTCCGGATAAAGTTGAAAGTACGAAGGCATATGTTTATGGCTCGAAGCCAATAATAACGGACCCTGCTACAAATCAAAAACTGACATCTAAGAGGGACTATCTCGCTACGTTTACTTATACCTATGACGAAGACGTAAAAGTGACTCAGTATGACAGGAAGAGTAAGACTACAAAGACTCTTATTCGTTATGCAGGAGAGAATGTTGCCAAGGAAGATATTATTCCGTCAGGAGCAGTTATAAGAGTGACGGTGACGGGTACAGGATGTTATACTGGTAAGGGGTATACCACTTATAGAGTAATTGCTTCTAAAAAAGATATTTCAAAAGCGACTGTAAAAGTTGCGGATCAAATATATACCGGAAAAGCTATTGAGCCGGGCATGAGTGATATTGCAATTACTATGAAAGTCGGAAACGAGATAGTCATTCCTACTTATAAAATTATTGGGTATGCTAAAAATGAAAAAAAGGGGACTGCTAAAATTACGCTTCAGGGTGTTGGGGAATACGGCGGAACAAAAACAGTTAATTTTAAAATTGTTGATAAGTCTATGTTCTTTGTTGTTCAGTATATGGCAAATAGTGGAGCAGGAACAATGGAGAAGCAGCAAATCAGTACTTTATCTGCGAATCTAACGCATAATGCGTTTATAAAAAAGGGCGCTAAGTTTGTCGAGTGGAATACGTCTCCCGACGGACTTGGAATTGGATATAGTAATGGACAAAATATATCAGCCGCTGGCAAGGGCGGAGAAGTTCTTAAGCTGTATGCCCAATGGGAAATTATTGATTATTCGATTTTTTATAATCTAAATGGTGGAGTTAACAGTTCATTAAATCCCGAAACATATAATGTCTTGACGGATACAATAGAATTGCAGAATCCTACAAGAGAGCATTATACATTTGAAGGTTGGTATAACGGTCGTAAGTTAGTTACTTCCATTGCAAAAGGAAGTACGGGTGATATTAGTCTCACTGCAAGATGGACGCCGCTAAAATATAATATCGTCTTTGATGCCAACGGTGGAACAGGGACGGTACGGAATATGTCACAGTGCAATTATGGTCAGTCATATAAGCTGACTAAGAATGCGTTTTCCAGAAAAGGGTATGAGTTTATAGGTTGGAATACGCAAGCTGATGGAGATGGAATAAAATATTCCGATCAGCAAACTGTACTAAATTTATCTACAGTGGAAGGAGAAACTATAACATTATATGCTCAGTGGGAGATAATAACTTATACCATTTCGTATCAATTGAATGGTGGAATAAATAATGTAGTCAATCAAAAGACATATACTGTTGAGTCGGACACGATTATTATCGGGGATCCTGCTAAGGATAATTCAAAGTTTGATGGATGGTATAAGGAGAATACTTTTAAGACAAAGGTTACTTCTATTCCCAAAGGAAGTGTCGGAGATATTACGTTATATGCTAAGTGGATTCCATACTACTACACAATTGTGTTTATGGGAAATGGCGCAACGAGCGGAAGTATGCAAAACCAGAGATGTGAGATCGGTGCGACATACAATTTAACGGCAAATACCTTTAAGAAAACTTATTGTGAATTTGTGGGATGGAATACATCGCCGGGTGGAACAGGTATTTCTTATGTTGATAAGCAGAGTATTATAAATTTGTCTAATACTAATGAGGCTACGATTATATTATATGCACAGTGGAAATTACCATCCGTCGATCCGTCAGTAACATCTATTAGAATTAAAAGTACTGATCCCATAGTGGTTAGTGCTAACAAGTGGATTTACTCTTATAATCTGTTTAAAAACGGAAGTTTTGTTTCGAGTGATTCATGGACGGAAGAAGAAACCGAGATTCACGATAGCTTTTCTCTTGGAAGACTATCGCCGGGAACCTACACTCTTTATTACCATGGATGTTCATTCACAGCACAAGCGAAACTGGTTTTTGACGGCGAGCAAATGGTATATAAAACTTATTATATACCAACTATGAAATCAAGAGCAGAATATAAATGTATAATTTATGTCGAATAGAGTTAAAATGCCAAAAGTAGTTAAAAAGTACAAAGATTCTGGTCTAATGGATGGAATGAGGATAAAAATTGCGTTCCTGGGGAAAATATGGTAAAATAAACCTTCGAGAAGCTCTGTCGAACGAATCATGAAGGAGAGGCCATTATGTTAAACAATAAAGTTATTTTGATCACAGGCGGAACAGGCAGTTTCGGAAAGGCATTTACCAGATATGTATTGGAGCGCTATACCCCGAGAAAGATCATCATCTATTCCAGGGATGAATTCAAACAGTTCATCATGCAGAACGAGTTTAAGGAGTACGCGGACAGGCTCAGGTTTTTTATCGGAGATGTCCGTGACAAGGAGCGTCTGGCCAGAGCACTGGAAGGGGTGGACTATGTGATTCATGCGGCGGCGCTCAAGCAGGTGCCTGCCTGCGAGTACAATCCCGCCGAGGCCATTAAGACCAATATCCACGGGGCGCAGAATGTGATCGACGCATCTCTGGACAGCGGTGTGAAGAAAGTGGTGGCGCTGTCCACGGACAAGGCGGTCAATCCGGTGAATCTCTACGGCGGCACAAAGCTGGTATCGGACAAGCTGTTTATCGCGGCCAACGCATATGCGGGCACGAAGGATATCTGTTTCTCCATTGTGCGTTATGGCAATGTGGCGGGCAGCCGCGGTTCGGTCATTCCCAAATTTTATGATATGATCAAAAACGGCTGTACGGAACTCACGGTGACGGATTACCGCATGACGCGTTTCTGGATCAGTCTGGAGGAGGGCGTTGAGCTGGTCATCAAGGCGCTGGAGGAGTCCACGGGAGGAGAGACGTTTATCTCCAAAATCCCGTCCTTCAAGATCACGGATCTGGCGGAGGCTATGCTGCCCGGATGCAAGACCAGAGAGATCGGTATTTATCCCGGGGAGAAGCTGCATGAGATCATGGTGACGGTGGAAGACTCTCTGACTACCTATGAATATGACAAGCATTTTATCGTTTACCCTCAGGTGAAGTGGAACAGTAAACAGAAGATCGACGAGTCGGGCAAAAAGGTGCAGGAGGGATTCTCCTACAGCTCCGGCAATAATGCGGAGTGGCTGAGCGTGGAGCAGATACGCCAGCGTTTAGAGACTCTGGATTTGGAGAAATAAAATGGAACAGTTAGCGATTGCAGGAGGGGCTCCCGTGAGGGAGACCCCGATTCATTATGGAAGGCAGTATATTGATCAGGCAGATATCGAGGCCGTGGCAGAGGCTTTAAGAAGCCCTGCGCTCACAGGAGGCCCCAGAGTGGAACAGTTGGAGCGGAGGCTTTGTGAGGTGACGCAGGCGAAGTATGCGGTTGCCGTGAGCAACGGCACGGCGGCGCTGCACCTTGCCGCCATGGCGGCGGGCTTTGCCGCGGGGGATGAAGTCATCGTAAGCTCCATCACCTTTGCCGCGTCTGCAAATTGTGTACTCTATGTGGGGGCGAAGCCGGTCTTTGCGGATATCAACCCTGAGACGTATAATATTGATCCTGATTCTGTCAGAGCGCTTATCACACCCCGCACGAAAGGCATCGTGGCTGTGGATTTCACGGGACAGGCTGTGGAGCTGGAGGAACTCAGAGCGATCTGTCGGGAACACAATCTGATTTTGATCGAGGATGCGGCTCATGCCATTGGGACGAAATATAAAGGACAGCCGGTGGGCAGCATCGCGGATATGACCTGTTTCAGTTTTCATCCGGTGAAGACGGTGACGGGAGGCGAGGGTGGCGCGGTGACCACCAATGATGAGAGGATTTACAGAAGACTGCTGCGTCTGCGCAGCCACGGCATTACCCGCAATCGGGAGGAGATGGTGCATCCCACGGATGCGGCATGGTATAACGAGCAGGTGGAGCTGGGTTATAATTACCGCATCACGGACATACAGGCAGCGCTGATCGTCAGTCAGTTGGATAAGCTTCCCGCCTTTGCAAAGAGACGGGATGAGATTGTAAAAAAATATAATGCGGCATTTGCAGATATGCCTGAGCTTCAGGTGCAGCGGGAGATTCCTGAATCGGCTACCACCAGGCATTTGTATATCCTGCGCCTGAGACCGGAGCGCTTAAATTGTGACAGGAGAGAGTTCTTTGACGCGCTGTGGGCGGAAAATATCTGCCCGCAGGTACATTATCTTCCTGTGTACTGGCATTCCTATTATGAGAAGCTTGGTTATGAGCGGGGGCTGTGTCCCAATGCGGAGCAGTTTTATGAGGAAGTTATGAGTATCCCGCTCTATTATGCCATGACGGATCAGGACGTGGAAGATGTCATCTTGGCGGTGAAAAAGCTGGTTGATCATTACCGTAAGTAAAGTCAAAACGGATGGTAAGGTTGTATGGTTAATTTTGTCATTTTATTGGAGTGTTTTGGCATATGTCTCACAGCTGTGGCTTTACTCCTTCTGCTCAACGGAGACGGAGCCAGAGAGCAGAAACTGTTGATCATCATTATGTGCAGCTGCCTGGTTCAAAATGTCGGTTATTTATTGGAATTGACTGCCTCTACTATGGAGGCGGCCATGACGGCAGTGATCGTAGAGAAAGTTGGTTCTGCTTTTACGCCGCTGTGTTACTGCTGGTTTATTTATATTTATTGTTATGTCGCTCCGCCGAAGGTTCTTTTGCGAACTCTCGGCGTGATCAGTTGCTTATCTCTGCCGGCGGTATTTTTTAACTGGCATGGCCTTTTCTACCGGGAGGTTCAGTGGGTGGAGGACGCGGGTGGATACCATCATATTATTCTGAGCTATGGCCCGCTTTATGTATTCTTTTTGATATGCTATATTATTATTCCCTATACTCTTTGTATCTACACATTGATCAGCGCTATTCGGGAACGCTCGGATCAGCAGGTTCATCGTCAGTATTGGACGATCCTTGCTATTTCCACACTGCCTGTCATAGTGCTGATAGCTTATGTCTCTAAATTTATGAAAGTATATGATTTCACTCCGGTGACGCTGACGATATCCATGGCGATGGTGGTTATCGTGATCTGGAGCCGCCGGAATTATGATTTCCGGCATCTGGCGGCTGAAAAGGTTCTGGAGAGTATGGGCGACGGCGTGATAGCGTTGGACGACCATGACCGGCTGGTCAGCTATAACAGAGCGGCGGCGAATATCTTTTCTCATCTGGACTCCCTTAAGCCGGGCGAGAATATCCGGGTAGTGGAGGATTTCCGCGAAGAAATGCTGAGTGAGGACCTTCCCTGGAGTTTTACCATCAACGATCAGCATTATCAAAGCCACAGCAGGCATATCATAGATGAAAGCGGCAGAAAACAGGGCTGTGTGATTCTGATCCTGAATATGACCGACACAGAGGCCTATATCAATGAGATTAAGCGGGTGCGGCTTGAGGCGGAGAAGGCCAGCGCTGCAAAAAGTGAATTTCTTGCTAACATGTCCCATGAGATACGGACTCCCATGAATGCCATTATCGGGTTGAACGATATTATCATGGAGGAGTGTGAGGACGCGGAGATTTATGCCCATGCCAAGGATGTGCAGTCTGCGGCAAAAAATCTGCTGACCATTATCAATGATATTTTGGATCTGTCCAAGGTGGAAGCGGGCAAAATGGAACTGGTGAATGTGGATTATTACATAAAAGCCATGACGGACGAGGTCATAGCGATGATGGATATGGCGGCTTCTCAGCGTGGATTGATCCTGAAGTATGAGTGCGACGAAGCGATTCCCTGCCGCTATTGCGGCGACGACGGCAGGATCAAACAGATTCTGATCAATATTCTCAGCAATGCCATAAAATTCACGGAGAAAGGATATGTCCGAGTCTCCATTACAGGGAAACCGGGCAGAAACGAGGACGAGGAGCTGCTGACCTTTTATGTGGAGGATACAGGCTGCGGTATTCGGGAGGAGGATCTTGACAAGATATTTGAGGATTTCCGTCAGGTGGATTCTAAACGGAACCGGAGCGTGGAGGGTACGGGACTGGGGCTTGCCATTGTAAAACTGCTGGTGGAACTGATGGAGGGTAATGTCAGGATAGAAAGTGTCTACGGTGAAGGGACGAAGGTTACGATTTCGATTCCGCAGAAAATCGTAGACAGAAGGTTGATTTCAGAGATGCCGGATATCCCCCAGACAGAGCAGACAATGACGGATCTGTTTACTGCGCCCGGTGTAAAAGTGTTGATTGTAGATGACAATGCAATCAATCGAAAGGTAGCCAAAGGTTTTCTGAAGAATTATGATTTTGATCTGGATGAAGCGGGAAGCGGGCCGGAGGCTATCGAGAAGGTGCGTGACGTCAGGTATGACCTGATCTTTATGGATCATATGATGCCGGGTATGGACGGTATTGAGGCGGCGGAGATTATCCGCAGAGACTGCGGTGAAAACGGGACTGCTCCTGTTATGATCACTTTGACTGCCAATGTCATGCAGGGTATGAGAAAATATTTTCTGGATCACGGTTTTCAGGACTTTATCGCAAAACCTCTGGACAGGAAAGAATTGAACAGGCTTTTGCTGCGCTGGGTGCCGGAGGAACACAGGGAGGCTAAGAACGTAGAAGAGGAAATAAAACCTTTGGATCCTGCGGCATTCCGGATAGAAGGTGTGGACATGGATGCTGCGGCGCAGTATTATTGTGGAGATGAAGAGGGGTTTGTCAATCTGTTGGAAGTTTACTTTATGGATGGCAAACGTAAGCTGGATCTGCTGTGTGACCTTGTGGAAACGGATATTTTACGATATCAGGTAGAAGTACACGGATTGAAAAGCGCATCGGCCAATATCGGAGCATTAAAGGTTTCGGACATGGCCCGTGAACAGGAGAATGCTGCGGCACAGAGCGACAGGGAATTTATCTATGCACGGTTTCCGGCCATGCTGACAGAATATGAGACGCTTCTGGACAATATCGGACAGTTTCTGGAGCGGCGCAGACAGAGCACCGATCAAAAAGATAAGCTTCCTTGTCCGCCGATATCAGATTTGAGGATGCAGACAGCGGGAGCGCTGGAGGAATTAAAGCATTTTCGGTCTCGGGAATGTGCGGAGAAAGTGGAGGCAATGCTGGCGCATGAACTGCCAAAGGACGTGTTGGAGCGTCTGTTGCAGATACAGCAGAACCTGAGATTATATGAGGATGATAATGCGGAGGAGATGCTGGGGCAGCTTCTGAGTGTTCTTGAAAAGGAGGAAGAATCGAAATGAGTCAGGAACAGAATCATAATTCAAAAGCATGTATTTTAGCGGTGGACGATACGGCAATCATATTATCCCGAATTTCAGATGCTCTGAGTGATGATTTTGAAGTAATCACAGTCAATTCCGGAGCGCGGGCCATTAAATGCCTTAAGGAGAGGAAACCGGATCTGATTCTGCTGGACATTCAGATGTCCCCCATGGACGGCATCCAGACACTCCAGGAGATACGTTCCATGAAAAAACTGGAGGATATACCTGTGATCATGCTAACCGGTGTGGAGGACAAAGATACTGTTATGGAGAGCGCCAAGCTGGGAATCTGCGATTATATACTGAAACCTTTTTCATCCAGTGAGCTGCTTAAAAGGATTAACCGGGTTATTGATCGGGAAATAAAAAAGCATCTGGAAATATAGCCGTTTTCAGCAGCCGATCCGCAAAAGCTGTGCCCGTCCGTGTAAAGTGACCGGTACGGAATCTGCGGGCAGAAACATACAGCTTCCTTTGGTGAAGGGGAGTTCCCGGGAGGCAAAGTGCAGGCTGCCATCTCCTTCTATACATAAAAGGATCTGAAAAGAAAGAGGAGAGGTGGAACAGTCCGGCGCATGATCTGCAGTATTGATCAGAAGTCTTTCCACCTGAAAATATTTGCAGCGGCAGAGAAGCTCTGAGGCGAAACCAGGGCGATAGCGCAGGACGCGTATGGGCTGACGGGGACTTGCGCTGCTGTGCCGGTTTAACACCTGGAGCGCTTTCTCAATGTGGAGAGGGCGCTCCAGATTATTTTTATCCCTGCGGTGATAGTCGTAAAGCCGATAGGTCAGATTGGAATTCTCCTGAATCTCCGCCAGCAGGATGCCTGCTCCGATAGCGTGGACAGTACCGGGCTCTACCATGAATACGTCATCTTTGTGCACGGGTATTTTCTGCAGATATTTTTCGATGGTGTCCTGTTCCAGACTGCGCTTCAGGAGAGACATGTCCATGTCCTGCGTAAAACCGTAGATCAGATGCGCTCCGGGACGGGCATCCAGCACATACCACATTTCAGTCTTTCCCAACGCACCGTTTTCCACGGAGGCCGCGAATGAGTCGTCGGGATGAACCTGCACGGACAGATCCTGTGCAGCGTCGATGAGCTTCACCAACACGGGGAACTCACGGGAGGACATGTGGCGGCTGCCCAGATACTCCGGGTGCTCTGCCAGGATCCGGCGCAGGGACTGTCCCTGATGTTCACCGTCTGCCGCCGTGCTGGGGCCGTCCGGATGAGTGGAACACTCCCAGGTCTCGGCCAACGGGTCCAGAGGGAGATTTTTATGAAAGTCGGTGTTCAGGCGGTTGCCGCCCCAGAGATAGTCTTTGCCGGTGGGCATAAGCAAGAAGGGCATTGCTCGCAGGAATGGCTCTGCTCGCAAGATAGGTTTATTCTTCCAGTTCATGTTTCACTTTGTCGTGGACACTGATATCTTTGCCCAGTTGAACCTCCATAATTTTGAGTTCTGTATCGGCGATGACCGTGTGGCGGCAGCCCGCCTGCATGGTGATCACGTCTCCTGCCTGTACGGGCTGTTCCATGCCGTCCACAATGGTTCTGCCCCGGCCGGAGATGACGGTCCACATCTCGTCCCGTCTCTCGTGGCTGTGGTAATTCATCCGGTGGCCGGGATTGAGAGTGACTTTGATGGTAAGACTTTCTTCCTCCACGTCCAGAACGCGGAAACTCCCCCAGGATTTCTCGGCAAACATGATCTGCTGATCGATGGCGTCCACAAAGGGCTTGATATAGCTGGACTGTTCCTTGTCGGACACCAGGATTCCCTCGGGGCTTGCGGATATTACGATGTCCTTCAGGCCCATGCACAGAATGGGCATATCCAGTTCGTTGATCACATGTACATTTTCGCAGGTCTGATTTAGGATGGCTTTACCCACGCAGGTTTCGTCCATGGCCTCCGTCAGAGTATTCCATGTTCCGATGTCCCGCCACTGTCCATGGAAACGCAGTACCTGTATGTCGGATTCCTTTTCCACCACCGCGTAATCAAAGCTGATTTTGGTCAGCGAGTCATAGCGGTTGAACAGATCCTGATAGTCTGTGTAGTTCAGGAGTTCTGTGGCACGGTCCAGCACATATCCCAGGCGGTAGGCGAATACTCCGCCGTTCCAGAGCGCGCCCTGATCAATGTAGCTCTGGGCTGTGGCGGCGTCAGGCTTTTCGCGAAAGGTTCTGACTCTGCTCACATTGGAGGTGTTCTCAGGGATGATATAGCCGTATTTTTCGCTGGGATAGGTGGGTTCAATGCCCATCAGCGCCAGCTTCGCAGTGCCGGAGGACGCCAGCTCCCCAAGCTCTTTCAGCGCTTCAAAATAATCCTGCTCCACAAAAGGGTCAACAGGACATACCACAACGGCTTCGTCTCTCCCGACTCCCATTATTTCGTGCAGATAGGCGGTGGCCAGGGCGATGGCGGGAAAGGTGTCTCTTCTGCAGGGCTCCACGCAGACGCCGGCGGACGGTCCCAATTGATTGTGAATGGCGGACGCCTGTGTCCGGGAGGTGGCGATGGTGACGGCGGCGTTTGGATCCGCAGTGCGGATCTGGCGGTAGACGCGCTGTACCATGGATTCGTACTCCCCGTCGGGGCCTTTGAACAGTTTGATAAATTGTTTGGAGCGGACGTCATTGGAAAGAGGCCATAGCCTTTTCCCGGAACCGCCTGACAGTAGAATAATATTCATAGCATACCTCTCTGCGTTCAGTATTTTGCGGAAAATCATATCAGCGCTCGGCGCGCATGGGATTGTTCAGGAAGTCTTCGTAGGTCAGACGGATGCCCTCTTCCAGTTCCGTGCGGTAATGCCAGCCCAGATTCTCCAATTTGGACACATCCAGAAGCTTTCGGGGAGTGCCGTCGGGCTTGGATGCATCCCATTGTATTTCGCCCTCGTAGCCTATGACTTTTGCCACCAGCTCTGTGAGCTCGCGGATGGTCAGCTCCTTACCTGTACCCACATTTACGGTCTCGTTGCCGGAATAATTGTTCATCAGGAACACACAGGCGTCAGCCAGATCATCTACATAGAGGAATTCCCTCAAGGGGGAACCGCTGCCCCAGCAGGTGACGCTGTTCAGCCCGGCTTCTTTCGCCTCGTGAAAACGGCGGATCAGCGCGGGCAGCACATGGCTGTGAGTGGGGTGGTAGTTGTCGTTAGGTCCGTAGAGATTGGTGGGCATGGTGGAAATATAATCTGTGCCGCACTGTCTGTTGAGGTATTCGCAGTATTTCAGGCCGGAGATCTTGGCCAGAGCATAGGCTTCGTTGGTGGGCTCCAGAGCGGAAGTCAAAAGGCAGCTTTCCTTCATGGGCTGGGGAGCCATGCGGGGATAAATGCAGGAGGACCCCAGAAACAGCAGCTTTTTACAGCCGTTTAGCCAGGCGGAGTGGATCACGTTCATCTCCAGCATCATATTGTCGTACATGAAGTCCGCCAGCGCTTCGGAGTTTGCCACAATACCGCCTACTTTGGCTGCCGCCAGAAATACGAATTCAGGTTTTTCATCGGAGAAGAACGCTTCTACTTCAGTCTGTCTGCACAGGTTTAATTCGCTGTGGCTGCGGGTTATGATATTGCTATAGCCCTGGGACTGAAGGGCACGGATAATGGCGGAGCCCACCATGCCCCGGTGTCCTGCGACGTAGATCTTGGAGTCCTTTTCCATGATAGAGTTTTTGGAGTTTATGCAGTTTTCTGTCATAAGAGTTTTGCCTCCTGTCTGGCCAGATTTCTGTCATGCTCGGCCATGATGCGTACCAGCTCCTCGTAGGGGGTTTTCCGGGGATTCCAGCCAAGCAGGGTTTTGGCCTTGGTGGGGTCGCCCAGAAGGTTGTCCACATCGGTGGGACGGAACCATGCGGGGTTTACACATACCAGAAGCTTTCCGGTTTCGGCATCATATCCCTTTTCGTCCAGGCCACTCCCCTCAAAGCGAAGTGTGATGCCGTTGGCGGCGAAGGCTTTCTGTGTAAAGTCGCGGACTGTGTGCTGCTCGCCGGTGGCAATGACAAAGTCCTCGGGCGTGTCGTGCTGCAGAAGCAGCCACATACATTCCACATAGTCCTTGGCATATCCCCAGTCTCTCAGGGAATCGAGATTGCCCAGCTCCAGATGATCCTGGAGACCTTCTGCGATGCGGCCTGCCGCCAGAGTGATCTTACGGGTGACAAAGTTTTCGCCGCGGCGCTCGGATTCATGATTAAACAGGATTCCGTTCACGGCGAACATGTGATACGCTTCCCGATATTCTTTGACGATCCAGAAGCCGTACTGCTTGGCCACCGCATAGGGGCTGTAGGGATGGAAGGGAGTGGTTTCCCGTTGGGGAATCTCCTCCACCTTGCCAAAGAGTTCTGAGGTGGAAGCCTGATAGATTTTGGTTTTCTGCGCAAGTCCCAGAATACGCACGGCCTCTAAGATGCGCAGCACACCGATGGCATCCACGTCGCCGGAGTACTCCGGTGCGTCAAAGGAGATCTGCACATGGGACTGTGCGGCCAGATTGTAGATCTCATCGGGCTGTATGAGACCGATAATGCGGATCAGGGACGAGGAATCTGTCAGGTCTCCGTCGTGGAGCGTGACAGCATGTGCTGCGATCAGATGATCTATGCGGGCTGTGTTGGAGATGGAGGCGCGGCGGATGATGCCGTGTACCTCATAGCCCTTTTCCAGCAGGAATTCTGCCAGATAGGAGCCGTCCTGCCCGGTGATTCCTGTAATCAATGCTTTTTTCATGAAAATAACCTCCGGTTTTTGGATTTCTGGAATATTTTACAGGTTTGACAGTGCTATTTTAAGGGCATATTTTGAGAATTACTAGCATTATATTGACTTTTGTGATAATATGAAGCATACAAGTGCGTACAAACTTATTATACGAGGAGGAGCGGTATGAATCCTACGCTGTTTGACGGGACATTGGTGAGATCCAATCGTATCATATATACGCCCTCGGATTTTGCCAAGGCCAATCTGCTCCACTTACAGGAGGTGGGGGAACTGCAGGCGCAGAAGCCTCACACCAGCAGGCGCAGCAATTTGTCCTCCTATCTTTTTTTTATGGTGCTGTCGGGGGAGGGCGTGCTGGAGTACGAGGGCGAGAGACACGCACTGAAGCAGGGAGACTGCGTGTTTGTGGACTGTCATAAGCCCTATGCCCACAGCTGCCGGGAATCGCTCTGGAGATTGAAGTGGGTGCATTTTTACGGGCCTAATATGGGCGGCATTTACGGGAAATACGCGGAGCGCGGAGCGCGGGCTGTGTTGACGCCTGAGGACGGGGCTGCTTATGAAAAGCTGATGGATGAGATTTATGCCGCAGCTTCCTCCAATGCTTACAGTAAGGATATGCAGATCTGTGAGAAATTAACCTCTCTTTTGACCTTGCTCATGGAGCAGAGCTTTCATACGGCGCAATGCGGCGCGGACAGGGGAGCGGACCGGCACAGAAGCGCCGCCAAGAGACAGAATCTGCAGGCGGTGAAGGAGTATCTGGACGCGAATTATGCGTCAAAGATATCGCTGGATATGCTTGCAGAACATTTTTTTATCAATAAATATTATCTGACCCGCATTTTTAAGGAACAGTTTGGCGGGTCTGTCACCGAATATCTCCTGCAGGTGCGCATCACCCGGGCCAAACAGCAGCTTCGCTTTACGGATAAGTCCATCGACGAGATCGCCCATGAATGCGGGATGCGGGACGCCAATTATTTTGCCAGGATGTTTAAGAAAGTGGAAGGCACGACGCCCGGAGAGTACAGGCGTATGTGGTAGAGGCTCAAATTGGCAGGAATTGATATATGATTCAGAGAGGTATACTTATGATTGGGTATGACGATATAAAAAAGATTCGCGTGGAATATAGTATCAGTCAGACTAAACTGGCCGAGTTCAGCGGGTTTTCCAAAGCGCAGATATCGGCATGGGAATCAGGCCGGAAGGTACCGATGGAGCCGGAGATCAATAAGCTGAGCAGTGTGTTGAGAGAGACTGTGGTAAAAATTGATCAGGGAGATTTGGATGTAAAGAAAAAACGGATTCAGCATTCAAAAACTAAAAAGAAATTACCGCCAATTATAAAGGATGGACGGCAGTATTCGGCTTTAACCGGAAACATGAACTATTCCAGCAAATATTCAAAGGAGTTATCAAAGTTATATGAAGCTGCTATGGCGGTTAAGAAGAAAAACGCAGTAAAAGGAATTGCTCTTTTCTCAGGCTGCGGTGGAATGACTCTGGGATTTGAGGCTGCGGGAGTTGATTTGGTGGGGCATGTGGATATTTCGGAATCGGCAAATTATATATATTCACAAAACTTTCCCAAATCGAAACTGCTTGGTAAAGATATACGCAACATCAGCGATAAAGACTTGAATGAGTGGAAGGAGGAGTTTGGAACAATCGATATTATTGTCGGGGGGCCTCCCTGTCAGGGGTTTAGTTTGGCCGGTAAGAGGAATCCCGACGATGAACGCAATAAATTATATATGCAGTATGTCAGGATTGTTTCGATTATAAGGCCTAAAGTTTTTGTTATGGAAAATGTAGCTTTAATGACTTCCATGAAAGATGAAAACGGGAGACTGTTTATAGATGTTATAGAGAAAGCTTTTTCAGAGCAAGGATATTCTATTGTTAAAAGAATCGTGAACGCTTATCAATATGGAGTACCTCAATCAAGAGAAAGGGTAATATTGACAGGTATCAGGGATGATATTACGCGCAAAGTGGAATTTGGAACAGAAAACAAAAGAGGAATAAAAACTTTTAAAGATGCCACAGAGGATCTACAGTCTCTTGAGAGCGGTGAAAGGTCACCGGTTGATCCGCTGCAT
Source organism: uncultured Lachnospiraceae bacterium (assembly GCA_947382415.1). Taxonomy (GTDB): domain Bacteria; phylum Bacillota; class Clostridia; order Lachnospirales; family Lachnospiraceae; genus Acetatifactor. The sequence goes on along the minus strand of CANCYO010000038.1, from coordinate 5,731 downwards.
TGGGCGATAGAGCATCCCGCACATGTTATTCAATGGCTCAAGAATGTGCCGGAAGGACATAGTGCTCATGAAAATGAAGATCCTGAACTGAGACCGCCAAGCGGATTTAACACTACATATAAAAGAAATGTGTGGGATGAGCCATGTTCGACAATTGGTACGAATTTCAGCATGATCTCCGGATGCAGAAATGTGCATCCTGCTGATACAAGATCTCTTACGATCAGAGAAGCAGCGCGAATTCAGTCCTTTCCGGATGAATTTGTATTTTGCGGAAAGTGGGGAGATATCAGAACAGCCATTGGTAATGCAGTTCCGCCTATTCTGGCCAAAGCGATCGCGGAAGAGATATTAAGACAAATAAACGGGGAGGATTAAGGCATGGCATTAGAGCCTATGAATGAAGGACATGATTGAATGCAATAAACCGAATATCTATCGTGGAAATCCTGCCCTTGCGTTGATAAAGCATATTTCAAAGGACAAGGGAAGACAGATATGCAGAGTAAAAGCTTATTGGCTTGGAGGTTTGGCGACAGCCGGAGTTGGAGCAGCTATTTATAATGAGAATGGTGAGAGGATTACCGGGTCTAAATCGGATATTCTTATAGATGCCGTCTACAGTGACGGCGGAAATGAAAAGATAGGCGTATCGGTAAAAGCCTGCTCAAATAATGCGCAGCTGGCATTGACGACGGCTTCTGTATTTTGTGAAATGCTGCGGGATAGCGGGATATATGTTTCAGAAGAAGCTGAGAAGGGATTAAAAATGTTTTGTGGAGAGAGAGGATATAGACCTATGGATGGTTATATTCCTGTTGATACGAAAAATATTCCCTGTAATAGAATGGCAAGACCGGAACGCTGGTATTGGGAAGAATTGTCTGATGCTGTAAAAAAAGAATGGGAGACAATTTTAACGGTTCATCAAATAAAAATCACCATGATGTTATTGCAATGCGCAAGAACTTATAAAACAGACAGTTATAGACCTGATTATATCTTACATGAATGCAAACGACATGTTGAAATAGACGACTGTGAGGCCGCAGTCATGTCGGTCAGGTAATTAGCATTGTATTCACAATTGTTTGATGCATTTGGCGTGAAAGAACAGGTTATCAGAAAAGGGAGTTATAAAGGAATCGACATTGCTGTTCATCAATATCCGCATTTTGGGTTTATACAGTTTCAGCCCATAGGAAACCGGCAGAATTTCTCTGAGCTGCAATTTAATCTCAAGGCCGGATATTATAAATTTTTCAAGAAGTTACTGGAAAAAAGAGGCAATTTATAGAAAATGAAAAAACGTAATGAAAAAACCGATAAATTCATAGATGCCGCAATATTTGCGTTGCTTTTACTGGGCGTACTGGCAGTGACGTTCACGCTGTTTTACAGGCAGTGTGTGGAGAGCATGGCGGGGAGCGGGCTTTACACTTCCGATATGAAAGCGTATATTCTGGAGATGCAGGGGCTGGACAGCGGGTATAGTTTTCCCTATCCGATACTCTTTAAGCTGGCGGCTCTTTTTCACCTGTTCCTTGGGCCGGAGGCTGCCATGGCGCTTGCGACGACTCTGTTGAACTCCCTTGCGGTTCTGGTGACAAAATTTGCGCTGAACAGGCTGACGCTTGCGGGTCTGAGAGAGCGTTTTGGCAGGTGGGGATGGCTGGCAGGACCATGTGTCAGCGTTTTGGCAGTGGGGCTGTTTTTTATCTCTATGGTATATCCGCCCACAGGGATCTATCTGCCCGGCATCAAGTACAATTATCTGGGTGTGTTTACGGCCAATCCGTTTCACAACGCCACTTATATGGCCGCCAGACCCTTTGCGATACCGGCGTTTCTGTGGTATGTGAAACTGCTTGACAGTTATGAAAAGGGTGGAGACATACGGGATTATATCTGTTTTTCAATTTTTCTGCTGCTGTCCACAATGGCGAAGCCAAGCTTCACCATCGTACTGGTGGGTACGGCGGGGCTTATCATGCTGTACAGGCTGTTTCGTTCCCGATTTAAGAATTTTAAAAATACATTTCTGTTGGGGCTAACATTTCTGCCGACCTTTGCGGATCTGCTCTATCAGTTTCAGGGAGTATTTGTGCCCCAGGAGGGGGCGGAGGGCGGTATCGGCTTCTGTCTGGGAAGTATCTGGCGGCTCTACTGTGACAATATTCCACTGGCAGTGGGGCTGGCAGCGGGATTCCCGATTCTGGTGCTTGTGCTGAACCGGAAGGAATTAAAGGATAATACCCTGTACCGGTTTTCCTGGCAGTTTTATCTCATGAGCTTTGCCATGACCTTTTTCCTGTATGAGAAGGGTTTCCGCGCACCTGATTTTAATTTTTCATGGGGCTACATGTACGGTATCTTTTTCGCGTTTTTTGGCGCGGTGACAGTGCTTATACGGGCCGTGTCCGCGGGGAAAAACCGTATTTTGATCACGCTGCAGTCGTTGGCTTTTCTGTGGCATCTGACCTGTGGTCTGTATTATTTTTACGGAATCTTTCAAGGACGGCATTATTACTGATCCGGGAAATACCGCAGGCTGCGTAGGGCACAAGCAATAGCCCATAGAGGAAAATATAGCGGGCGTTGGCCTCCCAGATCATATGGAACAGGAAGCCGCCGAAGACTCCGATCATGCCGAGATATTCATAGAGGCAAAGCTCCTTTTTCCGCAAAAGGGCCGTGAGCATGCACACAAAACAGCCCAGACAGATCAGGGTCTGATAAAGATTGCAGAACCCGATATAAAAGCGGCTGTTTGCGCCGGAATAGAAGGATTCCACCAGAGGATGCCGTCCGCCCAGGGTGGCCAGAGTGGCCTGTCTGCTGGCGTAAGTGCCGTCCGCCCACTGGGAGAGATATTTGTTCCAATAGAAGTCCAGAGCCTTGTCGGGATGCTCCCGAAAGTAATCTGCGCGTTCGTTTATAAACTGTCTGCTGATATCCGCGGCAGCGGCGGCATCCATTTCCGACTCCTGATAGGTGTTGAAGTTAAAACCGTTGTACCAGCCGTTTCCGCGGGAGGATTCCTGCATACCCATGGCAAAATACGACATGGCGGGAACGCCTGAGCGCAGTGTGCTGCCTGAGCGCAGTTCATAAAATTTCTGCGTTGCGGGCAGAATGGTGAGAGAACAGGCCGCGCACAGAGCGGCGAAAACAAGCAGCCGGGGGCGTTTGTTTTTGAGCGCTTCCAGCGCCGTCACCAGAACTACGGCTATGATGATCACAAGAGAGTTTTTGCGCAGCATCACCGCAAGCGTGAGCATAATAAGACTGGGCAGTCCATAGAGCAGGCTGCGGTGTTTTAATAAGTCTGATTTAAATAATTTTATCAGAAAATAAAGTCCCACGGACAGGGCCGCAAAGGAAGGGGTCTCGCCGTAGACGAAGGAGCTGTACATGATCAGCGGAAGATTCATTCCGGCAAGGATCAGATAGATACAATCCGCCCTATCGTCTTCCCACAGAAGATGTACGGTGGCATATTGATAATAAACGATGATACAGGTCAATACTACATAGAGACATTTGATAAAGTGATAGGCGTGCAGATCCGTGGGCAGGAGCTTCCAGAGGCGTATCAGAATTTCAAAAAATGCCATCAGTCCCACCTGTTGGGGATAATAAGATAAATAGGAGTCTGTAGGGTGTATGACAGATGTGTCACCTATTGCCAGACTCTCCGCTGCGGAATAGACGGACCAGGCGTCTGCGGCGGGGGCGGTTCTGCCAAAGAGGATGAGAAGCCCGCCCAGCAGAGCGATCCATCCAAAGACCAGAATCAGCAGAATTTTTTTGCCCACAGCAGGTTTTTTGCCAAACAGCCGGCAGCACAGGAGCGTCAGGACCAGTAAAAGCCCCGTGCCTGCGATCTGAATAAAGGGATTGTCCACTGCGGTCCGTACCTGCTGGCTCACCATATCGTCGGCATAGCAGGTGAAGAGAAAGCCTGATACAAAGAGAAGTCCTGTGAACAGCAAAGACAATATCAGTATGAACTTGCAGGAAAAATGATAGAAACGGGAAGTTGTCTGCCTCATTCGCTCTGCCCCTTTTTGCATGATCTGAAGTAGTATAATTTTTTTTAAAATTTTGGCTTTTTCATTATAGCATAACATTATTCATAAAAATAGTGGCTGTAAAAGAATAATCGTGATAAAATAGTGGTAATGCATGAAATGAATGGAAGGTAAACGGAAAGGTATGACCATGGATAAAATTGCGGTATTGATACCCTGCTACAATGAGGAAAAGACCATTGCCAAAGTGGTTTCGGATGTGCGGCAGGCTTTGCCCGAGGCGGCGGTCTATGTCTACAACAATAATTCCACGGACCGCACGGCGCAGATTGCGGCGGAGTGCGGCGCCATCGTGCGGAATGAATACAAACAGGGCAAAGGCAATGTCATGCGCAGGATGTTTCGTGAGATCGCGGCAGAGTGCTACCTGATGATCGACGGGGACGATACTTATCCGCTGGAGTGTGCCAGAGAGATGGTGAATCTGGTGCTGGAACGCGGGGCGGACATGGTAGTGGGGGACAGGCTCTCCTCGACTTATTTTTCGGAAAATAAAAGACCTTTTCACAATTTCGGCAACAGTCTGATGCGGGCGGGCATCAACAGTCTGTTCCGTTCGGATATCAAGGATATCATGACGGGCTACAGAGCTTTCAGCTATGAGTTTGTCAAAACCTTTCCCGTGTTCTCCAAGGGGTTTGAGATTGAGACGGAAATGACGATCCATGCCGTGAATTACAATATGCAGGTGGAAAATGTGGTGGTGGAATACCGCGACAGACCCGAGGGCAGCGTGTCCAAATTGAACACCTACAGCGATGGCGTAAAGGTGATACGCAAGATGCTGCAGCTTTATAAAAATTACAAGCCCATGCGTTTTTTCGGTCTGTTGGGTTTTGTGCTGATCGCAGTGGCCGCGGCAGTGTTTGTTCCGGTGGGTATTGAATATCTGGAGACTGGGCTGGTGGAGCGGTTCCCGACTCTGATCGTATGCGGTTTTATGGTGCTGGCGGGGCTGTTGTCCTTTTTTGCGGGTATGATCCTGGAGGTGATGGCTGCCAAGGACAGGCGGGATTTTGAGTACCGTCTCAACCGGGTCTATGATGCCAAAAGGGCTTTGGAATGAATTGCGGTAAGACTTTTCAGATCAGCAAAATCAATAGAAGGTACAGTGTAATCTTTGGTGTCATCGGTTTTTTGTTCTGTTTTTTTGAGTTTACCGGAAGATCGCTGGCCGCACAGGGCAATATCGTTTGGACGGGAGAATATGTGCTGCGTCTTTTGCTGTCCTGCGTACTCGGGAGCGTGTGTCTGGGAGTTCTGGGAATGTTTCTGGCGGATATCCTGAAGCGTCTGCGTGACAGATTCTCTGTCCGGGAGGAAGAACATGCAGACGGGACCGGCGCAGGCAGGAAGAGTATATGCAGGAAGAGTATGCGCGGGAAGCCTTGGTTTCGCGGGAATACCCGGCAGTTTTGGCTCTTGTGTAGCGGACTGATCCTGTTGTGCTGGCTGCCCTGTTATCTGGCCTATTACCCCGGAATCTGCGCCTATGATGTCACGGTGCAGACCGGACAGATAGAGAGCGGGGCATACAATGACCATCATCCCATCGCACATACGCTGCTGCTTGAGGGCGGTATGCGGCTGGGCGAGGCTTTGTTTGGCGATGCAAACACAGGGCTTGGGATTCTGGT
>CANCYO010000037.1 GCA_947382415.1 uncultured Lachnospiraceae bacterium | reverse complement strand
GTATCTCCATGGTGCAGACAGCAGAAGGTGCTTTGAACGAAGTTCATGATATGCTGCAGCGTATCAATGAGCTGGCAGTTAAGGGCGAGAATGGTACACTGACCACCAGCGATCGCAGCTACATCAACAGCGAGGTTCAGCAGTTGATGAGCGAGATCAACCGTGTTGCTTCTACCACGACCTTCAATGAGAAGAACCTGCTCACCGGTTCCTGCTCTAACGTAGATCTGCAGGTGGGTGCAGAGACCAATCAGCACATCAATCTGGTAATTACTGCTATGAACTGCTCCGGCCTTGGGCTTTCCGGCAACGCAACGACAGCTACAAAGGCAGGCGCTCTGAACACCAGTTGTAAGAATGCTATCGCAGCACTGAACAAGCAGCGTTCCGACCTTGGTGCAGTACAGAACAGACTTGAGCACACCATCAGCAACCTTGATAATATTGTTGAGAACACCACCAGCGCAGAGTCCGCTATCCGTGATACCGATATGGCTACAGAGATGGTTAAGTACTCCAACAATAACATCCTTGCTCAGGCAGGACAGTCCATGTTGGCACAGGCAAATCAGGCAAATCAGGGTGTACTCTCTCTGCTCGGCTAAGTGTGAAAGTACAGATAAAGAAATATATAAAGGGAGGTTGGCTATTGTCAGCCTCCCTTCTTTCCATTCATGGACTGCGCTGTCAATTTAATAAAGATATGATCAGAAAAAGTAGCCGGAGGGGATCATGACCGAGAAACAATCAGGACAATTGACAATATTTGAACTGGATGATGTGGAATTTGAGAACGCGGAATTGAAGAACCGCTGTCTGGTGCAGACAAAAACTTCCTATATAGCATTTGTACTGCATTCGACGGTGGCGGAGGAGAGCTTGCTGAATGCCGCCGTCCGTCAGGAGAGAGCGGGTTTAACTGTTGATGGGGGCTTTCCGGTTCTGTTTGTTTCAGAGGGGACAGGTATTGAGAAAACAGATTATGCCGGAGTATTCGGGCTCATTTCCCAAACTGTTGATGCGCTGCTTTTTCCAAAGGCGCTGATCAGGGAGACGGGAGCATTTAATCAGGGCCTGTCTGCCCTGACAAATTATGAGCTGTTATGCAGGTTGGTTCGTGAGACGAATAAGTGTGAGTTGATCGATGCCGCTGGAAAGAATGGTATTGGGAGAGAGCAGAGTGTGCCGTCGGACGACGGGCAGGCGGCATGTACGCTTGCATACATGGTACGTTATCATCTGAACAGTCTGCATGACATTGGAATGACTGATCAGGTATTTAGCCTGTTTTGTGAGTATATGCAGAGTAGAGGAATATTTCAGGTCTTTCAGGAGAGGGTGGATCGTTTTCTGTCTGACGGGAGAGAGTACGAAAGGTATGCCGGGAGGACCGCTCCCTTTATTGTGCTGCGGGGGGATGACACCTGCGGGGGAGTGCTGCAGGGGTTTGCGGATGATCTGTCTGACGGACTGGCTGAGAACGGGCAGGCTGTCATTCTGATAGATGAGAATTTTTCGGAGCATGAAAAGCTGCAGAATATCGTATGCAAAGGCGTGGTGGGGTTTCAGAGCAAAGCGCTGGAGATAGATTTTTTCCGTCGGATCAGAGGCCCTAAGTTTCAGTTTTGGTTTGATAATCCGCTGCGTTTTGAGAAGGTTCTCCGCAATCTGCCGGAGGAGTATTATATCCTGTGTCAGGATGCAAACTATGCGGCGCTGATCAGGGATTATTATCACACGCCAAACGCCATCCAGTTTCCGCCGGGGGGAAGAGTGCGCCGGAGGCTGCAGGAGGAGTTGCGTGATGCGGGCGCCGGGGAGCCTGCGGACGGGTTGAAGCAGGAATGTTCGAAGCGGGAACGGCCTTATGATATTGTTTTTGTGGGAAACCATTTTTCGGATCAGGCCGGCAGCCTTGAGGGTATGCAGCGGGAGTTTTATGACTATATGCTGGAGCATCCGTCAGAAACCTTCGAGCAGGGACTATCACAATTGCTCTTGGACAAGGGCAGGGAAACGGAGGCAGAGGAATTTGTGCGTCTGAGCTGTGCTTTGAAGCCGGCATGCAGGGCGGTGATCGGACATTTTCGCAATGCTGTGGTCTCTGCGGTACTGGAGGCAGGATTTTCCCTGCATGTATATGGGGAGAGCTGGCGGGATTATCAGGGTCCGGGCAGAGATAATCTGGTGATTCATCCTTATGTAACGGTGGAGGAGTCGCTGGAAGAGCTGAGCAAAGCCAGGATCGGCCTGAATATCATGAGCTGGCATAAGGCGGGTATGACAGAGCGGATCGCCAATATCATGCTCTCAGGAGCTGTATGTCTCACGGAGGAGACAGAGTATCTGAGAGATCATATGCAGGAGGGGAGAGAGCTTGTCTGTTTTGAATTGAACCGTCTGGAAGAGCTGCCGGGCAAGATCCGGAATCTGCTGGAGCATCCTGAACTGAGGGAGGAGATTGCGGCAAACGCGTATCGCAGGGCGTCGGCAGAATATACCTGGGAGCGGCGCGCCCGGGAACTCATCGCGTTGTCGGAGCGTGATCTGAATAATGCACTGACAGTTTTTGTGGCCACGCATGTAAAATTTAATCCGCCCGATAATCCCATTTATGTACCGCTCCATGTGGGGAAATACGGAAAGCCGGATATGGGATATCTGGGCGATGATACCGGAGAGAATATCTCTGATCTGAATTTTCTCTATGGAGAGCTTACAGGACTTTTCTGGATATGGCAGAATGTTCATGATCTGGACTATGCAGGACTGTGTCATTACAGGAGATATTTTATCAATTCCAAAATGCAGGCCATGGGAAAGGGAGAATATCTGGACCTGCTGGAGCATTGTGATGCAATCGTCCCCAAGCATGCGGACTGCGAGGGGAATAACTATTATGAGCATTTTGGCATGAGTCATAACATTAGGGATCTGGATGCGGTGGAGCGGGCGCTCAAACGGCTTTATCCCTTTTATGCAAAAGCCTGGGACACAGCCATGTCCGGAACGATCTATTATTGGGGCAATCTGGTGGTGACGCGGCTGGAGATCTTAAAAGCATATGCGGAGTGGCTGTTCAATATTTTTGCGGAGGCGTCAGACGAGATCGACGTCAGCGGTTATGACGATTATCACAGGCGTGTGTACGGTTTTCTTTCGGAGCAGATGTTTTATGTGTTTGCCCTGGCAAACGGTCTGCGCCTGTGCGAGACGGCTGTGGGAGTATCCCAGGAGAAAGCCGAGACCCGGGAACTGAAGGAGCAGTTGAAGCTGCTGCTGGAGGCGGATAAGGCGGAGGAGGCCAGAAGGCTGTTTGACGCACAGCTGAAGGTAAGGCCGGATCTGCTCCTGCCGGGTTCTGATGTGACCGGTGAACTGCAGGCCATCTACAGAAAATTGGCTCAAAAGAGACTGGTGCTCTTTCAGGGCGAACTGGATACCATTAATCTGTTCAGTGATGAGCTCAAAAAGGGATTTTTGAAGCTGGGCTATGAAATATTTGATTTTGACCTGCGCGAGAGTGCGAAGAGCCTGAGCCGGTTTTACGAATATATGAAAGAGGGACCGGTTACGGCCATGGTCGCCTTCAACAGTACGTTTTTTGGTATGACTACTCCTTCGGGAGAAAATATGTGGGAGACGTTGGGTATTCCCTGTATCAATATATTCGTAGATCATCCCTATTGGTATCACAATATCTTGATGCGCATGCCTGCAAACGGTATCGCGCTGTGTATTGACCGCAATCATATGAATTATGTCAACCGCTTTTATCCGAATATCGGTTCCAACGGCTTTCTGGCGCACGGGGGGACTCTGATGTGTCCGAATCCGGCTCTGGTGTCCGGGCGAAGCATTGATATCCTGTACGCGGGCAGTCTGTTGGCGGATCATATACCTGCGCAGATAGATTTCTCCGGATGGGACTTCCCTGCGCAGATGATATGGGACAGGAGCATGGAACGGCTTCTGGACTGCCCGGAGGATACGGTGGAGTCCGTTCTTGAGCAGGAGCTTTGCCGGGAGGGTATCCGTCTTTCGGATGAAGAGCTCCGGCGTTTTATCTCTACCTGCTCTCCTCTTGAGAGGGTGGTGAGTTCCCGGTATCGGGAACAGATTGTTCGCTCTATTGCTCAGGCGGGGATTCGCTTGGAACTGTATGGCGACGGATGGGGAAGCTGTGAATGGATCAGTCTGCCCAATGTGCATTACGGCGGCAGAGTGTCTCCCGGGGAGATATTGTCCATGATGCAGGACAGCAAGCTGGTTTTGAACACTTTGCCATGGTTTAAGGACGGAAGTCATGAGAGGGTGTTCAATGCAATGCTTTCCGGTGCGGTGGCAGTATCTGAGACTTCAGGGTATCTGGAGGAGATACTTAATCCTGAAGCGTGGGTATCTTTTGATCTGACGAAGGAGAGCCTGTCTGCGCTTCCGCAGAGGATTGCCGATCTGCTGGCGGATGAGGACAGATTACAGAAAATTGCCTCTGCCGGGTATGAATTGGCGGCGGTTTCCCATACATGGGAGGCCAGAGCGGAAGAACTGCACCGCGATCTGTTATCATTTTTATAGGGGGATATGTCGATGCTGCATGTTGCTGTTTTTGGCAGCTCCAAATGGAGCTGTCTGATGAAGGATATTCTGGAGTGTGAGTATTCTGAGATGCTTGAAAAGGACTGTGGGGAAACCGTATCGGTAGACGTGTTTGTCGTTCTGGGCAGTCCGCAGAATGAGGGGGAGATATCGGTACAGGAGTTTGGCAGAAGATATGCCGCACAGGAGCTGGCGGCCATCGTTATTCCCAAGGAATATTATATGCAGCAGAACGAGCTTGTACTTGCGCTGTTGCGGGCCGGAGTGGATGTGCAGGATATTTATGACGGGAGTAGGCTTGGCGAGGAAGTCAGGAAGCGTCCGGAGGCGGTGGCCTGCCTGATCACGCCGCTGCTGTCCGATTCGTATCTGCCGTATCTGGAGTTCCATGTGGCGGATCACTGCAATCTGAACTGTAAGTACTGTACGCATTATTCACCGTTGGTAGCTGAACCGGTGTTTACGGATTATGAGAAGTTCGAAGCGGATTTTAAACAGTTGCGAAAGTATATTGCCGATATCGGAGTGATCCGGATACTGGGAGGAGAGCCGCTGCTGAATCGTGAATTGGGCAGATATATAGAACTGGCGAGAAAACTGTATCCTGCGGCTGTGGTCACGGTGGTGACCAACGGGCTGCTGATCGACCGCATGGAGCCTGAGCTGGCAGAGATCATGCGAAAGAATATGGCGTTTTTTCATATTTCTTATTATCCGCCGCTGGAGGACAGGGTGAAGGAGATTCAGAGATTCCTGTACGAACAGAAGATTCCCTATACCATCACACCGATGATCACGGAATTCAACAAGACGCAGACGCTGACGCCTCAGGGAGAAGAAGACTTTTTCTACAGTTGTTTTCAGGCGTCCTGCACCTGCCTGCATGAAGGCAGGGTAGCGCCCTGCTATGCGCCTTTCACAACCAAATACTTTAATCAGGCGTTTGGCAGGGATCTGCCGGTGGATGAGGGCGTCGATCTGTACGATGAGACCCTGCACACCGCTATGCTGAAGGCGATGCTTTTGGTTCCTATGGAGCGGTGCAGGTATTGTGTGTCCGGCGAGTCCTGTCCTTGGGAGATCTTGGGAAAACACAGTGTGCTGGAAGACTGGGTGGAGTAGGACGCCGGTCTGCTGTTTGGAGCCATGCCGGCAGTTTATTACAGACAACTTAATATTTCGGCGGCACGATGGATGTAGGTATGGTCTGCAGAGACTTTCTGCAGGCCATTTTCTGCGATCTGAGCCCGTTCATCCTCGTGGCGGAGGTAATAGTCGATTTTGGACAGCAGATCAGCTTTGCTGTCATAGAACACAAAATCTTCTCCCGGAGTAAAGAAATCCAGAAAGTCTTCCTGATAATTGGTCAGCAGAAAACCGCCTGCACCCATGATATCGAACGCCCGCAGAGGAATGCCGCTGAGAATGCTGCGCAGGGAGATGTTGAGATTGATTCTGGCCGTCTTAAAGACATAGGGAGCGTAATCATAATAGTCTACCGGGCCGTGGTTCGTGCAGTTGGGCAGATTGACAGACTGGTCGGGAGTGTACAGATCCAGCGCAAAGCGTTCTGCCACGGCCGAGAGCAGTTCTTTTCGCTCGATGGCTGTAATTTCGCGGTTGATCACATACTGGGCAAACAGGTATTCTACGCTCTCCACGCTGTCCGCTCCGGGCCGCATGGGCAGGGAGCGCTGCATGTCCTCGATAATGGCAGGCGGCAGCAGCTCCTGTATGAAATTGTAGCCGTAGACCTGTTTCTGGGCTGCCATGAGTCCCTCCAGATAGCCTCTGGTATAGGGAGATATCTTATCCATGCGCTGAAAGAATTGATGCTTTTCGGTGTATAGAGAACCGATAAAGGCAATATCGTGCCGGTTGTGCCACTGCGTCCTGCAAAATCCCGAAAAGTCGTTCATACTGCCAAGCCTCCCGGTATTGGCTGCCATGGGCAGATAGTTTACCGTGCCGATGCCCGCCCGGTGAAACTCCAAATATTGGGCTTTGTCGAAGACGAACACATGATTCGTCGGATAGTTGATGGAATAGTGGTAGAGACGCACGTAGGGGCTGTCATAGACCCAGGCTGCATAGGGAACTCCCGCCTTTTTGCAGGCGATGGACACCACGGGAAAATAGTTGAAGGAAAATAAGAGATCCGGGGCAGTGTTATGGATTGCTGAAGAGATATCCTGTTCCAGCTCCGCGTCCGTCCGCTCGCCCTTGTCCGAGAAGGGGAGCTCGACTACCTGATGGCCCAGATGTCTGAAGGCCGCAGCCATATCTTCATTTCCAAAGCTTTTCCAGGTGAGCATCAGTATTTTCATAATTGTTCTCCTCGTTAGACGTAGTCATGTGTTATGTTTGGCAGTTATGAGTTACATTATAGCAATTGCCGAAGGAGATTGCAAACTTAAATAAGATCGTTGTATTGTGACGCCTTGAGCTGACGTGTGCAGCCCTGCCATTTTCGTCTTGTGGAAAAATAATTTTAAGGTTATAATGACTATAGATATTATTGCTGGAGAGAGAATGTAAACGACTGCGGGGGGAAATATTGAAAAAAATAAGAGCATCTTTTCAAGAATTTGCTGATCATATAAAGCTTACAGGAACTAAGATTGTTCTTTTTGGTGCAGGAGCTATGGGAAGAATATTAATTCCTTATCTTTGCAAAAAGTATAAATTGGAAGAACAAGTAATTTGTTATATTGATAATAATCCCGCAAAACAGGGTCGGGATATAATGTTAGAATTAAAATCAGTTCCTGTATATCCTCCTGAATATCTAAGTCGGCTTTCGGAGGGAAGCTATGTTGTGATGATTACGAATGGAGACTTTTACCCTGTGTTGGAACAGTTGGATCAGATACCACAGATGCGTGAGACAGAGGTGTATCTGGCGGCAGTTATGCAGTTGTCTGAGAAAGTAGAGAGCGGGATTGAGGGAGTCTGGCGGCGGAGTGACAGACCGTTAATTCCCAAGGTGATTCATTATTGCTGGTTTGGCGGCAAACCTTTGCCTCCGAATTTACAGAGATGTATTGACACATGGAGAGAAAAGTGTCCCGATTATGAGATAGTTCGATGGGATGAATCGAATTATGATATTGGAAGATATCTTTATACGAAACAGGCGTATGAGGCGGGAAGATGGGGATTTATTCCGGATATTGCCCGATTGGAGATTTTGTATCAGTATGGAGGATTTTATCTGGATACAGATGTTGAGTTGCTTAAGAGTCTGGATGCAATGCGTTATCAGCCGGGATTTTGTGCCCGGGAGGAATGGGGACATGTGAATTTTGGAGGCGGATCCGGGTGTTGCAAAGGCTTGAATACAGTTGGAGAGATATTGGATTTTCGCAAAGATATTCCGTTTATACTACCGAATGGAGCGCTAAATACAGAGGCAAGCGGATATTATGAGACTACTCCTTTGATGAGTAAGGGTTTGGTGATTGAGAATCGAACACAGTTAATTGAAGATATGACCGTGTATGCGTCAGAATTCTTTCATCCTTACAATTATATCAGCGGCACGGAAAATATTACAGAGAATACAGTATCGATTCATTATTTCAGCGGTTCTTGGCTGGGTGAAGAAGGACAGATATATAGAATGAAAACCAGAGAAAGATTTTGCGGGGTGGCCGCATCTCTACAAACTTTAGATGTGCAATAGTAAGTATTCTTGATGGAAGATTTCGCATAGGGAGAGGAGACAGAGAATGCTGGAATTTGAAGAGAGCTTTTTTTCACAGGAGGTTCGTGACGGATTTTATTTGGATACTACAATGAAGACAGTTTGGGCTGCCGAGATGGAATTGTTGCAGAAAATCGCAGAAATTTGTGACCGGCATGGATTGAAATGGTATGCAGCGTACGGTACTTTGTTGGGTGCTATACGGCATGAGGGTTTTGTACCTTGGGATGATGACATGGATATCTGGGTTAAACGACCGGATTATAATAAACTGATGAAAATATTACCCAGAGAGTTGCCGGAGGGATATCTTGTTCGGGGACCTCTTACAGAGGAGGGGTATGAACAATATCATACCTGTGTTAATACTGGTAGTGGCATCAGTATTGCTAAAGAGTGGCTGGAGCAGTTTCACGGCTGCCCTTTTACGGTGGGATTGGATATTTTTCCACTGGATTATTTGCCTAGAGATGAAAAAGAAAGTGAGTTGCAGAGACAACTTTTTACTATGACTGGAAGAATAGCTCAGTTGGCTAAGGATATTGGCCGGGGTAAATATGACGGAGAGGAGGATGAGACTCGGAATCTGCGGGAAAAATTTATAGATGAAGTTCAGATGGGGATAGCTTATCTGGAAGAAAATTGTAATTTAAAGCTTGACCATCAGTTGATGGAGGAGGAAAACTGGGAAAGATTGTCTTCAGAGCTTTGGAAATGGGCTAATTATTTGGCTATGATGTACACAGAGGAAGAGTCGGACTATCTGGTAGAGTATTTGGATTATATTCAGGTGGATCATAAAAAATATCCTAAGGAATGGTTTCAGGATGGTTACAGCGCTTTGTTTGAAAGCTTTATGATTCCAATACCGTCAGGGTATCAAGAAGTGCTTTTTTACGCATATGGAAGTTATTTATATTATACTAAGAAAACGGGTATGCATGAGTATCCCTATTATGCAAGACAATTAACCCAATTGCGTAAATATGTCAAGAATATTGAGCAACAGGCCTGTGATGTAGGGTTGATACCCATAGATCAAATTGAAGTGCAGGAAGAAAATAAGGAATTGCCGGCAAAGTGGGTTTCATGTACTCTGAAACAGGATGGTAACCGGAAAAAATTTGTTTTGTGTGCTAATGATCCGGTTGCCTATGCCAGATACGGTGAAAAAGCCTTGGATCATTTGGAAGAGATGCTGGCGGCTTTTGAACAGATACATGATTCTGTTTTATTGTGGTGGAGACCGCAGCCAATTATGAAAAAAGTATTAAATCAGGTATCGTTGAAATTGGGTGAGCGATATCAGAAAATTTTAGATGATTTTCGAGAAGGTGGTTGGGGTATTTGTGATGAAACAGACCATATTAATCGTGCTGTGGAAGCCTGTGATATATACTATGGAGACATGAATGCTGTATTGCAGCCGTTTCAGGATGCAGCTAAGCCAATTATGATTGCTATGATAGAAAAAAGCGAGGAGTGGGACACCGTAGCAGGTGAAAACAATTTTGACCGAATAAATGAATACAGAGCGTTTTTAAGCATAGCTGATTATGTAGAGGCAGAGGACATAATTTATTTTGCAAATACCAATTATAATGCGCTGGTTGCAGTTGATAAAAAAACTTGGACGATTGTTGAACATATTCCTTTTATAGGTATACCGTTAGATGTAAAAAACATGCATTTGCATTGTTTTCGCATGCAAAATAAGATTTGCTTTCTTCCGGCGAGAAATTCATATCTGCATACTTATGACCTGATTACCGGGGAGCAGAAGGTATATCATATTTTGGAAGAGGAAGAAATGTCAGGCCTGCCATGGTGGTATCCAAATTCGTGGGAACATTTTTCTCACCATGAACGTGAATATTTGTTACCTGTATATGGAGGACAGGGTTTGTGGAGTTTAGCGAATCAGGAAGATGCGCCGACGCTGGAGGAATGGTGGAAACTGCGGTCAGATCATGCTGGGCTGAGACATGGAACCCTGGATCATGAATGCTTTTATACTTTGGTAGCGGACTCGAACCAGCTTTATATTACCAATGTAATGAATAAAACAATTGAGCACATTACACTGCCTGACCACCATGTTCTTCATATTACATACGATGGACAGAATTTTTGGTATACTTTAAACGGAGCTTCAGATATTGTGTGCTGGAATCGGCATGATGGGATTGTGAACAGGTATCTGGTACCTTATGACAGTCATTATCAATATGGTATTGTCTCTTATAGAGGAATATGTGCTGCGAGAGGTAATTTGTTCCTGCTTTCCGGTTCCGGTGAGTCATTATATGTGGTGGAGCGTGGCAAACAGGAGGTAAGGAAGCTTTGTGATATAGAGTATTTGCGAAATGGTATTTCAACCGAGGTGGTTCCGTATTTTAAATGTAGTGAAAATTCATTGAGTTGCATGTTGCAGAATGTCGGTGAGGTACTTGTAATTGATTTGGAGACTATGGATGTAAAACAATTTAATGAGGATTTCAATGTAAAGTCCTCGATGGATAAATCTGTTCGTGAATATATCTATCAAATCCTTTTAAAGAGAAATGCATTGTTATTTGAGGAGGAAAGCGGTATTGGGTTGGATTTCCTGTTGAGTTATTGTATAGGGAAATGATAGTTCATTGTATGAGGGCATATATGGATAAGAACGTCACATTAGATTTGACCCAAAATTTTGATATGGGAGATTGGCGGAAAGACCGACACCGTGATTATGTTTTTCAGACAAACGGAGAAGGTTGTCAGTGGTACAATAAGAGCATTGCTCTGATTGCTTACTTTAATTCCAGGAATTTGATAAATAAATGCTTGGAATACATAATAAAATTGCCGAATTATATTGATATATTTATTGTGGCAGCAAGTGAAGAAATTGCGAGTTTGATTAAGCAGAAACTAGAGATGCGATCAGAGCATACTATTGCAGTGGTGGTATCGGAGAATAAGGATGGTGAGATGAGTACACTGCTTGTAGCATACAAAGATATACTGAAGGAATATGAATACCTTGGTTATGTATATGATAGAAAAAAGGACCAGGATGTGACTTTTCAGACGGTGGAGTATTCACTTTGTGATTTATTATGGGAAAATGCAGTTAAAAATGCTGCTTATGTCGGGCAGGTAATTGATACATTTGAAAGGGAGCCGTTACTGGGAGTTCTGGCCTCTCCGCCTCCATATCTATCTACCTTTTTTAAAACTGATTTAAGTGTGGACAAACCGCCATTTATTTTTGCAAATTCTTTCTGGTGCAGGACAAGAGCATTCGAACCGCTTTTGGATAGCAACGTATCAAAAAAAGAAATAGAGCGGCTTATTCAATATGCAGCACAAAGTCAGGGGTATTATTGTGGAATTATGATGACTGCAGAGTATGCATCCTTATATGTTAGCAATTATCAGTTTATGATGAACGAGCTTGCTGATAAAGGTATCTTTACAGATGAATATTGGCAGGTAATTTGAGAAAGTAAGCGTTGCCTCGGTGAAACTGGAAACTTAGAAAGTAATAGAGAAAAAGGGAAGATGGTACGAGATAGCCTGGCAGTATTGGTGGTAGTTGCTGAAAAAGGTAGTTTGGATGATTATATATTCTATTTTGCCGGAAAAATCAAGGAACTGGCAAGGACTCTTGTAATCACGGTAAATGGAATGTTGAAGGAGCAATATCTGGATAGAATTGCTTCTTGCTGTGATGCTGTTTTTGTCAGGGAAAACAGAGGATATGACAGCGGAGCTTTCAAAGATACGCTTGAAACATTTTTAGGCTGGGAGAATGTTTTTCAGTATAAAGAATTAATGCTGATAAACGATTCATGCTATGGTCCTGTTTATCCGTTGACAGAGATGTTTGATATAATGGATCAGAAAGGATTTGATTTCTGGGGTATTACGGAACAGACACCTATAAAAAGGTCATATTACGGGACGGCTATGTATCCATATCATATACAGACTTATTTTGTTGTTATAAAACAGGACATGCTTCACAGTGAAGGATTTAAGAAGTTTTGGTCAGATTTGCAGATACCGGGTTGTTATTCTGAAGCAGTAGAATATTTTGAATTAAGATTCACTTCATATTTTAACAGTTTAGGATATTTATCAGGCTCGTATATAGACTGCGAAAGTTTTTGTAGATCAGAGAATGAAACACAGGCTTATGTGTTTATGGATAGTTTAAGACTTGTATCTGAATACAGATGCCCCTTGATAAAAAAGAAAGTTTTTTCCTTTCCCCATGAACTGGTACTCGCATCAAATATGGGTGAAACGGCTGCTAGGACATTGGCATACATCAGTGAAAATACGGAGTATGATATAGATTTAATATGGAAACATTTAATCAGAAGATATGATATAAATGATATAAGAACGTCATTGCATTTGGATTTTTGTCTGTCAACGAAATACATGACTCAGGAATTTCATTCCAAGCGGGTGTTATGTGTTGTCATTTGTTTAGAGTCAGAGTCCATAGATAAATATGCTTCATATATTGGGGGATTACCTGAATATATAGATGTGGTCATATGCGCGCATCGGGAAGCAAATCTTGAACGTCTAAAAACTCTGGGGGATAAGCACCGTTTAAAGGTAAAAAAATATATGCATTTGACCGATATGAATATAGCGGAGTTATCTGAGATTGGACAGTATGAGTATCTGTGTGTTATAAACAACAGTAAGAGGAATGAACCCTACTCAGATCAGATATGGGGAAATCTTGTCGCTAATGAATTTTATATCAACAACATACTGGATACGTTTGAAAGGGAGAAAAGATTAGGCTTTCTGTCCCCGCCGGACTTACATACAGAATATAGATTTGGCGCTGTATCAGACAAACTATGTAGTAACTATATTGTGCAGATGTGCGATGTATTAGAGCTTAACTGTAATGTAAACGAGCATAAACTGCCATTTTCGTATGGGAATGCATTTTGGTGTAGAACAGATGCACTGAAACCGTTATTTGAGAATGAAAACTGGTATAGGCATCTAAAACTGCAGCCGACTGATGATATAGGTTTGATCGGATCAATATTAGAGAAAATATATCCATATATTGCTCAGAGCCAGGGATATTACAGCGGAGCGGTGATGACAGAAGAGTACGCATCTTGGTATATCAGTAATTGTTGCTATATGTTGAGCAGACTGGCGAGGAATCTTCATAGAGACAGAGGAGTACAGGAATTTAAAAATATAAAGTCCGTAAATTCCAAATTAATAGATTTCTGTCGCCGTTATAAAGGGATATATATATACGGAGGCGGAGAGATAGGTTATGCATGCCTTCTTTATATGCAGGCAAAGGGCATAGAAGTACAGGGATTTATCGTCTCCGATAAAAAAGTGGATACCTGTTTTGGGGGAAAGAAGGTTTATACACTATCGGAGTTGGAGAAGAAACCGAATACTGGAATTGTGATTGCTCTATCCCGGGCGCATGTGGAAGAGGTTGAGAGATTATTAAAGGATAGAGACATGAGCGAGTATATTGTATATGAGGAGTAAAGCGGATATGCGTTTAGCCATATATGCCATATATGATAAAGGTGGCAGAATTGATGATTATATTACATATTTTGCTGGAAAGCTGCGAAGTGTAGCAGATGATTTGATCGTGGTAAGCAATATTGATTTGCCCCAGAGTGAGAAGGAAAAGCTTTCAATGGCAGATCGTATCTATGAACGCGAAGATATTGGGTATGATGCGGGAGCCTTCGCGTATGTTTTAGACAATTTAAGTGTGGAAAATGAGCTGGAACGATATGACGAGATAATATTTCTTAATGATTCAATATTTGGACCGTTTTACCCGCTGGAAGAAATGTTTTCCAAAATGGATCAGAATCAGGAGCTTGATTTTTGGGGAATTACAGAAAGAGGTGAAGCTGATTTTGACGGCGGAGACGAGATATATCCGGAGCATATTCAGTTATACTTCTATGTGGTGCGAAAAAATATGCTTCATAGTCAGGATTTTAAAGGTTATTGGAGAGAGATACCGGAAAGGATTACTGATTTTAGAAGTGCTATTATTAATTATGAGTTTGCATTTACCAGGTATTTTTCTGACAAAGGCTATAAATGGGATGTTTACTGTCATACGGATGAGCTTGTGACAGAGTATCCGAAGATTAATCTTAGCCCTTATCATTATTGCATCTATAAGCTTATAAAGGAAAAGGGCTGCCCTGTGTTGAAAAGAAAACTCTTTACGGGTGATGCTATAGACGGGAGATTTACAGACAAGTCCGATTTAAGGCAGGCAATATCTTATATAAGAAAACATACAGATTATGACTGCGATTTGATGTGGCAGCACATACTCAGAGCATATCCTATTGGAGATGTGATTGAGGGCGCCCAATTGTATGAGTTGTTGGAGGCAGGCCATAAGAGTGATTTAACGGAATGTTGTGCGGTTCGGGTTATTGATTATCATGGCATTATTGCCAGTCATATTGTTCCCATTGTTGATGTGATTACTGATGACAGCGCGAAGTATACTTTTTATGTGTCAGTGGAAGCAAATTATATGGAACCGTATAGATTGTATTGTGCCGAAGTGGATTGTGTCGTGCAGAATATGTTTGCGGACAGGGCGTATGTGTCATCTATAGTGGAATTATTTGAACAAGATACCAGACTTGGAGTGCTGGTACCTCCAATAAGTACATTTGGAAAGATTAAACGCTCAGTCATGAAAGAGTGGCAGAATGCTGATTTGGCTGAGGATTTTATAAAGAGGTATGACGTCAGGGTACCGATGAAGCAAGAGGCACCGATTCATGCGATTCATGCGTTCTGGTGTAGAAGCAATATTCTAAATGATAAGATAGTAGATGAGCTGAGAGAAGATAGTACAGGTACTGTGATGCAGTTGATGCCTTTGCTTGCGCAGCAGAAGGGATATTATACGAAAGTTTTGATCAATCAGGAATATGCAGCGTGTCAGTTGGCAAATTTGCAGGGGCTGCTCAGAGATTTTTGTGGTATGTCGTATTTTACATCTCGCAGAGATGGGAATAGTGATATGGATATAGAGCAGATGCGCGACACGGTTTATATGCGAAGAATTACTGAATTTGTCAGAAATAAAGAGTATGTATATATTTATGGTGCCGGGCAGTTGGCATGCAGAATGGTTAAAATTATGGAGGAAATGAGAAAACCGGACGGGATAGTTGTCAGCGATACAAATGGAAATGTCAGAAACCTGTGCGGCTACGAAGTGATGTGTATTGATAAAATACGGCACACTAATTGCAGTATTATCGTAGCGGTGGGAAAAAAGAATAATCTTATTATTGAAAATAAGTTGAGACAGGCTGATATACATGATTATTTATTGTTGGAGTGACGGAAAAAGGTTAATTGTGTGTAGAGTTTAATTAAAACGGGAGAATATGTGATATGATAACATTTGAGGACGGCGAATTAGAAATAGCAATGATCACGGCTAATAGATGTGATTTTGTGGCGGAATGGCTGGATCGCTGTTATGAACAGATGCGTCAGAGAAATATTCATTTCAGTATTTATGACAGCAGTGAGAACGATGATACAAAACAGTATATTGCTGACTTTAAGTCTGAGAGGAATGATACAGATATAGAATATTACTATGTGGACAATGCTACGATGTTTACATACACTTATAAGCCAATGCTTCCGTTGATGAATTCTCCGTCAAAGTATGTATGGGTGACAGGGGATTCTTTATGCTATGATCTTGATATACTGGACGAGAAATTGTTCCCGCATCTGAAGCGTGATATAGATTATGCGGTGTTATGTATTCAGGGCAATGAGGAGAACGACGGGAAAATTTATACAGACAGACATGATCTGGCGAGAGAATGTTTTGTTTCAATGACTTGTGCAGGCGCATCAATCATTAAAACGTCGATATTTGAACCGTTAAAAACTTCGGAGTCATTTAGAGCCGAGTGTGATTCCAAGTACGAGCATAACGAAGGGTTTTCCTGGCTGGGATATTTTCTTGAAGCATATGCTGAAAAGGATTATAAAGCGGTCTTTTGCGCTACTCCGTCTATACCGATTAAACCGGATAAAAAGGTTTTCTGCTGGGCAAAGAAGTATTATAGTTTTTGGATTGGAGATATGTGTGATCTGTTGGATGCATTGTCCGCTAAATATAAGGAAACTGATATTATATTGAAAGAAGTTTGGAAATGGGTTCCGCTTGATACCGCTATTGCCTGTCGGTTTGCCAGAAAAAGCGGAGATTTGACTCCTGAAACCTGCAAAAAATACAAAGAGGACGGTAAATGGGACAGATGCGTCAGACATGGTGACAGGATGGAAAGGTTTGCATATGCGTCAGACGAGGAAGTGGATGAGCTTTTTGAAAGAGAATTTGAAGCTGAGAAGGTTGAGTTCAAAGAATTGTGTTGTCAGAATATGGACAAAATAAAAAACTCATCTGCGGGAAGAGATCTTTGGATATACGGAGCCGGATTGGGTGGAGAAATCTTGGCAGAATGCATGGCAGAATATAAAGTCTCTGTATGCGGTTTCTTGGATAAGGAGGCTAAAAAAATTCAGAGCAGGATGGGCTTGCCGGTTCGGGAGCTTGATGAGGTGGACTTAACAAACTGTTATATTGTTGTCAGTCTGCGTTATCCGACAGCTTTTTGTGTGATTCCTTTTTTGGAGCGGGGTGTAGAGAGAAGACATGTATTCAATATAAGTGCGGAGTGCTATTGATATATCATTTCGTGGAATCAGGAGGATAGAAATGCTGTTTACTTTGAAGAGGGCATGTGATTCAGGCAGAAAGATTGTTGTCTTTGGCGCAGGGGAGTTAGGAGGCAGAGTAGTTGAAATTTTAAAGGACAATGATATTACGATTCATGCGGTGTGTGATAATGATGTAAAAAAGCAATTGGAAATATTTCATAATTATAAGGTGTTGCCGGCGAATGCAATACAGGATATTGATCCTATTGTAGTGGTTGCCACAGTGTATGTTAAAGAGATTGTGCGCCAGCTCAATGACTTGGGAATCGAAACAATCATACCGTATAAGGAATTGTTTTTAAAATTGCATGAAAGTTATAATAAGTTGGTATTTCCCCGTTGCGTCAGTCCGACAGTGTCGATTGTCTTGACTGCTTATAACGAATGGAGATATACATACGAATGTCTTAAGTCGATATTAAGTACCAAAACCAATGTTGAGTATGAGGTGATTGTAGGAGATAATGCTTCTGAGGATGAGACAAAAGACATAGAGCAGTATGTTGAGAATATTACAGTGGTACATTACAAGGAAAATATAGGATATCTGAGAAATTGTAATGAAACGGCAAAGGCTGCGAAGGGAAAATACACGGTCTTATTGTCAAATGATGTGAAGATCATCAGCGATTACTGGCTTGATTCGTGGGTGGAGATTTTTGAGAGGGATCAATTAACCGGAGTGGTAGGAGGAAGCTGCTATGAATGGGATTTAGAAACTCTGAAGTATGGCGCTTCTGTAGATGATGCGGTACAGCTTATTGATAATGAGAAATTAAATGGAAACTGTGTCGTAGGATATGTATCTCCGGCATGTATATGTTTTCGGTCTGATGTGTGGGCGGCAATTGGTGGATATGATGAGAGATATATGCCTGCATGGTGGGAGGATCTTGACTTATATTGCACAATGAGGAAGCTTGGATACAAGGTAGTTATGAATGCTGAAACGCCATATGTACATTATGGCGAAGTGACTGCAGTGAAAGAAAATGAGATAATCAGACAGAATCTGCAAAAATTCAAAGACAAATGGTCAGATAATTGGCAGTATGTTGTGACCTGACTGAAATAAAATACTAATCATACAGGTATTAACCAAGGAGAAATAAGGAGGCGAATATACATGAAAGTGATTATTCTGGCAGGTGGTTTTGGTACGAGAATTTCCGAGGAGAGCCATCTGAAACCCAAGCCTATGATTGAGATTGGCGGAATGCCCATTCTTTGGCACATAATGAAGGGATATTCACGTTATGGGTACAATGACTTTATTATCTGTGCAGGATATAAGCAGTATGTGATAAAAGAGTATTTCGCAAATTATTTTCTACATAAAAGTGATATTACCTATGATTTTACAACAGGGTGCCACGATGTGATTGTCCATGATAGCTATACAGAACCGTGGAAAGTGACGGTTGTGGACACCGGTTTGAATACCATGACAGGAGGGCGGATCAAACGCGTTAAGAAGTATTTAGATGATGCCCCTTTCATGGTGACATACGGAGACGGTGTAGCGAATGTGAATATTGATCAGTTAGTCGCTTTTCACAAGAAGCAGGGCAAGTTAATGACACTGACGGGGGTGCTGCCGGAAGGCCGATTTGGAGTTATGGATATGGACGGAGATGATGGTGTCATTGCATTTCGTGAAAAAAGCAAGATTGATAATGGATGGATTAATGGCGGTTTCTTGGTATGTGAGCCAAAAGTATTGGATTATATTGACGATGATGATACGGTTTTAGAGCGGGAACCTATGGAAAGACTTGCCGCAGAGGGAAATCTGTCTTGTTTTAAGCATGGTGGATTTTGGCAGTGTATGGATACATTGCGTGATAAAGAGAGGGTAGAAAAGTTATGGAATTCAGGTAATGCACCATGGAAAACCTGGGAATAGCCCGAAAGACAGGAGAACAAATTATGATTATAACTCAGTTGGAGATTGAAGGTGCTTTTTTGATTCAAAGGCAGCCATTCAGAGACGAAAGGGGGTATTTCGCAAGATTATATTGCGAGAGGGAGTTTCAGGAAGCAGGCATTGATATGGAAATAAAGCAGATGAATCTATGTGAAAATAAGGAGACCGGCACATTGCGCGGCCTGCACTTTCAGGATGGCAGTTTTGCGGAGGATAAGGTGGTGTCCTGTACGCAGGGGCAGATATACGATGTGTGCGTGGATGTGAGACCGGATTCGGAGACATATCTGAAATACTGTGCATATGAGCTTTCAGAGGATAATGGCATGATGCTTTATATTCCTAAGGGTTGTGCTCATGGTTATGTTACTCTGACAGATAATTCCCAACTTCTTTATTTGATGTCTGAATTTTATGTACCGGGATGTGCAAAAGGTTATAGATATGATGATCCTGCATTTCATATAGAGTGGCCAATCACAGATGGACTGATTCTTTCTGAAAAGGATAAGGAGTTGCCTTATATAAATCAATAAACTACAAATAGAAAGGTGAGAATAAGAACATGGATAACAAATATTGTAGATTTTGCGGACACACACTGAAATACACGATGGCTGATTTGGGTTTGTCTCCAATATCAAATGAGTATGTGAGTAAAGAGAATTTGGATAGGGGACAATACTATTATCCGCTGCATGTCATGGTCTGCGATAAATGTTTTCTTGCACAGGCAATGGAATATAAAGCGCCTGAGCAAATATTTACGGATTATAAGTATTTTAGTTCTTTTTCGACAAGTTGGTTGGATCATTGTAAGAAATATGTTGACATGATCGTAGACAGACTTTCTTTAAATCAGGATAGTTTTATATATGAGATAGCTTGTAATGATGGCTATTTGCTTCAGTATTTTAAGCCTTTTGGCATTCCGGTGTGTGGAATAGAGCCTGCTGAAAACGTAGCGCAGGAGGCAAGGAAAAAGGGTATAGATGTAGAAGTGGCATTCTGGGGCGAAAGTACAGCGACTCAGATAGCAGAACAAAGAGGAAAGGCTGATCTGATCATAGGAAACAATGTATTGGCTCATGTACCTGACATCAATAGCTTTGTAGAAGGAATTCATGTAGCTCTGAAGCCGACAGGAACAGTAACCATGGAATTTCCTCATTTGCTCAAGTTGATTAAACTCAACCAGTTTGATACGATCTACCAGGAGCATTTCTCCTATTTTTCATTGTTGACGGTGGAAAAGATATTTTTGAAACATGGTATGAAAGTATATGATGTAGAGGAACTTGAAACGCATGGTGGATCTCTGAGAATATATGTTGCACATCAGGACAATACAGCTTATGAAACCACTGAAAGATTCAATAAAGTTATAGCAGATGAAAAAGAATTTGGGTTAGATAAAATTAATACGTATGAAGATTTTGCCAACAGTATTAAGCGTATCAAAATGAATAGCACTAAGCTTTTGATTCAACTGAAAGAGTCCGGTAAGAAAGTTGCTGCTTTTGGGGCGGCGGCAAAAGGGAATACATTTTTGAACTATTGTGGCATAGGCAGAGAGTATATAGATTATGTGGCCGATTCCAGTATTCCTAAACAGGGGATGTATCTCCCAGGTACAAGGATACCGATTGTCAGTCCGGATAAGATAATGGAAGATAAACCGGATTATATCATTTTGCTTGCGTGGAATCTGAAAGATGAGTTGTCTCGGTTATTAGAGTATACACGGGAATGGGGTTGTAAATTGATAACATTTATCCCGGATACGGAAATATTTTAATGTACATATGGCGACCCTTTATAAAGAGGGGAATAGCATGATATCAGGGAGACTATGGAATGTTTAAAGATAAAAGTGAGGCGCAGGCAAAGAAAGAAATATTATCGTTAGTCAAGGAATATTGTGATACTTTTCACAATCAGAAGAAAGAGTTTATGCCCGGAGATCGAATAGCTTATGCCTCCAGAGTTTATGACAGCAGCGAGATGTGTAATCTGGTAGACAGTGCATTGGAATTCTGGCTCACAGCGGGAAGGTATACTGCAGAATTTGAAAAGAAATTTGCTGATTATTTACATGTAAGATTTTGTTCTTTAGTAAATTCAGGCTCATCGGCCAATCTGTTAGCGTTTATGGCCTTGACATCACCGTTGCTGGGAGAGCGGCAGGTTAAACGTGGCGATGAGATGATCACGGTGGCAGCAGGTTTTCCGACAACTATTACTCCGGCTATACAATATGGTGTGGTGCCTGTATTTATTGATGTGACAATACCACAGTATAATATGGATGTAAATATGCTGGAAAGGGCGTTATCCCCCAAGACTAAAGTGGTAATGGCAGCCCATACTTTGGGTAATCCGTTTGATCTGTCTGCGGTTCGGGAATTTTGTGATAAGCATAATCTGTGGCTGATTGAGGATAATTGTGATGCTCTTGGGGCCAAGTATTGTTATAACGGAGTGGAAAAGCTGACAGGAACCATCGGGGATATAGGCACATCGAGTTTTTATCCTCCTCATCACTTGACTATGGGAGAGGGGGGAGCCGTGTACACTAATAATGCACTATTGCATAAATGCATTTGTTCTCTTCGGGATTGGGGGCGCGACTGTGTATGTGCTCCTGGTCAGGATAATCTCTGTGGCCATCGTTTTGACAGACAGTATGGGGAATTGCCTTTAGGATATGATCATAAATATGTATATTCTCATTTTGGCTATAATTTAAAGGCTACGGATATGCAGGCAGCTATTGGCTGTGCGCAGATAGAGAAGCTGCCTGGTTTTGTGGCTCGGAGGCGGGCAAATTTTGACAGGTTATATGGTCAACTGCAGGAAATATCGGATAAGGTGATTCTGCCGGAACCCTGTGAACATTCCGAACCCAGTTGGTTTGGTTTCCTGATAACCTGCAAGGAAGATGTTGACCGCACTCAGGTAGTAAAATATATTGAGGCGCATGCAATACAGACACGAATGCTCTTTGCAGGTAATTTATGTAAACATCCTTGTTTTGATCAGATGCGTGAGACCCAGGAGGGATATCGAATAGTTGGCACTCTGGATAATACAGACAGAATAATGCGTGATACGTTTTGGGTAGGTCTTTATCCTGGAATGACAGATGAAATGATTGATTACATGGCCGGAATAATTAAGGAAGCGGTCACATTGAGGTAAAAATGAGAGCTATTGTAACGGGAGCGACAGGATTTGTTGGTCAATGGTTAGTAAAGGAATTATGTGATGGCGGGTATGATGTAACGGTTATTGTGCGCAATGCCGGAAAGGTTCCCGCTGAATGGAGCGGCAGAATAGAGATCGTGGAATGCTCCTTAGAGGAATACAAAAATATTCAAGGAAAAGACTTTCAGTATGACAGTTATGATCTTTTCTTTCATTTGGCTTGGGCGGGAACAGCCGGTCAGGAAAGGGCGGATTATGATATGCAGCTGAGAAACGTATATGCGGCATGCGAGGCGCTTTATCTTGCCAAACGGTTAAAGTGTCGAAGATTTATTAATGCTGGAAGTCTTATGGAGTATGATGTTATGGAGTATCTTCCGCAGGATGGGGCAGAACCGGCAGCGGGATACATTTATGGCATATCAAAGCTGACGGCAGATTTTATGCTTAAAACATTAGCAGTTAAAGAAGAGATTGAGTATATAAATGTGATTATTTCTAACATTTATGGCGTAGGAGAGGAGTCGGCAAGATTTTTAAATCAGCTATTGCGCAAACTGCTTGGCAATCAGCGAATAGCGCTTACAAGTGGTGAGCAGTTGTATGATTTTATCTATGTAACTGATGCTGTCAGAGGAATTGTCTGCGCAGCACAAAACGGAGAAAATAATTCTGTATACTATATTGGAAATAAAGATCCGCAGCCGTTGAAAAGATATATATTACAGACAAAGGAGCTATTGAACAGTGATGCGGAGCTTGCATTTGGCGAGGTGCCTTTTAAAGGCGTAATGCTAACCTATAGAGAATTTGATACGACAAAATTATATGATATGGGTTTTAGAATTGAGGTGCCTTTTGAGCAAGGGGTATTAATGACAGCGGAATGGATCAAGAGAGAGGATTCGGCTCATGAATTTTAATATACAGGATTTAAACTTGACAGGTGCAAAACTTATTTCTCCTTTTTATATAGAGGATGAGAGAGGATCTTTTACAAAAATTTATGAGAAGGATGTTTTTAAACAATGGGGGCTTGATGCCGAAATTTATGAAAATTTTGAGACATGTTCTAAACAGGGAGTGATCAGAGGGCTGCATTTCCAGACCGAGTGTCCACAGATTAAGATAATAAGAGTGATTCGTGGTCTGATTAGAGATATTATTGTTGACTTAAGAAAAGATTCTCCTACGTTTGGTCAATATATTGATGTCGAGCTATCGGATGATAATCATCGTATTTTGTGGATTCCTAAAGGATGTGCACATGGTTTTGAAGTTTTATCAGAAGAGGCAATTACGTCTTATATGTGTGTTGGAAAATATTTAAAAGAGTATGATACGGGAATTAAATGGAATGACACGGAACTGAATATTGATTGGAACACGACAGAACCTATTGTTTCTCAAAAGGATTCGTGTTTGATGAGTTTTGCAGAATTTAAAGAGAGACATATGTTTAAGCTCTATGAATGAGAGGAGTATATCTAATGTTTTATAAAGGGAAAAAAGTATTGGTTACAGGACATACCGGATTTAAAGGTACATGGCTTTGTGAAATTTTGGCAAAGGAGGGAGCTGATGTAACAGGGTATGCGTTGGCGC
The DNA here is from genome assembly GCA_947382415.1 of uncultured Lachnospiraceae bacterium. Lineage (GTDB taxonomy): Bacteria > Bacillota > Clostridia > Lachnospirales > Lachnospiraceae > Acetatifactor. Next base: position 3,320 of record CANCYO010000037.1, on the reverse strand, counting down.
CTTTTTCTGAGCCTAATCTGTTTTCTTTATGTGGCACGGAAAGCAGGATACATTCTGTTATTGGAGATATCCGTGATTTTGAGAAGTTGACAAAAGTTTTTGAGGAGGTCGAGCCTGAGATTGTTTTGCATTTGGCTGCGCAGCCGCTGGTCAGAGAATCCTATCAGAATCCTAGGTATACTTACGAGACCAATGTAATGGGTACAGTTAATGTCTGTGAATGCGTACGTAAATGTGGGAGTGTGAAGTCTTTTTTAAATGTTACCACGGATAAGGTATATAGAAATAATGAGTGGGAGTGGGGCTATCGTGAAAATGAGCCTTTGGATGGATTTGATCCGTATTCTAACAGTAAGTCCTGCTCGGAGTTAGTCACACATAGTTACATTAACGCGTTTTTTGATAATATGGGAGTTGCCGTGTCTACTGCCAGAGCCGGTAATGTTATAGGCGGCGGCGATTTTGCCAAAGATAGGATTATTCCCGACTGCGTCAGGGCGGTACAGAAGAATGAGAATATTATAGTAAGAAATCCATATTCTGTCAGGCCATATCAGCATGTGTTGGAACCTTTGTTTGCATACTTGCTGATTGCTCGGAAGCAGTATGAGGATAAAAAATATGCCGGATTCTATAATGTTGGTCCGGATGACATAGACTGCATTACAACAGGAAAGTTAGTAGATACTTTTTGTAGAATGTGGGGGGACGATGTGAAATGGGTAAATGAAAATCAAGATGGACCTCATGAGGCAAGTTTTCTGAAACTGGATTGCTCAAAGCTCAAAAAAACTTTTAATTGGAGTCCAACATGGGATGTAGAAAATGCTGTCAAAAAAGTTGTTGAGTGGTCAAAAGTATATCTTAATAAAGAAAATGTAATGGAGTGTGTCAACAATCAAATTGATGAATTCCAAAGTTGTATGGCTTCAAAGTTGACTGATTGCTGATTTATCTTTTTATTGTGAGTTGCAGCTTTTATGCGGATGGTTTCATCATTTAAACTTGTCACACAAAATAAGTTATGGTACAATATTCACAGGCAAAGAAGACAAGTTTGCGTTCTTGTATATCTAACAGGGCATTCGCCCTTTCTACAGGCAGGCATCTGCCAAAACTCCTTGCTTACAACTAAATAACCGCAGGGAGGTATTATCTCTCTGCCAGAAACGAAAGAGAGGTAATCAAATGCAGAATGGAATTGATACCAAAGCTGTTGTTCAACAGAGTGCGACCGGACAGAATTTTGAAAATGCTTTGTTGCCGCAGGACTATCAGCTCAACCTGAGTGACTTTGCATTGTTTCTGTCTGTGATGAAAGTGAAAGACGCATATGCGGATGTTCTGAGTATCATTATGGACGAGCCGGAGCTGGAACTGAAAGAAGTAAAAGTAGAACAGGTAATCCTGAACAGATCAGGCAAACGTGCCATACGTCTTGACGCATGGGCGTTGGATCAACAAAATCGTCAGTTTAACATGGAGATGCAGAATGATATAAGCAGCGATAATGTCCGTAAGCGTTCCCGATTTTATCAAAGCCTGATTGATACCCCGGTTCTGAAAGCGGGAAAAGAGACCCGCTATAAGAATTTACCTTCTACAGTCATAATTTTTATCACGCAGGATGATATTTTTGGAAGGGATCTTGCAAAATACACCTTTAGCGAACGGTGTGAGGAAATTCCTGATTTGTCTCTGGAGGATGGTACATGGAAAATTTTTGTTAATATGACAAGCCATAATGGAAGGCCGGATCTGGTAAGTCTATTGCAATATATGAAAAATACAACGCTGGACAATCCGGATATCATAGTACGGGATGAACGCATCCTGGAATTGGATCGAATTGTCAGTGAGGTAAAACAATCAGAGGAATGGGAGGCGGTTAAGATGAATATTCTGGAGATTGGTTTGCAGCAAGGCATCGAACGTGGTATGGCGCAGGGCATTGAACAAGGCATCGAACGTGGTATGGCGCAGGGCATTGAACAGGGCATCGAACGTGGTATGGCGCAGGGCATTGAACAGGGCATCGAACAAGGCATGAAACAGGGGATCGAACAGGGCATGGCACGCGGTGTAATTGAAATGTGTCAGGATTTAGGTCTGTCACAAAAAGAAGCATTGCAGAAATTGATTGAGAAGCTTTCTGTAAATGAGGATGTTGCCAGGGAGCAGTTAGACAGATATTGGAGATAATAAACAGCATGAGCCTTCGGCGGCATGCCGGAAGGTGCGGGATATAGGAGAGACATATGAGCTTTGAATTGATGGCGTCTATGATGTGCGCAAATTATGGTAATCTGGAAAAGGAAGTAAGGGATTTGGAGAAGGCGGGCATAGATTCCTTTCATATAGACATTATGGATGGAAGATATGTGCCGAATTTTGCCATGTCCCTGAATGATATGGCGTATATCCGCTCGGCGACAGAGCTGCCGCTGGATGTACATCTGATGATTGAGCACCCTAATAACAATATTCACCTTTTTACGGATAAACTGCGTCCGGGAGATACGGTTTATATACATCCGGAGGCGGAGTATCATCCCTCCACCACTCTGCAGAAGATTATCAATGCAGGGTTGATTCCGGGTATTGCCATCAATCCCGGCACCAGTGTGGAGACTGTGCTGGAGATGCTGCGCATTGTCAAGAAGGTCCTGGTAATGGCGGTCAATCCGGGAAATGCCGGACAAATGTTTATGCCTTATGTAGGGAAGAAGATTATGAAACTTCTCTCCTTGAAGGATGAGATGGACTTCGAGATATACTGGGATGGTGCCTGTGGAGAAGATAAGATCAGAACTTTTGCGCCGAGGGGAATAAAAGGGTTTGTACTTGGAACCACGCTGCTGTTCGGTAAGACTGATTCCTACAGTGATGCGATCAAGAGGCTGAGAGAGATGGAAGTGGAGATGTAATATGAACGGTATGAATGTAGCGTTGATTCTGGCCGGAGGAACCGGCAGCAGGCTTGGCGCGGATGTTCCCAAGCAGTATCTGGAGGCTGCAGGACGTCCGATCATTGCTTACTGTCTGCAAACGCTGGAGGCACAAGGGTGTATTGACGCCATTCAGATCGTGGCAGAGGAGATGTGGCGGCCATTGATACAGAAGTGGGCGGGAGATAAACTGAAAGGTTTTTCCGAGCCGGGCAGAAACCGGCAGATGTCTATCCTCAATGGTCTGGAAGATATTAGAGCTTTTGCACCCGGTGAGTCGGTGGTGTTGATCCACGACGCGGCCAGGCCTTTGGTCTCGCCGCAGACCATCGTAGCCTGCATAGAAGGTTGTGGAGAACATGAAGGCGTCAT
>CANCYO010000036.1 GCA_947382415.1 uncultured Lachnospiraceae bacterium | reverse complement strand
CAGCTTGGGCTGCTTTAAAGAGGCCATGAGCAGCGTGATGGCCTGCCTCTGTCCGCCGGACAAAAGTCCGACTTTGCTGGTCATGCGCTCCTCCAGGCCCAGTCCCAGAACGCACAGCTTTTCCCGAAACAGTTCACGCTCCGCCTTCGAGATCCCCCATTTCAAAGTACGTCTCTGTCCTCTGCGGTACGCGATAGCCAGATTCTCCTCGATATCCATGGTGGCGGCAGTCCCCGTCATGGGATCCTGAAACACTCTCCCCAGATAGGGGGCCCGCTTGTGCTCCGCCAGTCTGGTGATGTCAGCGCCGTCGATGATGATCCGGCCCTCGTCTGTGGGCCAGACTCCCGCGATAGCGTTCAGCGTCGTAGATTTGCCCGCACCGTTTCCGCCGATGATGGTGACAAAATCACCGGGGTTCAGATTCAGGTTTACACCGTTTAACGCCACCTTCTCATTGATGGTTCCGCGGTTAAAAATCTTGTGTACGTTTACAATTTCGAGTGCGTATCCCGTCTTGCTCATGCCTTGACCACCCCTCTCTTGCGTATATGCTTATCCTTCAGATAAGGGATTGCCAAAAACAGCGCCACAACGATGGCGGAGAACATTTTCATATAATCCGATGGCATCTTCAGCCAGAGCACAAACTGATAAACCATATAATAGATCACAGCGCCGAATATCACGGCCAATTGGGTGAACGCAAAGGCCAGTTTCCGCTTCGCCGCAAACTTGCCAAAGAGCACCTCGCCGATGATCACGGCAGCCAGACCGATGACAATGGCTCCGCGCCCCATATTGACATCGGACGCACCCTGAAACTGTGCGTAGAACGCGCCGCAAAGCCCTACCATCCCATTGGAGATCATCAGGGCCAGCACCTTGACAAAGTCAGTGTTGATCCCCTGGGCTCTGGCCATATTGGGATTGCAGCCCGTGGCCCGGATAGCCTGTCCGCTCTCCGTCCCGAAATACCAGTACAATACTCCGACCAGCACCACAAGAAACACCGCAAGTCCCACAAAGAACAAAAGTCTGGACGCAGTGGTTCCATCCGTCACATAGCGCAGCGATACCACAAGGGGATAGTTATCCACACTCACAGGCTGATTGGCCTTTCCCATGATCACCAGATTGACCGAATACAGGGAAAGCTGCGTCAGAATACTTGCCAGAATCCCCGGAATTCCCAGAGAGGTATTCAGGAGTCCCGTCACCAGTCCTGCAAGCATACCCGCTGCAAAAGCGACGGGCAGGGTCAGAACCGGCGAGACCCCGCCGCGTATCAGCATAACCGATACCGCCGCGCCCGTGGCAATGGAACCGTCCACCGTCAGATCTGCGAAGTCCAGCAGCCGGAAAGTGATATAAACGCCCAGCGCCATAATGCCCCATATCATCCCCTGTGCGATGGAGCCCGGCCATGCGCGCAGAAGCGCCATAGGATTCAGTGACAAAAAGTATTCCATCTTCTCTCTCCTTTTTCCCCTGATTCAAAGACAGGGATACCGCATCTGGCGCCATCCCTATCCTAAAATCATATTGTCTTTAATAAAATCTTATTATTACTGAGGCAGTTCGATCGCGACATAGCCCTCCGGAACGGTGATTCCAAGCTCTGCGCAGATCTTCTCATTGTATTTCTTAGTCACATTGGGAGCAAATCGAACATCCATGATGGAGATATCCGCACCGCCCTCCAGGATCTCATATGCCATCTCACCGGTGGTATAGCCGAGATCGTAATAACTGATGGAAAGCGTAGCCACGCCGCAGCCGCCGCAGATACCTTCCTCGCCTGCGATCACAGGAATTTTTGCGGGGCCCACCACATTATAAACAGTCTCAGTGACAGACGCCAGCGTATTGTCGGTGGGAATATAGAGCACGTCGCACTCGCCTACTGCGGCGGTGGTCACCGCCTGTACCTCGTTGGTATCGGCGATAGGATAAGTCTTGTAAGCGATGCCGTCCTCCTCCAGAGCAGCCCCGAAAAGCTCAACCTGATACAGGGAATTTGCCTCCGCGGAACAATACAGCAGTCCAACCTGCTTTGCATCGGGGAAAAGCTCAACCAGCATATCCTCCTGCTCGGCAATGGGAGCCAGATCGGAGGTTCCGGAGATATTTCTGCCGGTGGTTCCGGTCCAGTCGCTCATCTCCAGAGCAGTGGCGTAATCGGTCACGGAAGTGCCCAGAATGGGTATGGAAGTGGTTGCGGCAGCGGCAGCCTGAAGCGGCGAAGTCGCATTGGCGAGAATCAGATCCACCCCGTCAGATACAAAACCATTGCAGATGGTAGATGCAGTCGTCTGCTCTCCCTGAGCGTTCTGCAGATTAAACTTTACCCGATCTCCCAGCTTCTCCTTCAGAGCGTCCTGAAAGCCCTGAGTTGCAGCGTCCAGCGCCGCGTGCTCAACCAACTGGCAGATACCCACATTGTAAACCTTTTCCTGCTTTTGTCCACAGCCTGTCAGGCTCATAACCGACAGTGCCGTCACAAGCAGAAGCGCCATCATTTTCTTTTTCATAATTGTCTCCTCCTTGGGTATTTTAGAGCTTTAACTGATTAAAGCTCTAAATAATCACAGTAAAATATACACCATAATCCGCATTCTGTCAATATTCTCTGCCTGATCGCTTTACCCTCATCGTTTGGCGGTAATCTCAGACTCTTTCTTAAAGATATGATTTGCGGGAATGAAGCCCCGCACACATGAGGTAGGATAAATATTGGAATCCCTGCCGACAACGGTTCCCGGATTCAAAACACTGTTACAGCCCACCTCCACGCGGTCTCCCAGCATGGCTCCCATTTTCTTTAAACCGGTCTCTATGGCAAATGATTCGCCGTCCGCCTCGCCTTTGACCACAACCGGAGTCTTGTCACTCTTGACATTGGAAGTGATGGACCCTGCGCCCATATGCGCCCGAAAGCCCAGCACACTGTCGCCCACATAGTTGTAATGAGGCACCTGAACTTTATTGAAGAGCACCACATTCTTAAGCTCTGTGGAGTTGCCCACCACAGCGCCCTTTCCGACAATGGCATTGCCCCGGATAAAGGCACAGTGCCTGATCTCGGCCTCCTCGTCGATAATAAGCGGACCGTTCAGGCAGGCGGTGGGAGCTACTTTGGCGCTCTTTGCCACCCAGATATCCTCACCGCGTTTCTCATACAGCTCCTCTGGAAGCGCCGCTCCCAGCTTTAGAATAAAATCGTGGATGGCAGGCAGTACCTCCCACGGATAAGTCACATCCGTAAACAGCTCTGCCGCGATGGTCTCCTTTAAATCATACAATTCCTTCACTGTAATACCCGGCAACATATTTGTCCTCCTTACCTGTTCTGTTTCTTGTAATTGGCTTCCGCCGCCTGAAACTGCGCATAAAGATTTCCCTGATTGTTCATCTGCTTTACATAGTTGGTGCGCCTGATCACAAAATCGCTGAGCTTGCCCATGTACTCCTCTGAGGTGATCTGTCCCTCCGCCACCTGAGCGAGTCCCTTCTCCCAGCTCGCGGTGAGGGCCGGATTCAAAAGGGGCTTGATGGCGGCGTCCACAACGTCGTAAATCATCTCTCCCATGAGTGTGGGCGTCAATACCTGGGTCTTTTTATTCAGGGCAAGATACTCGATATTCACCAGCTTTTTCAGGATTTCCGCGCGGGTGGCGCTGGTGCCGATGCCATTTCCCTTGATCTGGGCGCGCAGCTCCTCGTCCTCGATAAACTGTCCGGCATTCTCCATAGTTAAAATAATGCTTCCCGAGGTATATCGCTTGGGCGGAGTAGTCTCCCCCTCCTTGATCTCATATTTGTCGATGGAAACCAAGTCTCCTTTTTTGAGCTTCATCAAAAGGGCGCAAAGCTCCGCGTCGCATTTTTCTTCCGTCTCGCCACTCTCTCCGGAAGAATTGTCTCCGCTCTTCTTAAAAGAATAGGCGGATGCTTTCAGATACCCTTCCTGTGCCAGCACCTTGAAATTCGCAAAAAACTTCTCTTCCTTCACTTTTATGCAAAGGGCAAATTTCTGATACACTGCCGGAGGATAAAAAATACTCAGAAACCGTCTTGCAATCATCTCGTAGACATTGGCGGAGACAGGCGGCAGTCCTCTGAGATTGTTCAGGCCCTGCCCTGTGGGAATGATGGCGTAATGATCCGTGATCTGTTTGTCATTCACATAGCGGGTCTTTGCGATCTTTTTATAGCTGTCCCCGGATAAGATTTCCGACGCAAGCTGTGCTGTCTGCGCATAATTGCGAAGGCCGCCGATATTTTTATGTATTTCCTTTGCCACCGCCGTGGAGAGCACTCTGGCATCCGTTCTCGGATAGGTGACCATCTTGCGCTCATAGAGCTCCTGGACAATGCGCAGAGTCTCGTCGGGGCTGATCTTAAACCATTTGGAACAGTCATTTTGCAGCTCGGCCAGATTATAGAGAAGGGGCGGATTCTTATTCTCCTTCTTTCGCTCGATCCCCTCTACAGTGATATCTCCCACAGGTTCCTTCTGAAGATGGTCTATGAGTTTCTGCGCCGACTCCTTCTTCTTAAAACCGTTCTCTTTATAGAGCTCGGGCGAGGCATAACAGACAGAACCCTCCACCGCCTTCCACTCTCCCGTAAAGCGCTTATTCTGCAGCACAAACTCTCCCAACACGCGATAAAAAGGAGTCTTTACAAAGGAGCGGATCTCTCGCTCCCTGTTCACGATCATACCAAGCACACAGGTCATCACGCGCCCCACCGAGATCACCGCCCGATCCCGTTTGAGATAATTCTTTACGGTTCTTCCATATTTTAAGGTGAGGACTCTGGAGAAATTGATGCCCATGAGATAATCTTCTTTGGCCCGCAGATAGGCGGCATCACTCAGCGCGTCATAGGCCGAGAGATCCTTCGCCTCCCGGATGCCGCGCAGAATCTCCTCCTCTGTCTGGGAGTCGATCCATACCCTAAGACGCCTCTTGCCCCGGACACCCGAGAGCTGCTCCACCAGCCGGTAGATATACTCCCCCTCGCGCCCGGAGTCCGTACAGACATAAATTGTCCCCACATCCTGTCGGTTCAAAAGTCCGCTCACAGTCCGAAACTGTTTGGCCGCGCTCTCAATGACCTCATAGCGAAAGGTCTCCGGGATGAAGGGGATGGTATCAAAGCTCCAGCGACGGTATTTCTCGTCATAAACTTCAGGATAACTCATGGTAACCAGATGTCCCACGCACCATGTCACGATAGCCTCCTCAGACTCCAGATATCCGTCGAATTTGCGCATATTTAATTTCAGAGCGGAGGCAAACTCTCTGGCCACGCTCGGTTTCTCTGCTATAAATAGGTTTTTACTCATATATCAGCTCTTTCGATATGCTTCCCTCACAAATCCCGGAAAGGCGTCCTCCACAACCTCCTTGTAAAACTGTTTCGGCGTAAGCTCCTCCAGAAGACTCTGATGAGGATAGATGAAACGGAAATAAAAACGCACATGGGGTTTTGTAATACGATAGCTTCCCGCTCCCACCTTTTCCACCAGGCCGATCTCCATCAGATTCTTCAGATAGACGCTTATCTTGGCCCTGGAGAATGCGGTTCGATGATAGAGATCATTCAGCCTGCCGCTGCCTGTGGCCATGGTCGCAAGAAGCGTATTGTACACAGCCGTCTCCCGCAGCTCCTCCGCAAGACACCCGGCCATTTCCCCGTGAATGCTGCTGTATTTATTCACGATACAATCAATCAGATTATCCGCGGCGCTCAATTTCCGGTCCGTCCGGTTCCACAGACCGGGCACACCCCCAAGCACCGCATAGAGTTGAACACAGTCATCCTGACTGTACTCCGGATACAATTCCTGCATCTGCCCGATGCCAAGCTCCCGCACCTTCAAAAAACCGGAGATGGCGGCCGCCTCGCCCCCGATCTTTCTGACCATACAGTTTTCCACCCAGCCCGCCGCAGAACTGCACAGGATCACCAGAACAGGCGCCGAGCTGCTCTTTGCAAACTGATTCAGCCTGGCAAAAAAACCGCTGTCCCCCTTCACGATATAATGGAACTCATCAACGACCAAAATCATCTTCTCATCGGAGAACGGATCAGCCATTTTCTCAAATAACTCTTCATACTCAGGGCAGACTTCCTCCTCTTGCGAATATCCCAGCTCCTTCGCCCACTGATAGCGCTGTTCTCTCTCAGAGCAGGAACGCGCTCTGTAATACACAGCCCCTTTATCCGCACAGAAAGCTTTTAACAACGCAGTCTTGCCCACACCCGACTGCCCGTAGACCACTAATATGCGGCTGTCCTGCGTGTTATAGTACTGATTCAGATAATGCAGCTCTGTCTCCCGTCCAACAAAAGTCATGAAATTCACCCTCACAAAATTCCCTGCAGCATTTTGTCGATATCTTCCGGCGGCTGAGGTCTGCCCAGCAGATATCCCTGAATCATATCGCAGCCAATGGCGTGAAGATAATTGTACTGAGCCTCCTCCTCAACGCCCTCCGCAATGGACTCCACCCCCAGGGATTTAACCATATTGATAATAGACTCCGTGATAATCCGGGTAGCTCCGTCCGTCAGTACCGTATCGATAAAACTCTTATCTATTTTCAACGTGTCGATTGGCAGCTTCTTTAAGTATGACAGAGAGGAGAATCCTGTGCCGAAATCATCCAGCGAGATGCGGATGCCCGTCTCTCTGAGCACCTTCAGTTTTTCGATAACCTTATTAAAGTCCTCTATGAGAATACTCTCTGTGATCTCGATCTCCACCTCGTTTGGTTTCACCTGATATTGTTCTATGATCCGCAGAAGCTCCTCCACAAAATCCTCCCGGTTGTACTGCACCGCGGATATATTGATGGACACAACAAACGGTATCCCATAACGCTCACGCCAGCCGGCATAATACCGGACACTCTGTTCCACCACCCAGCTCCCAATAGGAACGATACAGCCGTTTTTCTCCGCAATGGGGATAAAAACATCGGGACTGATCATATGGCCGGTGTCATCCTTCCAGCGGATCAGAGCCTCCACCCCCCTGAGCTTTTTGTTGCCGGTGTAGAACTGCGGCTGGAAATATAAGAGAAAGTTGCTGGTAAACACAGCTTCCTTGAGCTTATTCTCCATCTCGATATTATTCAGAAAATCATTGAGTATAGGCGTGTCAAAATATTGAATGGTATTCTTGCCCATACTCTTACAGCGGAACATGACGATCTCCGCACAGTTGATCAGATCCAGTGCCGAAGCAGCCGCCTCGGGATATTCGGCCACACCGATACTGACAGTGACGCTGGCCTGATGACCCTCGCTCATGACAAAGGGCGAAGCCGTTCTGCCCTCAATGGATTTGTGAATATGCTCCACACTCCGGCTGCCGGAAGGATCATAGATGGCTATACAATACACATCATTATTCAAATGGCATACAATGACATTCTCGTCGGAAAATTCCTTTAAGAACGCGCCGAAGGTCTGGATCAGTTCATCTCCTATCACCATACCCATGCCGTCATTGATTTTCTTGAAATCATCAATATCTACTACCATGACGCTGACGATGCTGTGTTCCACCTTCGCTCTTCTTATAAACTCTCCCAAAAGCGTCACGAAATAGTTGCGGTTGAACAGTCCTGTCATGGCATCGTAATGCGCCATATAGATCAACTCGTCACGCTGTATCTTCTGCTTTGTGGTATCTTCCACCACGATGAGTTTGTCCCGGGCCGCCCCCAGTTCATCATATATCACAGTGGTCCGGAAGGAATACCAGCATTTCCCGTCACGATGCCTGCACTCCAGTTCAGAGCATTCCTTACCGCTCTTCTCCGCAAACAGCACATCCCTGAGAGGCATGATACAGACATCTTCCACCTCGTCAAATATCCTGGCGATATCTTTCATATCCTGAATATCAAAATCAAAGAACTCCCGCCATTTTCCCATGGTGATGATCTCATTCTTCTCAAACGAATAATAGAGATAGGCACAGTTGGACGTATCGCAGATCATCTTATACATCTTTTCCCTTGCGTTAAGCTTCTGATTCATCGCTTTCAGCAGATCCAACTGATAGTGTAGCTCATTCATACTCTTACCTCTTATCCCATACAGCCTTCAACACTTATTTTCTGGTGATATACCCCTGCGCCTTCAGAAGCTCCGCACAGAGCACCGCGCCGCCCGCCGCGCCGCGGACTGTATTGTGGGACAGTCCTACAAATTTCCAGTCGTACACCGTGTCTTCGCGCAGACGCCCCACGCTGACACCCATACCGTTCTCATAATCCACATCAAGGGCCACCTGAGGTCTGTTGTCCTCCTCCAGATACTGTATAAAATGAACCGGCGCACTGGGAAGTCCCAGTCTCTGGGGTTCTCCCGAAAAGCTGCGCAGCTTCTCGATCAACTGCTCCTTAGTGGGCTTCTTGTTAAACTTAACAAACACGGCCGCCGTATGACCGTTCAGCACAGGCACACGGATGCACTGGCATGTGATCACCGGGCCCTCGGCAGGCTTGATCACACCGTCCTCAATCTTGCCCCAGATACGCAGCGGCTCCTTCTCACTCTTCTCTTCTTCGCCGCCGATATAGGGGATGATATTGCCCTCCATCTCAGGCCAGTCCTTAAAGGTCTTGCCTGCTCCGGAGATAGCCTGATAAGTGGTGGCAACCACCTCTGTGGGTTCAAACTCTTTCCATGCGGTGAGCACGGGAGCATAGCTCTGGATGGAACAGTTGGGCTTTACGGCCACAAATCCTCTGGTGGTGCCCAGACGCTTTTTCTGGAAATCAATCACCTTCATGTGTTCCGGATTGATCTCAGGCACTACCATGGGCACGTCCGGCGTCCAGCGGTGGGCGCTGTTGTTGGATACAACGGGAGTCTCTGTCTTCGCATAATCCTCCTCGATCTTCTTAATCTCCTCCTTGGTCATGTCCACAGCGCTGAACACAAAATCCACCTGAGAAGCCACGGCCTCCACCTCGTTTACATTCATGACGGTCAGCTTCTTCACAGCCTCCGGCATGGGAGTGTCCATCTTCCAGCGGTTCCCCACTGCCTCCTCATAAGTCTTGCCGGCAGATCTGGGGCTTGCGGCAATGGTAGTCACCTCAAACCAGGGATGGTTCTCCAGCAGCGCGATAAAACGCTGTCCAACCATGCCTGTGCCGCCTAAAATTCCAACTTTTAACTTCTCGTCCATTTTGATATCCTCCTGTCACACCTGTCATTTTATCTTGTTTAAATACTATAACTTTGTTATTTGTTTATTCGGCTTCCCATTCGCTCTGGCCGGGAAACCAGTCCGCTTCCTCCGCCAGATACTGCCTGTGCAGCGCGATCACTTCCCGCATCGCGTCAGGCCCGGGAGCCCCAAATGTCAGACGCTTTTCCACACAGGTTCTCAGAGAAACCGCATCATAGATATCGTTTTCAAATTTATCGCTTATGTTTTGCAGTTCCTCCAGAGTCAATGCGTCAATAGAAGTATTCTTATCAATACAGTAAAGCACCAGCCTGCCGATGATGCCATGGGCATCCCGGAACGGTACGCCCTTGTTGACCAGATAATCCGCCGCATCCGTCGCATTGGTGAAACCGTTCATAGCGCTCTCCGCCATGCGTTCACTGCGAAATTTCATAGTAGCCAGCATTCCCGTGAAGAGACTGATACAGTCTTTCGCCGTGTCAAAAGCGTCGAAGGCCATCTCCTTGTCTTCCTGCATATCCTTATTGTAGGCCAAAGGCAGCCCCTTCATCGTAGTGAGCATACTCATCAGCGCTCCGTAGACACGGCCCGTCTTGCCCCGCACCAACTCCGCAATATCAGGATTTTTCTTCTGAGGCATAATGCTGCTCCCGGTGGAAAAAGCATCGTCGATTTCAACAAACTGATATTCATTGGAGTTCCAGATGATGATCTCCTCCGAAAAACGGCTCAGATGCATCATCACTGTGGCAAGGGCCGCCAGAAACTCGATCAGATAATCCCGGTCCGCCACGGAATCCATGCTGTTTAACGTAGGCCCCTCAAATCCCAGCAGCTTCGCAGTGTATTCTCTGTCCAACGGATAAGTAGTGCCTGCCAGCGCCCCCGCGCCCAGCGGACAGTAATTCATCCGTTTAAAAATATCATACATGCGGAGCCTGTCCCGCTTAAACATCTCAAAATAAGCGCCGTAATGATGCGCCAGCGTAGTGGGCTGTGCCTTCTGCAGATGGGTAAAGCCCGGCATGTAGGTTTCCACATGCTCCTCCATCGTACTCAAAATCGTCTCCAGCAGCTTCTTTAAAAGCTCATCCACCAGAATCACCTGCAGGCGCGTGTAAAGCCTCATATCCAGAGCCACCTGATCATTGCGGCTCCTGCCGGTGTGAAGCTTCTTCCCCGCATCCCCGATGCGCTCAATGAGATTCGCCTCCACAAAGCTGTGAATATCTTCATACCGATCATCGATGACAAGCTTTCCGCTCTCCACATCCTCCCGAATGGAGTCCAAACCGGCGACAATGGTTTTCATCTCGTCCACAGTGAGAATCCCCTGTTTTGCCAGCATACTCACATGGGCCACGCTGCCCTCGATGTCCTGACGGTACAATCTCCTGTCGAAACCAATGGAGGCATTGAATTCATAAACCTGTCTGTCCGTCTCCTTGGTAAAACGCCCTCCCCATAACTGTGCCATAGCGCTCTCCTTTATCTGTCAGAAATTAAATTTCATTTTAACACAAGTCTCGTCTGAATGCAACAAATGCTCTGCTATATTCTTCATCATGGAGCTCTCAGGGAATCCCTTGGGTTCTCTGCTTCGAACTCAAACACACAGCGCTCGTAGGCGTTGATCACATGCGTATCCAGATATTTGTCATAGCGCTTAAAATTCCTCCCGTAGGACAGATGTACATGTCCATGCAGAAAATATTTGGGACGATATTTTTCTATCAGATTCCTGAAAACCTGAAAACCCTGATGAGGCAGATCCCTGCCGTCATTTAACTGATAGGCCGGCGCATGGGTCACCAGAATGTCAAATCCTCTCTTTTTAAAAAGGCAAAACCACAGTCTGGCCACTCTCGCCTTCATCTGCCATTCCGTATACTGATGAGTCCCAGGGCTGTAGCGCATGGAACCGCCGAGCCCCAGAATCCGGATTCCTTTGTATTCATAAATCTGATCCTCGATGCAGACACAGCCCTCCGGCGGAAACTTTTCATATTTTCCGTCATGATTCCCATGTATATACAAAACCGGCACAGAGGACATCGTCACCAAAAAGGACAGATAATCTGAATCCAGATCCCCGCAGGAAATGATCAGGTCGATCCCCTCCAGCTTGCTCTTATGAAAATAGTCCCACAAGTATTCGGATTCTTTGTCTGCGATCACCAGTATTTTCATGATGTAAGCTGACCTTCCTTTTTCTTCACGCCCTGCTGCTCTACCACGGGCGCCGCCTGCTCCTTCAGCTCTCCGCTGTCCGGAATGGAACCGATGACATTCTCCGCAAGCCAGTCCATGGTCATGATCTCCTCCGGCGCAAGGCTCCCCTCCGGATCGTCAGTCACCGCGCCTGACTGCGCATACAAAATGCCGGAAAACGGATTGAAAGTCTCCGTACTGATGGCAGTTTTCAGCAGCCCTGCCAACCGTTTCTGGCCGATGGGCAGATGTTTGGAGAAAACTACATCCACCACACCCTCCGACATTCCCCACCAGTAATTGATCGCCTTATTGCCGGCCAGATCGTCGTCATACTTCCATGTTCCGTCCAGTATGGTCAGGATCAGCTGCTCATAAAATTTACCCCAATGCCACAGCGGCATGGCAAAATTCCTGGGCCCATCCTGACCGATATGATACAGGCCAAAATACCGGGAAGCCTCCTCCGGGACTGTCATATCCCTCCCGGATACACAGGATACTCCCAACTCTCTGATATTCTGCTCAATGTCCAGCTCCTTTTTGGCAGTCCACTCCAGATATACCTTCGCCCTGGGATTTGTCAGTTTTGCCCCCAGCGCAAAGGCATTGATATTCGCGATGGAGCCATAGATGGGATAATCCGCGATATAGGCCAGCCTGTTGTTGTCAGCCATGGCTCCCGCGATAGCGCCCATCAGAAATTTTGCCTCATACATCCGGGAATAATACGTCCGAATGTATCGGTGGGAAGTATTTAAGGAACAGTTTAAGATCCGGACCTTGGGATTCTCGATGGCCGCCTTCACACTGGCCTGCGCAAAGGGCGGCGTTGTGGTAAAGATCAGATCGCAGCCCGAATTCACCGCGTCCTCAAGCAGAGCATCCACATTTTCTCTGGTGCCGTTCTCGTAGCTGACCGTATGTACCTCCTCCGGGAAGGTCTGTTCCAGATGCAGTCTTCCAAGCTCGTGGGCATAGGTCCACGCACTGGTACCGGGAGTCTTTTCATAGATAAACGCTATCTGGAGCTTACGCGCGGCCGGAAGCTGCAGATGCAGAATATCAAATAATGACTTCTTTTTCTGATTGGGCTTCATCTGCAGATCGATCTCCGAATTCTCTCCTATCAGCACAAACTCTTCCCAGCTTTTTCCGACTAATTGATGAATCTCCTCCGTGGTCTTGTCGTCTATTGTGTCATACCCATACAGCGTGATAAATGCCAGGAACGCATCCCCGGGCGTAATATCCAGTTTATCGCCGCCTCTGGACCTGAATTCCGAGGCAAACCAGGTGTAAGCGGAACTGAATTTCATCAATTCCTCATCCGTCCACACCTCTCCCGGCTCCTTTCCCACCGCTTCCTGCAGCTTCGCAAAAGACCCCTCCTGGGTAAACCAGATGTAATTGATGGGCGCTGCACGGTAAAAGTCCAGGAACTCATAATAAATCTTATTCTCTTTTTCCTCAGTGCGCTTGGGTATCACGCGGATGACATTTCCGGGAATCGAGACTGCGCCGCTGTATTTCATGACGCTGACCCGCTTATTTCCCTCCGCCACATAAAATTTGTTCATATATTCATAAGCCTTGATGGGCTCACGGATTCCCTCCTCCACATGGGAATCCAGAAGCTGCGCCCACTTATAGGAAAATTCCGTATCCTCCCCCAGAAGGGGCATGAAATTCCCCGCAAAGGAGCTGCTTCTGGCAACGGTCTTGGTACCCACGATCTGCTCTATGGGAATCTGTACCAGACCGATGGACACCTCGGTATAAGAAGTACGCTCCGGCAAAATATCATCCAACACCTGCAGGATCGGCTTCTCTCCTTTGAGCATCCTTGTCTGATAATCCTTTTTCCCTGATTTTAACGCCTTCCTGTATTCTTCTCTTCCCATTACATCCTCCTACTGTTTTACACCTTTTAAAGTTTCATTCATATTATACACTAAATCAAAATTTTATGCGAAGAAAGGTCTGTGTATGACAACCCCCTATCTGCTCCGGCTTCAAAATATCAATTATTCCTATCATACCCTGCACGGCGAGACCCATGCTCTGAAAGACTTGTCTTTCGACGTAAAGGAAGGGGAATTCGTGGCGGTGGTGGGCTCCAGCGGATGCGGCAAATCCACACTTCTATCCATCATCGCAGGACTGCTGTCCCCTGAATCCGGCACCATTGCCGTAAACAATCCCGACGGATCCCTTCACTATCCGAGGGTGGGATATATGCTGCAGCACGATCATCTCTTTGAGTGGCGCAGCGTCTACAAAAATGTGATACTTGGGCTGGAAATAAACCATATGCTCACACAGGAACGCCTTGATTATGTAAATCATCTTCTGCACGACTACGACCTCGAACAATTTCGTGACAAACGCCCCGGAGAGCTCTCCGGCGGCATGAAGCAGCGGGCCGCCCTGATCCGCACTCTGGCTCTGGATCCTCAGCTTCTGCTTCTGGATGAGCCCTTCAGCGCATTGGACTATCAGACGAGGCTCTCTGTGTCGGCAGACATCTGCCGGCTCATCCGCCACACCGGCAAGACCATGCTTCTGATCACGCACGATCTGTCGGAGGCTATCTCGCTGGCAGACCGGGTCATCGTTCTCAGCAGGCGTCCGGCCACAGTAAAATGCGAACTGCCTATTCATCTGACGCTGGCGGACGATTCTCCCTTGGCTGCCAGGAACGCGCCGGAATTTAACGGTTACTTCAATCGACTATGGGAGGAGATCAAAAATGAAGAAACTTAATGCCACTGCTCATGCGGAGCCTACCAGGCAGGAGCTATTCATACGGCAGCATCACAGACATCACCGGCAGATTGCTCTCCTGCGCCTGCTCCTGCTGGCGCTTTTTTTGATTGTCTGGGAGGTCAGCGCCCGCACCGGAATGATCGACAGCTTCTTCTTTTCCAGTCCCAGCAAAGTGATGCTGCTTCTGTGGGAGATGTGTAAAGATTACAGCATTTTCGGTCATGTGGGCATCACCCTGTTCGAGACCCTGGCCAGTTTCCTGCTGGTATTTCTGGTGAGCCTTGTCACCGCCACCCTGCTGTGGTATTCCCAGAAACTGTCGGAGATACTGGAACCCTATCTGGTGGTTCTGAACAGTCTGCCCAAATCAGCCCTTGCGCCCCTCTTTATCGTCTGGCTGGGCACCGGGACCAAAACCATCATCGTGGCCGGAATCTCCGTGGCGGTTTTCGGCTCCATCATCAGCTTTTACACCGCATTCAGGCAATGCGACCCTGAGAAGATCACTTTGATCTATACCCTCGGCGGAAACAGGCGGGACGCGTTCCACAAAGTAGTCCTGCCCGCATCTGTCCCGCTGCTCTTAAGCACCACCAAAGTCAACATCGGTCTGGCTCTGGTAGGCGTTATCATCGGAGAGTTCCTTGCGGCAAGAAGAGGTCTTGGTTATCTGATCATCTATGGCTCGCAGGTCTTCCAACTCAATCTCGTTATCCTCAACGTATTGCTTCTGTGCATCATTGCCATGGGATTTTACAAGGGGATTCAGATGATCGAGCATCACATCCGAAAAAAGATGCAGCTGTAATCCACAAAAATTCCCGCAGGCAAAACTGTCCGCGGGAAACCTACATAACCAATAAAGCTGAAAATGGGACTCGAACCCACGACCCCTTCATTACGAGTGAAGTGCTCTACCAACTGAGCTATTTCAGCACATGGCGCGCTCATGCGCAACCAACAAAGTATATTATAATCGGTATTTTATGAATTTGCAACACAAAATTTATTTTATGCTCAAATATCCCTCAGCTACACAGTTTTCTTCCTGAACATCCCCAGATATTCCATAGCGGTCTGCAGTGATATGTCCAGAATATTTTGCAGTTTTTCCAAAATAGCGTCCTCGGAAAGACCATATTCCATGCCCATCGCAATAATTCCTTCTGCTTTACCTTCCGCCTTGCCCTCTATCTTGCCCTCTATCCTGCCTTCTATCTTGCCCTCTATCTTGCCTTCTGCCATCCAATCCCGTCTCATTTCTTCTACTGCCAAACACATATTACAGCCTCCCTCCTCAGTTATCTCAAGTTTCTTCAAAAGATCTGTGCTGTCTGTCATCACCGCCATGGTTTGCGCCGTCTCCAGATCCAGATGTGAAAACGCCTCTCCGCCCCACAACTCTCTCAGACCGTCCTTATCCTGCCGCAGCCGTCTGATCCAGTTTCCTCCAGACCGTCCCTGTTTTTGCAGCGCCGCTCTCCTGCTGCTTATAATATCCCGTATCTGTCTTCCATACTCCATCTGGTCATATCGCATGATGCGCCAGGGCATGGCGTAATCGATGTCATTTTGGTTCTCAATCGCCGTAATGATCAGACACTCTCCCGTTTTCATCCGTTTGCGGATATCCCGAACGCTTTTTTCATATCGAGGCTGCCCTTCAGTCTCAGCCCGCGAAGTCTCATCCAAAAAGACATCCAGACAGCGCTCCGAGGCATCCTCCAGCATTTCCCCCCGCACCACAGACCTGCCATCAAAGAGCACGGCATTGAACAGATCCGCAAACCTGTCGTTGTCCGACAGATAGCGATACATTGCGTCATCGTATTTCCCCATAATCCTCCTGTCCGCAGAGGATTCATAAATATCAGCCCTCCGCCACTGTTTTTGATTCTCAATACCTTTACTTAATATTCTGTTTAAAGTGGAAGAAAGGCATAATCGCCGCGGCAGAACTGCCGTAGAATAATCAGAGTAGTACAAATTACAAACATGATTTCAGATTTATTAAAATCATTGTAATGCAGAACCGCCATACTGTCAAGCAGTAAATAAGTTTTTACCGTTTTAATAAAGACAGCCGGACAGTCCTGCATTAGTAGCCACTATCTGGTCAATACCTTTTTGCAATATTTATGCGCCCCGCACTCAGGGCATATCAATTTGCGTTTTGTAATTGTGTGCGCTCCCATAATGTATTCACTCATCCCGGGAACAAATCTGGTTTTACACTCGGGACACTCAAATGCTCCTGCATCCCGGTCAAGTATGCAGGCAATGACAATTCCCATCGCGATTACAACAATGCCTGTGATGATCAGTATTACGCGAACCCATTCTTCCATTTGAATTGCACCGGAGATAACAAACAGGGGTGTCCCCGCTATTATGGCAAGCATTGCCACCATTGCCGACAAAATTATCTTTTTCCTGTTTTCCTGTGTCTCTCTTACCAGATTCATCATATTTTCCTCCGCTTTTTCACGATAATCTTCCTCAGGGACTCTTTTCCCGGACAGTAGTTCATTTACTGTAATATCAAGTTCGTCACACAATGGAATGAGCAGCGATACTTCCGGAAACCCGTTTCCCCGTTCCCATTTTGATACGGTTTTATCGCTGATCCCCAATTTTTCGGAAAGCTGTCTTTGTGTATATCCTTTTCTTTTCCTCTCTTGCGCGATAAACTTTCCAATCATTATCTGATCCATCATCCACCGCCTCCTTCTCACTTGATTATCATACACAATTTATTACTTTTCCACCCACAGATCGTAGAGAAGCACAGATTTGTGCAAATTCTACGATTCGTAGATAATATTGGGAGTAATGTCTAAAAAGAGCTGCGCACCGTTCTCAGCGCGCAGCTCTCTTATCATCCTTCTCTCTGCAGATGTACATCCAGTTGATTAAACGGAATTTCAATCCCCGCCTCATCCAGCACATATTTGCAATTCTCGGTAATACGCCATTTTCCTTCCCAGAATTCTTCATTCGTAAACCAGCATCGCAGGTTTACGATCACGGCGGATTCCCCCAGTTCTTCCACAAACACATTGATATCCCTGCTCTTTAAGACCTTATCGTCCTCCTGAAGCATCCGAAGCAGAACCTCTTTTGCCCTTTTCAGATCGGCCCCATAAGAAATGCTCACTTTCACATCCGCCCGCCGGCAGTGTCTTGTGGTGACATTCACAATGCTGTTGTTGGCCAGAGCGCCATTTGGCAGAATGATCTCCCGATTGTCAGGCGTCACAAGTTTCGTATAAAAAATCTGTATTTCCGAGACTTCGCCTTCCTTGCCGGATGCGCCCTCCACAATATAATCCCCCACCTTAAAAGGCTTTAAGAGCAGAATCAGCACACCCCCGGCCAGATTGGAAAGACTTCCCTGCACCGCCAGACCGATGGCCACGCCGGCGCTTCCCAGAAGGGCAACGATGCTGGCCGCGTCCACGCCAAAGGAGGATGCGATCATAAATGCCAGTACCACATACAGAGCGGCCTTCAGAAAAGAGTCCACAAACTGTACCACTCCCACATCAGCCTTCGCTCTCTCCATCCCACGGTGTACCGCTCTGCGGATGAATTTAATGACCTGGGAACCGATGAGAAAACATATCACGGCGAAGAGAACACGGCCGCCTAAATTCAAAGCCTTTTCCCCCAGTGTGTTCAGCATGGTCTCGATCAGAGCCGGATCAGGCTTCAGTCCGAGCCGGCTCATTGTTTTTTATCTCCTGCCGCGGCCTTTTTCACGGCAGATGTCTTATTCACGGATGTTTTATTCACAGATGGCTTCTTCACGGACGTCTTATTTCCGGACGTCTTCTTCCCGACGGATGTCTTCTTTACAGCAGTCTTTTTTTCTGCCGCCTTTTTTTCTGCGGAGGTCTTTCTCACAGGCGTATTCTTCCTGATGCGCTCCTCGATAACTTTGGTAAGTTCCTCCTCCGTGTAGGGTATAAAGCGCAGAATACTCAGGGACTGTGCCGCCAGCTTCACGGTGACAGACTGTTTCCTGTCGTCCCACTCCGTGTCTGTGGCCGCCTTGACGCGGCTGTTCACCACGCCGCTTCCACCGTATTTTAAAGCGTCTGTATTCAAGATCTCCTTATATTTTCCCTCATAGGGAACGCCTGTGGTGATCTCCTGTTCCACTCCGGCAAAATTTGCCACGACTAACAGCACATCCTCGGGGTCTTCCGTCTTTCTTAAAAATGTCAGATAACAGTCATTGGCGGAGATATTATTGATCCATTCAAAGCCCTCCGGGCTGTCGTCCAGAGCATACAGCGCAGGAGTGCTGCGATACAGACCGTTCAGGTCCTTCACAAGCTCCGCCACGCCGGCATGCTCGGGCTGTTCCAGCAGCTCCCACTGCAGCCTGCGGTTCTCGTTCCATTCGTCAAACTCCGCAAAATCCTGTCCCATGAACAGGGCTTTCTTGCCCGGATGGGTCATCATATAACCGTAGGTAAGCCTGAGGGCGGCAAACTTGTCCTTTCGCTCCCCGGGCATCTTGCCCACCATGGTAGCCTTGCCGTGTACCACCTCATCATGTGAAAACACCAGCATAAAATGCTCACTGTACGCATAGATCATGCTGAAGGTGAGTTCCCCGTGATGATGGCTCCTGAAATAGGGATCATATTTGATATAATCCAGATAATCGTTCATGAATCCCATATTCCACTTTAAGTCAAAGCCAAGGCCCCCCTCCTGCAGAGTGCCTGTGATCTGGGGGAACGCAGTGCTCTCTTCAGCGATGGAGAGTACGCCGGGATTGCGCTTTTTCAGGACGGAGTTCAGATGCTTGATCATCTCGATGGCTTCCAGATTTTCCTTGCCGCCGTACATATTGGCCACCCACTCTCCGTCGTTTTTGCCATAGTCCAGATAGAGCATACTGGCCACTGCATCCATCCGAATAGCATCCGCATGGAATTTCTCCACCCAGAACAAGGCGTTTGCAATGAGATAATTGCTCACCTCAGGGCGGCCGTAATTGTAGATCAGCGTACCCCAGTGAGGGTGAAAGCCCTGACGCGGGTCTCTGTGCTCATAGAGGCAGGTGCCGTCAAAATTGGAAAGCCCATAGGTGTCTCTGGGGAAATGAGCGGGCACCCAGTCCAGAATGACGCCGATTCCCGCCTTATGAAGCTCATTTACAAAAAACATAAAGTCTTCAGGGCTGCCGTAGCGGGCTGTGGGCGCATAATAGCCGATGACCTGATAGCCCCAGGAACCGTCGAAGGGATGCTCCATCACGGGCATCAGCTCCACATGGGTATAATTCATCTTTTTCACATATTCTATGACCTTGGGCGCAATCTCTCTGTAATTGGCATAAACCTCTCCCTCCCCGGGCTCGGCAAAGGAACCCAGATAGAGCTCATAGACGCTCATGGGCGCATTGCCTGTCTGGAAACGCTCCCGATTTTGAATAAACGCCTGATCCTCCCAGGTAAAGCCGCGCAGATCAGCCACCACCGAAGCTGTCTCCGGCCGAAGCTGTGCCGCATTGCAATAGGGATCCGCCTTCAGATAAGTGACTCCGCCTCGCAGCTTCAGTTCAAATTTGTAATTATCCCCTTTGTGCACACAGGGGATGAACAGTTCAAAGATGCCGGAATCCCAGAGCCTGCGCATCTGATGCACTCTGCCGTCCCAGCCGTTAAAATCTCCCACAACGCTGACACGCATAGCCCCGGGCGCCCACACGGCAAACAGCACACCCTCCTGACCGTCAAGCTCCATGGGATGCGCTCCCAGCTTCTCATAGATCGTATAGTGAATGCCGTTTCTGAATTTATCCGTATCTTCTTTGGTGATTACGGGGGCAAAGCGATAAGGATCTCCCCATTCCTTCTGCACACCGTCCTTGTCCGTCACAAGAATGGTATAAGCCGGAAGTTTCTTTGCAGGTATCAGAGCGGCAAAATAACCGTCCTCATCCGCAAGCTCCAAGGGAAAGTTTTTCTTCCAGAATGCCTCGCTTGCCGCACCTGTGCCCGCACCGCTCCACTTGATCTCCGCCTTCTCCGCCTCGGGAAAATATGACTGCAGTAATATCTGACTGCCGGACTTGTGCGGCCCCAAAATGGCATGGGGATCGTCACTCTCGGAATAAATAATCTCCTCAATCTGAGGCCAGTTCATCAATTTATACAATTTATTGGTCATGTGGGGACTCCTCTCTATTTCCTGCCTTATATTTCATGTAAAAACAAACCGCTGCGCAGTTTGGGTTCAAACCAGGTGGATTTGGGAGGCATCAGTCTCCCTGCATCCGCCACCGCAAACAGTTCTCCGATGGAAGTGGGATACATGGAAAACGCAGCCGCCATTTCCGCAGTCTCCCCCGGTTTCTTTGGCGTACATCGGCGCTCCAGCTCACAAAGTCCCCGAATACCGCCCACAAAATCAATGCGCTTATCCGTCTTTGGATCTCCGATGCCAAGGATTGGCGCAAGCAGATAATCCTGAAGAATGGACACATCCAGACCTGCCACCACGTCCGTGTCACAGATCTCGGGCTTTGCTGTCAGACAATACCACACGCCCTCCAGATACATGCCAAACTCTCCTTTTTTCTGCGGCGCATAGCCTTTGCCCTTCAGATTCTCCTCCCTGCGCACTGTAAAATGATCGCTGATCTTCTCTATAAAAGCTTCCGCAGACAAACCGTTCAAATCCCTGACTACACGATTGTAGTCCAGAATCTTCAGCTCCTCGTCCGGAAAGAGCACCGACAGAAAATAATTGAATTCTTCCTCTCCAGTGTAATCGGGATACTCCTCTCTGCGCTTCAGACCGACCTTCACCGCCGAAGCACAGCGGTGATGTCCATCCGCAATATAGAGAGCCGGCATCCGCTCAAAACTGTCCGCTACCGTCTTTATCTGCTTCTCCCCATCGATCCGCCAGACCCGATGCCCCACACCGTCCTCCGACACAAAATCATACAGGGGCTCCTGTGCCTTTCCCTCTTGTGTCAGCTGTTTCAGCGCTGCGTCGGCGCGGTATGCCAGGAAAATAGGCCCCGTCTGCATATTGCAGACATCCACATGCCGGATGCGGTCCTGCTCCTTGTCCGCCCGGGTGTTCTCATGCTTTTTAATCACATTACCACAATAATCGTCAATGGAAGCACAGGCCACAATTCCCGTCTGACTGCGCCCATCCATGGTCTGCTCATAGAGATAATAACAGGGCTTGTCCTCTTTTTCAAAACGCCCCTCCTTTATCTGCTCATTAAGCATCTCTCTTGCCTTCGCATATACCTCTGGGGCATAGGTGTCTGTCTCCGGTCCGAACTGGGTCTCCGCTCTGTCGATTGCAAGGAAGGAATAAGGGTTCTGCGCCACCACGGCACAGGCCTCCACACGGTTATATACATCATAGGGAAGAGCCGCTATCCTATCCTCCAGCCCCTTTCTCGGGCGATAGGCACAAAACGGTCTGATCACTGCCATATTTTTCTGTTTCCTTTCTGTCACACATTTCGCATGACTTTCTCCGTATTTTTTAATTTTACCAAAAAAAGCTATACATAACAAGCATCAGGTGCTAAAATATCTGTGAAAATAATCGTGAAAGCGAGGTTATCACAAAATGACGGATGAAAACAGAGCGATTTTGAAGCGCATAAATGATTACAGCGAGAAGGTTCTCGGCGATATCGACCCGCAGAAGGTTCAGGTGTCCGCACAATTGGACAAGCTCCGCCCCATCCTGCAGGAAATTGCCGATGAAAAGAATATGACTCTCGAAGATGTGTTCATTCTCTATATGGATCTCCAGAGCGAGGCCGTATGTGCCACCGAAGCCAAGCTTCGGGATGAGCTGGAGGATTTGAACGACGGTGATGGTATGCCGCTTCTGTTCCGCTGAAGCGGCAGATATTTTCAAACCGGTTTTCCCATATCTATATTATAAATAAAGACCGGCGGTCTCTCTTATATTATAAATACAATCCAGACAGGCATAACCCGCTACAATCCAGGCCCACATAACCAACCGATAAACAACCGTTGCCGTAAGCCCTTCGGCGAGATGCTTTCTGGGCTTTCGGCTCGGGTCTATCTCTACGTCATCTCGATAAGACTGTCTCAATCGCTGCCTCCACAATAAGACAGAACGCACCATCCAAAACGCAATCAGCGGCACAAAACCGCATAATCCCAGATAAGCCAAATCTCCAAAAGGCTTGTATCGAAAATATATGACAAAGGTCTCTCCCACCGCCCTGAGACAGATCAGGAAATTGATACCGGCCAGGAACACGCTCTCTTTACTGTATCCTGTGCGATTCAGACGATAAGCTTCGGATTTTCCGAGATGTTCCAGTCTGGAACCAAATATTCGCTTATCCGCGGGAATTTCATAACCATATTTTGCTAACCGCCTGATATAGAAATAAATAATCCAAAACACAGTCCATGTAACGATTACAACGCCGGAAGAAAGCAGCAGGCCTATTATAGTTCCCACAGATATCTCCACCGGCAAGCCGTCAAAATCTGAAATAATTATAAAAAGAATATGGCCTGCCATGATGACTGTGGAAAAAGAGGCCAAGACCCCAAAACGCATCCTGTCTCTGCGGTCATATTTAATGATATTTGGCTCTTTGGGGCGTGTAATCCTTATACCAAAAAGAAATAGCAGCGTTAAAAGAAGTGCTTGCAGCATCGCGATATAAATATAATACATCTTATGTCACTCCTTTTCATACTCCGCAAAAAAGATCTGCTTCCCCCATTCCTCCGTCAATCTCTCAAGGCTCCATGCGGCATTGGCAGGACTTGTGGAAGGCAGTTTTATAATTTGATTCTCACGAAGGCCGCGCTTTTTGCAGTCCGTTTCACAATATTTCTGAAAAAGCGCGTATGCCTTGCCTCCGTTTAGACAAATTCTTTGAACGGGAGCTTTGTCCAAAATAATGTTCATATCATTGGGCGTCACATTCCTGATGGAACTGTCTGAGGAGCCGATGATGTCACAGGATTCTATCACATCCCACAGAGCAATTTTATTCCGCAAAAGAAATGCCCGTTTCTCCTGAATGGAGCCGGGCATTCGCTCATGGCAGAGCGCAGCGAGCACCCGCCAGAATCTGTTCTGGGGATGCCCGTAATAAAATTGCCGTTCTCTGGACTTGACAGACGGCAGCGACCCTAAGATCAGTATTTGAGAATGCTCGTCAAATACCGGTCCGAAAGTATGGGTAATGCGCTGATATTCTGTCACGCTTTCACCACTCTCACGCGGAACACACCTTCGATCTGCTCTAATGCCTTCACCGCCTCCTCAGGTGCGGGCGCCTCGATATCCAACATGGTATATGCATACTCTCCCCGGGATTTGTTCATCATATCAGTGATATTGATACCTTTGTCGCCGAATTCAGCGGTAAACTTCGTGATCATATTGGCGATATTCTTGTGGAAGATCGCAACGCGGCCGGCCTTTGTGCAGACACCCATATCACATGCGGGATAGTTCACGCTGTTTCTGATATTGCCGTTTGCGAGATAGTCCATCATCTCCTCCACTGCCATCACCGCACAGTTGTCCTCGCTCTCCTCCGTGCTGGCTCCCAGATGGGGAATCACGATACAGCCTTTCTTGCCCGCGGTGGTGGGATTGGGGAAGTCGGACACATAGTGCGCAATCTTACCGCTCTCAAGTCCCTCCAGCACATCCGCTTCGTTTGCCAGCAGATCTCTGGCAAAATTCAAAAGCACCACGCCCTCCTTCATTTTGGCAATGGCCTCTTTGTTGATCATGCCCTTGGTGGAATCCAGCAGAGGAACATGAACCGTAATATAATCGCATTCCGCATAGATATCGTCCACATTGATGACATGCTTCACCTTTCCGGAGAGCTGCCATGCAGCGTTCACGGACAGATAGGGATCATAGCCATAGACCTCCATTCCCAGATGGATGGCTGCGTTGGCCACCTTCACTCCAATGGCTCCCAGACCGATGACACCCAGCTTCTTGCCCATGATCTCCGTTCCCGCAAAATTCTTTTTCTCTTTTTCAGCGGCCTTGGCAATATTCTCGTCCTCACAGGATGTCTTCACCCATTCGATGCCGCCCACCACGTCTCTGGCCGCCAGCAGCATGCCCGCGATCACCAGCTCTTTAACGCCGTTTGCGTTGGCTCCGGGTGTATTGAACACCACGATTCCCTGCTCTGCACATTTATCCAGAGGAATATTATTTGTGCCCGCTCCCGCTCTCGCCACAGCCAGAAGCTTCCCGGGCAGCTCCATCTCATGCATGGAGGCGCTGCGCACCAGAATGCCCTCGGCCTCGTTGATCTCATCCGTCAACGCATAATCGGCGGTGAGTTTGGACAATCCCTCTTTGGAGATGGGATTCAGACAATTAATTTTATACATTTCTGCATTCTCCTTCTATCTATTATCTGATTTCATCATTCATCGTAATCTCAGTTGATTTTTACTTGAGATTTTCAGCCTCAAACCGCTTCATAAACTCCACCAGCTTCTCCACGCCTTCGATGGGCATGGCGTTATAAATGCTGGCGCGCATACCGCCTACGGTTCTGTGGCCTTTTAAATTCTCAAACCCGGCGGCTTTCGCCTCTTTTACAAATTTGGCATCCAGCTCTTCATCCCCTGTTACAAAGGGCACATTCATCAGAGAACGGTCCTCCCTGCGCACAGTCCCCTTAAAGAGCTTGCTTTCATCCAGAAAATCATAGAGAATCTTCGCTTTTTTCTCATTATGCGCCTTCATGGCGTCCAGACCGCCCATCTTCTTGATCCACTTAAACACTTTGCCGCAGATGTAAATGCCATATGCGGGAGGGGTGTTATAGAGGGAATCATTGTCTGAGTGAGTCTTGTATTTCAACATGGTGGGGGTGCCGGGAAGCACATCCTCGGTGATCAGATCCTCGCGGATGATCACGATGACCACGCCTGCGGGTCCGATATTCTTCTGCACACCGCCGTAAATGATACCGTATTTTGTCACATCCACAGGCTCGGACAGGAAACAGCTTGACACGTCGGACACCAATGTCTTGCCCTTGGTGTTGGGCAGTGTTTTGAATTTGGTGCCATAGATTGTGTTATTCTCACAGATATAGACATAATCCGCGTCCTCACTGATGGGCAGATCGGAGCAGTCAGGAATATAAGAAAAGGTCTCATCCTCCGAGGAAGCGATCTTATTGGCCTTACCATAGATCTGAGCCTCCTGATATGCCTTCTTGGCCCACTGTCCGGTGACAATGTAGTCGGCAACCTTATTTTTCATCAGATTCATGGGAATCATCGCAAACTGCTGGCTTGCGCCGCCCTGAAGGAACAACACCTTATAATTGTCCGGAATATTCATCAGATCGCGAAGATCCGCCTCGGCCTCCTTGATGATGGTGTCATATGCCTTGGAACGGTGGCTCATCTCCATAACGGACATCCCGGTTCCCCGGTAGTCGAGCATCTCTTCCGCAGCCTCTCTCAAAACCTCCTCAGGCAGAACCGCAGGACCTGCCGAGAAATTATAAACTCTTGCCATTTCTCATTTCCTCCTCATGCTATGTATCAAATTTCCTTAAATCAAACATTGCAGCAAAACTCATTAAGTTATAGCATAAGCTTTCTTGTTGCTTTAGTCAACTGCATTGTTAAATTTTTTACGATTTGTATGTCTGACACAGACAATTATCTCTATTTTGTCTTTTGATCTGTCTGCGTCTCCTCAGGATCCTCCCCGTAGAACATCACAACCGGCGTTCCGATCTCCACGCTGTCATAGAGCTCTTTCGCCACCTCCGGCGGCAGATTCACGCAGCCGTGGGAACCGTCCGTCTTGTAGATATCTCCGCCGAATTCGCTGCGCCAGTCGGCATCGTGAAGACCGATAGCTCCCTTAACAGGCATCCAGAATTTCACCGGCGTCGCGTAGCCCGGCCCCCGGAGCGTCCGGTTTTTCTGTTTGTTATAGACATAATTCACGCCCTCCGGCGTACTCATACGTCTGCGGGCGTTGCCGCTGACCACATCCGTCTCCAGCGCAAGCTCGCCGTCCACATAATAATACAGCTTCTGTATTCCCAGATCCACCTCAATATAAGTTTTCCCAAGATCGGCACTTCCCCGGTGATAAGCGTCTCTGGTGTATTCCGGTATGCGGACTTCTTCGCTGCCCTCAGGCTTTGCCCCCTGCGTCTCGGCCAAATCGCTGTCCAGGCCGTTCTCCCAGGCTGCAAGCTGCTCCAGATATCCCTGAAGCCAGACTGTCTCCCGTTTCTGATTGATGGTGGTCCCGTAAGTCACGCCCTGCACATGCACGATGTCTCCTCTCGTGCTCTGAAACGCCCATTCTTTGCCATAGGTATCGTGAATGGCTGCCATCTCCCGAATCCAGTCCGCCGCGCAATCGGGCTCCAGCACAAAACAGCCGGCTTCATCCTGCACAGGCAGTCCGCCCGGCTGCTCTCCCTTCTGTAAAAAGGCCGCCATCTGCGCTTCATCCGGTCTCCCCGCACCGTCTCCAAAGTCATAAAGGGGGCCGTTTTCCTGAAAATGCCGTATCTGTTCCCACAGACGGGCCATCCGTTCCTGCTCCCCGGTAAAGGGCACATCATAATAGCATCCGGCATCAATGAGGCTGACACTGCTCTCCCCCATCAGGATGGCGCTCCGCACCGCCTCATACGCTTTCTTTTCATCAAGCCTGTGATGCAGTCCGTCATAGAGCGTATATCCGACACTGTCGTCATATTCTATGCGGTAATCCTCTTCTTTGCGAAAGCCTTCCGCAATTTCCTCCCAGAATTCCTGCAGCACCGTCTCCTCAAAAGACACTGCGGCCTCCAGTCTGTGCTCCCTGTGCGGGAGCAGATTTCCGACCCAGAACCAGGAATTCTGCGACGTCAGATACCTGTTCAAACCGGCTTCATAATCCAACGTGCGATGCAGCGATTCCATGGAGACCGTCCAGCTTGTCTCCGTGGAATCGCTGCCCATTCTGTCATATCCCACTATGGTAAAATGATCCGGGGCCTCTGTCCGCTCCAAAAGCTGAGCGTTGACCTCCTGCACGGAGCGACCGGTACAATATACACCGTTGATCCATGTGTTGACCGCAAACCCCGTCCGGTAATACAACGCCAGACCCAAATAGCCCAGACACAGCAGTATTACAATTATCATGCAGCAAACAACAGGCCCTCTTGTCCGTTTCTTCATAACCCATCCCATGCGCACACAGTCTGTTCATCCGTGTGCTTATTCTGATTTTTCAGCCAGATCATCTTCGTCAAACACCTGATCGATGGGGGCTCCCGCAGGAACCATGGGAAATACCTTATCATCCTCAGGGATCACGCACTCTATCAACACGGGCGCTTTCATGGCGATGGCTTTCTCAATAGCAGGAGCCACCTCCTCCCTGGTGGTGACACGGATAGCCCCGCAGCCCAGACCCTCCGCCACCTTGCAGAAGTCTACCGCATCCTTCAGCACGGTCTGAGAATAGCGTTTGCCGTAAAACAATGTCTGCCACTGCCGAACCATCCCCAGCACATGATTGTTGATGACGATCTGGATAATGGGAATATTGTAACGGCTGGCGGTGGCCAGCTCGTTCATATTCATGCGGAAACACCCGTCTCCCGCAATGTTGACGCACAGTCTGTCAGGCTGCCCCACCTGCGCGCCGATACACGCGCCCAGTCCATAGCCCATGGTGCCAAGCCCGCCGGAAGACAGGAAGGTTCTGGGCTGTGTATATTTATAGTACTGAGCCGCCCACATCTGATGCTGTCCCACATCGGTGGTGATCAGCGCCTCTCCTTTGGTGATGCGGTCAAGCTCCTCCAGCACATAGGGGCAGGAAAGCTTTTCCCCGTCGTATTTCAGGGGATATCTCTCCTTTAAATCCGCAATAGCCTGAATCCAGTCCGGGTGACTCTTCCCGCCCTGTTTTGCAATACGCGCGTTCAGATCCGTGAGCACCGCTTTCAGATCGCCGATCAGGGACGCATCCACACGGATATTCTTATTGATCTCCGCCGGGTCGATATCGATATGAACAATTCTGGCACCCTCTGCAAACTTTTTCGGATTGCCGGTTACGCGGTCCGAGAATCTCGCTCCCAGAGCCACCAGCAGATCGCATTGACTCACTCCCAGATTGGAAGCCTTGGTGCCGTGCATGCCGATCATACCCGTATAACGGGGACTTGTGCCGTCAAAGGCGCCCTTGCCCATCAACGTGTCGCACACCGGCGCATCGATAAGCT
>CANCYO010000035.1 GCA_947382415.1 uncultured Lachnospiraceae bacterium | reverse complement strand
TTTTATATGCATTCAAAGAGGCAATAAATAATATGCGATGCTTTTTTAAAAATGAATCTTTTAGAAATGAAGAGGAATATAGAACTGTATTAAAAATTCCAGAGGATATATTAATAGCTGAGACTTTAGTTGATGAAATAAATTCCAAAGGTGTTTTTAAAAAAGGAAATATCTTAATTCCATATGTGGATTATAAATTTAAGCCGGAAAGTATAAAAAGAATAACCATCAATCCATATGTGAAAGAAATGGATTCAATGTTTGAACTTGGGATAAGGAATTTATTATGTATGAAGGGATTAGAAAACGTGGAAATTGCCTATTCAAATATTCCGATAAGAAAATATGATTGAGATTGATGCTTTGTCGAATAACCGAATAATGTGGTACAATAATGGAGTGTATGTAGAAACAGCACTAATGACATTAATGCTGAAGGGATAAAATGTGTTAAGTGCGTAATATTGTTGTCAAAGGTCGATAAAGGGAAAGAAATATTTGGACATTAATTTCTTGTATTAATAAGAGTTTTTGAGTATACTAAGGTTAAAGATAGAGAAAAGAAAAAGATGATAAGTATGAGACTGGCACAGTAGCTTTTTAATTACAGAAGAGAAGTTGATGAAAATCAGAGACAGATATGAGAAATGATATCAGAAAGTTGCCGCAATATTGCGGCAGGAAAAGGTCGTGACTATAACGAATTCTTCGATGAACTGGAGATAAGATACTCTAATGCCAGAGTATAAAGTAATTATTTTGCCATTAGCAGAGGAAGATATTGTAGATTAGACAGATTATATTGCGCTTGAGTTTTTTGATTGAGGACCTGAACAAACATTTTACATACTGAGAGTTTATCATATGCTGGTTGACAGTAGGGAAAAGATTTTGAAATTATTCAGGAAATAAAATGCGGTATAAAGCCTTCAGGTTGAAATACTTGAAGGCTTTAATAGCCTAAAGGATTACATATTAGAGCAACGGAAGGAGGGCAAACAACGTGAAAGAATTTCATTTAACAAACGAATTATTATTACAGGCATTTTGGGGTGGATATATATGTAAGAATAATTACTTAACGCATTGTCAAGGTTATTTTAACGCAGATACGGGTGATTATGGGAGAGGCTTTATTGAATACTGTATTGCACGAATTTTTAATATACACAGAGTACCAGGATATGAGCAATATTATATAAAAGATGGTACAACAATGAAAATGTTTCACGAATATGGAACTTTGAATGAAGCGGATATTGACGCAGCATGTGCAGAAATTAAATTGTTATATCAGTTTGTACAAGAAGAATTAAAAAAGAGCAGTTATGTAAAAAATGGAAAAATAAGATTAGTTCGATCTTTAAGACGTTATGAAATAGAAATTGCTACAACTCAACTTAGAGATAATAATAGTACTATTACTTTGCCGGTTAACATAATAACGTCGTATGCTCATGATGGCAAGCTGTATGGATATGGGAGTAATATGTCAATAATTCGAGAGGTACCTGTTGAAAAAATTGTTATGTTCGATGAATGCTTATTTCATCCGGAAAATGTATGTGCTAATAACATTCATGGTGGCGAGTATGAGGTATGGGTAGTAGAAGATAATATGTTCGGAAAATTAGAGTTAGATAGAGAATGTTTCAAATATGAAAAATTGGAGGAGAGTAGTAAGCGTCATAGTTATCCAATACGACATGAGATAAATGCTTCTTTATATACAGATGAGAGAAAAATAACACGACCATGTGAATGGAATAAATTTACTAAGTGGTTAATTAAGAATAATATAAAACAAATTAAACAATTATATGGAATATCCGATGGATTAGAAAATAAATAAAGATTGAAAGGGCCGGAAACAAACCTCCAAGTCCCCAAAGTTTTGGAGTTTTCTTGAGAACTTAACTTATGTAATCTTTGCAGGAAGAGCTGCAGAGTAGCATGTCTTCTACCGAGGAAATAGAAAGAGAATTGGAAACACAGCAAAATTGATAGTAAAAGTGCAACGATGAATATGTGGAAAGTGTTTGTTTTCTAAACTCAATGATTAATTAACATAGTTACAGAGATTAAAAAGGAGGCGGATAGAATGCCAACAACGATAGAAGTCAACAAACAAAGCGTAGAAACACTTCTTGGAAGTGGAAAAACCAAGCCATTTGTGATTCCCGAATATCAGCGGCCTTATGCCTGGACAGAAGAGCAGGTAGAGACGCTTTTTGAAGATTTGTGGGAGTTTACGGCTGCAAGTGGAGGAACTGAGCGCGATGGTACATACTTTCTCGGCAGCGTGGTTTCTTATGAGAATGAAGATGGTGAACAGGAAATTATTGATGGACAGCAGCGTATTACATCATTATTTTTGCTGCTGTGTGCCATATATACCAAGCTGAAAGCAACGCCGGAATCAGAGAGGACACCACAGGCAAATAACTTTATTGGCAAGATTGAGCCTGTAATCTGGAGAACAGATAAACTGACAGGTACTGTTGACCGTAACAATATATTGCTCACATCTCGTGTTGTTAACAACGAAGGAAATGAAACACTTAGAATCATTTTGGAGACAGGCAGGGCAGATGAAAGTGCCAAAGACAATTATTCCAGGAATTATCGCTATTTTCAGGAGTTGTTTGATAAGCATTCCACAGAGAATCCTCTGATGGTGTATCAGTTTATTTATGCTTTATTAAATCAGGCGATTCTGCTTCCAATTACGGCTGATACGCAAGATACGGCGCTGACTATATTCTCGACATTGAATGATCGGGGGTTGCCTCTGTCCGATGCAGATATCTTTAAAGCTAAAATGTATAATCAATTCTCTCCTGATGAAAAGAAAGCGTTTATTGATCGCTGGAAAGATCTTGATGAAGAGGCGATGGATGCTGATGAAAGTATCCAGCAACTGTTCTATTACAACATGTTTTATCTTCGCGCTCTAGAGAAGGACACCAAAACTACGACGCCCGGTGTCCGCAAGTATTATGCAGCAAACAAGTTTGAGAAATTGTATAATCCGGAGCTCATGGATACCTTGTTTGTGATTTTAAATTTATGGAAGGTTGTCAATAAGGGTGAGGAAATAGAAGGTGAGGCGTGGTCTAAGAACATAAAAATCAGGCAGTCACTTGATACATTGAGTTCCTACCCAAATGAATTCTGGAAATATCCGGTTGTTATTTATTATGTGTGTTACAGAAATGAAGAGTCTTTTGAGACCAAATTCGGCTTGTTCTTAAATAAACTCTTGGGAGAGCTGATGTCCAAGTATCTTCTGATTCCTACAATCAACGCGGTCAAACCGGATATCCTGAAGCTCAATTCTGCCATTGTAGCATCTGATGCACCTGCATTTGATTTTAAAGAAATTGATATGAGTCGTCTGGAAGCGAGCATTCAGAATCCCAACAGAAATGTTGTGCGTATGCTGCTAAAGACGCTTGCCTATGAGGAGCAGGATGATCTTCTTCCAGGTAAGTGGGAAATTGAGCATATCTTTCCTCAAAAATGGCAGGCAAACTATTTTCCGGATGTACCCGATGCAACTATCAAAGAAAAGATTGAGCATATTGGAAATAAGCTTCCGTTTGAGAAAAAATTAAATATAGTAGCCGGAAATGGATATTTCGGTAAAAAGAAAACGGAATACGTTAAATCCAAAATTGCCATAACCAAGGCTATGGGAACTTCAGGTGTGACTGAATGGGATTTGGAATCCATCACAAAGAGAGATATCAGGATTTCAGACAACATTATGAATATTTTGAAGAAATGGAATGATGCATACCTGAATATCCCTGTATCGGATGCAACAGAGGATAAACCCTCCGATGAGCAACTGGCTCAGATTGAAGAATTTAAGAAAAAGGGCTGGATATAGAATTCTCTGGAGAATGCTATTCGGGGAAGAGGGGCGTTTAGGAGATTCAAAGATAGTATTATCCATTATGGAATAGAACAGGAATGGTACATTTATCAGGACAAGTATTATAAGGAAATCGCAATAGAATGGTGTAGTGCCCACGGCTTTGACTATGTAGATGATAAGAAGGTAATCCAATGAAATTAAAAAACGTACTGATCGTTGTAAAGGATATGAAAAAGTCCATTGCATTCTACAAAAATCTCTTCGGATTAGAAGTGATCTGCGACAATGATGGAATTGTGATCATGACGGAAGGTCTTGTTCTTCAGGATATTAAGTATTGGGAGCAGTTTCTGGGAAGGGATTGTATTCCACGCAATAACATGAGCGAGCTCTATTTTGAAGAAAAAGATATAATGGCTTTTGCGGAAAAATTAGAAAATTACTCAGAACCTGTGGAATATGTAAATCGGTTGATGACACATAGCTGGGGGCAGCAGGTGATTCGATTTTATGATCCGGACGGAAATTTGATAGAAGTGGGGACGCCAATGTGAGCAAATACAATCAATTATGGAATTGGATAAAAGAAAACGGCGCAGACAGTTTCAAACTGACCTTTGCAGAGATCGAGAAGATAGCGGGTGTGCCCATGGACCATTCTTTTTTGACCTATAAAAAGGAATTGTTGGAATACGGCTATCAGGTTACAAAAATTTCAATGAAGGAACAGACCGTTTTGTTTGAAAGAAAGGATAATTGAGCATGGGTCAAAAACAGAAAGGCCAGGATGTGAAAACTTATTTTGTGCGGATTCCTGCACATAAGTTCTTACACATCAGAAATTATGAGAGTATCGGATATTGGGATTTTTGGCAGAAACAAAGTAAGATTCCCGGTCAGGATTGTGAAACGATCTGTGGACTGCTTGACAGTGTTCAGGGCAAGTTGGACGATGTGGGCGGCAGTGAGAAAAATGCCGGAAGCGGGCAGATTATGGCTTGGATAAATGAACCGTCGGGCAGGGTCTGCAGTTGGGGGATCCCCCTTGCCGAAGCATACGGAGTCAGACTGCCTGTGGATTATGTGGGCGAGATACCGGAGCAAATGCAGATTATGGATATTCCGGATGGTGAATATGTTGTTTTTGAACATGGGCCTTTTGATTTTGAGACGGAAAGCCAGAGTGTGGAAGCGAAAATAGAAGCCGCAATGAAGGCCTTTGATTATGAGAGCAGCGGTTATGAGTTAGACCTGACGCCGGGACGGGTATTCTACTTTTATCATGACTGTGAGAGATTTTTCAAATATATCAGACCTGTATGCAGAAGTTGTGGTCAATAAGTAAAATCCAAATCATCATGAACAGGGAAAATGGCAGAATGACATTAAAAGAACGCGCAAATAACTTAAAAAGAGATATCCCGGCAGTTTTTCTGGCGCTGAAGGACGAGGAAACACCCTTATTGGCCAAGTTGATCGCGGCAGTTACTGTAGCGTATGCTCTTTCTCCGGTTGACCTGATACCGGATTTTATTCCTGTGCTGGGATATCTTGACGACGTTATTTTACTGCCGGCGCTCATTGCGCTTATCATCAAATTGATACCGCAGAGTGTGTGGGACAGATGCTGCCGGCAATCCCAGGATATGTGGCAGGACGGTAAGCCGAAAAAATGGTATTATGCGGTTCCGGTTGTCGTTATCTGGGTTATGTTTCTTCTGTTGATCTTTCGGGCAGTCTGGCTGTAAAAGTTATCCTGTTTAAATTTGTTATTCATAGACTTGATTAAGGAGGCCGAAAATGAGAGACCGGAATCAGGAAATAGACATGCTCGATGATACACTCCAGATACTGGAGCAGGGCTATTATGAGAAAAACGGAAAGCAGGTCAAACTGAAGCTTACCCGGAAAGAGATGGAGGAGATACAGGTTTATCTTCCCGATGATGTAGAAAAATACGGCAGCCGTCCTGATTTTGAACCGCCTTTCGTCATGGGGGGACGCTGTGGACATGGATGTGAGAACACAGACTCTTACACGCTTGCCAGAAAACGCTGTGTTGTTATGCATTTGTTGAATGAAAAGAGCGCCGGATTACTGGTGCTCAATTTTGCCAATCCGGTGAATCCGGGGGGAGGTGTCCGCCGCGGCGCAAGGGCACAGGAAGAGGACCTGTGCAGAAAGAGTTCCCTGCTGTTGTCCCTTGAGAGCAAAGAGGCCGAAAAATATTATCAATACAATCAAAAGCTTAATACCTATATGGGTTCTGACGCCCTGATGATCACTCCTCGGGTGGAGATCATCAAAGATGAAAACGGAGAGCTGCTGGATGAGACCGTGATCGTTTCCGTTCTTACCTGCGCGGCGCCCATGGTTTCCCATGGCAGAGAGGGCATGAGTGAATCCGAGTATGAGGAGACGGTTTATAAGCGCATCGTGGGAATGCTGAAATGCGCTGCGTATTTTGCCTATAAAAATCTTGTGCTTGGTGCATGGGGATGCGGCGCCTTCGGAAATGACGCCAGAGTGATATCCGATTTGTTTTATAAAGCCCTCAAGGAGATAGAATACAATGGCCGGGGTGAAAAGGATCTGTTCCGCAGAATCGACTTTGCCGTGCTTGACCGCACACCGGGTCAGTATAACTTCAAGGAGTTTTACCGCAATTTCTCATTTGAGAATTTTTTCAGGGATGAGAACAGGCGGGCTGTGGATGAGGCGATGGAGAGGATCAGGGCTACGGAGGTCAATCTGGATAAGATTAGAGGCTGTCTGGTGGGCGGAGCCGTGGGTGATGCACTTGGATATCCTGTTGAATTCTGGGGAGAGGATCAGATTTTTGCCGCATTTGGAGAGGCGGGCATCACGGAGTACAGTCTGGATGAAACATCAGGAAAAGCGCTGATTTCCGATGACACTCAGATGACGCTTTTTACCGCTAACGGTATTATGGTGGGAGATACCCGGATAAGTATGCGTGGGGTGGGGAGCCGGCCCGCGTCCTATGTCGCCCTGGCGTATGAGGACTGGCTGAGAACGCAGGAAATGTCCTGGGAGGATGGCCGAAAATACCTTCAAAAGCATCGAAGAGACTGTGTGTCATGGCTGGCGGACGTGCCCGGGTTATACAGTTTAAGGGCTCCGGGCCATACCTGCGTTTCCGAACTCAGGAAGCGGCGGGATGATTCGTGGTACAGCGGTAATTTTATCGAAGAAGTGCGGAATAACAGCAAAGGCTGCGGAGGTATCATGCGGATTGCTCCGTTGGCATTGTATTATCAGGTTGACAGGAAGAAGCTAGATATGGAAGGAGCTCAGATCGCCGCGATTACCCACGGGCATTCGCTGGGATATATGCCGGCGGCGGTGCTTACACATATCATTAACCGCATAGTCTTCTCAAAAGAGAAGCTGCTTTTAAAAGAGATTGTGTTAAAAGAGATCGTAATGGAAGCAAAGGATACGGTTGCAGAGCTTTTTGCAGAAGACCGGCATCTGAAGGAGCTGACGGATATCATTGACCGCGCTGTGGAGCTGTCTGAGAATAATGATACAGACCTCTGCAATATTAACCGGCTGGGAGAAGGCTGGGTGGCGGAGGAGACGCTTGGTATCGCGATTTACTGTGCTCTGCGCCATCAGGATGACTTTTCCGCGGGTGTGATCGCCGCGGTGAATCATAAGGGCGACAGCGATTCCACGGGAGCTGTTACCGGTAATATCCTCGGCGCGTTGCTGGGGTATGACGCAATCGAAGAAAAGTGGAAAACGCATTTGGAGCTTATGGATGTCATTATCGAGGTGGCGGATGATCTCTGCCACGGATGCCAGATGAGCGAATATGGACATTATGAGGATCCAATCTGGACCCGGAAATATATTCATTTGCGATGGAAGGAGGAAGAGTCCGGAACAGGACAGTCAGAGACCGTAGAGCAGACGCAGTTCATTGCAGTCCGCGGGGATATAACCGGCGATCATGGCGTTCAGGCCATTGTGAACGCCGCCAACACCAGTCTGCTTGGAGGCGGGGGAGTGGACGGCGCAATCCATCGGGCCGCCGGCCCGGAGCTGCTGGAGGAATGCCGTCTTCTGCACGGCTGCAGGACAGGTCAGGCAAAAATTACGAATGCTTATAAACTGCCCTGCGAGTATGTCATCCATACGCCGGGCCCTCGTTGGAATGGCGGTAAATCAAAGGAACCGGAGCTTCTGGCCTCCTGTTACAGATCCTGCCTGGAGCTGGCAGTCAGAAAAGGAATCCGCAGCATTGCATTCCCCTCCATCTCCACGGGTATCTATCGTTTTCCATTGGAGGAGGCTGCCAACATAGCGGTGAAAACGGCAAAGGAGTTTGTGGCAAAGCATCCGGGAGAAATTGACATTATTAAGTGGGTGCTGTTCGACGATGTCACTATGAAGGCTTATGCCGATGAGATAGCCTGTTGGAAGGTGTCCGAAATCGCTCAGGACCCGAAATTCTATCTGATTAATCAAGCTCTTCGTGACGGAGGAGTGTAACCGGAAACAGAATTGGGAAACAGAAGGTTGGAAAACACAATCGAGTGTCGCTATTGACATTTTCTGTCTACCAGTGTAGACTATCCTTATAGAGTCTACACCAGTAGACAGGAGGAGCGTATATGGAGATGCCAAAGATTCACGAAAGCGAATATCGATTCTGTCTGATCATGTGGGAACACGAGCCGGTTACGGCTGCAGAACTTGTAAAACTGTGTCAGGAACAGTTGGGTTGGAAGCGGACTACCACCTATACTGTCATAAAACGTCTTGGCGAACGAGGTGTGCTGAAAAATGAGATGGGCACGGTTACATCTCTTATATCCAAAGATGAAGCCCAGGCATCAGAGATTGATGAGCTGGTTGAAAAGAAATTTGAGGGATCAATGCCCGCCTTTATAGCCGCATTTACAAAGCATCAGGTTCTCTCGGATCAGGAACTGGACGAAGTACAGCGCATGATCGACCGAATCCGGAAAGGAGGAGGTCTATGACAGAAATTTTCTTGACAATCATTGAAATGAGCATTTCGGCAAGCTGGATCGTTCTGGCGGTGCTGCTCATCCGGCCCGTTTTGAGAAAAGCGCCAAAATGGGTCAATGTATTGCTCTGGAGCCTTGTGGCAGTGAGGCTGGTTTGCCCGTTTACCATCGAGAGTTCGTTTTCCATGGTGCCGCAGTCTGACATTGTTCGTGATCATGTGTGTGATCATTCCATTCGCTATGATGAGGCGGTTGAATACGGAGAACCGGTCGTCGTTGATGGATATGGGCATAATTCTGTGAACTCAGATATTGTGAACTCAAACTATCCGTCGGGAACGTCCGCAACTGCCGAAGGTGCAAATCTGCGGGTTTTCATGATCGTATGGGGAGCGGGTACTTTCTTCTTAATGCTATATACGGTTGTGAATTGTCTGAGTCTGCGTCAAAGGATCAGGACAGCCGTTTTGTACAAGGAGAATATTTTTCAGAGTGAGAATGTAAGCGCTCCCTTTGTGTTCGGCATTTTCAGACCGAGGATTTATCTTCCGTTCAAAATGGACGGACAGGATCTTGAACATGTTATTGCCCATGAAAAAGAGCATATCTCCCGCAGAGACCATTGGTGGAAGCCTTTTGGATTCCTTTTGCTTGCGATTCACTGGTTTAATCCCGTGATGTGGCTGGCGTATGTACTTCTCTGCCGGGATATTGAGCTGGCCTGTGATGAAAAGGTGATTCGGAAGCTGAATAACGGGCAGAGAGCAGACTATACTCAGGCGCTCTTGTCCTGCAGCGTCAATCGCCGCCTGATCGCCGCCTGTCCGCTGGCCTTCGGTGAGGTCGGTGTCAAAAAAAGGGTGAAATCTGTGCTGAAATACAGGAAGCCCGGGTTTTGGGTTATTGTGATGTCCATTTTGATCTGCGCTGTCGTAGCCGTCTGTTTTCTGACGGATCCGAAGAGGGACAGCTATGATATTAAAATTGTCATACCTGCAGGAAGCGAAGAGTCCTTTGTCTACTCGGATGAAGAAATTTCTCCCACAAAAGACCGGATCATTATTTCGTCAGGCGATAATCTGGGCGATACCGAAGTAAAGTTAAAGCCTGTGGAAGTCAGGGAAGAAAATGCCTACGATGAAGTTTTCTATCTGACGCCGGGGATGCCTGTGGAAATGGATGTGGAGAAGGGCGCGTGGTTTAAGATCGGCGTCAATGTGCAAAATCCCACAGAGAAAGATATTGTTGTATCTGTAAGGGTAAAAAATGTCCGGGTTCGTATAGCGGATTCTGTTTCTGACGATCCGGGGCTTTCTGAGACAGCATCAAATGGTTCTAAGACAGTGACAGGGAGCTCTGAGACAGCGACAGACACTTCTGAGGAGTCCGCCACAATGGAGGCGGCTTTTGACCTGGAAGACGCAATTTCCAAAGCTATTTTGGAATATGACAGCAAGAATCTGACCAATGGCATGATTCATGTGGAAAGTCATTTTACCGCTTATACCGAGGAGAAAGACCACCGCATTATTGCGTATTTGCAGGCTTATGAAAGCAGTTATTACGGTTATAACGGCAGTCTGTATCAGGAATCCGGCAGCAATATTCCCACCGCTCTTACTTTTTCCATCGGAGAATCCGGAGAATATGTATTAGAAGAGTACTG
The DNA here is from genome assembly GCA_947382415.1 of uncultured Lachnospiraceae bacterium. Classification (GTDB taxonomy): domain Bacteria; phylum Bacillota; class Clostridia; order Lachnospirales; family Lachnospiraceae; genus Acetatifactor. Next base: position 18,045 of record CANCYO010000035.1, on the reverse strand, counting down.
GATTCCCCGGGACGGAAGTTATTATGTGCCGGATCTGAAAAATAAATTTCCCAAAGAGGCTCTGGAGGCTTTGGATGCTGCTCATGAGGAAATTCAAAAATTAGGTCAGGAGTGTACGGATAAAGCGAAACAGGAGCTTGAGCGCAAAGGCGGTTTGGAATTGAGGATTGCGGAGCTGATAAAAACGATACAGGAATCACCGGGTATTTCTTCTAATCCGCAGGATTATATCAAAGCACACGATGCGGAATATCAGGAGCTGATCAGCTATGGGGCATATTCGCTCCGCTATTGCGATTCTGAATTTTTGTCGGGCGGCCAGACCGGACTTAAGGGAAAGATCATGGAAGAGGTTTGTATCGGGATCATCTGCAGTTGGGGTTTTGTGCGCGAAGATGTATATTATAACACGGGTCAGGACTGGTTCGACACATTCCGGGAAAATACAAAAAAACTGTCAGAACAGTATAGCGATGGCGAGATCGAGAAAAACTATCCTGCATCGTGGATTCTTCTGGAAATGCAGGACAGTCAATGACAGTTTTAACGGTTGAAAATCCAATGGACCTGCTGTATCATAATATCAATTCATCATATGTTTAAACGAGAGCATGAAACGGGAGAATTAAATCGTGGAAAATCGTAAAAATAAAAGCGGCACGGAAGAATTTGACCGGAGTCCTTTGAAGGAAGAGAATCTGACATGGGAGGAGATCCGTACGGAGCATATCGTGCAGGACGAATGGATTGATTTCAGGCGGTCTGCCTACCGGTTTCCGGACGGAAAAGTGTTTGAGCCCTTTTACAGCTATAGCCGCAGAGATTATGTTGTGATTGTTGCGTCGGATGAAGAAGGTAACTATCTGTGTGTCAGGCAGTTTCGTCAGGGAATCAGGGAAGTGACCACGGAATTTCCTGCAGGCGGTATCGAGCGGACAGACGGCAGAGAATATGGTCGGGAACGCGGGCCGTCAGCGTCGGAGGATGCGTTGGAAGCCGCCCGAAGAGAGCTGCTGGAAGAGACGGGATATGTATCGGATGATTGGAGACATCTGCTTACGGTACCTTCAAACGCAACGATAGCGGACAACTATGCGTATATTTTCGCGGCGGAAAACTGTCGTAAATCCGCAGATCAGAGTCTGGACGAGACAGAATTTCTGAATGTCAGGAAATATTCCGCAGATGAGATAGAAAAACTGATAGATGAAGGCGGATTTCAGCAGGCCGTCCACGTCATGGCATGGCTGTTGACGCAGAGGAGATAGAAGGGTGCGAGAGAAGGTTTTTGCATATATCAAAAAGAAATATAAGACCTCTCCGGAGTATCCGTGGGCAAAGTATGACAGAAATGCAGTATTTCGCCACAGCGATAATAAGAAGTGGTTTGCACTGGAGATGAGCGTTGGAAGAGAAAAGCTGGGCCTTTCGGGATGCGGGTATGTGGATGTCCTGAATTTAAAGATAGACGACAGGATGTTTCGGGATATGCTGGTGCAGGAGGACGGGATATTTCCTGCTTATCACATGAATAAGGAACACTGGATCACAGTGCTTTTGGACGGCACAGTGGAGGAGGGTAAGGTTTATGATCTGATCGACACAAGCTTTGCAGCCACCGCCTCTGCGAAAAAGAAAGAGAAGATTCGCGGGCCTAAGGACTGGATCATTCCCGCCAATCCGAAATTTTATGATGTGGAGCAGGCCTTTCAGAAGTCAGAGATTATCGAGTGGAAGCAGAGCGGCAGTATGAAAGCAGGAGATACCGTCTTCATATATATGGGAGCGCCCGTGTCGGCCATCCTCTATCAGTGCAGGGTCGTGGAAGCGGATATACCCTATGATTATCAGGACAAAAATCTTACGATCACCACGGCCATGAAAATCAGGCTTCTGCGAAGATATGCGCCGGAACAGTTCACCTTTGACAGGCTGAAAAAAGAATATGGGATATACGCCGTGCGCGGACCAAGAGGAATTCCCAACAGTCTGAGTCATGCTTTAAAAAATAAATCAGGAGAATAAAAAAATATGTATAACAAAGATTTGACAGAGAGATTTGAATTTCGCGATATTCACACAGATGAGACAAAACAGGCGGCTGCCGTGGAGCAGATCTGTTTTCCGCCCAATGAGGCCTGTTCAGAAAAGAGTATGACGGAGAGAATCGCAAGGGCTCCGGAGCTGTTTCTGGTGGCAGTGGATAAAGAAACCGGAAAGATCGCCGGATTTTTAAATGGCATTGCTACCAATGAGAATGCGTTCAGAGACGAATTTTTTACAGACGTCAGCCTGCATGATCCTGACGGTAAGAATGTCATGCTGCTTGGACTTGATGTATTGCCGGAGTATCGCGGGCAGGGACTTGCCAGAGAGATCGTGTGCGAGTATTTGAGGAGGGAGCGGAAGAATCACCGACAGAAGCTGATTTTGACCTGTTTGCAGCAAAAGGTGGAAATGTATAAAAAGATGGGATTTCATGACGAAGGTATGGCCGACTCCTTCTGGGGCGGAGAAGAATGGCACGAGATGAGCATACCTGTAGTTTAGTTTAAATTAATTCATACAGGAGGGACATGATCATGTTACAGACAGGAACAAAAGCGCCGGAATTTTCTTTGCCGGATCAGGACGGCAAGCTGCATACCCTGAGCGAATACAGGGGCAGGAAGGTGATCCTGTATTTTTATCCCAGGGACAATACTCCGGGATGTACGAAGCAGGCCTACGGCTTCAGCGAGCTGTACCCGCAGTTTGAAGAGAAGGGTGCGGTAGTTTTGGGCGTGAGCAGGGATTCTGTGGCCTCACATAAGAAATTTCAGGAGAAATATAACCTGGGCTTTACGCTGCTCTCTGACCCGGATCTGACATGCATACAGGCCTATGACGTATGGCAGGAGAAGAAAAATTACGGCAAGGTCTCCATGGGTGTGGTTCGCACCACTTATCTGATCGATGAGGAGGGTGTGATCAAAAAGGCCTTCGGCAAGGTAAAAGCCGCCGAAAATCCGGCACAGATGCTTGAGGAGCTGGCATGAGAATCATTATTTCTCCCGCTAAGAAAATGAAGGTGGATGAGGATTCTCTGGAATATAGCGGAATGCCGGTTTTTCCGGAGGAGACCGGGCGGATCATGCGATGGATAAAGGATTTAAGTCCGGAGGAGGCGAAAACGCTCTGGGGCTGTAATGACCGTCTGGCAAAGCAGAACTATGAGCGTTTTCACAATATGGAGCTGGAGAGAGGATTGACTCCGGCTCTTTTAGCTTATGAGGGAATCCAGTATCAGTACATGGCCCCGGCTGTTTTCGAGGAGGGAATGCTCTCCTATGTGCAGGATGCGCTGAGAATTCTGTCCGGATTTTACGGTGTGTTAAAGCCCATGGACGGAGTCGTGCCTTACCGGTTGGAGATGCAGGCAAAAACTGAGGTGGATGGTATAAAGGGATTGTATGATTTCTGGGGGAGAAAGCTTTATGATGAGGTGAGGGACGATTCTCGGGTGATCGTCAATCTGGCCTCCAGAGAATACTCCAGATGCATAGAGAACTTTCTGGAGCCCGAGGACAGGTTTATCACTTGCATTTTTGGCGAATTTTCCGGCGGCAGAGTGATTCAAAAGGGAGTTTATGTCAAGATGGCAAGAGGCGAGATGGTTCGTTTCATGGCGGAAAACCGTATCATGAAACCGGAAGGACTGAAGCAGTTTTGCGGACTTGGCTATCAGTTTCGGGACAGTCTGTCCACAGACACGGAGTATGTATTTCTAAAACAGGACTGAAACAAGAGGAGACGCTGCAGATGCTGGATTTAGTTTCGCTTTATCATGATACCCAAAATGAAAAGTCTGTCTTTCGCAGGCAGATGGCGGATATCGTACGGGAGATATCCGGCTTTTTGGCAAATCCTTCCCGGGAAACCGCGCGCATGACGGCTGACTGGCGGGAGGAGTTCACATACTTATATGGAGATGCACAGCTTGATCCGGCGGAAGGCGGGCAGGATGCGTATCTCTTATTTTATGCCATGCAGACGGGCTTTGGCATTCTGATCAAAGCCATAGCCCGGGAAGTTCTCTGTGGGTCTGAGGAACAGTTATCCGATCAGGCATCTGCGCATTCACGAAAGGAGCGTATGGCGCGGGCATCTGAGCTTTTGCGGGGAGATTTTGCCAGGCGGTGCGGTATAGTGAATTATGCGGAGGAGGATTTGTATTGCTGGCCTCTTTATGAAATGGACAGAGGATTTGAGGTGATCATAGAGAAGATCGCGGGGCTTCTGCGGCCGTATCGCACCGAATTGTCCCGGGAGGAGTTTGTGCGCAGGAACCGGACTGATTCTATCAAACAGATGTATGAAGCCATGATTCCCCAGAGGCTGCGCCATACGCTGGGAGAGTTCTATACGCCAGACTGGCTGGCGGAGCGGACGCTGCAGGACGCGCTGAAATTTACAGGCAGGCCTGTGGAGAAGCTTCGGCTGGCGGACCCTGCCTGCGGGTCGGGAACTTTTCTCCTGCGGGGTATTCTGGCAAAGCGTCGCGCCGGCTGTGGGCTGGATGCAATTTTGTCTTCCGTATATGGATTTGATATTAATGCGCTGGCAGTCCTGACGGCCAGGACAAATTATCTGCTGGCGATACTGGATCTGCTGGAGGATGGAGAGCGGGCAAAAGACGCGGATATTCGGCTGCCGGTTTACCGGATGGATATTTTGCGGCTTGCAGAGCAGGTATCTGATCCGGAACCCTCCGGACTGCGGGAAGCGCGGAAGCTGGGGCAGGCGGATGTGGTGATGGGCAATCCTCCCTGGGTCAATTGGGAGTATCTGCCGGAGCAGTACCGGATGCGCTCCCGGCATTTGTGGACGGATTATGGACTGTTTTCTGTCAGGGGAAGGGATCTGAGCTTTTCCAAGGAGGATATTTCCGTATTGATCACCTATGTGGCTATGGACAGGCTGTTGAAGGACGGGGGAGTGCTGGGCTTTGTCATACGGCAGGGCGTGTTTAAATCCGTGCAGAACGGTGTGGGTTTCCGGCGGTTCCGGATCGGGGAGAAATGCGGGATTCGGGTGCTCAGGGTGGAGGATCTGTCCCGGGTACAGGTCTTTGACAATGCCGTGACCAGCACGGCGCTGTTTTTTGCCGAAAAAGGGCGGGAGACGGAATATCCCGTGCCGTATTTTGTGTGGAATAAAAAGGCAAATATAAAATTGGATAAAAAAGCCGGCGTACCCGGCGCATCTGCCTCTTTGGCCGAGGTTCTGGAGCAGATGCAGATTGAGGAACAGCGGGCTGTGCCTGCGGTGGCACAGGACCGGACTTCTCTGTGGATCACGGCGGAGGAAAAATGTCTGAAGGAAATGGGCCGGGCGCTGGGAAGCAATCCCTATCGCGCCCGGACAGGAGTGTTTACCGGAGGTGCAAACGGGGTATACTGGCTGCAGATTTACGGGCGGGATCATAAAGGTCTTCGGGCCGGCAATCTTGTAGAGCGGGCCAAGAGGAAAGTAGAGTGTGTGGAGACATATCTTGAACCGGATCATGTCTATCCGATGATCAAGGGAAGAAATGTGCAGAGATGGCATGTCAGTTATGACAGCTATCTTCTGTGTCCTCACACACCGGTTACCAAAATGCGGCCGGTATGCGGTGAGGAGCTTCGGGCGACCTGTCCGCTCACTTACGCCTATCTTGACCGGTTTCGGGAGGCGCTGGATGACAGAAAAGGGTTTGCAGGCTGGGAGAAGGAGATACAGAGACAGGAATTTCACGCCGTACTGCGGGTGGGGGAATATACCTTTTCGCGCTATAAAGTAGTCTGGAAATATATTGCCACGGAGTTTGTGTGTGCGGTGGTGGAAGAAGTGGAGGATCGGTATCTGGGCCGAAAACCCTGTCTGCCCAATGAAAAGGTCATGTATATATCCACGGAGGATGAGGGGGAAGCCTATTATCTGTGCGGAATATTGAGTTCCTCGCTCATAGCGGACTGCGTGAAAGGCTATATGAATCCTACCAGTATTTCCGCCCATGTGCTGGACAAGCTCCGCATTCCGCGCTATAATGCGGAGGATGAGTGTCACAGGGCCATCGCTGCCGCCTGCAGGGAAGGTCATGCCGGTCAGGAGATACAGTCCTGTCTGCGAAGGATCGATGAACTTGTCGGGCAGATTTATGAACCCTTTCGTTTTCAGACATGACGGCTCAGGTAATGAGCGGAATGTTCAGAACACAAGCTGCACCAGAAGCATATAACATACGGTGCCGCCGGCTATGGACAGAAGCATCTGTTTTTTCCACAAATGAAGGCCCACGGTGACGGCAATGGCGATCAGCTCCGGCAGGCCGTGACTTCCGGCAAGCACATTCACATTTTTCAGACAGTATACCACCAGCATGCCAAAAATCGCCGAGGGGAGCGCTTTGCCCAGATATTGAATGAATCCGGGGGTGGGACGTTTTGCGGAAAAGACCAGAAAGGGCAGGAATCTGGTGGTCATAGTGCCCAGGATGCAGATACCGATGGTAATGATCTGTTGGATAAGGGTCATATCAGTCATACGAATCCACCTGCCTTTTCAATCGGTTTCCTGAAGATTGCCAGCAGAACCAGAATGCACAGCATTGTGGGCACCATAAAGGAATCCGCGCCGAAACACAGGCGGCATATGAGAGCAGCGCCTGTGCCGGTGAGAGCCGTGTAATGCTTTTTCTCTTTCATGAGTTGTTCCAGAAAGATGACTACAAACATGGCGGTCATGACAAAATCAAGGCCTTCCGTGTCGAAATGGATCAGAGAACCCAAAAGACCGCCCAGGGTAGAGCCGGACACCCAGTAGAACTGATTGAGCAGAGTTACAAAGAACATGAACCATCCCCTGTCCACATCTTCGGGAATCCGGGCCGTGTAGTTGATGGAAAAGCTCTCGTCGCACATGCCGAAGATCAGATAATATTTTTTCCAGCCCATGTCCTTGAATTTATCCAGCATGGATATGCCGTAAAATAAGTGTCTCGCTTGAATCATCAGGGTCATGATCAGAGTCTGCAGCGGGGCGAAGGGCGCGGTGAGCATACTCACTGCCACAAACTCCAGAGAACCGCCAAAGATCAGGATACTCATGATCATGGGGTAAACAAAAGAAAACCCCGACACGTTCATATAAATGCCGTAGGCCATTCCGAGGAACCAGAATCCCGCAAAAATGGGGATCGTATGGGGAAATGCCGCTTTCAGCGCCTGCAGGCGCATATTTTTTCTCTTGTCCATATTTTATCACCGAGAGAGAGTATATCATTTGACAGATAAAAAATCAATGCGAGAATCAGGCAGGAAAATCAAGTCAGGGAATCAAACCCGAAAACAAAGCCAGAAAATAAAGCCAGAGAGGAGAATGCCGATATTATGAGAGATGAGAATAATTTGCCCGAAGAGAATGTTCCAAATGATTCCACGGTGGACGATATTATCCGGATTTTGGATCAATATGCGGAAGCTGAGGGAAGCCGGTTGAAGCTTGATGTGGTGGAAGGCCAGGGAGAAGTGGTTTCCAGAGCATATCACCATGGACGCTGTGATGTAGGAAGTCCGTGGGCCCGGGGACAGGCATTCGATGTGCTTGACTGCGGGGATTGACGAAAGGGGAGACTGATTCATGAATGACATGGAGCGCATTCAGCGCGGTCTGGAGGAATTTCTCCAACGGCAGATGGAGAATGAGGCAGCGAGAGAGATTGATATTATAGGTACTTCCCGAACAGGTAAACCTTCCGGCACAGGGAGAGCTCCCCGAAAAGCGGCCGCCCAAAGGGGCAATAAATCCCAAAGGGGGAATAAGTCCCGCAGGGGCAGAACCCGGCGGCAATCGGGTAAAAAGAAGAAAAAGTTCCGTTTCAGGCGCTTTCTTTTGACGGTGGTGCTGATCGCCGCACTTTTGGCAGGAGGGCTTTATTATATTGTGGGAAGAGTCTACAGCAAGTTGAATTATAATGAGATTGAGAGCCTGACTTCCGCTCCCATGAAGGAGGATGGGGTCATCAATATATTGTTGATCGGAAACGATTCCCGCAAAAACGGTGAGGACGGCCGGTCGGACGCCATGATCCTCTTATCCGTGAGCGCTAAAACCAAAAAGATCTATATGACTTCCCTGCTGCGGGATATGTATGTGGAGATTCCGGGACATGACAATAACCGGTTGAACGCGGCTTATTCTTTTGGCGGGGCAGAACTTTTGATGAAAACGGTGGAAAAGAATCTGGATATCAAAATAAACCGTTACATGCTGGTAAATTTTGAGGCCTTTGCCAATCTGGTGGACGCGGTGGGCGGCGTGGACCTGGAGCTTTCCTCTGCGGAGATCGAGTGGGTGAACGCTTATTTAAATGAGTATAATCTGCTCACAGAGCGGGAGTTTGGGACGGATTATATGGACACTTCCGCCGAGGGCATGGTGCATCTGAACGGACCGCAGGCTCTGGCATACACCAGAAACCGTTATATTGGGACGGATTTTGGCAGAACGGAGCGTCAGAGAAAGGTACTCAAGGAGATCATCCACGGTCTGCCCGGGGCCATGGTAAAAAATCCGGGGCTTCTGATCGACGGACTGATGCCGAATCTCACCACCAATCTGACACAGTGGGAGTGCTATCAATTGAGTCTGGATGCGCCCCGGATGCTGACCTATGATATTGAACAGGGAAGTATTCCTCTGAAAGGCACCTATCGGGACGCCACCATACGCAAGATGTCTGTGCTGGAGGTGGATTATGATGTCAATAAGGAATATCTGCATGAGCTGTTGTTTGGGCCGCAGGAGGATTAAGGGGGTACAAATGAACATGAGGGGAAAACAGTGGAGACATATTCTAAAAGATGCCAAGAATAAGATTCCGGTATGGATAGCGGCAGTCTGTGTGCTGGCGGTATTTTCGGGCTGTGGAGACAGCGGAGGGGATGTTATGCCCACTGTGCAGACCATACAGCCGATACAGCCGGAGGAACGGTCTTCTATAATTTCTATAGAGCAGGAATCCGAAACTGACACAAGTGTCGAAGAAGAGCGGGAGATTGTCACGATCACGATTACCGCAGCCGGAGATGTGTCCATGGGAAATTATGTGGGACAGGAGTATGCCTGGTCCTTTCGTCAGATGTATGAGCAAGTGGAAGATCAGAGCTATTTTCTGGGAAATGTATATGATATCTTTTCTCAGGACGATATGACCATAGTCAATCTGGAGGGCGTGCTGACCTTTTCGGAAGAGCTAAATCCCGGCAGGACCTACAATATCAAAGGCGATCCCGAATACGCGGATATTCTCACCTGTGGCAGTGTGGAGGCGGTGAGTATGGCAAACAATCACCGGCTGGATTTTGGTGAAAATGGCACGAAAGATACGCTTGCCGCGCTGGAGCCCACAGGAATTGTCCATGCGTATGACAAAAATGTCGGAATCTATGAGACGAAGGGAATTCGCGTTGGTTTTGTGTCTGTGAATGAGATCGGTTGGGGAAAGGGAATTGAAAAACTGATGCAGGACGGAATCGCAAAACTGCAGGAGGAAGAGGTGGATCTGATTCTGGCATGCTGCCACTGGGGCATTGAGAGGGAGTTTTATCCCACGGATTTTCAGCAGCAGTTTGGCCGGGAATGTATCGACTGGGGAGCGGATCTGGTCATCGGCCACCATCCTCATGTGCTGCAGGGCGTGGAGCAATATCAGGGGAAATATATTATCTACAGTCTGGCAAATTTCTGCTTTGGCGCGAACAGAAATCCTTCAGACAAGGACACTATGATCGCACAGCAGACCTTTACTTTTATTGACGGAGAGCGGCAGGAGGAGACTGAGTTCCATATCATACCCTGTTCCATTTCCTCCGATCCCTCCAGAAATGACTACAGACCAACGCCGGCTGAGGGAGATGAGGCTTTGCGCATCATCGGCCGTGTAAACGAGTACAGCCGCGGCTTTGGTCTGCAGTTTGATGAAAATGGCTATGTAGCCGCCGTGTCGGATCAATAATGTCTGTATGGATTATGTCCTCATGTCAGAGATATCATTGCACTGAGTAAGGCAATTGCGATATTCAGGACAATTATAACGGCTGTGATGCTGAGCGCTATGATACAGCAGATTTTACCTGCTTTTGCCTGCCCGGACTTGCTGGATCCATTGCCCATCCGGCTCTGTGTGAAGCCCAGTATGCAGAACAGAATACATAAGACAGGGATCCAGCAGAAAACCAGTGACAGAATACCAAATACCAGAGCCAGAGTGGCAGCATTATGGTTATCAGTGGTTTGTACGGGAATTCTTGTGACAGTGGAGGAATTCGCATTGGGAGCGCCAGTGGGCCCTGTTTGGACATTGGGCATCTGCACGGGTGTGCCCTGGGGTATCGGCTGCTGCAGGGTGGTGATGAGCTTAGTCAGATTGTCCTTATAGGGTTGTTTTATGGCACAGCCCACAAATCCCTCTAAATTCCATTCGCCTCCGAAAGTACCCCTCAGCCATGCTTCCAGGTGAAACATGCCGTTTTGGTAGGACCATTTGAGATATTTATAGCCTTCAATATAGGGATCGCCCGCCCGATAGGCAGATTCGCCTTTCCAGGTGGACATGGTGAAACCACTCTTCTGAAGAAAATCATTCATGATAAAACGGACGAAATCATCCGGCTGGTTCAAATATATCTCTTGTATGTATCTTGCCATAGCAACCTCTTTCCGCGGCAACAGCCGCTTTTTTAATGCATTTATATCATTTAGCATAGCATAATTGTTTGATACTTGCAAATAAATGGTAAAAGTGTACAAAATAAAAAGGCAGATATTATTAAAAACCGAGAAAAAAACAATTATAATTTTTTATATTGATTTTTAGTCTATGCATATTGTATATTGGTCTTGATGTTACAATTAACTGGTGCATTAAGGTGTTATTGAAGAAACTGTAAGAAGGAGGGTATGGGTATGGCATCAAAATGCAAAAAGTTATTTGCGGCCCTGATGAGTCTGATATTGGTTCTGGGCGCGGCGGGCACGGTGGCGGAACACGCCAGTGCCGCGGGGGTTACGCCTGAAAACGGCAAAATTTATTACATCAAAAACAAAAACAGCGGGATGTATCTCACGGTTCAGGGAGATTCATCTGCCAACGGCGCTAATGTGTGCCAGGCCACAGGTACGGGATCGCTTGGACAGAGATGGATTCTGGAACAGAATGCAAACGGTACATATCGCCTTCATCCGGCTACGGATATGACAGGAGGCGTATCGCTGGATGTGACATATGGCAGTACAGAAGGCGGTACAAATATTCAGATTTGGGAAAATAACGGTCAATCTCCTCAGAATTTTGGTATTACACAAAGCGGAGACGGCTATGCGATCACAACAGAAGTGACCAGCCATCAGAGTTGCCTTGACGTGAGCAATGCCAGCCAGGCATCCGGGGCCAATGTGATTCAGTGGACAAACAGAGGGGCTGCAAATCAAATATGGTATTTTGAGGAGGCGCAGTGGCCATCCGGAGGATCCGGCACTACCGGTACCTCTAAGAGCTGGAACATGTCGGACTCTGATTTCAGGAATCTTGGCACTATCACTACCACAAAGACGATTGACGGCCTGAAGCTGATCGCCACAGAGAGCAAAACCATGTCGGTGATCTCCAGTCCGGCTGCATTAAACGATATCTCCTATACTTATTGTCTTGCTCTGGGGGGCGGCGGCAGCACAAGTTACCGCTCGGCCGCAGTCAGTGTGAGTGGCACGAACAAAATCAAAGTGACGGCAAAATCCAGCGGTTCTACAACAAGGACGTTGACTTTTGTAAATGACAGCGGGCAGCAGGTGGGTACTATGAGCTGCGGTACAACGCTTTCCACCGGAGAGGTCAGCGTTACGGGTACCGGTACGATCTATATTTATTCTACGGGAAGCGGTATCAATATTTATAAAATTCAAGTGGATTCCACAAGCGGTTCGGGCGGGGGTTCTTCCTCAGGCGGCACAACGGATGTGTCTTCTGCAATTGACGCGGACGGTTATCCCGATCAACTGATGGAATTTGTCTATACAAGCGACGGAGCATTTGTAACAGCCGCCTCCGCTTCGGCAAATGCGGCCGTAAAATCCGGTACGACGGCTTCCACATTAAACAGATGGAAACTGATCAAAAAGGGTGGGGACTATTATCAGATCATCAACGCAGCCAGTGGATATGCCCTTGCACCTACGGGAAATAAAGCTTCAAACGGCACTTCTGTGGTTGTGACCGGCGTTGCTGCGGACAATGCCCAGTATTGGAAGCTTGTAGCCGTGAAAACCGACTGCAACGGTGACTCCCTGAATTACAAACTGGTGAATTACGCGGATACGAATCTTGCACTGACCCTCACAAACGGCAGTTATCAATTGAGCAGTTACAGCGGAAGCGCCACGCAGAATTTCAGATTTAATTCTCATGGAGCGGAAGGTTTTGCCGGATACAGCAAAAATATGAGCGGCAGGGAGAAGGCGTCCGTGACAGGCGGTGTTCTCGGTGATATCGTATATGTGTCCAATGTAAGCGATCTGCAGAAGTATGCTTCCGGCTCCACTGCCTACACCATTGTCATCAACGGAAATATATCCGCTGCCAGCCTTACCAAGGTAACTGTTGGCAAAAACAAGACCTTTATCGGTAAATTTGGCACCGGTACTTTGAATAATATCCATTTCAGATGTATCAGCAATTCAGGTAATGTAATTTTTAAGAATATTACCTTGAAACATGACGAGAGCAAGAATGAGAATGATGATATCCAGATGTACATATCCAACGGAAACAATTTCTGGGTGGATCATTGTTCCTTCAGCGGTCACAGCTCAATGACCAGTACCGATGTGGACAAGCATATGTATGTAGGGCTGAAAGCTGACTTTGTGTCTGTGACAGGCTGCTATTTCGGAGGACATAAGTATGGACTGATTCTCGGTTATCCCGAGGAGGATGGCGTGGGCACTTATGACGGCTATCCGCTCATGACCATTGCCAACAACTATTTTTACAACAACTATACCCGTGCTCCGGGCCTGATGCGCTACGGTTATTTTCATTGCTATAACAATTATATCTATGGATTCAACCTTGGTTACACGCCGTACACGGGATGCTCGATTTATTCGGAAAAGAATTATTTCGATAAGGGGAGCTATGGTGGCCGCGTGGTGGACGATCACGGCGTGGGCGCTTTCACGGACAGCGGTTCTGTGCTGACAAGCTCTGTTTCCAGTCTGAAGACAGGTCCCACTTCCTGGCGTCCGTCCACCAATTACGGATATGACACAAGGAATGCGGAAGACGCCAGATCCTGGGCTCAGAAGTATGCGGGAGCGCAGACGTCAAGAATTGTTTATGCCATCGACTGAGTGAAGGACAGGATAATGAATCCGTAAATCGGACAGATAATATCAGAGGATATTCCCGAAGTCAGTAAGACTTTTGGAATATCCTCTGTTTTAATGGTTTTGGCAAATTGTTCAGGGCAATTGTTATTCCACGGAGAGCGTCCGTACATACAGATCGTCTCCTTTTTGGATAAGATATCGGATTCCCTGTGATGTCGGAAAGTCTCTGCTCAGAGTTTCCGCATCGTCAAATTCATAGGCATATAATTCATTTGTGCCGGTATTCCAGAAATGACAGCAGGGGTCATCTCCCATACTATAGCTTGTGAGGTAATAACCGTTTTCGCCAAAAGCGCTGCTACGGAAAAACATGCTGGATGAAAATGAAACAGGAAACTCGGACAGCTCCTGATATTGTCCTTTTGCAAACTTTCCGATACTAATCACATGATCCGGTTCCAGACTGTCTGCGCTCTGCCTGTTAATCTCTGATAAGAGCAGATTTCCTGAGCACACGGCATAAACGGCGTCGTTTTCGACGGAATCCTTAATCCTTTTTTCTGCAATATCATAGCGATACAGGCTTCCTTGCTGTGGCCATCCTTTTTCCAGAGTTTTAACCATAAAGACGACTTCCGTATCATTCAGGGATGCGCAGCCGAGCTGTTCGCCATCCTCCAGGCCGTTTTTTGCGTCATACCTGCAGACAGCTTCATAGACAGTGGTTTTGGTTCCGGTGGCGGTGTCCAGCAGGATCAGGTGCTCCGTCCATTGCTCTTCTTCCATGTATAGCTGTTCAATCAACAGATATTTGTCGGATGCGTAGATACAACGGGCAGTCCCTTCTGCCGCTTCCTTTATTGTTCCGTCGGGAGTTAATACAAGTACTTTTTGTACGAGTTCCTCGTTCTCTACAAAGGAGATATTCAAAATCAGATCTGTGTCATTTTGCAGATCATCCAAATAATACACGCAATCTGTCTCACAGATGGTAATATCTTCCCCCGAGTAGGAGAGAAAATGCCATGCGAGATCATCCCGCAGTTCCGGGCCATGCATTTCTGTGCGCAAACTCGTATTATAGTAGATGCCTTTATCCGTGATGCCACAGATATCTGCATCCGGCGGTAAATTTTTCAGCAAGACATCTGATGCGGTCCAACAGTCATTGGACTGTATAACAGACGCTTCTTTTCTCCCGGCGCAGCCGCACATAGTGAGTGTGTAAATCAGCAGGATTAACAGACCATATCGTTTTGGCATGGATTCTCCCTCCTTGAAGCAAACCTGATGCTTATATAATATAGCACTTTAAAGTAATTGTCTACCGTTTGCAGTGTGGATTTCTTCACTGCCAGTTATCGCTGATATTATGAAGATTCTCTTAAAATACCCCGCGAAATGTTTTCTTTTTCCCTAAAAGCATGTAAAATCAAAAAGAAATGTACGAGGTGCGCGGGAGGGGCAGTATGCGGTTTTTGCTGGCGGCGGTCAATGCCAAATATATTCATTCCAATCCGGCGGTATATAGTCTGCGGGCTTATGCCGGGGAGGACTTACAGCCGCATATTGATCTGGCGGAGTATACCATCAATCAGGAAATGCAGGATATACTGGCAGATATTTATAACAGAAGACCGGATGCACTGGGATTTTCCTGTTATATCTGGAATTGGAACAGGATACGGGAACTTCTTCGGGAGCTGCCAAAGCTTCTGCCCGATACGGATATCTGGCTGGGCGGCCCGGAGGTGAGCTTTGACGCTCCCGGGATATTAAAAAGCTTTCCCCAGGTGAAAGGCGTCATGGTGGGTGAGGGTGAAGCTACGTTCAGGGAGTTGATGCAGTGGTATGTGGATGCTGAAGCGTTACCGGAGCAGATTCCCGGCCTGTGTCTGCCCTCTGGCTATACGCCGCAGCGGGAGCTTCTGGATCTGAATAAGCTGCCCTTTCTCTACGCCGCCGGAAAGGCCGAGGAGTCTGAGGCGGCGGGCTTACTTGCGCCCTTTGCCAACAGGATCGTCTATTATGAGAGCAGTCGGGGCTGTCCCTATCGCTGTAGTTATTGCCTGTCCGCCATCGACAAAAGAGTGCGGTTGCGGGAGCCGGAGACGGTAAAGCGGGAGCTGCAGTTTTTTCTGGATAAACAGGTGGCGCGGGTGAAGTTCGTGGATCGTACGTTTAACTGCGATCACGGTCATGCCATGGCGATCTGGCAGTATATTCACGAACATGACAATGGCGTCACAAATTTTCATTTTGAGATTGAGGCGGATATTCTCCGGGAGGACGAGATTGCTCTTTTGAACAGGATGCGTCCGGGACAGGTTCAATTGGAGATCGGTGTGCAGTCGGTTCATTTAAAAACGCTGCAGGCCATCTGCCGGAGGACGGATCTGGAACGGCTGGAGCGGGCTGTGGCTGACATCCACCGGGGGCACAACATTCATCAGCATCTGGATCTGATCGCAGGCCTTCCCTATGAAAACTACGAGAGTTTTGCCAGGTCTTTTAACCGGGTCTATGCCATGAAGCCGCAGCAGCTTCAGCTCGGTTTTCTGAAGGTGTTGAAGGGAGCCCCTATAGCGCAGATGGCGGATGAGTTCGGTATTGCGTATCTGGATGAGCCGCCTTATGAGGTGCTCTATACAAACTGGCTCAGTTATGAGGAGATGCTGCGGCTAAAGCGGATAGAGGAGATGGTGGAGCGGTATTACAACAGCAGCCAGTTCACCCATACACTGCCCTTTTTAGAGCGTGTCTTTGACCATCCCTTTGCCATGTATGAGGCGCTGGCCGATTATTATGAAGAGCAGGGCTTTTTTGTGGAGAGCCCGGCAAGAGCGCATCGCTATGAGCTGCTTTTGGAGTTCGCCCTGAAATGGGATGGGGCCAACGGGGATATTTACAGGGAACTGTTGACTTATGATCTGTATCTGCGGGAGAATATGAAGAGCAGGCCTGAGTTTGCCGGACATTTAAGGGAACAGCCGGAGGTTAAGGCGTTTATCAGGGAATTTTTTCAGCGGGAGGAGCGGGAGCGCAGATTCCTGCCGTCTTATGAGGGTTATGACTGGAAGCAGCTTAGCAGGATGACACATCTGGAGCCTTTCCGATACACGGTCTGGAATCCTGCAGACATAACGGTATGTACGCATCCTGCAGACGGTACAGACCGGACGGATCATGCAGATGCAGGTATGCAGTATGTATTGTTTGATTATCATGACCGCAGTCCGCTGACCGGTGAGGCGCGAACACAGGTGATTGAATCCTGCCGGATATGATGCCGCAACAGGACGCGAGAGGTTGGTGGAATGACAGATACTTATATCAGTATAGATTTGGAGACCACGGGGCTGAACCCCCGGCGGGATAAGATCATAGAGATTGGTGCGCTGAAGGTTGAAAAGGGAAAAATCACTGACAGACTTTCTATCCTTGTAAATCCGGGGCGGCGGCTGGAGGAGCGGATCGTGCAGCTCACGGGGATTCGGGATGAGGATTTGGAAACAGCCCCTTATATAGAGGCGGTATTGCCCAGGGTCATGGACTTTCTGGGTGATGAGCCTTTGTTGGGACATAGTATTTTATTTGATTATTCTTTTTTGAAAAAGGCGGCTGTGGATCAGAGGCTCGGATTCGAGAAGTGTGGACTGGACACATTGCGGATCGCC
This sequence comes from uncultured Lachnospiraceae bacterium, assembly GCA_947382415.1. Lineage (GTDB taxonomy): Bacteria > Bacillota > Clostridia > Lachnospirales > Lachnospiraceae > Acetatifactor. The sequence goes on along the minus strand of CANCYO010000035.1, from coordinate 961 downwards.
CGCAGATACCTGGCGGATCTCGAACACAGAAGCCTGGACTATCTCTGCAACTACTATAAAATTCCCCACAAGGCGCACAGAGCTTTGGAGGATGCAGAGGCCACACATATTCTTTATCGGAAGTTTACGGAGTTGTTTTACGGGGAAGGGGAGGATGGTTTGTTTGTCCCCGCGCCTTTGCATTATCAGGCCAAGAGAGACACACCGGTCACAAATGCGCAGAAAGAGCAGTTATATTCCCTGCTCAGGCAGCATAGAATAGTTTTGAATGCGGATGTGGAAAGACTTACCAGAAGTGAGGCCAGCAGATTTATCGATCAGATCCGGAGCCGTCAGCTCGTTCCTTCAGATGACGCAGGATTACTTCCCGGTTCAGAGAGTTGAGTTCTTCCGCTGTGTGTATCAGTGCCGGGAGCCTGTCCTTTTGCCCGTCCCTTATATAGATATCGGCCAACAGGTCGTAGGTACGGCTCACGTCCGTGCGGGTACTTACTGCGAACTCCAGAATCTCGCGGGCTGCGTTTATCTGACCTGCTTGGTACAATAAGTCTGCCCACTGCTGCAGTGTGCTCACCAGGAAGGTATAATTCTGATCATACTCAGTCAGAGCCGTGATATTTGCGGTACCGTACTCTAATTTCAGATCGGTGTTGGAAAAGCCTGTGAGATTTACAATGGGCTGCCCGGACAGCTCCTGAATGATCCGGTGGTATTCGGAGACTTTTTCGTCATCCTCCAGCAGATGCATGGGCAGACGGTCCAGCGGAATTTTGATATAATCCAGACCGTCCAGGGATTTGCGGCGGGTCTGATTGGCCAGACGCTCCCTGTCCCAGAACCGTTTCTCTTCATCGGCCTGAATCCTGCGGGATTTGCGCACATTATGGTTGATCACCATGCAGAATATGATTAAACTTGCCAAAATATAAAATTTCATATATAATATCCTTTCAGATTAAAG
>CANCYO010000034.1 GCA_947382415.1 uncultured Lachnospiraceae bacterium | reverse complement strand
GTCGGGAGTATTGTCTTCGGAAGCGGCAATATCTGTTCCATCTGCCGCTATTTCTTCCGCTGTTTCCATTGCCGTCTCTACTGCTGTCTCAGCCGCTTTCTCCAGCGTCTGCTCCGTGACAGCTTCGCCGTTTGTCTGCGCCTGCACAGTCAACACGTTGTTCTGGAGGAGCAGGGACAAAGTAAGGGCATAGCAGAGAATCTTTCTGAATGTTTTTACCATACCTTTACCAGTTCTTCTTCCATTTTCCACCTTAGTACTCTGAATGTCTCTTTTGTTCTTCTTCATAACTTCTTTTGTAAACCTCCATATGTTTTCTATCTTTTGAATTTGTAGTTATTACAGCATCTAATGCCTTCTTATTGCTATTACAGCACCATATTACTTCATTTTCCAGTTTCTGTCAATTGCCCCAACTATCATTTACCACTATGTTTTCACACAATTTTGCCTTCATTTTATATTTAATATTTCTTTAATTGCAAATCCTGCAAAATACTAGTAAGATGTACTAATACATCTATACACAGGCCATTTCATCAGGTCATCAGGAGAGGAGTGTTTTTATGATCAGAAATGACTCCGCACGAAACCGTGCGCAGGGATTTGAAACGATGGGTTCCGGAAATCCGCAGGGGAGTCCCAAGGGCTCCGGCGGTAAGATTGCAGGAATCGCGGCAGCGGTGATAATAGTCGCGATACTGGCATTTAATTCTGCCTACCAGATCCGGGAACAGGAACAGGCAGTGCTTATTACACTGGGGCAGGCCAAGGCGGTCACAGATCCCGGACTGCATTTTAAGATACCTTTTATCCAGCAGGTAAAAAAGGTAAACACCACCATTCAGGGATTTGCCATCGGCTATGACATAGCCAGCAATGACAGCGAATCCGCCGAATCCCTGATGATTACTTCGGACTATAACTTTGTAAATGTAGACTTTTTTGTGGAGTATCGTTTCAGCGATCCGGTGAAGGCCGTTTACGCCTCCAGAGAGCCCGTTGGGATCCTGAAGAACGTGAGTCAGAGCTGCATCCGCACCGTCATCGGCAGTTATACCGTAGACGATGTACTGACCACCGGCAAAAATGAGATTCAGGCAGAGATCAAGGAAATGATCATAGAACGTCTGGATGCGCAGGATATCGGGGTACAATTGGTGAACATCACCATACAGGATTCAGAGCCTCCTACCGCTCAGGTCATGGAAGCCTTCAAGGCAGTGGAGACCGCCAAGCAGGGCAAGGAAACCGCTCTCAACAACGCCCACAAGTACCGCAATGAGCAGCTCCCTCTGGCACAGGCGCAGGCCGACAACATCATCCAGGATGCCGAGGCGCAGAAGACTGCCCGCATCAACGAAGCCACCGGTCAGGTAGCGCGTTTTAACGCCATGTATCAGGAGTATATCAAAAATCCCGTCATAACCAGACAGCGTATGTTCTATGAAACTATGGAGGATGTGCTGCCGGACCTGAAGGTGATCATCGAGAGTCCTAACGGGGATATGCAGCTCTTCTACCCTGTGGAATCTTTCACCGGAAATACGATGGGTAACAACGCAGGCAGAACAGAGAACACATCCAATTCAGATTATACAGACCGTCAAAATAACGCCGGAAATACCGGCACACAGAATCCATAAGGAGGTACATCGACAATGAAGATTGCAAAAAGAATCACTTTGGCTGTCCTGATCTTCGTGCTTCTGATCATCGGAGCATCCGGTATCGTGGTCACCAATGAAAATGAATACAGTCTGGTCCGCCAGTTCGGTAAGGTGGATCATGTGGTAAGCGACGCGGGTGTCAGCTTTAAGATTCCGTTTATTCAGAGCGTGGATAAGCTGCCAAAGCAGACGCTTCTGTATGATCTGGCATCCTCTGACGTCATAACCAGCGACAAAAAAACAATGATCTGTGACAGCTATATTCTCTGGCATATCACAGACCCCCTGAAATTTGCCCAGACCCTGAATTCCTCCATCACCAACGCGGAAGCCCGGCTGAACACGATCGTATATAATTCTACCAAAAATGTCATAAGCTCCACCACCCAGAACGATGTGATCACAGGGCGGGACGGCGCGCTCTCAGCCGCTATCATAGCCAACATCGGCAATTCTCTGGACTCTTACGGCATTGAACTTCTGGCCTTCGAGACCAAACAGCTTGATCTGCCCGGCGACAACAAGGCGGCAGTGTACGAGCGCATGATCTCAGAACGTGACAATATTGCGGCGACCTACACCGCGGAGGGTTCCTCCGAAGCGCAGATCATCCGCAATACCACTGATAAGGAAGTCACCGTACTGCTCTCTGAGGCAGAGAAAAATGCAGAGATTCTCATCGCCGAAGGCGAAGCGGAATATATGCGGATTCTCTCTGAAGCCTACTCAGACGCGTCCAAGCAGGAGTTCTACACCTTCGTGCGCAGCCTGGACGCTCTGAAAGTCTCAATGAACGGGGATAACAAGACTGTGATTCTCTCACCGGATTCCCCGATTGCCCAGATTTTTTACGGCAGATAAACTTTATTTAATGACACAGGTTCTGGTGACGGTTCCGGCGTAATTGCCGATACCGGTGATCCGGGCCGTCGCGCATCCCCTGCCCTCGTTATCCTGCCAGGTGACCAGATAGTCCCTGCCGGATACGAGGGTTTTTCCGTTCACAGTGATCTTTACTTTGGGTGTAACAGGTTTTCCCTTATAGGTCTGGGCCGCAATCTCCTGCACATTCCTGTCGGTAATGGCCGCCGTTGTGATGGTAAAGTTCACTGTCCTGCTCTGTTTTTCCCCGCTTTGGCGCATACCCTTTTCTTTGATGATGACACAGGGCTGGGCAGAGCTGTCCTTGCCCGCAACCTTCGTGTTGTTTTTGTAGGCGACACTGTAGGCCGTTCCGGGTTTGAGCTTCACGGCCACGCCGGTAGCCTTATCCACAAAACTGATCGCCGGTTTGATGGCTTTTCCCGTATAAGTCACCGGATTGACGGACACTACCAGATCGTCCAGATTCCTCTCCTTCACCTCAAAGGCGTCGCGGAAAGTAACGCTGCCGCTGTAATTTCCCTTGCCTTTGATAACGATCGTGGCCTTGCCGCCGGACTTCACGTTATTTTTGTAAGTCACCGTGTAATCCGTTCCCTTTTTCAGTGAGACGGTTTTGCCGTCGTTTTGCGCCGTCACCTTAAGCGCAGGCTCCAGTTTATAACCGGTGTAATACTGCGCGGTTCCGTAGATATCGTCAGGCACCAGCTCCATCCGGATGAAACCGGTCTTTGCCGCTTGTTCCGGGGACATCCCCGCCGCCTTATCCATGGAGTTCATAACTCTTTTCTCAATGGTAAATGCTGCTTTTTTCGTGCCGCCGTAGTCGCCGGTTCCGGTGACGAGGATTCTGGCTGTCCCGGCCTTAATATTGTTTTCATAGGTCACGGTGTAGTGGATGCCTTCGAGCAAAACCGCGCCCTTCTGGCTGAGAACCACCAGTCCCATATTATCTCCCATGGTACTCAGCCGTATGGGAGAGCCTGTATATACCTGCCTGCTGGTCCTGATCGTAGCGTTAGAGATCAAAAACTCGGGAGACAGGACTCTGAACGCAATGGTTCTGGTTCCGGTATAATTGTTGCGGCCCTGCAGCGTTGCCTCATAATTTCCGGCGTCTTTCACCTTGCCGCCCTCAATCTCCGTCCTGATAACTTTCTCTTCGATCTTCTCGATCTTCTCCACTTTCGCGATGGTATAGTTGCCTGCGCTCACGGTCTTCTTACCATCTTTAACGACAGCCTTTACGGCTCTGGCGGAATTGCCGGCAGCCAGATCTTCTATCGTCGCCTCCACACTGACATCCGCAATGGATTTGGCCTTGATTGTAAAATATTTCTTCTCCGACACGCCCGTGTAGCTGCCGATTCCCTTCACAGTCAGATAAGCGCCGGAATTGCCCTGAGCGTCGGCTGCGCTCACTTTGGTATTGTTCTTGTAACTCACCGTATAATCCCTGCCCTGCTGCAAAACAGTGCTGCCCTGCTTCACCGTGACAACCGGAGTCACCGCTTTGCCCGTGTAGGTGCTGCCCGCGGGATTGCTGATGGTAAGCTCTGACACTGGGCACTTGGCGATGGAATAGCTTTTGGTGAGGGATCCCTTGTACTGACTTCCTTTGGCCACTACCATAAGCTTCGCAGACTTGCCCACCTTCTTGTTCTTTTCGTAATAGACGTCATAATTGTCCCCGGATATTACCTGATCGCCCAGCCGGATCTCCACTACAGGCTCAATTTCTTCTCCGGTATAATAATAGCTCTTCTTCTGCTCGTCGTCGTAATTTTTAATAGTAACTACAGCCTTGGAGATATCCGTACGTTTATCCTCTATGATAGAAAAGTTCACCGTCCTGCTGCCCGTAAATTTCCCCTTGCCCGTCAGAGTGATCACCGCGGGCTTTTCAGCCGTGGTAAGCTCCACGTTATCGCTGTAATTCACACTGTAGTCCGCAGACGTCAAAACGTAACCTCTGTAGGTCAGCTTGACGGCGGGAGTCAGTTTTTTGCCCGTATAATACTGGTCGGGAACGGGCGCCGCCTGCACGTCTTTGAGATCGATGCCGCTCTCTCCAAAAATGCTGACAAATTCCGCGCTGACCTTGACAACGCCGTCAGGCATGGCAAAGGCCGCCGTAGTGGTCTGCGCCTGATCCGTATAATTCAGGGAGGCTGTGTGTGTCGCCGCGTCATATGCTGCCACGGCTGTGCCGTCAGAGAGAATTGCGCTCTTTACCGCATCGCCGCTCACAGTGAGCGCTTTCAACATATAACCGGACTTCGGCTGCGCCGTGACGCGGACCACCTCGCCGCTTGTGGGTTCCAGACTGCTCAGCGTGACGGAACCGTTCTGCAGGCCCTCGTCCACCAGCAGACTGTATCTGCCATAGAGATAGCAGTCATCGATGCTGCCCCATGCCTCCGCCACGGTGGAATTGATCTCAAAGCCCACTTCCACAATGTCTCCCGCTTCCACCGCGATTCCGGTGATCTCGGGATTTTCCCAGTTCAGCCAGCCGCTGAGCGAAGCTTCCGCTTTATAAACAGCCTCGCCGCCGCTCTTCTTCCGCACTTTCACCACCGCGTACTGCAGATCCTCCACACCCGCGGAACCGCCCTGCACATAACCGCCGAAGGTATACATACCGGGCGCCAGTCCCTCCAGGGTCTGCGCAACACTAAACTGCATCGGTGCATTCCGGTAAAAGTTTAATCCATAAGCATCCGTTCTGGGGTTCTCTGTGGTGGGTTTCACCGTATATCCGGCGGAATCGCTGCCCGCATAAGTGATATTCCACCCCTTCATGTCTTCCTCAAAGCCGGGATTCTGCAGTACATTTCCTGCATACTCCACCTGAATCTCCAGAGATACCTTATATTTTTCCGTCTTGTTTATCTTGTCGCCGCCTGCGCCGTCCTCATAAGTACAGGTCACAGTTCCTGTCACGGTATAGGTTCCCGCTCTGTCGGTGTTCACCAGTTTCACTTCATCCCGGTTCCAGACCACGGGGTAATTCTCAGAAGTATTATCGCTGAAAGCCACTCTCACCGTCTCGGGATATTGTACGGTCTCTCCCACCTTGAGCTTTGCCGTCATCCGGCTGTCAATCTGGGAAACCACCCGCTGTGAGACTGCACCGGTTCGGATCAGACGATATGCCTCCACGGTGGGAAGCGCCGTTCCGTCAAAATTAAACCAGGCCTGATTGTCGATGGCGCTGCCGCCATACCACAATCCCGCGTCGGAAGGATCATACTCATAGGCATAGCTGGAAGCCCAGCCTGCACCGTATTTCTCCCACAAAGCCTTGTTCTTGTTATAGGCGGACTGATTCACGCTGCCGTCCGCATTGTATGCATAGTATACCGAAAGCCATGCGGGCTCCCAGTAGAACACGCCGATACCTGCGCCGCTCACGCTGCCGTTTACCAGATTGACAGCGTTCACCACATCCCGCATCTCATCGGCCTGACCCTGAACGGAGATCGCGTAATCCAAAGCCTGCCCTACCGTCTTGGGCGCAGAATTGCCGTGGCCGTCTCCATCCTCCCATGTGGTGGCCCAGGAAGTCTCCGCTACCATAACCTTCTTACCGTAATTTTGTGCGATATCTGTTAAAACCGTTGTGAGATTCTCCGTGGTTCCATGCCAATACGGATAATAGGAAGCCGCAAACACGTCATAATCGACGCCGTTTTTCTTCAGAGTGGACGCAATACTGTCGAACTCACCCCTGCTCTGCGGATCCGTAAAATGTACCGCCACCAGACATTTTGAGTCAAAATCCCTCACCGCTTTGGAACCCGCGCCAAACAATGCAGAGACCTTTGTCCAGTCGCTCTCGCCGCAGACGCCGTTGTTGGTCTCGTTGCCCACCTGCACCATACCTACGTCCACCCCTACAGACCGCAGCGTGTTCAGGCTCTCCAACGTAAAGTCATACACTGCCTTCTCTTTCTGTTCCTGATTATAGCTGCCCCATGCCTTGGGCGTCTGCTGCTTGGAAGGATCCGCCCAGAAATCCGAATAGTGAAAATCGATGAGCACTCTCATGCCCGCACCTGTGGCAAGCCGGCCGATCTCCACCGCCTTCTCCAGGTCGGAATTACCGCCCCCGTAACCGTTTCCGTTACTGTCATAGGGATCGTTCCAGACACGGATGCGCACCCAGTTTGTGCCGCCATCCTTCAGCATTTTAAAGAACTCCCCGTCGGACAGCGCCTCGCCCTTTTGATTCTTAAACACCACGCCGCTCTCCTTCAGCGCAATGTAGGAGGAGAGATCCGCTCCGGTGATAAAATCCTCGGAAAGCGCCACAGGCTTCACGGAAATATCCGCTTTTTGCGCGGGAATCAGCGCGTCAAAGGCTGACGCCAGATTATCGTATGCGGTCCGGAACGCCGTCTGCGCCGTCTCCGCTTCCGCAGAATCTACCTTTATGTCAGCATAGTCCTTTAATGCCTGCTCAGCCTCTGCCAGTCTGGCCGCCAGAATCTTCCAGCCCTGCTCCTCATAATTCTTCTGCTCCAGTTTGCTCATGAGAGCCACCTGTGCCTCCAGAGCCTTTCTTGCCGCCTCCAGATTACCGCCGGGCAAGGAAGCCTTTTGGGCATAAAACACGCCGTCCTTATAATAAGTCAGGCCTGCCAGCGTCCGGGTAAGATCGGCTTCCCAATTATTCTCCGTGGGACCGTTTACAAAATCTTTGCTCCACTCCTCTCCCACATACAGCCCCATAAGCTTAGCCGAGGCCTCGCCTGCGGGCAATATAAAGCTCAGCTCATACCAGCCGTCCCCTGCCGCTTCCGCAGTCAGCTCATAATATTTATTGCCGTAAGAGTCCGTGCGGGTCTCAGTCAAAGTCTTCTTCTCATTTGTCTCCGCGTCGATGGTCTCCAGTGCTCCCGCGGCAAGCTGCAGGCTCGGAACCGCCTCACCGCCGTAGACATGCAGTGTCACCATGCGCAGATACTCTGCCACAGCCTCCGCCGTGCCGCCAAATACCTTATCGCCCTTCACCGCATAACAGGGATTGGTTCCGGCAGAAATCAACGCATAGATCTCTTTTCCTCCCCAACTATAGGAAATGGTTCCCTCTTTGGCTTCTTCCTTATTGTCCGAATAGAGATCAAAACCGGCATTCTCCTTGCCCTCCGCATCCCGGAAGGTGAGCGGAATCGAAAACCATCCCGCATGTCCTGACACAGGTGTCATACCGTAAATATCGCCCGAATTCCAAATATACCACTCGGCAGCGTCCGCTGTAGTGGTAAGGCTGGAGCCTGCGCCCGTCCACAGATTGATGCCCAGCTTCTGTGCATCAGCCGCATAGTAATACAACAGGATATTGTTTCCGGGACGCTCCATGGCAGCCACCGCTGCCACCAGCTTCTCATAGGCTTCCACGATGGCCTCGCTGGTGTCGTCATCCGCCAGCCCCTGACTGCCGGTCAGCACCTTCTCCGCTGCCGCCCTTGCGCTGTCGAAACGGCTCCGGCTCTCCTGCGTATACTCTTCCTCACCGGCCGCGGCAATGGCGCTCACTGTCTCACTCTGCACATAATCCCGCAACTGCTTCAGCGTCACGCTCTCCGTCTCCTCGATGGCCGCATAGAAGCTGCCCGCCTTATAACAGCATTTTCCTTCCAGAAGCGGGTTGAAATCTGTCGCATAATCCCCGCCGCCATCCGTAAATTTGGTGACCCAAGTGCTTGTCGAACCGCTGTAAAGCTCAAATGCCACTCCATCCGCACCTGCCTCCGGCATGATAAAGGTCAGCTCATACCAGTTTTCATGGCCCTCTACAGCCGTCATGGCATAGAACAATGCCCAGTCTGCGCCCGCGTCATAAGTTTCCAGAGCAACAGCCTTTCCGTCCTCTCCCAGCTTACACAGGGCGCTCCCCTTTCTGGCGATCAGAGGCGTAGCCGTCCCGTCATAGACGCGGAAAGTGATCTGCACATCCTTTTTCTGCAGGCCTTTTACCGCCGCGTCCAGTTCCACATAAGCCGTGTTGACTGCCGCCTTGTCTGTAGAAGCGCCGTCGATCAAAGCTTTTGCCGCAGCAAGCTTTTCCTGCAGTTCCTCATAACCGGCCTTGAAATCCTCCGCTGTCTTGCCCTCGATCAGCGCTGCAGCGGTCGTATACAGCCCGGACAATTCCTCCAGTGTGTACCCTTCTGTCTCCTGAGAAATACACACAAGCGAGACATCATCGATGCAGACCCACGCCCCGGCTCCCGCCTTCACACGAATCCCCACCACATAATCCGACACGGCAGACTTAAGCGTAAATTCCTTTATTACTTTCTTCCACCCGTCGCTCTCGCTTCCCGGCTCTGTGTCATCGCCGTCGCCTGTACCCAGATTCTCCTCGGCCTCAGAATAGCTTCCGCCAAACAAAACGCCTGCCGATGACGCAGCTTTTACATAGCCCTCAAAACGATAGGTTCCCGCCGGAAGCTCCTGTGAAAGCGTCTGATAGACTCCGAAAACTGCGTCCTCCGTCAGATCGCTCTTGTACGAAATGGCCAGTCCGTAATCGGCAGTGGTATCTCCTTCCGTCACATCTCTCGCATCCGTGCGGGATGCCCAGCTGCTCAACTCAACTTTTTCAACGGCCGTCCAATCCGAAAACTGCCAGTTTCCAAGCTTTCCGTCAGCCCACTCCAGACCGGTGAAATCGCCGTCCGCAATATAATTCGTCTCCTGTCCTTCTGCCGTCCGGCCATCCGCCGCCAGACTCCCCGCCTTCAGGCTGTCCGGCCGCTCTGCCGCCTGAGCCGGCACAACGGGAATTCCGCTTCCGGTGAGCACCATAGCCGCCGACAAAACCCCACATAACAATTTCCGCCAATACTGTCTGCCTTTTCGCCTCATGCTATCCCTCCTGTTTTTGTTTTCCGCTCTCTTGACCGTTTTCGCGATGCGCAACCGCTTGCGCATCGCGGCGCAAGCGGTTGCGCTGATATGTATTTAAATTATAAGTGATAATCCTTCCCTGCACAAGCGAATTTTCTTCGTTTATTTTGCTAATCTTTCATGCAGGATTTTATGAAATAATGCCAAAAAGCGCTTCCTGCATAGAACCCGTATTCGCAGGAAGCGCCTTACAAAACATTCATCATTTCATTCTGTCGTAAGTTATGAGTAAATTGTCAAAAGTAAAAGTTCAGGCCTGTCTTTGCCACGATCCTGTCGTACTGGCGGTACATTTTCTGCACTTCATTCTCCAATATGTAATAATGCCGCACATAGGGGATGAGAAGCACCAGAAACACCGCGGTCAAAAGCAGCCAGCCCACAGCCCCCTCCGCGCCAAAGGCCATCAGCAGAAACGCCATGCAGACCGTCGCCATGGTAAGCAGCGCAAAGATCACCGTGACGATCAGGTGAATCAACCGCTCATGCTGAAAAAACGCAATCTGCGTCAAATGTTCCGTCTTCACCTGCTCCCAGTCCGCATCATCCCGGGCCAACAGCTCATCCACATAGCTGCGATAGGTCAAAATCCTTCTCTCCATATCATCCCTCCGTTCCGCATCTCAGATCCGGTCTTCCAAAGCCCCCTGTTTCTCCCGCAAAAGCGATATCGCCGCTCCCAGCAGGACAAAGACCGGCCCCGTGGCACAGATCTGCTGATAGCAGAAAAAATTATGAAACACATAAGCCAGAAGGCACAGTCCCACCGCCTGCACCACAGGCTCCGTACGCTCTTTTACACCGCAGAGACACGCCACAATCCCCCCTGTAAATATTCCCAGATAAGCCGTCCCTCCCAAAATCCCCTGACAGAACAACATATTCAGCCATTCGTTGTGAGCGTTGGTCAAAACCATATTGCCCCATACCGCGCCCAGCTCCCGGGCGTATTCCAGACTGCCATAACAATAATACATAAAACCGTCCGCACCCACACCGAAAAGCTTATTCCAAAAGGGCAGCTCCCCGAACATCCTGCATACCATTTTCCAGGTTCCGCCCCGCATATCCCCCCATGCATCGTTAAAATACAGATAGGGACTTTGTAGAGTTACGCCAAAAATTCGCTCCAGAACACCGCCGGTATTGCACGCGATCAACAAGACCAGCAGTCCCACGCCGCCCGCGGCCGCAGCCGCACAGCGTCTCTGCAGCCGTCCCCGGCGCGCCGCATCCATAATTTTGCACCGCCTGCGCGCGTAAAAAAGCCGCACCCCAGCGGTAAACAGCACACAGAGTATCAGGCCCCCCAGCATCCAGCGCCAATGATACACATAGACGCTCAGTCCTCTCTCATCCCGCACATGCCCCCGGCGCAGCGCTCTCAGGCCGCACATAATCAAAGAAGATCCAAACCAAAGGCACAATACCTGACAAAAGGAGAATATTTTATTCCTATCCCCTATGCTGAGTATGCCCAGCGCCAGAAACACAGCGCACAAACCGCTGTAAGCGCTGTCACTGTAAGTGGCTGCAAGTCCCGCAAACGCCAGCGCGCTGTAAGCTCCCCAAAACAGCAGCCGCGCACCGTTCTTCGTGGCCAACATCCCCGCCCTGCTTCCGGCTTCTCTGCCGCCCAGGACCTCCGCCCCCGTCTTCCAGAAGAAATACACCCCTATGGGAAACACCGCGCAGGCATAGCCCGACATCCATGTACGGTTCCCGATGGTGGAGAGAAAATCCGATACCTCCACATTCATCGTACCTTCATACAGATTCAGAAAATCAAAGCCAAGCCTCTGCAGGATACCGATGAGAAAACAGACGCCGGAGCCCGCCGCATTGCACACCACAAGCCATGAAACCGGAATCCTGCTGCGGGACAGCACAAAATAGGAGAGCACGAACAGAAGCTGAGCCGCCGCTCCCATATGCCAGCCCTCCGCCCCCTGCCAGATTGCCTTCCTGTCACTGCAAAGCGCCAGCGAGACCAGCACACAGATCCCGTAAGCTGCCACCATCAGATCGCAGATTCCGATCATCGGACGCCGTCTGTCCCGCACCGCTCTCACCAGCCCCGGCAGCGCCGTAAACAGCATTACCGCCAGATAGGGAATCGTGACCGCACAGTAAAACCTCCACTTGCTGTCCCCCATAGCCTGATAACGATTCTCCACATACAGGGGAAACATCAAAAAGATCAGAAGGAAATAGATCGCCGTAACCGTCGTTTGTATATCACTGCCGTTTGTCCTGTTATCATCCATCTCTGTCATTATCTATCTCTGATATTTCCACGTTCACCTTTGTCAGTTTCGTCTGATTCCAGTTCAATTTTAGCACAGGAAAAATATACATACAAGCATATACTTACAAACCAAAATCCCCGGGTGGTGGAAGCACCCGGGGATCGCCATTCCCATGTGAGTCGCAGCACACGGACGGCCTATAGCAAAAGACAGATGAATGCAGCAGATTGATCTATGCCGGCTTACTCCACATCCTGTAGAGCGGCAAATCCCTCCTCGCCGGTGCGGACCTTTACGACCTGATCCACATTGTATACAAAAATCTTACCGTCTCCGATATGTCCGGTATAAAGCGTTCTCTTCACCGTATCGATCACATCCGATACAGGAATCTTGCTGACCACCACTTCGATCTTGACCTTGGGCAGCAGTGTGGCATCCAGCTCCACGCCGCGGTATCTCTCTCCGGCGCCCTTTTGTATGCCGCAGCCCATAACCTGAGTCATGGTCATACCCGTGACGCCCAGATCGTTCAACGCCTTTCTCAGCTTCTCGTATCTGGACAGCTTGGTGACGATCACCACCTTGTAGATACCGCTGGCCGAAGCCACCGGAGCCGCAGCCACCGACACTGCCGCGCTTCTCTGTGCCTCAGACGCATCTGCGTACTCGGTCACGCCCAGATCTGTATTCTCATTGGCATCCATCATCATGGTGTTGGAAATATCCATCAGGCTGAAGCCCGCATAGGCTGAAGGCAGTCCATGCTCCGTAGCGTCCAGACCGATGATCTCCTCTTCCTCGGTGACGCGAAGTCCCACCAGAGCCTTGATCACCAGAAACGCAATCGTGATCGTCACTGCAGTCCACGCCGCTACAGCCGCAAAACCCACAAGCTGCAGACCCAACTGTCTGAAACCGCCGCCGTAGAACAGACCCTTCGCCGCGATCTGGTTTGCGCCGCCCGCCACACCTCTGGCAAAGGCCGGAGCCGTATCCGTGGCAAACAGCCCCACCGCAATGGTTCCCCAGATACCGTTCAGGCAATGCACCGCAACCGCACCCACGGGATCATCGATATGCAGCTTGTTATCCAGCAGCCATACGCCAAACACCACCAACAGTCCCGCAACCGCACCGATAACGATCGCTCCGAAGGCATCCGTCACATCACAGGGCGCCGTAATGGCCACCAGTCCTGCAAGAGAGGCGTTCAGACACATGGACACATCGGGCTTGCCGTATTTTACCCAGGTGAAAACCATACACACCACTGTGGCGATAGCCGGTGCGATAGTCGTGGTCACAAAGATGGAACCCAGCTCCTCGATGGACACAGCCGCAGCTCCGTTGAAACCATACCAGCCCAGCCACAGGATAAACACGCCCAGCGCACCGATTGGAAGATTGTGCCCGGGAAAGGCATTGACCTTGGTCACTTTTCCATCTTTATCCTTCACAAATTTACCAATGCGGGGGCCCAACAGTTTCGCACCGATCAATGCGGAAATACCTCCCACCATATGTATCGCGGTGGACCCTGCAAAATCGTGGAAGCCCATCTGGGCCAGCCAGCCGCCTCCCCAGATCCAATGCGCCTCAATGGGATAGATCAGCGCAGAGATCACACCGGAATAAATACAATAGGACAAAAACTTGGTTCTCTCGGCCATCGCCCCGGAGACTATTGTGGCGGTGGTGGCACAGAACACCAGATTGAACACAAAGTTCGACCAGTCAAAATTCTCATAACTGGTAAAGATGTCAAATCCGGGCTTTCCGATGAGCCCCATCAGATCCTCTCCCAGCAGCAGGCTGAAACCGATTGCGATAAACACCACCGTACCGATGCAGAAATCCATCAGATTCTTCATCAGAATATTACCGGAGTTCTTCGCTCTGGTAAAACCCGCCTCCACCATGGCGAAGCCCGCCTGCATCCAGAACACCAACGCCGCTCCGATCAGAAACCAGACGCCAAATACCAAACTCGATACATCTTCCATAACCTCTTCCTCCTCCAATAAAATTAGCGATGCAGAGAGACACTTCCACAAATGCCCCTTTGCATCGCCACACACAGACCTTTCTTTTAAGCGCACACTCCTGCCGCCAGAAGTACGCCGAGTAAAAAAGGCGCTTCGGGAATTACCCAAAGCGCCTTTGCCTGTTGTATTGGAGTATAGCACCCAAGGTTTCCAATGTCAACCACCATTTTATATTTTCTTTGATCCTGTTATCTTTGATCCTTCCTCAGATTCCCATAACCGAGTCTATGGGCAGCGACATCACGATTCCCTGCGCCTCCGTGCGCACCCCGCAGTTCTCGCTGATCTGACTCATGATCTCCACCTTCTTCTCCGCCTCCGACAGGATGAGCACGATATCCTTCTCCGCCTGTACGCTCAGCCCCCAGAAACCGGTGACTTCCTCATTTCCCATAAAACGGCTGTGCATAACGGTTCCTCCGTTTGCACCGGCGGTTCTGGCTGCGTTCATCACATCTCCGCTGAATCCCATATTTACGATAGCTGCTATCAGTACATAATTTGTTTCCATCACTATATTTCCATCCTTTCCCCTGTGATCAGACCGGCTTTCCTCATCTATATGTGTCAACATGCGCAGCATCCTGTTGTTGGCTCCGGTAATCGGAATGGTACAGGCGATACCGCTGTTGGCGGCACCCAGATGCAGCTCAGACCTCAGCTTGCGGAGCATGATATCCGCCAGACGTTTCGGCATGGTGCTGATAAACAGGCATTTGTCGATACTGCCCAATCCCAGCATATCCATAATCTCGCTGGAGGCCGTTCCCTCGGCGTTGAGCCTGTATTGTATGGGAAGCTCGCTCTTTCTGAAGATTGCGGCCGCCTTGTCCGCCAGCTTGGGCGTAGTGACCAGCATAAGTATCTGAAACGATGGAATTTTTTCACGATTTTCCATTTACATTCCCTCCTCGAGATCCACGATCTCATCACTGTCATCCGAGAGCGCCGCATTCTGAAGCGCCTTCTTTTGCAACGCGTTGACTTTTACCTGATACACAATGCCCATGATCTGTATGGCGATCAGCGGTGTCAGCGCCACCAATGCCACCACACCGAAAGCGTCCGTCATCAGATTGCCTCCCACCGCCTGACAGGCTCCGATACTTAAGGGCAGCAGGAAGGTTGACGTCATGGGACCGCTGGCGACACCGCCCGAGTCGAAAGCGATACCCACAAAAATCTTCGGGACAAACCGGGACATCACCAGCGCGATCAGATAACCGGGAATGATGATCCACTGTATGGGCAGCCCCGCCAGAACACGCATCATCGCCAGGCCCACGCTGACGGCTACACCCACCGACATACACATATTCATGGATCTGACGGACACTGCGCCGTCGGTGACATTTTCCACCTGATGGTTCAGCACCTGAATGGCGGGCTCCGCCTTCACGATATAATAACCGATCAACATACCGATGGGAATGAGCACCCATTTGAACGGAAGCGACGCCAACTCGCCTCCCAGAAACGAGCCCACAGGTGAAAAACCGATATTCACCCCGCAGAGGAACAGCACCAGACCCGCATATGTATAGATCATGCCCACTGCAATACGTTTTATCTGTCTTTTCTTATAACGCCTTGTAACTGTCTGGAATACCACAAACACCGCCGCAATGGGAAGCAACGAGATCAGAACCTCCCCGGCATAAAGCGGTATGCCTGTGCCAAACACCCGGACCACATCCCGCGTGGTCACCACATCCGCCACATCCGCCATGGAAAACACCGCCTCCGAGGGCCTGTAAAAGCATCCCAGAATAAGCACTGCCAGAATCGGGCCCACACTGGACAGAGCCACCAGACCAAAGCTGTCGCTGGCAGCATTTTTGTCCGCCCTCACCGAGGCCAGTCCCACACCCATGGCCATGATAAATGGCACAGTCATCGGCCCTGTGGTGACTCCTCCCGAGTCAAAGGCAACCGCCAGAAAATCCTTGGGAACCAGAAAGGACACACCGATCAGAAGTGCATACAGGATGATCAACATTCTGGACAGATCGATCTGAAACCGGATTCGGATGATGGCCAGAGCCAGAAAAAATCCCACCCCCACTGCCACCGTCAGGATCAAAACCTGGTTGGGCACAGACGGCACCTGCTCCGCAAGCACCTGCAGATCCGGCTCGGATATCGTTATGATCGCCCCCATGATAAAGCCCATCAGCAAAATCAGCAGAACCTTGTGCGTTTTTGAGATCTGCACACCAATGCCCTCACCGATGGGCGTCATGGCCATCTCCGCTCCCAGCTGAAAAAAGCCCATTCCCAGAATCAGCATGATGGCTCCCGCCAGAAACATGACAAAACGCCCCAGTTCCATGGGCACCAGAAAAACGCTGATGACCAGCACGATTCCGGTTATCGGAAGAACCGCCGCAAGCGATTCCAATGTTTTCTCTTTCAATTTCGGATTCAATAAGCTACCATCCTTTCACAATTCATATAACCGATATGCGATATAGAAGGTCTTTATTATATCATGTATAAAGGAAATTGAGGAGTCCTTTTTAATTATTTTCAGGGCGAATTTTCAGGACCGGCCATGCCTGTGCGGAAGGGATCGGGATATCCCGACTCCCGGACACGGAGGACATATGTCTGACCCTGCAGCTCTACCTGTCCCAGGCTCTCCATCCCCAGCTTGTCGCACACACGCAAAGATGCCAGATTGTCCGGCTGTACAAATGCATGTATCCGCTCAAAGCCCAGCTCCCGAAAACCATATTGCAGAACTGCTCCGCAGACCTCCGTAGCCAGTCCCTTTCCCTGCCTGTCTTCAGCGATGACAAAGCCCAGCTCCGGAACATCGTATCCCTCCCGAAAGCAGATGCCGGCACGGCCAATGACCTCCCCGGAATCCTTTTCCACCACAGTCCAGATACCAAAATCATAAAAGGCATATACCTGTTCGATATAATCCCGGGCGTAAGCCCGTTCCTCCTCAGGGTCCGCATATAGCGGTTCCATATATGCCGTGATGGATGGGACTTTATAAATCCGGTAAAAATCATCCACATCCTCCACCGTGGTCTCGCGAATCAGACAGCGCGCCGTCTCCAGAATATCCCAGGGAATCCCTCTGTATCTCCGGTATACCCGTTCCAGATACTGCATGTCCAGCTCCCCCGGATCCTCACAGGCATATTTGCAGAATCCAAAATCCTCCTGCCTGTTCCCCGCGTGCAAATAGACCAGCACCGCCCGGCCCTCGTCCAAAAGCCTGCGCGCCGTCTTACCGTCATCTGTTAGATAGAGAGTGCCTCCCTCTTCCGTGCTTCCCTCATGAGGGGTTTCTTCCGGATCCCGCACTGCCTCCGAATCCTGCGCTGCTTTCTTCTCCTGCCCTGTCTCCAGCGGCAGCACGATCACATTTTTTAAATAATACATCGAATTACCTTTCTACTGTTTACGTCCAACCCTGATTGGGTTAAAATGGTACTGATTCAGTATACTACATTTTAAGAACAGAGAGGAATTATTTTATGGCAAAAAATCCAGTTGTTACGATCACCATGCAGGACGGCGGCATCATCAGGGCCGAGCTTTACCCCGAAATTGCCCCTGTTTCTGTGAACAATTTTATCAGCCTCACCGGCAAAGGATATTATGACGGCCTGATCTTCCACCGTGTCATCCGCGGCTTCATGATCCAGGGCGGCTGTCCCGAGGGTACTGGAATGGGCGGCCCCGGATACTGCATCAAGGGTGAATTTGCACAAAACGGTGTTCCCAACGATCTGAAGCATACAGAGGGTGTGCTGTCCATGGCCAGATCCATGGCTCCTGATTCCGCAGGCAGCCAGTTTTTTATCATGCACAAAACAAGCCCGCACCTGGACGGTGCTTATGCGGCGTTTGGAAAGGTAATTGAAGGTATGGATGTGGTGAACCGCATCGCCGAGACAAATACCGATTATTCAGACAGACCGCTGGAAGATCAAATAATGAAAAGCGTCACCGTAGATACCTTTGGCGTGGAATATCCCGAACCTGAAAAACTTCCCCGATAATATTTGCATTATCCCGGACAGTTCATATTTTGTTCACATTTCCTTCAAGAATTATTTAATTTCCCATCATGTTTTAGCCATTTCTGTGCCATATACTAGAATTACAAAATAACCAAGCAAGCCAATTACTTGTTTACAAAACTTTTTCATAATAAATGCCAAGGAACATTTGTTCCTTGGCATCCTCCCTTTTTCGGGAAAATTTCTCAAAAATCTACAAAAAACTCTTGAAATTTTTCTGTTCCTGTATAATAATTTATTATGACATCTTGTAATTCTGTTATTCGGATTGAAAGCGTCCCTTTTTGATAAGCAGTATTTTGTTGAATAGCTTGTTACAAATGTTTCGTATTTTGGAAAAGACAGGAAAAAGATATGACAAGGCAGGAAATTATTTCAAACTTTATTAACAACATGGAGCGTGAACGCACCTCTCTGGGACTCACGCAGGCGCAGATGGCACAGGCTGTGGATATGTCTGTCTCCGGCTACAAAAAACTGATCGCAGGAGAGACCTCAAGAATCGATCTCTTTATTGCCTATCAGACGCATATGCTCACCGGAAAATGGATTTTTGAACTCTGCGGAGACGACAATTCTCTGCTGGAACAGACCGTGTGCAGACTGCGCAATCTGACCCCTTCCCAACTGCGCTTTATCTCTGCGCTCGTTGACTTCGAGGCCGACTTTTTAAATAAGGTTCCCGCAGATCTGGCTGAAGATTATGTCAGTCTCCTGACTCCCACCGGCAATCAGGAGGACGGTATGATCTGGGACTCTGTGAATGTGGAAAAACTCAATGTAGCCGCCTATCGAAAGCGCTTTGGCGCGGATCTGCACTGTGCGCTCCGCATTACCAGTGATCATCTGCATCCGGTATACAATGCCGGCGATATTCTGCTGATCTCCAAAGCCGCGCCCCGGGACGGGGACACCGGCATGTTTATCAACAAAGAGACCGGCCGCGCCTATCTGCGCAAATTTCATCAGGCCAGCTCCTGCATTCTGGAACCGCTCAACGACTATGGCGTTTCTTTCACCATGGACGGATTCCGGGAAGGCGATATGGACAAATGGCTGATATTCGGGCGCGTACTTTCCAAACTGCGCGAATGAGTCTGTGCCAATAAATCGGAATCCCTTGACCTGCCGGCCAATTTATATTATCGTAGACAATGTATACATCCTGGAATCACCAGGTCTCAGGGACAGGGTGTTCTGATAGCAGATGGCAGATGAGGCGGGACTGCTCTCCGGCGTGGCGCTCACCGGAGCCGCCTTTGAATCCGTCTTCGGCGCATGGGGCGGTAAATTCATCTCCCTGGCGGTGATGCTTTTTGCCTTTTCCACCATCCTCGGCTGGTCTTACTATGGTGAGCGCGCCGTTGAATACCTCTTCGGCCTGAAAGCGGTGCCCGTCTATAAATTGATTTTCATACTGATCATATTTATCGGATGTAACGCATCCCTGCAGTTGGTGGTAGATATCTCCGACACCTTCAACGGCTTTATGGCCCTGCCCAACCTGGTGGCGATCACGCTGCTGTCAGGTCAGGTGGTACAGATGACAAAGGATTTTATCAGTCGCGTGAAAGCCGGAAAAGAAACCATAAACGGCGATGAAGTGGCTTAGAAAACTTTTAAAAGTTTATTTTAGAAAGGATTAGTAATATGAAACGTATTTTATCTGTCACGGCAATGGTGACATCCATCTTGTTTCTGGTCACAGGAACGGGCATCCTGCTCTTGCAGAATGCCCTCAAATCTTCCTATCTGTTTGGCGTCGAATGGATCACCGTCTATCCCCTGACCGCTGTTATACAGCTCATCCTCACCGGAATTCCCTGTGCGGCTCTGGCGGCCATCAATCTGGCGGGCAGCCATGGGGAAAACAGGACGTTTTCCCTTCTGACCTGCATTTACTGCTCTGCGAATTTGATCTCGCATGATTTTCTGATGAACTCCGTCTCCAATTTTCAGGCGATCATGGGCGGCAGAATAAACGGTTCGCTTTATCTGGCCAATCTCTCCGCCGTAAATGCCATATTTAACCACACCAGAATACTCGCAAACAGCGCTCTGGTGTTCCTGTTAATCCTCAGTGTCGTACAGCTGGCAGCGGCGCGTACCAAAAACAGCTTATAATCTTATCTGCCCAGAGCAGTCTTCTGCGGCACTGTAGTCTCCTTGTCATAACACCGGAAGGCATCCTCCACCAGGCTGCCGTCCGGTTTTTTTGTAAACAGACTCACCACCGGCACGATCACAAGTCCTGCCAGCATGGCGATCACACCGCAATTGATGGGAGACTGTATAATCTCCGGGAAGGAACTGCGGAAGAAAATATTCAGCACCATCAGCACGGACCCGAACACAAAGCTTGCCCAGCAGGCAGCCTTTGTCACCCATTTCGCATACAGGGAATACAGGAAAGGGGCCAGAAACGCGCCTGCCAGCGCCCCCCATGACACACCCATGAGCTGCGCGATAAAGGTGATGGCGCTCTTGTACTGAATCAACGCCATAACAGATGAAATCGCGATAAATACCACCACAAGGATACGCATCAACAGTACCTGACTCTTTTCACTCATATTCTTGATAAAATTATCCTTCAAAAAGTCAATGGTGAGCGTGGAGCTGGAAGCCATGACCAAAGAGGACAGCGTGGACATGGAAGCGGACAACACCAGAATCACCACCAGCGCGATGAGCATGGGGCTTAAGCCCGAGAGCATGGTAGGCACCACAGAGTCATAGCCATTGGCCGCAATATCGATCTGATCCGAGAACAGCCTTCCGAAACCGCCCAGAAAATAGCATCCGCCGGCTACCACCAAAGCAAAAAACGTGGAAATGATCGTCCCCTTCTTGATGGCCCCCTCGTTTTTGATGGCATAAAATTTCTGTACCATCTGCGGAAGTCCCCAGGTTCCCAGTGAGGTCAGGATCACCACAAAGAGCAGATTTAAGGGATCCGGTCCAAAGAAAGAGGCAAAGATACCCGGCGTCTCCGTGACAGAAGGATCTTTCACCTGCGCCAGCCCTTCCAGCGCCGCCATGAAGCCGCCCTTACTCATCAGCACGGCCGCAATGACTGCCACCAGCCCAAACAGCATAATGATTCCCTGAATAAAGTCGTTGATGGCGGTGGCCATATAACCTCCCGCGATCACATAGATAGCCGTCAGCACCGCCATCAGCACAATGCAGACAGAATAATCAATATTGAACGCCATGCCAAACAGACGGGAAAGACCATTGTAGAGCGATGCCGTATATGGAATCAAAAAGATAAAAATGATCACCGAGGCTCCGATCTTCAATCCCTTGCTCTGAAACCGCTCTCCAAAAAACTGCGGCATGGTGGCCGAGTCAAAATGCTGCGTCATCACCCGGGTTCTTCTGCCCAGGACCACCCATGCCAGAAGCGATCCGATAATGGCGTTTCCGATGCCTGCCCAGGTGGCCGCTATCCCATACTTCCATCCGAACTGCCCGGCATATCCCACAAACACCACCGCCGAAAAATAGGACGTGCCGTAGGCAAAAGCCGTGAGCCATGGCCCCACGTTTCTGCCGCCCAGCACAAAACCGTTCACATCAGTGGCATGTTTGCGGCAATATAATCCGATACCGATCAACACCGCGAAATAAACTACCAATACAACTACTTTCATTTCCGTACCTCCCTGCCCGCCTCACGGGGCATAATTCTGTAGCACTTTAAACCGTTACGCTTTAAATCGCTAAACTATTGATTTATTTTAACATATCAATTTAGAAGTTACAAGTACTTGTTTCTCTCCTCCTCAAAAAGTGCTACAATACAGGCAGAGCTAATTTCATGCTTATGAGGAGGACTTTATATGTATAAAATATTTGTCAGAATACGGCCTGCGGCATCTGCTTTGCTGGCTGCTATTATGCTTACCACTTCCGTTCCCCGGACCGGAACATACATCCATGCCGCATCTTTGGCAGATTCAGAGTATACCGCGTCTCTTCAGGACAACTCGGCCCCGGAAGAATCCGTATCTTCCTGGGACGGACCTGATTCCGGGGATTCCTTTCCGCCATATACTGTGGTGTCCGAGGCTGATGCTGCCACCGGCTATCCCATTGATGATACTTTGGGCTATACTCTGACCAATACTTCCATGACGGCGGGAAGCTACTCCGTGCATTTGTCAACTGATATCTCTTTTGAATCCACATATTATCCGGCAATATCCAATTTTACTATTTTATATACCACGGACAGCACGCTTGATTTTTTTCCTCAGACGACTCATGCATCCAGATCCGATGTAACCGGCGCAGGATTTTCTGCTGCGTCTCTCCAGAATTCCAGCTTACAGAGTATGTATTTCGAGAATTCCCGGTTCGTCTATAAGCTGGAAGGGGATTTTACCGCCGCAAATAATCGGCCCCTCACTCCCGGCAGCACTTATTATTACCGCCTTGCTTTCAGCTCCTCTTCCGAATACTATTTCCTCACCGCTCCCAAACAGTTTGCCACCAATCCGCCCCTTGAGACCTCTGCTGTAAAAATCAAAGATTTACAGGCAGAGTCTGTGGGCTATAATTCCGCAAAAATTACCTGGACGATAGAGAATCCCAATCAGGAATATATTTTTAATCACCAGCTTTATAGTGCGGACCTTTTTCGTTACTACTCTGCAAATGCCTGCCGGGACGATGAGGGCAATATCATCCCGGGCAAATATTATGCGCTGGCACGGCCTCTGGGCAAAACAGCCGTCCCCAGACTGACAGTGTATACCGGCGAATCCGCTTCCGCCGTCATTTCTGCGCAGGAACCTCTGACAGTCACACCTGCGGACATCAACAAGGCATCAGTAACCGCTTCGATACAACCCGGCGTCTACTCCGCCGGACTGCAGATTCAGATCACGCCCTGGTACGAGTATGATATCCTGTACGGAACTCTCTTCTACCGCGCAAAATCCGATACCGATTGGCAGTCACGCTCCTTTACGGTATCATCCTCGTCGATGTCCGTCTCAGAATGCATATCCGCCCTGTCTCCCGAGACAGAATACGAATACTATATCACTCTGTCCACTTATGCCTATAATACGGACCCCATTGCCGGCGTGGGCAACGCTGCAGAACCGCTTTCCTTTACAACAACTCAATTGAAAACCTATGAAGACAGCCTGTTTCCGGACGATGTATTCAGAAAATGGATCAAACAGGAGATGAAGCTTGCAGAGGATGCCCCCATCACCAACGAGACGCTTACTCATCTCACCTCCCTGAACTGGTACTGGCGCACCGGCGATGACGCTATCCGCTCCCTGGAAGGCATTCAATATCTCACCGGTTTGAACTCCATCAGTATCCAATACCATGAAATTACCGAACTGCCCGATCTGTCGGGACTGACAAATCTGCAGACAGTCATACTGCGCAATAATAAAATTGCCTCGGGCATCACGGCGGACAAACTGCCCGCGGCATTTCTGGAGGCAAATCCGTCCTGGCTGTCCGAAACGGCCAGGGCTCAAAGACTGCCTGCCAAAACCCCGACCCAGGCAGAAATCAACAGTATGTCTTCCGTACTCTCCTACGATATTGCGCTTCCGAATACCCATGCGGTAAAACCCAGCACCAAAAGCCCCTATGCCGCCGGACGTTTATCCGATGACAGCCTGAACAATGCATTAAATCTGATGAACTTCAGCCGCTATGTAGCCGGCATCCCGTCGGATGTGATATTAAACGAAACCTATATAGAACTGGCACAGGCCGGTACGCTGGTAAATGCCGTAAACGGCGTCATGACTCATTATCCGGAACAGCCGGAAGGATTTCCCGACGACTTATATGAACAGGCGTATACCGGCTGTTCCAGCAGCAATATCGCCATGGGCTTTGCCACCCTGGGAACCAGCATTACCGGAGGATGGCTGTATGACGGCGATTCCTCCAATATCGACCGTCTCGGACACCGCCGCTGGGTATTGAATCCCTCCATGTCCGCCACCGGCTTCGGCGCCGTCAATTCCTATTCCGCCATGTATTCCTTTGATGATGGCAATCAGACGGCCATCTCCGACTTTGTGGCATGGCCTGCCCGCAATATGCCCCTTGAACTGATCACAAGATCCGGCTATCCGTGGTCTGTCAGCCTCGGGACAGATTATCAGATTCCGGACACCTCCGCCGTCAGCGTGACCCTGCGGGATACTGCTTCGAATAAGACCTGGACATTCGATGAGAAAACTTCAAGTTACAACGGCAACTACTTCTCCATCGACGGCAGAGGCTATGGTTCGGGAACCTGCATTGTCTTCCGCCCGAAACCAAGCGAGGTCAGCTATCAAAACGGCTCCCTGTTTGAGGTGTCCGTCTCCGGGCTTAAGGACCGCTTTGGGGAGGCCGCATCCATTCATTATACGGTAAACTTTTTCTCGTTGAATAGAACAGATATCAGCATCCGTCTGGATCAGACGTCGCTGAAGCTGTCCTCCGGGCAAACCGCAGTTCTTACTGCTACCGTAACCCCTGAGGACACATCTGACACTCCTGTCACATGGAGCAGCAGCAATCCCGCCGTGGTATCGGTAGACGAAAACGGCAAAGTGACGGCTATCGCTCCCGGCGACGCCGTGATCACAGCATTCTATAAAGGAAAACGGGCTACCTGTAAAGTCGCCGTCCGGGATTATACCATAGACCGGACAGAACTTCATTTTGATCTGGCGCAGGGCGCAGAGACAGAGACCCTCACCATAAGCGACGGTGTGAATACCGTAGCCAATGTAAACTGGCATAGCACTGACGAGAGCGTTGCCGCGGTAACAAATCAAAACGGCTGCGGCATCGTGACACCCAAAGGCGCCGGAACCGCTCAGATACTGGCCCGGATCAAAGACGGTCCCTCCTTCACCTGCACGGTGACGGTGACAAAAGACATTCTGACCTCCATCAGTTTTAACACACAGACATGTTCCCTGGAAAAAGGCGCATCCCGACAACTGAAGGTATACTATGTCCCTCATGACACCACGCTGTCGAAAGAGATCAGCTATGCATCCGATCACCCGGATGTGGTGTCGGTGGACACATCCGGCCTGGTCACCGCCCTCTCCAGAGGCACTGCAGTCATCACGGCATCCGTGAATACCAATACAGGCGTTCTCACGGCCCGATGCACCGTCACCGTCACAGAAACTGCCGAACCGGCACAAGACAGGATTCCTTCCGGCCTGCAGGCACTGACCAATGTCCAGACCAGACTCTCCGACGTCAGTCTGGAAGCTTATGAAGGCTGGGAATGGGAAAACGGAGACATTGCCCTGACACAGTTTGCAGGTATGCAGGAAAAGAGCTTTGCCGCAGTGTACCACAAAGAAGGATATACGGACTACAGAACCGCCCTGAACGTATCTCTCACCACGCTGACGGGCATCTCCATCATTTCCGGCCAGTACACCCTTGCCGCCGGACAGACCGCAGAGGCAGACATCCAATGGAAGCTCTCCGGCCCGGAGTCCATCCTGTCCCAATATGCGGGATCTATGGAATGGAGCAGCAGTAATCCCGCTGTTTTGGAAACGGTTTCCGCGCCCTTGGACACAGGCACACGATCCGGAATCATCCTAAAGGCCGGCAGCACAGCAGGCAAGGCCACCGTCACCGCTCGTCTCTCCCTGGGCGGCAAAACCTATACCGCCCGCCGCACTTATACTGTGACGGATAAAGATATCGCGGTATTCGGCAGCATTACCGCCGAGGGCTTTTCGCCCCTGATCCTTGACGGCAGCGACACGGTCTGCTATCAGGGAAAATCAGAGACCTCCACGGGGAGCCTTCTGGTCCAAGTCTCCAATGCTTCCAGACTCACGGTCAAGAGCAGCAATACCAAGGTGATAACCGCCGGAAAAGCACAGGAAGCAAACGGCGCTTTCCGCATTCCGCTCACCATGAAAGCCGCAGGCACTGCCCGGCTTACCCTGACGGCTGACGATGCGGCAAAGACCAAAACAGAAGTCCTGCTGTATGTGAAGGACCCCAAACCCAATATCAGCGAAAGCTCCATCGTCGTAAACAAGCTGAAAACCTCCGGCTCCACCCTGTTTATCTACCCCAATGACGGCTATACAGTGGAAAGCTGTGTGCTGACAGGCGACAGCGCCGCCCTCTTTGAGGCTCTGACCCCGGGCACGGAGACGGACAGCTATCAACTCAAGGCCATGAGAACCACGGCCAACGGAACCTATAAACTGACGGTGAAGGTAACGACTGCAGAAAATACTTCTGCCGTGTCGGATGGCGTCTCTGCGAAAACCTCCTTTGAACTGCCCCTCACAGTCAAAGTGACGGAACAGGCTCCGAAATACAAGATCAAACAAAGCTCCAAAGCCAATTTATTTTACAGAGATCTGGGGATGCCCCGGATAACCGTCACCACAGAAGAAAAGCTGACTGACATGGCTCTGACGGGATGCGACTTCGGACTGACAAAATCCGACGGGGACACAGCGTATTCCTATACCATTTTTCCCGACATAACCGGCACGATCACGTCCTCCTGTACCAACCGGGGAATCCTGATGCTGAGTTTCGAGGGCTATGAGACCATTCAGACTGCTTTCACCGTGGGTATGGAATCCAAAAAGCCCAAGCTGACTCTGGACAACAAGACTGTCACGCTATACCCGAATGCCGGTGTTACCGCTGCCAGAATCAAAGTGAACTCCGGCAAACAGCCTCTGCCCCCGGATGCGGTCGCCGCTGCCCTTTGGGATGCCGACGGCTGCCTGCTGACACAAACGGACGGGGAACTGACCGTGAGCATTGCAGACCCGGACGCCACAGCCATTTCAAAGACCAAAACTCAGAAAGCCAAAATCGTCCTGGCACATGACAACTGGACTGAAACAATTGCTCTGCCCCTCACCGTCAGGCTCGACTCCGGAAAACCTACCCTCAAACTGCAGAAGACCTCCCTGCAGCTCAACGCCGACACCGCTGCCATGGCATACGATATGGCAGAGACCGGGATTTTCTGGAAAAACGGAGCCTGGTTTGACCCCGATACCGACATCAGTGTCAGTGCCGCAGACACCAAATCGCAGGCCGTCATCCACGAGGGCATCGTATTTGAACAGGCCGGAAACAGACTGCTTGCCCGGCTGAACAATCAGGATATCGCGGCCGGCTCCTATAAATTTAAGGTCCATGCCGTGGGCATGTCCGGCACACCGGCCTCCCTTACGGTAAAGGTAGTCAACGCAGATCCGAAAAAGGCCGTAAAACTGTCTGCCAAAGGAAGCATTGATGTGCTGAACCGCTCGGGCAGCTTCGTAACCGTCACTCCCTCGCTGAAATCACTGAACGGCACTATTACGGGTGTCGCGCTCTCGGGAGACTTTGCCCATTTGTTCCGGGCCGGTCTCAGTGAAAACGGCAAGATTCTCATTTACGCCAGAGAGACAGATTCAAGCGGAAAAGAAATTGCCCTGATCACCAAATACAACTATACCGTAAACCTGATACTGACCCTGCAAAACGCCGAAGGAGAGACCACGCAGATCACTACACAACAGCTTCGCCTCAAATTAAAACAGGGTAGGCCGAAAGTGACCGCCACCCCTAAGAATCCGGTATTCTTCAGCGGTGCATACAACAGCGTGAAGCTTACTGTAAACACAGCATTGAAAGGAACACCGAAAGAAGCGAATAATCCCGAAATCACAGAGATTCAACTGATAAACCAAACGGATTTATTTGACTACTCCAATGGCGTACTCTCGCTGCGAAACACCGGAGCCGCCGTAAACGGCAAAACCTACAGCCTGCAGTTTAAAATCACCTTCAGGGGACAGGCGGACAATGAAAAGTCAACTGTGATAAAGGTGAATGCAAAAATCAAATAGACTAAATAGACTTTCTGAAATAAATACAGATGATACGAGCAACCGTCACTTGCCAGAGTGGCGGTTGTTTTTTTAATTGTTTATATTAACTAAATTACCATATGCTTTTATGTCAGAATCTATAATTGACCGAAATTATTCGTTGCAGTAATATGTACTTGTAACGGTAATTATATACTGATTTTGTTTTTCTCGGCAATTGTCGTGATTGCCATTATATAATTTTGTAAAATTTAAAACAAGACGTCTGTATAATCAAACAGAGGGAAAGCAACATGAAACACTACAAAAGAAAAAGCACCTATAAAAATACTGTTATACTCTCTAAAAAGAGAATCAGTAAACCTGTTCAACGGCTCCTCTGCTACGCCCTTATCCTGTCCCTGCTCCTCCAGAACAACGTGCTGACTGTAGAGGCGCGGACGGACGGCAAAGCTGCCACGGAGCAGACGCTGGAGAAAGCGGCGGAGACAGCAGCAGAGACAGCAACGCAAATAGCAGCAGACGGAACCGATATTGCAGCCTTCCAAGACAGTACGCCCGGTATGGAAGGGGCAGATGTACAGCCAGAGATCATAAGTGAGATAGAAGAAAAAAGAGAGACCTTTTCTAAGGAATATTTCCTCAGTGACAACAGCAGAGTCCTGGCAGTATATCCGGAACCTATCCATTATGAGACGGAATCCGGAGCTCTGGCAGAGATCGACAACTCCCTGACCCGGACAGAGGAAGGCTATGCCAACGGCAGCAACAGCTACGAAGTCGTGATCACGGACAACGCAGACAGCCAGGGAGAAGTCATCTACCGTGAAGAAGGCTACGAGATCGCCTGGCAGATGCTGGAGCAGACAGAGGAAGCGGTTTCATCAGACGCTGACGACCTGCCGGACGAAAAGTCTGCGCTGACCATGGACCAGATCCAGGAGGAACAGGCTAAAGCAGATAAAGAAACAGCTAAGGGAACGGAAAAAGAACAGAAGAAGAGCGAAAAAGAGCAGAAACAGAGCGAAAAAGAAGAACAGAAAGAGCAGAAGCAAATAGAAAAAGAACAGAAACAGACGGAAAAAGAAGCGGAGACGGAACAGAAGCGGGCGGAAAAAAGTCAGAAACAAGCTGAGAAACAGGC
>CANCYO010000033.1 GCA_947382415.1 uncultured Lachnospiraceae bacterium | reverse complement strand
GACACGGAGAGATATAATATCGTAAAAACTGCCAGTATGGATATGGTGATCAGCGCGCACAGGCCGGTGAGCTGAAGGTGTAGACGTCTAAACAGCATGATGGTCCCCTCCCTCCAGGCGGTACCCCACGCCCCGCAGTGTGGAGATGCGAAGAGCGGACCCCAGCGCTTTTAAGCGGCGGCGCAGAAAGAAGATATAATTGTCCAGATTGCCCTCCTCTACCTCGCTGTCGGGGCCCCAGACTTTAATAAGGAGCTGTCCGCGGCTCAGGGTCTGACCGCCGTTTTGTAGAAAATACTGGAGCAGGGCGCTCTCCCGGTTGGACAGGGTGACTGCGCCTGCGGGCCCCTTCAATTCATGCAGCCGCGGATTCAGCCAGAGATCGCCGTAGTGCAGCGAGAGCGCGTCTTCCGTGTCGTATACGCTGTCCGCCGGAGCCAGGCCGCTCCTGCGGCACAGGCTGCGGATGCGGGCCAGAAGTTCCTCCATGGCAAAGGGCTTCACAAGATAGTCGTCCGCCCCTGCGTCCAGCCCGTCTACCTTGTCGGCGAGTGTTCCAAGGGCGGTGAGCATCAGTACCGGAGTGCGATTCTGAGTCTGCCTGATTTGTCTCAGCACCTCCATGCCGTCTAAAAGCGGCAGCATCCGGTCCAACAGGATCAGGTCGGGACTGCCCTCCTGAAGATAATACAGGGCGTCCTCGCCGTTTTGGCAGGAGTCTACCTGATAGCCCTCCTTCTCCAGAAAAAAGGTCAGGTTTCTGTTTAAGTTTTCGTCATCTTCCACCAACAGCAGTTTCATGGTCATCTTCCTCAGATTGCTTCATTTTTATTAAGCATATCACATTTTTCTCTAAAAATCCTCTAAGCCGGACTAAAATATAGCTGTAAAATAAAGAAGTTTTAGAAGTTTTTTAGAGATTGGGCATTTATGATACCTGATATAAGGAATATAAAAAGAAAATCAATAAGGAGAAAATCATCATGTTGTTTACAAGGTATCGCAGTTGTCTGAAGAAATCAAAACGCATGCTGGCTGCGCTGCTGGCCGGTTGCGTATTGACGGCAGGCCTGGCCGG
This sequence comes from uncultured Lachnospiraceae bacterium, assembly GCA_947382415.1. Taxonomy (GTDB): domain Bacteria; phylum Bacillota; class Clostridia; order Lachnospirales; family Lachnospiraceae; genus Acetatifactor. Next base: position 29,392 of record CANCYO010000033.1, on the reverse strand, counting down.
GTGCGGGAAAACGAGTCAGGATGCGGATGTTTCGGGGCCGGAGACGCAGGACTCCGGTCAGTCCGCTCCCATAGGGAATGGACAGGCGGCCTCCATGGGCCGCTATGTGGAGACGGAGTTTTCCCGGGGGGAAGACTATGAGATGAATCAGGTCAAACAGCTTGTGCCGTGGAAGGACGGTCTGTATCTGATAGAAACTTTGGGCACAGGCGGATATGCGGATCTGAAGGAAAAGACCTTGTCGAGCGGTGCAGAGTTCTGCCCCGAGGTACTGAGAAAGCGTCTGGAGGCAGACGACTATCTGACGGACATGGCAGAGGCGGAAAACGGAGCAAGGATGTACACGGTGTTTGCCCGTACGGAGCAGGAGGGCTTTTATAATTATGAGAAGTATTACATGAGTCCTGACGGGACGGAAACGCCGTGGGACACTGTGCCCAAAGAGGTTTCAGCCAATATGTTTTACGGCAGGGACGGATATTTTTATCTGGCCAACCGTGAGACTGAGACCACTAAGGTTTATCGGGTGAACAGCGAGAACGGTGAGACGGAATTTTTATTTGAAGCGGACGGCAGAGCCGGTTATCTCGTGCGGTGCGGCAGTTGTCTTCTGATGGATATGGGAGATAAGCTCAGCATATACAGTCTGGAGACCCGGGAGGAGATGGAGGAGGACGAGTGCTTAAGCGATTTGCTCTCTGACAGTCTGGGAGAGTCAAACGGCAATATGTCCTATGCATATCAGATGTATCCCGGGGAGGAGGACAGCCTTTATGTGGCGACAAAGAAGGGCCTGTACCGTCATGTTCTCTACGGCAGTGTGGCCGAACAGTTGATTGACGCCTCGCTGTGCAGTCTCAGTGACAATTCATGGTTTGTGGATATGTATGTGGCCGGAGCATCGGAGGAAATGCCTGTTTTCTATGTGATGTATGAAGACGGGAGGCTTGTGGAATTTGTCTATGACGCGTCTGTGCCGTCCGTGCCGGAGAATATGATTACGGTGTACAGTCTCTATGAGGATCAGAACATTCAGATGGTGATCAGCGCTTACAGGGTGCAGCATCCGCAGGTATATGTGCGCTATGAGATCGGTATCACGGGAGACGACGGAGCCACCAGAGAGGATGCTCTGAAGAATCTTGCCACTGCGCTGGCTGCGGGGGAAGGGCCGGATGTACTCCTTCTGGACGATCTGCCTTATCACTCCTATGCGGATAAGGGTGTGCTCATGGATCTGAACGCGCTGTATGAGGGGCTGAAAAAGGAGCATGTGTATTTTGATAATATCGTCAACGCCATGAGAAGCGGGGATGCGCTTTATACAATACCTCTTGGCTTTACGGTTCCCGTCCTGATGGGAGATGCGGAGAGCCTGTCAAAGATTCAGAATGCCGGGGATCTGGTGGCGGCATTTCAGGAAGCAAAACTCCCCAAGGGAGCTACAAGGGCGGGGCTTGTGGATGAGAGGACTGTGCTGCAGACACTGATGTTTAATTATGGGAGCAGCTTTACGGATGAGAGCGGAGGTCTTGACAGAGAGGCGGTTGCCGGATTCCTGGAGCTTGCAAAGCAGGTTTACGAGCTTGACAGAGAGAATCTCACTCAGGAGGAGATCGAAGAACACGATATCATGTGGAATCGCTGGTATGAGCTGGAGATGGGAAATTCCAGACGTTCCAACCAGATATTTTATCTGATGAAGGGTGCGGATACTGCGGTCATAGAAGCCAATATGTATGGAAACAGCTTTGCCATTGGTACGCTGGGAGGCGGCATCAGGAACGGCTTTAATACTTTGTATGCAAATCTTGAGCTCAGTGAGATGGATTACATGCCTTTTCCCGGCAATGGAAAGGCTGCGCTTCCCATCACCCTGTTTGGTATCAACGCGGCATCCGGCGCATCGGAGTATGCTCAGGAGTTTGTCCGCTATGCGCTGGGAGACTGGCAGGGGCAGGAGGAGATGTACTGGACCACCCCCATCAGCCGGGACGCCCTGGTCGGGATGGAAGAAAATCCCTTTCAGAAAGACGACGGAAGTCCAAGCTACGAGCCCTACGTGTGGATGAGCAGTGTAAAGAAGAATGAGGATGGTTCCGTAGGCGCGGATGTCGCCCTTGAGGTGAAGTGGTGCAGGCCGGAGGTGTATGAGGCCTATAACCGGATGCTGGACAGTCTGGACACAGTGGGCGGCTGTGAGTATATGCTGAGGGACACTGTGCTGGAGGAGGGCGCGGGGGCGCTCAAAGGAGAGCAGAGCATAGAGGAGAGCGTGGATGCGATCGAGAGGAAGCTGCAGCTCTATCTGGCGGAATAAGGTGAAACGGCGGCGCAGGCGGGGCGGATACTGGCATCTTGTGTTTTTGCTGCCCAGTCTTCTGGGGGTGAGTGTGTTTTTGGTACTGCCCTTCGGAGATGTTGTGCGCCGCTCCTTCACCACGGCCATGACAGGAGAATTCTGCGGTCTGGATAATTACAAAAATGTGTTTCAAAATCAGGCGTTCCTTCTGGCGGCGCAGAATACGCTGCGGTTTGTGGGTGTATGCCTCCCTCTGCTTCTGGCGGGAAGCCTGCTCATCGCTCTGGCCATGCAGAGAATTCCGGTTCTGGAGCATGCCAGAGTGTGCTATCTGCTGCCGCAGGCCATGCCGGCCGCAACGGTGGTGCTGGTGTGGAGACTGGTGTTTGAAAAGCAGGGCTTTCTGAACGGGATATTGGGGACTGATATTGATTTTATGGAAGGGACCGCTTCCTTCGGTGTGCTCGTGGGAACCTATCTGTGGAAGAATCTGGGATATACGGTGGTGCTGTGGTATGCCGCGCTCAAGACTGTTCCGACAGATGTGCTGGAGGCGGCGCGGGTGGACGGGGCGGGAAGGATCAGATGTTTTATCCACGTGACGCTGCCGAGCCTGCGCGGAGCCGCCTACACGATCACGCTGCTGTCTCTGTTAAATACCTTCAAGGTATTCAGGGAGGCGTATCTGATCAACGGGGCGTATCCGCCCAGGGAGATTTATCTGCTGCAGCATGTGTTCAGCAACTGGTACACCAAGCTGGATCTGGACAAAATGGCGGCGGGAGCGGTGCTCACGGCCCTCGTTTTGGGCTCCGGCGCCTTTCTGATGGAGCGGAAGCTGGGCATCGCATCCGGAGAGCGGAAGGAGCGTGGGTAAATGACAGGAGTAAATAGCTGGAACAAAATCTGCAGACTGTGCGGCAGGATTGTGGTGGCGGTTGGCATCTTTTCGCTGGGCAGTCTGTTTCTGTTACCGATCCTGATTCTGGTGTCGGGTTCTGTGACGGACGCCTATGAATGGCGGGAGAGGCTTTTGCCGCTTTTGATGAATACGGGCGGCAGGATCGGCTGGAGCTGGATTCCGGATTATCCCACGGGAGAGCATTTTCGGAGGCTCCTGCTCTATTCGCCGGAGTTTATGAAGCTGTTTTGGAATTCCGTGGGGATGGTTCTGGTGATCCTTCTGGGGCAGTTGGCAGTGGGCGTGCCCGCGGCGTGGGCTTTTGCGGCATTTGAGTTCAGGGGGCGCAGAGTCCTGTTCTTTTTGTATATGGCACTGCTTTTGCTGCCATTTCAGGTGACACAATTGTCACAGTATTTGATCTTGAAGGATATGGCGCTTTTGGACACCCGTTTAGCGGTGATTCTGCCCGCAGTGTTCTCCACTTTTCCGGTTTTTTTGATCTATAGAAGCTTCGAGGGGATTCCGGCAGAGCTTTTGGAGTCCGCCCGGGTGGACGGGGCGGGTGAACTGAGGATCTTTTTGCAGATCGGGTTTCCTCTGGCAAAGGGCGGGATTCTTGCGGCCTTTGTCCTGAGCTTTCTGGAGAATTGGAACCGGATGGAGGAGCCTCTTGCTTTTATCAGGGACAAATCGCTCTGGCCGTTATCCCTGTATCTGCCGGAAATTTCCATAGAGCAGGCAGGTTTTGCGGCGTGCGCCTCACTGATCACATTGACATTGTCGCTGTTTGTGTTTGCGCTGTTTCGGGATTCGCTGGAACAGGGCATTATCGCGGGAGCGGTAAAGGGGTAGATTGGATGGTCAACAGATTGGATAAATCGGATAGTTTCAATACAAAAAAAGGAGTTCTGGCGGGATTATTGTTCTTTCTGGGCTTTATGCTGGTCTGTACGGTGGCGGCCAAGGGAATCTATCGCAACGGGCTGCCCAGAGTATGGCTCTGTCAGGCGGAGAAAAAGAGTCTTCACTATGAGATAAACGGCACGGGAACGATCCTGCCGGGGGAAACCTACGGGGTGTATGCGCCTCAGGGGCTGCGTGTGTATACCTCGTCTGTCCGGGTGGGAGAACAGTTTCAGGAGGGGGACGTGCTGTTTGAGCTGGATATGGATGATCTGGAGAGAGCGATACAGGAGGAGACCGCCGGACAAAATTATCTGCGGGCACAGATCAATGACTTGGCGGGGGAGCAGACCAGACAGAGCCAGGAGAAAAAGCGGCTGGAGGAGAGACTGCTTGCGGATTATGATTCCCTGACGGCGCGGCAGGACCTGCTGGTGAATCATGCGGAGCTCGCCGCGGAGAGCGCAAAGCTGCGCATGAAGGATGCGGAGAAGGACGACGAGCAGACCGCGCTGGATTACGGGCTGTATAAGAAGGCGTATGAGCAGGCCCTGAATGCCCTGGAGCAGGCCAGGCTGGACCGGGAGGAGGCCATCAGGGACTGGAACCGCAGGCTTGAGGATGTCAGAGCGGATATCGGTTCGAACACAGCGGAGCGGGTGCGGCTTTCCGGAGAGCTTGTGGCCAGAGAGCGGACGCTGGAGCAGCTTGGGCAGCTTAAGGCGGCAGGGGGGAAGATCCTCGCCGCAGAGTCGGGGACGGTTTTGGGCTGTGCAGTGGAGACCGGAGGACGGACGGTTGACGGAGCCTGTGTGCTCTATACCAAGACCGGGGACGGCGTGGAGGTAAAGCTCTCGGAGGAGGACGGAAAGCGGCTTTCCATCGGGGATAAGGTGTCACTGCAGTGTAAGTCCTCTCTGGGTGAGACAAAGCGCTTTGACGGAATTGTAAGATATCAGGAGAATCAAAACGGACAGTATGTGCTGCGCATCGACGCGGATGTGTCCGGTCTTCCGGCCGGTCAGACAGTGTCTATGAATTATGGCTGTAACAGCGAGAGCTATAATATGGTCATACCGGCCAGTGCGTTCTATGAGGAGATGGGTTCCGGTTATGTGTATGTGATCGAGGAGGTGGAGGGAATCCTCGGGACAGAGTACAGAACACGCAAAGTTTCCGTGTCGGTGCTGGAGAGAAACGGCAGTGATGTGGCCATCAGCAGCGCGGCGCTGGGAGTGGACAGCGAGATTATTGAGCGCAGTAATAAAGAGTTTGAGGAGAATGCGGCTGTGCGGGTGATGAAGGACTAGAGGGGTGTGTTCCAACAGTGTCGGCAGAGGGGAGGCAGGGATGGACCTGCAGATGGCTCCGGTTGGGTGTTTTCTAATAGTGCGCCTTGGAATCCTGCAATTTACGGGTCGGTTCTGAAGTGCATCCATGCACTGCAGAACCTGAAATGCGCATCCGTGCGCATTTCACCCTCGCCTGTGAAGCGCACTATAAGAAAACGCTCCAACCTCTGCCCAAATCTGCAGGTCCATCCCTGCCTCCCCTCTGCCTCGATACTGCCGGAACAGCAGGATAGTATGGAACAGCAGGATAATATGGAGCAGTAAGATAGTTTAGATAGTAAAATGGGGTGGAACAGCAGGATAATTATGTAATCGGGGGCAGATTGTCAGATGGGCGATCTGCTTTTTGTAGTTAATAATTTGAAGTTGAATGGAAGGTGGATTTGTAGTAAAATATTTTATATTATATTAATTTAAAGGGGGACGAAATGATGGAACAGAATAATCAACAGGACATGGTTAATAACGGCGGTTATACGGATCCGCTGGCGGATGGTACGGTGAATTCGGCGGATGATGGTCAGCCGGCCAAGAAAAAGGGCGGTACAGGTTCTGCCATCGGATCGACGGTGGCTGCGGTTGTAGTCTGGAAACTTTTGGGACTGGTGGGAGCTTTGATCTGCTTCGGAGGTTTCTGGGCGGTGAGGGCAGTTATCAAATCGAAGATGTCAACGGCTCTCAAGGTGATTTTGAGTATTTTGATCGTGCTGGGATGTCTGCTCTTAATGTTTTTGTATTTTCTGGCAGTGGCTGCCATGACGGCTTAAGTCAGCGGGATGGCGAAGGGGTGCTATGCGTCTGGGAGGAGTGGAATGAAAAGTCTGCGGAAGCTGTTGAAGGGAATTGTCAGTGACGGTGTGGCGATCGCGGTGGTGCTGGCGATCCTTTTGGCGTTGGTGGTCTTTGGCAGTGACAGATTCGGGGAAGAGGTTGTCCTGCAGGTGTTTTTCTGCGGACTCTTTTTGGTAGTGGTAATTGCGGCTGTGGGTATTTATCTTGCGGTGGTCCTTTACCGGTATGGACAGGCGGAGAATGAGCTTTGTGCGATTCCCGGTTTCTCGAAAGAAAGGTTTGAGCGGGAAGCGCAGCGGGCACCGCAGTTTGTGAGGTTGATTGCGGTATGTGACGCCATCTGTTATGCCGGAGTGGATCATATGGCCTGCGTGATACCCTTGCAGGATGTTATCTGGACTTATCAGCCGGACGGTGCGAATGTGTTGAATGTTTACACACGGGATCGTGAGATACATAAAGTAAATGTTTTTATCAAGGGAAAGGGTAATTCGCAGAAGGGAATCCGGTATCTGATGCGTCTTATCGCAAGGAAAAACAAGAATGCTCTGATCGGATATAATTCTTCTTATGAGGAATTATATAAACATGATTTTGCGAGGCTTTTGGGCATGGCTGGCGGCAGGGGAATTGCGGACAGCGGATGGCTGGAGCAGGAATATATCGAGCATGATTATTACCATATGGATTTTCAGTAATGAAGGTGAAGGCTTAAGACGGTAAAGGGAAGAGGGCAGCGTATGAGCAATATGAGAGGAATTGACACTCCTGTCAGGCAGAGGCGGAGAAGAGTGTTTAAGGAAGTGGCGAATCTGGCTTATCATTCCACGAACCTGAAGGATGATATGGAGGCTCTGCCCTATCAGATTGTGGATTATGAGGAGTCTTTGTATCGCGAGAGCGTTTACAGGGACCGGGCCATCATTCGGGAGCGCATCCGTCTGGCCATGGGCATGAGTCTGCGGCCTGAGAACCGTTCCCGTCCCGGGCATCTGACGGAAGGACTGGAGGAGAGCAATATTGACGAAAAATATTATGAGCCGCCTCTGATGCAGGTGATTCCTTCCGCCTGTAACGCCTGTCCTGAGAACCGTTATGAGATCACGGATTCCTGTATGGGCTGCGTAGCGCATCCCTGTCAGGCGGTCTGCCCCAGAGGCGCCATCTCCATGGTGAACGGGAAGTCTGTCATCGATCAGGAAAAATGTATTCAGTGCGGCAAGTGCAAGGATGTATGCCCTTATGACGCCATCTGCCATAAGGAGCGGCCCTGCAAACACGCCTGCGGAGTCGGGGCCATCAAGTCCGACCAGGCGGGCAGGGCCGTGATCGACAACGAATTGTGCGTGTCCTGCGGCATGTGCATGGTGAGCTGTCCCTTTGGAGCGATAGCGGATAAGTCACAGATTTTTCAGTTGATTCGGGCCATGCAGTCCGGGAGAAAGATCATTGCGCAGGTAGCGCCCGCATTTGCGGGGCAGTTCGGCCCTAAGGTGACGCCTGATATGTTTAAGACCGCTTTGAAGGAGCTGGGCTTTGCGGATGTGTATGAGACTGCCATCGGGGCGGATCTGGGATGCATGGCGGAGGCGGAGCATTATGTGAAAGAAGTGGCAAGCGGCAATCAGGCCTTTGCGCTGACTTCCTGTTGCCCTTCCTGGGCCGTGATGGCGAAGCATCTGTTCCCGGAGACCATTGATAAGATCAGCAATGAGCTGACTCCCATGGTGGCCACGGCAAGGATTATCAAAGAGGAACACCCTGATGCCTCGGTGGTGTTTATCGGGCCCTGCGCTTCCAAGAAGCTGGAGGCCAGCCGCAGAACCGTGCGCTCGGATGTGGATTTTGTCATTACCTTCGAGGAGCTGACGGGCATGTTTGAGGCAAAGGGCATTCTGTTGGAGGAGATTCAGGCAATGGACGCCATGACGGACGCAACTTCAGCGGGACGCGGCTATGGCGTGGCCGGAGGCGTGGCTTCCGCCATCGAGGAGTGCATTAAGACCTATTATCCGGGAACTGAGGTGCATATTGAACACGCCGAGAGTCTTGCGGAGTGCAAAAAGGTGCTGCTTCTGGCCAAAGCCGGCAGGATGAACGGCTGTCTCATCGAGGGCATGGCATGTCCCGGAGGCTGCGTGGCCGGCGCAGGCACCAATATCGCCATCGCTCAGGCGGCTAAGGAAGTGGTTCGGTTTAAAGAGGCTGCGGAACGCAGAGTGCCGGAGGAGAAAGGCGGGAGTGCAACATAGTATGGGAAAAATCATTCTGTATCACGGTAGTCCTGACAAAACGATAGCGCCAAGGTTTGGATTGGGCAACGATAAGCACGATTACGGAAAAGGATTTTATCTTACAGAGAGCCTGGAGCTGGCACAGGAGTGGGCTGTTTACCGTCCAAACGCTTCAAACGGTTGGGTGCATAAATATGAATTGGACACAGATGGGCTGAAAATATTGGATTTTCAGGAACACAGCGTCCTGACGTGGCTGGCTGAATTGATGAAGCATCGTGAGGCGGCAGATTCCAAACGGTATCGTATGCTCTCAAAACAGTTTATTGATAAATTCGGACTATCTACGGAAGGGTATGATGTTATCAAAGGCTGGAGAGCCAATGCTTCTTACTTCTATATTGCTAAGGCTTTTGTTCGTGATGAAGTGGATATGGATATTTTGGAAGAATTGCTGGCTCTTGGCGGCTTAGGTGTTCAGTATTGCATCAAATCGGAGCAGGCGTACAGGAAACTGTCAGAGCATATTGATGAATTGCAGCCAGTCTGCTTTGCACAGTTTAATGAAAAGTATAACCGGCGGGATATTGAAGCTCGCGAGAATATGCGAAAGCTGATTGATTCGGACCGGAACCGTGTGACAAAGGTGTTCAGCACACTGTTTTAGAAAGGTGGATGACAGTATGGGAGCCTATCCTGAGGCATATTTGGATGAGGTAGTCGAAAATCAGGGGAAGTTGTTTGACTATGTGGCGACGGCCTATCCTGATGTGGATACGGAGGACTTTATCCATTCCTATATGAAAAGCAATACCAGAAAATATGTGGATGAAGCACAGGCGTTTGTCTGTACGATGGACGCGAAGTCTTTGCTGGAGTTTTTTTTGCAGACAGACCGTTATGAACTGAAGAAGGGAACGGCTCTGGGAGGATTTATGCCCGACTGGATCGGTGAGTTTTATGCTTATTATCAGTGGCAGTACAATATTCCAAGCCGTGAAGTCATTGAGAAAGTTCCTCTTGAATATCTGAAAAAAGCCTATGCCGGGCTGCATGATCTGGAGTTAGAACTGGCTGTAAAGAAAGTGGGAATTGTATGAATTCTGTTATTTGTTTTCATAATCCTGATGAAGAAAACGGCTACCTGAGTAATTGGTATTTTTCGCAGTTTACGGTAGATGGGGTCGTATTTTTTTCGCTGGAACAGTTTATGATGTATCGCAAGGCAGTTTGCTTTCACGATGGCGATATAGCGAAGCAAATCCTTGCGACGGACGATGTCGCCCGTATTAAGGAGCTTGGGCGGCTTGTGTCCGGGTATGTTGACAGCGTCTGGAGCGGAATACGGCAGATTGTGGTGTATGAGGGGCTTATGGCGAAATTTTCACAGAATGCGGAGCTGAAAGAACTGCTGAAGGGTACGGGGAATGCCGTTTTGGCGGAATGCGCCGTAAATGACCGCATTTGGGGAATCGGCCTGTCCATGAAAGATCCGGACAGACTGGATCAGACGAAATGGAGGGGGCAGAATCTGCTGGGGTATACGCTGATGATGGTGCGGGATCGTATTCAGGCTGTCGAATCAGACCATGGTGCTGTTGGCGGAATATCACAGGTGGTATAGGGAAGAAAAATGAGGGTATCAGCGACTGTGCGGGACTAATCCGGCAGATTTTTATAATCCTCAAGTTCATGGTAGATTCTATCCACATGGATGCTGGTGCCGTTTATCGTATACAGCATAAGGTAGCGATGCGATAAAAAATGCATTTTCCGGTAACCGTAGTCGGCAAGCTCCGGCTCTTCGCATATTTTTAAGGAACCGCCAACCTGAGCAAGCTTCTGTACAGTATTCTCTGCATCCTCTAAAACGCGGGCGGCGGCCACTTCGTTACCCAGCGTTGCATAAATGTAAAAAAGAATATCATCGAGCTGTCGCTTGGCAAGATTTGACAATATCACCTTATAGTCCATATTTATCCCTCAGTTCCGCCAGCGCTTCACTGGAACCCTGGCTCTGGCCGCTTTGGTGCTGCTCTCTGGAAATTTGTAATTCCTCAAGAAATTGTTTTTTTGTTGTGGTGTGTGGCCCCCTGTTCAGAAAAAACTGCCGGATTACCTGCTGGATGACCTGCAATTCATCTTCCGTACATTTTTGAACCATAGAGACAGTAGTGTCTAATGTGCTCATTGCGATCCCTCCCTGCTTCGGATGGAAGCTTGCCATATTTCTGTCTTAAATCAAATTGATTGGTTTAAGCTTATTATACCCTGAAAGGGCTTATTTGCATAGTGATTTTTAAGGAAATGTGTAGATTTAATGTTAGAATAAAAACCAGAAAAATGAATACCATAATACTGCTATTAAATATTAAAAATGGAATAATAAATACCAAAACAAAAATATGGATTGATAAATTTGGTTGCTCATGATATTATATTATTGCCTGTTCATCAAAACTTGGAGGTGGATTATGAGAGACTTCGTTGTACGTTTGGCATCTTTGACCCTGAAGAATATTAAAAACGTAAAGAACGGGAGTGTATTCATGCCTATGGCCAATGAGAGAAAGTTTGAATCAGGCGGAGCGGAGATACTGGGTATATATGGTCAGAATGGTTCAGGAAAGACCGCTATCGTAGATGCACTCTTTTTCCTGCAGCGTATAATGACCGGGCATGAACTCGACCGGAATATGATTGACTATATTGATACGGATGCCTCGGGTGCGGAGATTCATGCGGAGTTTAAGCTGTTTGGAAAGGATGTTCTTTTTGAGGTAGGATATCATATTTGTTTTATCAAAAAATACGGTGAAATAAATATCGACAGAGAATATCTGAATTGCGCTGTAAATCAGGACGGGGCAAGAACAAACAAAAATATCTTTATGGACTATCAGAGGGCTGAGACCGATACAGTTTTTAAGCCGCAAAAGAGATTGGATGAACTGGTGGGAAAAGACAAAGAAATTAAGATGGATCTTATTGTTGCAAGGAAGATGGCTGAAAAGAGCAATTGCTCTTACATTTTTGGTGAAAGCAGCAGAGAAATCTTCTGTAAACAATTTGATAATGATTTTAGAAATTATGCAATTGTAATCAGTGCATTGTTTAATTTTGCACTTAAAGATTTGTTTGTAATCAGAAACGCTCATTCGGGAATGATTACCGCCAACTTTATTCTTCCTATGGCATTTTGTGTTGAAAAAGAACAAATGGGGATGAAGGGGGATTTTGTGGTTCCGCTTACGGGGCCGGTTGTTTTAGATGCTGAGAAAAAAGAATTGCTTCATGCAATTATAAATCAGATTAACACAGTGCTTTATACAATTATTCCGGGTATGAGCCTTGATATGAAAGACGACGGCAGGCAGGCTCTGGATTCCGGCGAAGATGGTTGGAAGGTTGAACTGATGTCTGTCAGGGAGGGGAAAAAGCCTATTCCCATCCGTATGGAATCAGACGGCATTATTAAGATTGTTTCGATCCTGAATGCCTTGATTCAAGCGTTTGGGAATCCGTCAATTTGTTTGGTAATAGACGAACTGGATGCCGGTATTTTTGAATATATGCTGGGGGAACTGCTGGATGTTTTTGAAAAAAGCGCAAAAGGGCAGTTGATTTTTACTTCCCACAACCTCAGGGCATTGGAAATGCTTGATAAAGAGAGCATTATGTTCTCGACTGTAAATCCGAATAACAGATACATTCATATGAAGAATGTGAAGGATACTAATAACCTTCGCAGTATGTATATCAGGAGTATTACGCTTGGCGGACAGGATGAAACTATTTATGAGGAAACCGATAGCTTAAAGATTGCAAGGGCATTTAGGAAAGCAGGAAGGAGCCTGCATAATGAGTGAGAAGAAAGTAGTTGCCGTAATCGTTGAAGGGCCAAGCGATGAAAATGCAATCGGGGGAATTCTGAAAGAGTATTTTTTTTCAGAAGAGGTACAATTTGCGGTAGTTCATGGAGATATTACTTCTGATGACGATACATCTGTCGATAATGCCGTAAGTAAGATAGACAGTCTGATTGACGGAATAAGAAGCAAGTATGCCTATCGTTGGCAGGATTTTGTGTGCATAATTCATATTGCAGACACGGATGGGGCCTTTACTAAAGGGTGTGTACAGGAAGCAGAGGTTCAGGCAATTCAATATTACGAGGATCATATGGAGTCTTCAAACGTGGAAGATACAGAGAGAAGAAATGTACATAAGTCAGAAATAATGTATAAACTGTATTCAACAGGTAAAGTTCATGGGATTAGGTATAGACTTTATTTCAATTCGTGCAATCTTGAGCATGTGTTATATAACGAACTTAAGGATTTTTCGAATGAAGAGAAAGAAAAATTATCTGATGATTTTGCCGATAAATACGAAGGTAAAGTTCAGGAGTTTATAGACTTTATTTCCGGAGAGTCCATTGCTGTCTCTGGAACTTACAAGGAGACTTGGAAATATATTGAGAAAGATAAAAATTCATTGAAAAGACATTCAAATATGCACTTGATTTTTGAATAACCGATTTCAAATAACCCCATGCTTATTATAGACTTTGCCCGGAGGCTGTGTTATACTTTCGTTAATGTGCAAAAGACACGGTCTCCGAGTTTTATGGAGCGTGTGGCTGCAGACTTTTTATAGGAAGCTCAGAGGAAGCATGAGCTTCGTAAGGAGGTATCTATGACAAAGATCAGGACGCGTTACGCGCCGAGTCCCACAGGGCGTATGCATGTGGGCAATCTGCGCTCGGCGTTGTATGAATTCTTGATAGCAAAGCATGACGGCGGCGATTTTATGCTGCGTATCGAGGACACGGATCAGGAGCGTTTTGTGGAGGGGGCTACGGAGATCATCTACAGCACCTTGGAAAAGACGGGAATCATCCACGACGAGGGACCCGATAAGGACGGCGGGGTAGGCCCTTATGTGCAGAGTGAGCGCATGAAGACCGGAATTTACATGAAATACGCAAAGGAGCTGGTTGAGAAGGGCGAGGCCTATTATTGCTTCTGTGATAAGGAGAGACTTGCGGGTCTGAAGACAGAGGTAGTAGAGGGAAAAGAAATCAGCATCTATGACAAGCATTGTCTGTCCCTGTCGCAAGAGGAGGTGGAGGCAAATCTTGCCGCAGGAAAGCCTTTTGTCATCCGGCAGAATATTCCCAATGAGGGGAGGACCACTTTTCATGATGAGCTCTACGGTGATATCACCGTGGAGAACGCGGAGCTGGACGATATGATCCTGATCAAGTCCGACGGCTATCCCACCTATAATTTTGCCAATGTGGTGGACGACCATACCATGAATATCACCCATGTGGTGCGGGGTAATGAGTATCTGTCTTCCTCGCCCAAGTATCAGAGGCTTTACGATGCTTTTGGCTGGCAGAGTCCCGTGTATATCCATCTGCCTCTGATTACAGACGAGAATCACAAGAAGCTCTCCAAGAGAAGCGGGCATTCCTCCTTTGAGGATCTGCTGGAGCAGGGGTTCGTGACGGAGGCCATCGTAAACTATATCGCGCTTCTGGGCTGGAGCCCCGAGGATAACAGGGAGATCTTTACGTTGGAGGAGCTGATCCGGGAGTTTGACTATCATCGTATCAGTAAATCCCCCGCAGTGTTTGACATGGTGAAGCTGCGCTGGATGAACGGCGAGTATATCAAGGCCATGGATTTTGACCGGTTTTACGGGATGGCGGAGCCTTATCTGAGGGCGGTGCTGAAAAAGGAGTTTGATCTGAAAAAGATTGCCGCCATGGTGAAGACCCGTATCGAGGTATTTCCCGATATTGCGGATCATGTAGACTTCTTTGAGGAGCTGCCGGAATATGATGCTGCCATGTATACCCACAAGAAGATGAAGACCAATTCGGAGACTTCGCTGGAGGTTCTGAAGGACCTTCTGCCGGTTCTGGAAAAGCAGGAGGATTACAGTAATGACGGGCTGTATGAGACTCTTGCAAAATATGTGGAGGAGAAGGGGGTAAAGAACGGCTATGTGATGTGGCCGGTTCGAACCGCAGTCTCCGGCAAGCAGATGACTCCTGCGGGTGCTACCGAGATCATGGAGGTGCTGGGTAAGGAGGAGAGTCTTGCGCGTATCAGGAAAGGAATCGAGCTCTTAGAGCATGCAGCAGACTGAAAACAGCATTGCCCCGCAGGCGGGTTTCCTGGCGGGGCTGAACGGGCCGCAGCTTCAGGCTGCGACCCACGGGGAGGGGCCTGCGCTTGTGCTGGCAGGCCCCGGCTCCGGCAAGACCACCGTCATTGTCAAACGGATTTTGTATCTGATTCGGGAAAAACACATTCCTCCGGAAGATATTTTAGTCGTCACATTCACCAAAGACGCCGCGCTGTCCATGCAGCAGCGTTTCCTGCGGGAGGCGGAGCGGAGCGAACCGGTGAATTTCGGCACCTTTCATTCTATTTTCTATCATATTCTGTTACAATCCCATTATTTTTCATCCAAAATAAATTTGCTCACCAAGGCACAGGAAAAAACAATTTTGTTTGCCATTCTCAGGGAGAAGACTGCGGCGCGGCAGGAGTATTTTGATTCAGACGCGCTTAAGGAGCTGGCGGATTCTTTTTTGTGCGCCATTGGATTTTATAAGAATACCCGGGATGAGGCGGCTGCGGCAAAGCGTCTTCCGGAGAGCTGGCGGAGCGGTTTTCGGGAAGTTTTTGAGGCATATATGCGCCGGTGCAGAGAGCAGGGCGGTATCGACTTTGACGATATGGTGTATGAGTGCAGGAGTTTTCTGCTTGCGGACGACATACAGCGTAAGTATTGGCAGAACAGATTCCGGTTTATATTGATCGATGAGTTTCAGGATATCAATCCTCTGCAGTATGAGGTGGTCAGGATTCTGGGGGATCTTCATAAAAATTTGTTTGCGGTGGGGGACGACGATCAGGCGATCTATGGCTTTCGGGGCTCCAGCCCGGCCTGTCTGAGGCAGTTTGCCGGGGAGCTGAATGCCAGACAGATCATTCTGAACGCCAATTACAGGAGTACGGGAGAGATCGTCATGGCGGCGGAGCGGGTGATCCGTGAAAACAAAAACCGTTTTGCCAAAAGCTGTTATGCGGTGACAGAGGGCGGCAGAGGAGGAAACAGCGATAAGGCGTTTCGGGTGGGAGATCAAAGCGGGAGAGCGGACGACGTGTGCGTATACCGTTTTGGGGACCGGGCGCAGGAGCTGAATTATCTGACGCGGGAATTGGGAGAGTTTGTGCGGAGCCGGCCGGGGGAGACCTGCGGAGTGCTGTTTCGGACCAATGGGAGTATGCAGAGCTTGGCTGCGCTGCTCTCCAGAGAGGGGATTCACTGTCAGATAAAGGAGCAGTCCGGGAGTCTGTATGATCATTTTATTGCAAAGGATATCATGGCATATCTGAGGCTTGCGGCGGGAGACGGGGACAGAAAGGACCTTTTGCGGATCATGAACCGTCCGGTGCGGTATATCTGCAGGGAGAGTCTGGGTGAGTGTCCGGTTGTAGATCTGCGTGAACTGGAGAACTGGTACCGCAGGCGCGGACGTCTCGGGGACGGGCAGATTGCGGAGGCTGTCTGCAGGCTGGAGAGGCAGCTTGACAGAATGGGCAGTATGCGGCCGGGGCTGGCAATTCTCTATATCTGCCGGAGCATGGGATATGAGGAGTATCTGAGGAGCCGCAGGGAGGCGGGAGAGCGGCTGGAGGAGTGGCTGGATCTGTTGGAATCCCTGCGGGAGGAGGCGGGGCATTATGAGGATGTGAGACAGTGGGAGAGGGCGCAGAAGGCGGAACGGGAAAAGCATTTTTCGCGGGAGAGGCGGGAGGAGCGGAAGGAGAACTGCGCTATCCGCCTTATGACGGTACACGCCTCCAAAGGGCTGGAATTTGACCGGGTCTATATGCCCGACTGCAATGAAAAGGTCTATCCGCACGGCAGTCTCCCTGACAGGGAGCAGGTGGAGGAGGAGAGGAGAATTTTTTATGTGGGTATGACCCGGGCAAAAAAACACCTGGAGCTTCTCTGTACCGCAGGTACAAAAGAGCGCCCCAGGGTGATGTCCCGGTTTTTGAATCCGCTGACGAAAGCGCCGTCATCGGTCCGTCAAAAGGATCTGTCAGTCGTCCAGTAATTCGTCAAACTCGCAGTTGTCAAGATATTCGTCGAAAGCGTCCACCACTTTCTCATATTCTTCGTCATTCTCGATAAAGTCAAGCTTTGGCTCTTCGTTGGGGTCGTCGGGATTCTCGCTGTAGCCGTAAAACCACACTTCTCCGTCCTCGTTATCCCCCTTCTCGTTCAGGGGAAGCAGTGCGATATAATCCTTTCCCTCAACGGTGATGATCGTGATTACGGCGCAATTAACCACGGAACCGTCGTCAAGCTCCAGTTCTACGGTCATTTCCTCATCATCATAATCCTTTTTGTCTGCCATGGCGTCTCCTTTCGGTTAAGTATTTTATGCATTGTGATACGGTGTTTTTGATAATTCAATTATAATCGCTTGTGATTTTTTGCGCAATACTATATAATAATTTTATCTGTTGACATCCAGGAGAACACAATGACAAAATTTGAGTATACAAACGTAAATCCATATCCTCTCGGAGCTCATGCGGAAAACGGGACGGTCCGTTTCGCATTTGTCTCTGCAAAAGAGGATTGCGGAGTTTTGATCTATGACCGGGAGAGTGGCAGGAAACTGCATAAGCTGCCTTTTTCACCCCATGAACGCATCGGAAACATACATTGTATGTGTCTGACAGATATTTCTGCTGCTGATATTTCCTATCAGTTTTATGAGGGCGACGATATTGTGCCGGATCGGTATGCCAGAAGGTTTACGGGCCCTGTGGCTTTCGGGAAAGAACGTAGGCTGCAGACCTGGCGGGCAGTGATTCCCGAGAGGGCCTTTGACTGGGAGAACGATCAGCGCCCCGGTCTTTCCTACAGTGAGAGTGTCTGTTATTGCGCCCATGTGAGGGGATTTACAAGGCATGTCTCCTCCGGAGTGGAACACAGGGGAACTTTTCTGGGGATGGCGGAGAAGCTGGACTATTTACAGGACACAGGCGTCACCACCGTGGAACTGCAGCCTGTCTATGAGTTTGCGGAGCTGCCCACGGAGCTGGAGCGCAGGGAGGCCCTGCGCGGCCGGGGCGCCTATATGACGTCCGAGGCGGACATGGACATGCTTTTGCCGAAGAAGTGCAATTACTGGGGATATAAGCAGGGCTATTATTATGCGCCTAAGGCTGCCTATGCGGCGGGAGAGGATCCCTGCTCGGAATTTAAGGAGATGATCCGGGCCTTTCATAAGAGAAGAATGGAGGTTGTCCTGCAGTTCTATTTTCCCGGGTCGGTAAAGCCGCTGGAGATCACCGAGATTTTAAAATTCTGGGTGCTGGAGTATCATGTTGACGGTTTTCATCTCATGGGAGAGAATCTTCCCGTGAATCTTATCGCGTCGGATGAGCTGCTCTCCGACACCAAGCTCTGGTATTATCATTTTGACACAGAACAGATATACAAAGGGCAGGAGCCGCCGGAAGCGGTGAATCTTGCCGCCTATACGGACGAGTATCTCTATGCCATGAGGCGGTATCTGAAGGGCGATGAGGGAATGCTGGACAATGTGCTGTATCAGATGCGCCGGATACCGGACGGAATGGGGCGCATTCACTATATGAGCAATTACTATGGCTTTACTCTTATGGATATGGTGTCTTACGACGGGAAGCACAATGATGCCAACGGGGAGGATAACCGGGACGGCAACAATTGTAATTATAGCTGGAACTGCGGGGAGGAAGGCCCTTGCAGGAGGAAAAAGGTACTTGCGCTGCGCCATAAGCAGATCAAAAATGCCATGGTGATGCTGCTGTTTACTCAGTCAACGCCCCTGATCTTCATGGGAGATGAGTTTGGCAATTCCCAGAAGGGCAATAACAATCCCTATTGTCAGGACAATGCGGTGACCTGGCTGGACTGGAATGATTTGAGAAAAAATGCGGATATCTATGACTTCTGGCGGGAACTGGTGAAGCTCAGAAGAGACCATCCGATCCTTCATCCCGGGCAGGAGATGAAGATCATGGACTATATATCCTGCGGCTATCCCGATCTGTCCTATCACGGGCAGAGCGCGTGGCGGCCCCGGACGGAAGGGTATAACAGGCATATCGGGATTCTTTATTGCGGTAAATATGCCAGACTCCGCCGGGACGAGGAGGACGCTTTCATCTATCTGGCGATGAATATGTATTGGGAGTCCAGAGAGCTGGCCCTGCCCAAGCTTCCGGCCGGTATGAAATGGAGACTGGCAAAGTGCACGGAGGAGAGGGGGCTGTCTGCCGGGGAGCAGAATCTTGTCGTTCCGGGGAGGAGCTGCTGTGTCTATATCAGTGTGATGGACGAGGCGGAGCGCAAAAAGGGAAAAAGGGTGCGAAAGACGCAGTCGCCGAAGGCGGTAAAAAAGCCTGAGACGCCGGAGGGAGCGCAGAACTGATGGGCAGAGCAGAGTTGATGGGCAAAGCCTTTAATCATTTCAAGACAATTTCATATCACAAGCTTCTGGTGGCCCGGGGGTGTTTTCGGGTAGGTCTCTACCGGCAGGGAATCCTGCATGATCTGTCCAAATACAGCCCCACGGAGTTTCGGGTGGGGATGAAGTATTATCAGGGAACCAGAAGCCCCAACGACGCGGAGCGGGAAGCTCTCGGCTATTCCGGGGCCTGGCTCCATCACAAGGGGCGCAACAGGCATCATTTTGAATATTGGGTAGATTACAGCGGGAAAAAGCCCGGGGAGACCAGACCGGTCCCCATGCCGGGGCGTTATATCGCGGAGATGATCATGGACCGCATTGCGGCCTGCAAGATATATAAGGGGAAGGATTATACGGATGCCGCCCCCTACGAATATTACCTGAAGGGCAAAAATAATCTTCTGATGCACCCAAAGACGGCCAGGACATTGGAGAGAATGTTGAAGATGCTGGCCGAAGAGGGAGAGGAGAAAACTTTCCGGCATATTCGGAAAGAGCTTGTAAAACCATCCGGCAGGAAAAAGACAGGCAACAATTTGCGAAAACGGAATACAATACAGTAAATCATCGATAACAGGTATCAGAATATGAATTGCTGGATTATATTGCTGCTGTTGTTCGGCTGCGGAAACGGATGTGGCAACAACTGCGGAAGTCTCTGTGGAAACGGTTGTGGTAATGGCTGTGGAAATGACTGTTGTAATTCGGACTGCAACAGAGGAGGCTGTGGCTGCAGACAAAACTGTGAGCGTGAAGAGCGCAGAGCCGCCAAGGCTGTCTGGGAGGCAAAAGAGGCTACCAGAGACGCCAGAGAGGCTGTCAGGGACGCGAGAGAAGCTGTCAGAGATGCAAGAGAGGCATGTGGTGACGCTCCCGGCGGCATGATGCCCCCTCCTCCCAGAGCGGATTTTAATTATTACAATGAGGGTTGCGGATGCCAGAACTGAACCGGCTGGCAGTCCTGAACCGGACAGGGCGGCAGTCCTGAGAGATCCATACCGGATAAAAAAGAGCAGGCTATTTGGCCCGCTCTTTTTTCATCCATATTTTATTGCCGGTATTTATTGGGAGCGCGCTTCTTTCCAGTACTGATTATAGAGCTCGTCGCCCTCCTCGCCCAGATAGGTAAAGGTTTCCAGTTTGTCATATTGAGACAGATCGGGGAATGCAATCTCGGAGTTCCGGATATCCTCGTCCTCGATCAGAGCCTGGGCGGCAGTGTTGGGAGTGGAGTAAGTGATGTACTCAAAGTTCATCAGCGCGATATCACCGCGGCACATGAAATCAATGAATTTTTCAGCGTTTTCTTTGTTAGCGGCATTTTTCGGGATTACCCAGCCGTCAATCCACACATTGGTTCCCTCTTCGGGAATCACATATTCCAGATCAGGGTTTTCACGCTGGGTATAAATTGCCTCGCCAGAGTAGATGACGCCCAGGGCAGCCTCGCCGCCGATCATCTTGTCCCGAACCTCATCTATGACCCAGGCCTGCACCAGAGGGCGCTGTTCGATCAGAGCGTCTCTGGCGGTTTCCAGTTCCGTGACGTCAAGGGTATTCATGGAGTAGCCTTTTAATTTCAGAGCCACCATGAAAGCGTCCCGCACGGAGTCCTGCATGAGAATATTGTCCTTATATTTTTCGTCCCAGAGGATGGACCAGCTTGTGACGGGTTCATCCACCATGGCAGTATTGTAGAGAATGCCTACGGTTCCCCAGCAGTAGGGCACGAAATATTTGTTGCCGGGATCAAATTCCTCTGCGGTGTCATAATAGGAAGCGCCGATGTTGGAGAGTGCGTTTGGCATGTTTTCAAAGTTCAGTTCCTGCAGCAGATCGTTGTCGATCATCTTGTTGACCATGTAATCGGAAGGGCAGATAACATCGTATACGGAGGCTCCGGCGGCCACCTTCGGATACATGGTCTCATTGGTGTCATATTCGTCGTAGATTACCTTGATCCCGGTCTCTTCCTCAAACATGGTCAGGGTTTCGGGATCGATGTACTCGCCCCAGTTATAGACATAGAGCTCGCCGCCTTTTCCGGTGGAGGAAGGCTTGCCACAGCCCGCAAGAGCGGTGACGGCAAGGGCTGTGCTCAGCGCAGCGGCGAGAATTCGGGTTACTTTTAATGCTTTAACAGTTTTCATGACAATCTCCTTACAGTTTTTAGTGTATCTTTATCGCGTCTTCAGCGGGTCTTTTTTTGTCCCGCCCGCGGGGTGTAATTGATCAACAGTAACAATACTAAGACCGAGACGAAGATGATGGTGGAAAGGGCGTACATTTCCGGCTTAATTCCCTTTTTCACCTCTGTGTAGATCTTCGTGGACAATGTGTCGATGCCGGGTCCCTTTGTAAAATGCGTGATGATAAAATCGTCCAGGGACATAGTGAAGGCCATCAGGAAGCCCGAGAAGATCCCGGGCAGGATATCCGGGAATACCACCTTGAAAAATGCCTGTATATGGGAGGCTCCCAGATCAAGTGCAGCCTCGTAGGTGCTGGGATTGAGCTGTCTCATGCGGGGCATCACGCTCAGGATCACATAGGGGATATTGAAGGTGATGTGCGCTAACAGGATGGTCCCGAAGCCGAATTTTATGCCGATACTGATAAACAAAAGCATCAGGGAGATTCCGGTGACGATATCCGCGTTCAACATGGGGATGTTGGTGACTCCCATGATCAGAGAGCGGGTGCTCCTGCGCATATTCTGCATGGAGATACAGGCTACGGTTCCTATGACCGTCGCAATGAGCGCGGAGAGGAAGGCGATGGCCAGTGTATTCCACAATGCCTGCAGTATGACGTCATTCTCAAACAGGCTCTGATACCATTTCAATGTGAAGCCACCCCATTTTGCCCGGGTCTTGCTGGCGTTGAAGGAGAGCACGATCAGCGTCGCGATGGGGGCATATAAAAACAGAAAGATCAGCGCGATATACAGTTTTCTGATACCACCGTAAAGTCTGCTCACAGGGCATTCACCTCCCCGTCCTTATCGGTCACCGCGGAGATGACCATATTAAATATGATGAAGAGCATCAGCACAATGGAGAGACCGCTTCCCAGATTCCAGTTGTCGGTCTTGGTGAATTCCTCCTCAATGATATTGCCGATGAGCAGGATCTTGCCGCCGCCCAGGACTCTGGAGATTACAAAGGTGGTGAGAGCGGGGACGAATACCATGGTAATGCCGCTGAAAATGCCGGGGAGACTCAAAGGAAGCAGTATCTTCAGGAATGTCTGAAAGGGATTGGCTCCCAGGTCTCTGGCGGCGTTTACTACGTTTTTATCAATCTTGACCAGCACATTGTAGATGGGCAGTACCATAAACGGCAGGAAATTGTAGACCATGCCGAGTACAATGGCGGAGGGCGTGTTGATGATATTCAGGGAGGGCAGATGCAGAAAGCCCAGAATCCCGTTGATGACGCCGGTCTTCTCCAGAAGAGACTGCCATGCCATGGTGCGCAGCAGGAAGTTCATCCACATGGGCAGTATGAAGATCAGCACGATGAAGGAATCCTTGTGGGAACTCATGCCGCACAGGATCATGGCCAGCGGATAGGCCAGAAGCAGGCAGATGACCGTGCTGACAAAGGCCAGCTTCAGAGCCTCCCACAGAGCCTTGGAGTGTTCGGGCGTGGCAATGGCCAGGATATTTTGCAGAGTGAATGCGCCTGTCTTGTCGGTGAGTCCATAGTAAAATACCATGCACAGCGGCACCAGAATAAAGAGGGCCGACCAGAACAGATAGGGTATGGATAACAGTTTTCTATTCATTGACGCCCACGGCCTCCTCGTCCTCGGATTCGGGTTTGTTCATGATCTGAATGTTGAAGGGGTCTACCTTTATGCCGACTTTAGTGCCCACGGGCTGCATGCGCGTGGACTGTACCAGCCATTCAAAACCGTTTGCCATGACTTCCATCTCATAGTGGACGCCTTTGAAGATCAGATGGGTGACTGTGCCGTTTATCACGCCCTCTTTCGGGGAGACCAGCTCCACATCCTCGGGGCGGATAACCACATCCACGGGTTTGTTTTCTCCGAAGCCTTCATCCACGCAGGCAAAACGTGCGCCCAGAATCTCCACCAGACGATCCTGTATCATGGTGGCGCCGATGATATTGCTGTCGCCGATAAAGTCTGCCACAAAGGCGTTTTCCGGTTCGTTATATACGTTCTCAGGAGTGCCGATCTGCTGAATATAGCCCTGATTCATGACCACAACGGTGTCGGACATGGTGAGGGCCTCTTCCTGATCGTGGGTTACATAGATAAAGGTGATGCCCAGCTCATTTTTCAGGCGGATCAGCTCATACTGCATGTCCTGACGGAGTTTCAGATCCAGAGCGCCCAAGGGCTCGTCCAGAAGCAGGAGCTTGGGTTCGTTTACGATAGCCCGGGCGATGGCGATACGCTGCTGCTGGCCGCCGCTTAAGGAGTCCGGCATGCGATGCTCGTAGCCGTCGAGATTCACCAGCTTCAGGGCATATTTGATCTTGTCGTCTATATAAGCTTTGGACTTGTTTTTGATCTTTAAGCCAAAGGCGATATTCTCCGCGATGTCCATATGCGTAAAAAGAGCATACTTCTGGAATACGGTGTTCAGATTGCGCTTATTGGGCGGAAGATTTGTGATATCCTGACCCTCAAAGATCACACGTCCTCTGTCGGGCTTTTCAAATCCTCCCAGAATGCGCAGAGTGGTAGTCTTGCCGCAGCCGCTGGGACCAAGGAGCGTCAGAAATTCGTTCTCCTTGATATAGAGGTTTAAATCGTCCAGAATCATCTGGCCGTCAAAGGATTTTGTGATGCCCTCCAGATTCACCAAAGCATTTTTCATTCTCGCAGTTCCTTCCCGTATATTGAAATATACAGTACCTGCCATATCAATCTATGACATGTACTGTATATTTTTTAATATCAATGTATTGTTCATGCATGTTTGGATGCCGTCTATACACAAATTACGATAATAATATCGAAAAACGCATGGAATGTCAATAATTTTGCACAAATAATTTTTGGGAAAAGGTATTCAAAAAAAAAGCGGATTGTGCTATATTGTTAAGAGCAAAATACATTTCGGCAGAGCTTGCAGGGAGGGCTTATCATGGCAAAGGCGAAAGAAAAGTATGTGGCATATGTGTCAACTTATACGCAGGGAGACAGCCACGGGATCAAGATATATGATGTGGATATGGAAAAAGGGCGTTTTAAGGAGAAGAGTAAGGTGGAGATCACCAACTCTTCCTACCTTACAATCTCACACAATTGTCAGTATCTGTATTCCATCACGGATTTCGGAGTGGAGTCCTACAATATTCTGCCGGACGGCAATCTGGAGATCATAAACTTTGCTCCCATCAACGGCATGAGAGGATGTTATGTGTCCACGGATTACACGGACAGCTATCTGTTTGTGGCGGGGTATCACGACGGAAAGCTCACGGTGTTAAAGCTGCAGGAGGACGGTTCCATCGGAGAGATCACGGACGAGGTGTTCCACAAGGGACTGGGCAGCATCGCGGAGCGCAATTCCCGCCCCCACATCAACTGTGCCCGCATGACTCATGACAATAAATATCTGCTGGTGGCCGACCCCGGGATGGATCATGTGAAGATTTACCGCATGAATCTGGAATGGGGTAAGGTGCAGCTTGCGGATATCCTGCACAGTGAGCTGGATTCCGGGCCCAGACATATCAAGATATCTCTGGACGGACGTTTTATCTATGTGGTGCATGAGTGGAGCTGCTGTATTGATGTGTATTCTTATGAAGATAAAAACGATAGACCGATCTTTGATAAGATTCAGACGATTCAGACAGTGATGCCTGAGCGGGGCAGCACCAATGCCGCCAGCGCGCTGAGCTTTTCCGGGGATTATAAATATTTGCTCTCCTCCAATGCGGGAGACAATTCCGTGGTGATTTTCTCGGTGGACACTGAGACCGGCTTCCTGACACAGAAATTCTGTCTGCCCGTGAGCGGAGAGTACCCGAAAGATGCAGAGTTCTTCCCCAATGACAGATTTTTGGTGTCTCTGAATCATGAGAGTAATGATATGACCTTTTTCCATCTGAATCTGGAGGCGGGAAATATGATCATGAACGGGCCGCCCATCAGTGTGGATGTGCCTAACTGTATCGCGTTCCACAGGCTGGGCAGCACCAGAAGAGCATAGGGATCAGTTATAAAATTTTTCAAGACTTTCCAGCTTCGCGGACATATTTAACATCATGGCGTCGAGAACGGTGATGGCTGTCATGCATTCCAGAACCACAACCGCCCGGGGGACAATGATGGGATCGTGTCTGCCGTGGATGGAAAGCTCCACCTCCTCGCCGTTTTGGTTGACGGTCTGCTGGGTGAGATAGATGGAGGGCGTGGGTTTTACATGGGCGCGCACAAGCAGCATGTCGCCGTCGCTGATGCCGCCCAAGACGCCGCCTGCGTGATTGGTGGATTTGACTACATGGCCGTTCTCCATGTGGAAGGCGTCGTTGTTTTTGCTGCCGCAGCCCCGGGAGACCGCAAAGCCGTCGCCGATTTCCACTGCTTTTATGGCGCCGATGGACATGGCAGCCTTGGCCAGATTGGCGTCCAGTTTCTCGAATACAGGGTCGCCGATTCCTGCGGGGAGTCCGTATACGCGGCATTCCATGGAGCCGCCCACGGAGTCCTGCCTTTTTTTTGCGCCTTCCAGATAGGCCAGGGCTCTCTCGTCCGCAGCTCTGTCGGGCATGGCGGTGGGGGTACTCAGGATGGCATCCGCGTCAAAATGATCCAGATCGGCTTCAATGGGGCCGATGGAGCGGGTGTATGCCTGTACGGTGACGCCCATGCGGGAGAGAATTTTGGCGGCCACTGCACCGGCGGCCACGCGGCCCACAGTCTCACGTCCCGAGGAGCGTCCGCCGCCCCGATAGTCCCGGAAACCATATTTTTGATCAAAGGTATAGTCCGCGTGTCCGGGGCGGTAGCAGGAGGCTATATTGCCGTAATCTTTCGAGATCTGGGAGGTGTTGCGCACCATCATGGAGATCGGGGTTCCGGTGGTTCTGCCCTCGAAAATGCCGGAGAGAATCTCCACACAGTCGTCTTCTTTGCGCTGGGTCGCGATGCTGCTGGCGCCGGGCTTTCTCCGGTTCAGATAGCGCTGGATATCCTCCTCGCACAGAGGCAGTCCGGCAGGACAGCCGTCCACGATCACTCCCAGGGCCTTGCCGTGGGATTCCCCCCAGGTTGTTATTCTGAATATGGTTCCGTATGATGACCCTGCCATGGCGCTGCCTCCCGCTTTTTTGTATTTTATTCAAGTATATAGATTTTTTCATAAAAAAGCAAGAAAAAGAGTGCATTTGTCCGAAAACTATGCTATGATATCAATATATATAAATATTTCGGATATAAATATTAAGAAAGAGGTATATAGAAGGTACGCAGATCGATGAAAACCAATTTAAAGGAACGTGTAAGAAGAAAATTGCTGCAGTTCGGCAGAAAAAATAAAATGTGCAGCATGCTGGTACTTCCGGTACTGGCTGTTAGCATGTTCTTTTTTCATGCAATGGCGTATTTTGCCGGCAACGGCAAACGCTTTTCCATGCTCACGATGATTCTTTGTCTGTTTGTTGTCTACAGCAGTTTTTCGTTTCCCATGTTTATCTCCTCGGACGGAAGAGAGGTAGAGTGGGATCTGGCGGATGCGGACAGCAGTGTGGAGCTGGCTCCCGAGTCCGATCTGAATCTTGAGGATGTGGAGCTTCTGGCAGATGAGGATGCGCTGGGGGAGCTTGAAGACTGGAATGAGGGAAATCCCCATGGTATGGACGGTGTTGACACCTATGACGCTTCTGAGCTTCTGGCGTCTCTGGAGGGCAGAGGAAACGGAACCGAGCGGACGACTCAGGACATTCTGGAGGCCTATGAGTCCGGGGAGCTTGTCTTTGACACCGATGACTGGCGGCTTGTGCTGATCAACAAACAGCATTCCATTCCCGATGACTACAGCTTTACGCTGGGAACCATTGTCGGCAGTCTGCAGTGCGATGAGCGGATTCTGGATGACCTGTCAGATATGCTTCAGGCGGCAAAGGACGAAGGATTTACCCTGCAGGTTCGTTCGCCGTACAGGACGCCGGAGAGACAGTTGACTAACTTTAATGCAAAAGTAAACAGGTATATGAACCGGGGGATGTCTTACATGGAGGCCTATCAGCTTGCCAGCAGAGTAATCACTTTGCCGGGCAACAGCGAACATGAGATCGGACTTGCTTTGGATATCACATGTGACACGTTCGCCGATCTCAAGCAGGAGTTCGGGGATACGGATGCCGGAAAGTGGATGGCGGAGAACAGTTGCAGATATGGTTTTATCGTGCGTTATCCCAAAGGAAAGGAATATGTTACAGGCATCGATTATGAGCCATGGCATTTCCGCTATGTGGGCGTAGAGGCGGCCACGGTGATCACCAAACAGGGTATCACATTGGAGGAGTTTTGGCAGGAATTGGAGAGTAACTGAGAATGGAAGAGACCATACGGAACGGATTTCGGGCAAGATACCGTCTGCTTCGGACGGAAGGGAATGCCAAACGGGGAGAGTTTGCAACCGTGCACGGCGTTATCCAGACGCCGGTATTTATGAATGTGGGAACAGCGGCGGCCATCAAGGGCGCCGTTTCTACTGAGGATCTGGAACAGATCAAAACGCAGGTGGAGCTTTCAAACACCTATCATCTGCATGTGCGCCCGGGGGATCAGATTATCCGCCGCATGGGCGGATTGCATCGGTTTATGTCCTGGGACAAGCCGATTCTGACGGATTCCGGCGGTTTTCAGGTCTTTTCGCTGGCAGGCCTTCGCAAGATCAAAGAAGAAGGAGTATATTTTCATTCACATATTGACGGCAGGAAGATTTTCATGGGCCCGGAGGAGAGTATGCAGATTCAGTCCAATCTGGGTTCCACCATTGCCATGGCCTTCGACGAGTGCGCCCCCAGCAAAGCGGACAGAGGTTATGTGCAGGCTTCTGTGGAGCGCACCACCAGATGGCTGGAGCGCTGTAAGCGGGAGATGAAGAGACTCAACGGATTGGAGGGGACGGTGAATCCGGATCAGCTCCTGTTCGGAATCAATCAGGGCGCGGTCTATGACGACATCCGCATCGAACACGCAAAGCGTATTGCGGAGCTTGAGCTGGACGGCTATGCCATCGGCGGACTGGCTGTGGGTGAGACCCATGAGGAGATGTATCATATTCTGGACGAAGTGGTTCCATGGCTGCCCAAGGACAAGCCTACTTATCTGATGGGAGTGGGAACTCCCGCGAATATTCTGGAAGGCGTGGAGCGCGGCGTGGACTTTTTTGACTGCGTATATCCCACCAGAAACGGACGGCATGGACATCTTTATACGAATCATGGCAAAATAAATCTCTTTAATGCCAAATACGGGACGGACGCCCGTCCCATCGAGGAGGGCTGCGGCTGTCCCGCCTGCAGAAGGTATTCGAGAGCTTATATCAGACATCTGCTCAAAGCAAAGGAGATGCTGGGGATGCGGCTGTGTGTGCTGCACAATCTGTATTTCTATAATACGATGATTGAGGAGATCCGGGATGCTCTGGACCGGGGAGAGTTCGGAAGCTATAAAAAGCGCAAGCTGGAAGGCATGGCTGTCCCACGGGAATCCTGAATTCTAAAAAAAGAATAAAAATCGCAGGAAATGCAAATTAGGGCTTGCCCCTGTCTCGAATTCTGTGTATTATAATCTGGATGCATCCTGTTGACTTATGCCGCGGTTTGGGATAGTGAGTTTGGCGGCGCGGATCAGGGAAGGCGGTAATATTTCAGGCCAGATGTGCCGGAATGGAGGAACGATGGGTATTTTATTGACGGGAATGACAGAGGCAGACGCGGTGGCGGCAGGGAATTCTTTTGGAATAGGGACGTCCGTCGTCATTTATGCATTACTCTTTGGCGCGCTGTATTTTTTTATGATGAGACCTCAGCAGAAGGAGCGGAAGAGAGTGGCGGCTATGGTCGCGGCTCTGGAGCTTGGCGACTGCGTACTGACGACCTCCGGTTTTTACGGTATCGTCATTGATATCAGTGACGACACTGTGATCGTGGAGTTTGGCAATAACAAGAATTGCCGTATTCCCATGGACAAATCTGCAATCAGCAGAGTGGAGAAGCCGGAGAGCAACTAGACCGCATGTGGCAGAAAGCCGGGAGCAGTTCCTTTTGGGGACTGCTTTTTTGTTCCTTTATAGGAAATTGCGATTTTCGTGGAGAGAAAAAAGAACAAGAGTTTATCGAA
>CANCYO010000032.1 GCA_947382415.1 uncultured Lachnospiraceae bacterium | reverse complement strand
CTAATCATTCAAAAAGTAATAACCCACTCCCCACTTTGTGTGAACATACTTGGGCTCACTGGGGTTTTCCTCAATCTTCTCGCGCAGCCTTCTGATATGTACATCAACCGTGCGCACATCTCCGGGATAATCTGCCCCCCATACCAGCTTCAGGAGCGCTTCCCTGCCATATACCTTGTTGGGATTAAACATCAGAAGCTCCAGCACTTCAAACTCCTTGGCCGTTAGGCTGATCTCCCGCCCGGCAATATATACTCTTCTGCCCTCGCAGTCCAGTTTCATATCGCCGCTCTCCACAAAACGCTGGGTCTCCCTGACGCCGGTCTTGGGTTCCACCCGGCGCATGATGGCCTTGATGCGGGCCTTCACTTCCAAGATGTTAAAGGGCTTCGTGATGTAATCGTCCGCGCCGTACTCCAGGCCCAGTATCTTATCCATGTCGTCGCCCTTGGCCGTGAGCATGATGATAGGCACATTGGAGAATTCCCGTATCTGCTGGCATACCTCAAAACCGGTGAGTTTGGGCAGCATAACATCCAGCAGGATAATGTCATATTTATTGTTCCTCGCGTACTCCAGAGCCTCCTCGCCGTCATATGCACAGTCTACCTGCAGATCGTCCTGTTCCAGACTGAACCGGATTCCCTTCACGATCAGCTTCTCGTCGTCTACCACCAGCACTCTCTTCTCCGCCATTTTCCATCCTCACTCTTCCATACAAATCCATTCACACAGTATCATTTTGCAATGATCAGCGCCTTGATCTTATCATAGGCGCCTTCCTTAATCCCGGACACCTGCATGATCTCCTCCGCGCTGCCAAAAGCGCCGTGTTCCTCCCGATAGGCCACGATGGCCCTGGCCCTGGTCTCCCCGATACCGGGAAGCGTACACAGAAGCTCCACTCCCGCAGAATTGATGTCTACCGGTCCCACGGTCTCGTCCTGCGCTGCGCTCTTCGCTTCCAGGACCTCCTCCGGCGTGGGAAAATACAGCCTCATACCGTCTGTCACAACCGCCGCCAGATTCACTGCTTCCTCCGCGGCATCCTCCCCAAAACCTCCGGCTGCCTCAAGCGCATCCTGTCCCCTGCTCCCCTCCGGAAGCATCACAACGCCGGGATTTCTAACCGCGCCGCAGACATGGACATAGATCACAGAAGCCTCCGGCGCAATCTGCGTCTCCGCTAAAGAACCGGTCTCCGTTTCATTCTGCGGTATCTCAACCGGCTCTCCCACAGGCAGGGCAACCGCCCGGTCTGCACTGTGACATCCGGCCAAAACCATACAAAACAGAAGGCCTGCCGCGCTGCACAGGCTTCTGCATATCTTTTTATTATTTACTGCACTCATGTTTTCTCTCCTCTCTCGACGGGAGAAAACTGTCCTCTTGATTTTCGTGCATTGCATTTGCTGACATAACTTATTTTAAGTGAAATATTTTCCATTTACAAGACGGATTCAAAAATTTAAAAAAATTTTAACTATTGCCATTTAACGCTTATTTCCGCTTATACGCCTATTTCCATTTAAAGATGATGATTCCCGCGATGGCCACTGCCATTCCGATAGCCTTTCTCCACTCCCATGGCTGCTTCTCCACACCAAACCATCCCAGAAGCTCAATGGCGTAGGCCACCGCAAGCTGCGCCACCACGATCAGCATCACCGCCTTGGCAGGCCCCAGCATATCCATACTGCGGATAACCGTATAAGTTATAAATGCGCCGATAGCTCCTCCCAACAGCATGTATTTGGGCTGCACCGAAAACACCTGCAGCAGAGAGCCCCGCTCTGTGCAGAGCCACGCCCCCAGACAGACCAACAACGCCGTAAACTGCACGAACGCACTTGCGCTCCAGATTGCCGACGCTTTCGTAACCTGCGTGTTAAACACTCCCTGAACGCTCATCAGGGCTCCCGATATCAATGCAATCAAAAAACCAACCATAGCTTAAGATACTCCCTTCCGTCTCCCACAGGCAACGCCTGTAAGAATTTTCCTGTGTTAGTATCTTGCCCTGCGGCTGGTTTCCTTATACTATAAATTCTAACTATAAATTCGCGACCTGAGCGGCAATCTGCTCCGCCAGCTCCGTGACCAGAGGCTGCACATCCGCGCCGTTCCAGACCTTGGAAAACAGCACCTCCATCTGCAGCCAGAAATTGCCTGTCTCCATGAGCTTGGGCAGGGAGACGCTGTCGGCGTATTCCAGTTTGAAGATCTGTGCGGGCCCATTGTCTTCGTCCGTACCGTTTCGGGCAGGGAGTTTCCCTGTCTTCTCATAAAGCTCCTCCGCACAGTCGTTCACCAGATAAGCCGCAAAACCGTTTGCCAGCTCCTTGTGCTCTGAGTAACCGTTCACTACAACAGCACCGGTCACAGACAAAGAAGCGCTCTCCAGCCCGGCGCTGACCTCGGGCATGGCCGACACGCCATACTCATAAGCGAAGCTGCCATCCTTTTTCGCCTCGTCCAAGCGGCGGATCACATCTGTGGTCGCCACGGTAAACACGATTTTTCCGTCAATAAAATCCTGCAGCACGGAATCGTAAGTGACCGTGTCCGACTCCATGGAAAAAAACTGATTCAGCGCCTTGTATACCTCCAGGCACTGCACGGTCTCGGGATTGTCGATATCGATGGCACCTGCATCGTCTCCGGCCTCGCCGCCCACCACAAGATATCGTCCCACGATCCAGTAATTATAAAAAATATCCGACACATCCCATTTCATAATACCTTCCACGCCTTCAGGCACATCGAAAGTGTCCGCAATACTCAGGATATCGTCCACTGTGGCGGGAATTCCGTTTTCCAGATACTGCTGCGCCAGCGCCGCCTCTTCTTCCGTCAGACCGGCCTCTCCCTCCGCAGGGCCTGCGGAGTCTCCTCCGCCCTCGTTTCCGGCCTCCGCCAGTTCCCGGCGCGCCTGCTGCAGCGCCCAATCCGCCAGATAGCTCTCGTTGTAGATCAGTGCGCTGGTCTCAAAATACAGAGGATAGGCAACATTCTTCCCATGAAAACGAACCGCCGCAAGCGCCGCCTCCGGAAAATTGCCGGTATTACACACGGCCCCGTCGTCTTTGGTCTCACTGGCAAGCCCGGCCAGATAAGCCTTCTCCAGAGAATCATTTCCGATCAGATAAGCATCAGGCATCTGTCCGCCCTGCAAAGATGCCTGATTGATAGCCTCCAGATACTCCCCTTCATAGGTCAGCACGGGAATCACCCGCACCCCTTCCCGCTCGCCGAAAGCTACCGCGGCGCTGTTGATAAAGCTGGTCATCGTCTCGTCCGTATACCAGAAATAAATAGTCTCTTTATCACTGCGGCCAAAGATACCGGCTCTTTTCTCCGCACTCTCCAGAGGGCGCACCCGCCCGGTTCCGCCGGCAAGAACCGCCGCCAGGCCAAGAGCCACCGCCGCCACCATAAAAATCCTCTTTTTAAAATGCATACTCTCTCCTACTGCTCGATACAAGTGTCCAAGATCCCGATCATGTCATCAATATTCTGCTCCGTGATGATCAGGGGAGGTACAAAACGGATGATATTCGGACCGGCATTGATGAGAAGCAGACCCTTCTCCACCGCCCTTGTGATGATCTCGCCCACCGGACGGTCAAACACAAGACCCTGCATCAGCCCCACGCCTCTGTGTTCGGTGATACAGTCATATTTCTCCAAAAGCTCTTTCAGCCGTTTCTCCAGATATGGCGCAACCGCCTGCACATGCTCTACAATACCGTCCCGCTCATAAATCTCCAGCACCTTCCCCACTGCCGCGGCAGCCAGCGGATTGCCGCCATAGGTCGTGCCGTGATCACCGCTGGTGAGAGAATTCTGCGCCACGCGCTCCGTCATCATAAACGCGCCCACAGGCACACC
Source organism: uncultured Lachnospiraceae bacterium (assembly GCA_947382415.1). Taxonomy (GTDB): domain Bacteria; phylum Bacillota; class Clostridia; order Lachnospirales; family Lachnospiraceae; genus Acetatifactor. The sequence continues at coordinate 27,596 of CANCYO010000032.1, read as the reverse complement.
GCAGCCCAGAGCCTTTGCGCTGGTCATAATATCCGGTTTGACGCCATAGCGCTGCCATGCATAGGGATAACCCGTCCGGCCCATGCCGCACTGCACCTCGTCAAAGATCAGCAGAATATCCCGCTCGTCGCAAAGGGCCCGAAGCTTTTGCAAAAACTCCTCCGAAGCGGGCTGCAGGCCTCCCTCGCCCTGCACAGGCTCCAGGATTATGCCGCAGGTTTTGTCCGTGACACAGCGCATCACACTGTCAAAATCATTGAGTCCGGCAAAGCTGACATTGCCGATCAGAGGCTCAAAAGGCTCCCTGTATTTGGGATTGCCGGTGACAGCCAGCGCTCCCATGGTCCGGCCGTGAAAGGAATGATTCATGGCCACAAGATCATGATCCTGTGAGCCGTCTTTCAACCACGCGTATTTTTTTGCAGCCTTGATGGCTCCCTCCAGCGCCTCCGCACCGGAGTTGGTAAAAAACACACGATCCATGCCTGAGAGCTTCTTCAATCTTCTCGCCGCCTCGATAGCCGGCACATTGTAATAATAATTGGAGGTATGCAGCAGCTTGTCAATCTGCGCCTTTAACGCATCATCATACCCGGGATAATGATACCCCAGAGCAAACACGGCTATACCTGCCACAAAATCCAGATATTTTTTGCCCTCGATATCATAGAGATACACACCCTCGCCCCTGTCCAGAACGATCTGATAGCGATTGTAGGTGTGCAGCAGATCTGTTTCGGCCTGCTCAATATATTCCTTCATATCCATGATATTATTCCTTCCCTTCCTCATCGGCGATAATAGCGGTACCCACTCCCTCATGGGTAAATATCTCCAGAAGCAGACAGTGCGGAATCCTGCCGTCCAGAATATGTACCCGGTTGACTCCGTTTCTGACAGCAGAGGTGCAGTTTGCCAGCTTGGGCAGCATGCCTCCTCCGATGTAACCGCCCGCTATCAGTTCGTCAGCCTGACTGGCGCTCAGTCTTGAAATGAAGGAGGATTTGTCCTCCACATCCCTGTAAAGTCCCTCGATATCCGTGAGGAACACCAGCTTGTCCGCACCCACGGCCCTGGCGATGGCACAGGCCGCATCGTCCGCATTGATATTGTAGGTCTGAAACCGGCTGTCGAGACCGATGGGCGCCACGATGGGCAGAAAGTCCTTCTCCAGAAGGTCATAGAGCACCTTGGGATTCACCTCGGTGATATCTCCCACAAAACCGATATCCTCGCCCCCTGCGTACTTTTTCTCCACTGTCAGCAGTCCGCCGTCCTTGCCGCTGATTCCCACGGCTTTCACACCCAGCTCCTGCACCATGGACACCAGACTCTTGTTCACCTTGCCCAGCACCATCTCGGCGATCTCCATGGTCTCCTCGTCCGTGACCCGCAGACCGTTCACAAATCTGGCCTCCTTGCCTACCTTCCCCACCCAGCGGCTGATCTCCTTGCCGCCGCCGTGTACGATAATGGGCTTAAAACCCACCAGCTTTAGCAAAGTCACGTCCTTGATGACATTTTTCTGCAGTTCCTCATTGCTCATGGCGCTGCCGCCGTATTTCACCACGATGATCTTGCGGTTAAACTGCTGTATATAGGGCAGGGCTTCGATGAGCACCTCCGCCTTCTTCAAAACCTCCTGCATGTCCTTGACCATTTGTATCGCTACCTCCTTTAACTGCGGTAATCCGCATTGATCTTCACATAATCATAGCTCAGGTCACAGCCCCAGGCCGTGGCCCCGGCATCTCCCATATGCATATCCGCCACCACGGTCACCTCCGGGTCGGAGAGGAGCTTCGTCGCCTCCTCCTCGCTGTAATCGCAGGCATTGCCCTCGCTGAAGATCAGCATTTTGCCGCTCTTGCTCATAAAATGCAGATCCACCTTCTCCGGGTCAAACCGCACTCCCGAATAACCCAGCGCACAGAGAATCCGGCCCCAGTTGGCGTCATGTCCAAAGATTGCGGCCTTGGTCAGCGAGGAACAGATGACAGACTTTGCCAGAATGCGGGCATTCTCTTTGGTGTCCGCACCCACCACGCGGCACTCGAACAGAGCCGTAGCCCCCTCTCCGTCCCCTGCCATCTTTTTGGCAAGATAGGACGTGATCACATGCAGCGCCTCACAGAAAGCGTCATAATCCGCACCCTCCTCTGTGATCTCCTCATTTCCTGCCAGCCCGTTGGCCAGCACAAGCAGGGTATCGTTGGTGGAGGTATCGCCGTCCACACTGATCATATTGAAGGAGTCAACCACGTCGGCGCTGACAGCCTTTTGCAGCATCTCCTTCGAGATATTCGCATCCGTAGTCACAAATCCCAGCATGGTACACATATTGGGATGAATCATGCCGGAACCTTTACACATGCCGCCCAGCGTCACCCTCTTTCCGCCCAACGTCACCTCCACGGCTATCTGTTTATGTACCGTGTCGGTGGTCATGATCGCCTTCGCCGCATCCAGCCCGGCCTCCGGTGTGGCGGCCTTCTCCGCCGCAAGTTTCTCCACACCCGCACAGATTCTGTCTGTGGGAAGCTGCATCCCGATGACGCCGGTGGAGGCCACCAGCACCGCGTCCGCAGGAATCTGCAGAAGCCTTCCGGCACAGGCTGCGGTCTCCTCACAGGCATCCATGCCCTGTCTGCCCGTGCAGGCGTTGGCGATACCGGAGTTTACCACAACAGCCTGCGCATACTCCGACTCCTCCACGATTTTTTTATCCCAGAGCACGGGAGCCGCCTTCACTACATTGCTGGTAAAAGTCCCCGCCACCCTGCAGGGAACCGTGCTGTAGATCAGCGCCATATCTTTTCTGTTCTGATATTTGACGCCGGCCTCCACGCCTGCTGCCTCAAATCCCTTCGCCGCGGTCACGCCGCCCTCGATCTGCCTGATTCCTGCCTTTGTCTCCGCACCCATTTTACACACTCCAATTCTGTTTTTTTCACTGATTAAAAGCCGTGATATTATCCTCATTCAAAGTAAAATCGTAGTAATTCAGATCTTGTCTTTTTGTCCAGCCGATACAGTTCCAGAAAGCATTGCCCACATCGTTCTTCGTAAATGCGATCAGGCTCACCTTATTGATATGCTCCGCTTTCAGGGCATTCATGCAGTGTACGACCATAGCCTTGCCAATGCCGAGTCTCCTGTAATCCTCCCGCACACACACATGATACAGACAGCCTCTCCTCCCATCGTGTCCGCAGAGGATGCCGCCCACCACAGAGCCGTCCGCGGCCACCGCCACCACACTGGTCTCAGGATTCCTGTTCAGGAACTGCTCCACGCCCGCTCTGGAATCGTCAATACTGCGGATGCCAAAGCCCTTGATGGTCATCCAGAGCGCCCGCAGTCCGTCATAATCTTCTTTTATCATGCTGCGTATGGTAAATGTCTTCTCTGCACTGTTCATGTCGTTCCTCGCGTATAAATCCTCTGTTTTGTGTATCAACCTCTATCAATCCAAGCCCTTTATTTAAGGGAAGCAGGGCACCAGCTCAAGTCCCTCGTCCTCCGGCAGTCCAAACATCAGATTCATGTTCTGCACCGCCTGCCCGGCAGCTCCCTTCACCAGATTGTCCAGAGCGCCCATCATAATGATACGCCCTGTTCTCTCATCCACAACGAAATTCACATCCACATAATTGCTGCCCTCCACCCATTTGGTCTCGGGACAGACGCCGGGCTCCAGCACACGCACAAACTTTTCCCCGGCATAATATTTCTCATAGGCCGCCCGAATCTCCTCACAGGTGGGCAGGGAGCCGTCCGCCTTCCTCTTCAGGGAGGCATACTCCGTCGCCAGTATGCCCCGGTTCATGGGCACCAGATGCGGCGTAAAATTGATCGTCACCTGACAATCCCCCGCATAGCCGAGCTGCTCCTCGATCTCGGGAGTATGCCTGTGGCTGGCCACACCATAGGCCTTCATATTTTCATTGACCTCACAGAACAGATTGGGGAGCTTTGCCCCTCTGCCCGCACCGGAGGTACCCGATTTGGCGTCCACGATCAACGTGCTCACATCGATCAGACCTTCCTTCACCATGGGATAGGCCGTCAGGATAGAACAGGTGGTATAGCAGCCCGGATTGGCCACCAGACGGGTCTTTTCCGTAATCTGCCCCCGGTTTATTTCACACAGACCATAGACCGCCTCCGGAATAAACTGCGGGGATTTATGTTCGATCCCATACCACTTCTCATAGACTTTGACGTCCTTTATGCGATAGTCCGCAGACAGATCCACGACCTTCACCTTCTGCAGAATCTCCTCGGTGAGAAGTCCCGCCAGAAACCCCTGAGGAGTAGCCGTAAAGATCACATCCGCCTGAGCCGCAAGCTCCTGCAGATTGTCGTCTCTGCACACATCCTCCACGATCCGGAACATATTCTGATATACCTGACTGTATCTCTGATCTATGTAACTTCTGGAACCGTACCAGACGATCTTTGCATCCTTATGATTTGCCAAAATGCGGACCAGCTCGCCTCCCGCGTAGCCCGTCGCACCGATAATACCAACCCTGATCATTTCTCTCCCTCCCGCGTATGAAGAATAACCTGTTATTCAGGCCTTTCTTGTAATCATAGCACTTTTTGCATAAATGTCTACTGTTTTTTATAAATTTTGAATAAAAATCATATTTTATGCATTTTATGCAATACCTTTTGTATATTTTATTCGTTATATCCCTCACACACCTTACCCTGCAACAACACCGGACATACCTATTAAAATACCACACAAACAGCCAATTTACAAGCTTTTTACGGACATTGACATAAAACATAACTCCCGCAACTCAACCGGCAGTTGAGTTCCTCCCCAATCTTATCAAAAGAGTTGATTGTGGCAATCATTCTTTTATGTTACGCTGATATTCGGAGGGATGACATTATGTTTAACAGAGACAATTTGGCAAAAATGATCGTGCAGCAGAGAAGCCGTCTGGGTCTGACCCAAAAACAGCTTGCGGATATGCTGCATGTCTCTTATCAGGCAGTATCCCGCTGGGAGCTGGGCGCCAGCGTCCCGTCCCTGGAACTGCTCTATGATCTGGGCAAGGCGTTGAACCTGTCCGCGGACAGCCTGCTCACGGGACAATATCTGACGGAACATGACATCAATTACAGGGATTCCGGTTTCAGCACCGGCAGACTTTATGAGATCAAAGACAAACTGCAGGAGCTGGTGAGCGACACGCCTCTTTTGCTGGACAGCACTTATACAAAACCTGTCCTGTACCGGACAGACGCCTCGCAGGAGGACGATTCCGTGCAGATCCTGATGCACGCGCTTCCGGGCTCAAAGCTCCGGCTTGCCAAGGATCACGGATTTGAGGCGCAGATCTGCATGGATATGACGTCCAACACCATCAATGCCATCGCTGTGCGCGGGGGAAAACCTCTGGTCTTCAAGGCGGGCATCATCTGCGGAAATATGGACGGCGAACTGCTTATGCGCATGGGAAAGGCCTTCAAGGAATCCTGCGAGGAACAGGACACAGCGTTTGCAGGCCTTGAGGTTGGCTGTCAGCCCATCAACTTCCTCTCCCATGAGTATGAGCTGTACGGCTTCTGCTCCGGCACGGCAAAGCGGGAGGAGCTTATGAACGGGGACGCTATCCGTGAAGGGGATGCGGTGATCGGCATACACACGGACGGTATTCACGGAATTTCCTATCCCTTTGTGCATGTCATGCTGGAGAGAAATTTCAAGTTACGCTATACCAAAATGGACGATGAACACTATTTTATCGACGAAGTGATAAAACCTACCGCCTCTTACTATAAAACTATCCATGCGCTCAGAGAAGCGGAGCTGCTGCGTGGAGCCTGCCTGTTGACAAATGCACTGAATTACCCGCGTCACATCGGCCGCTGGCTACCGGAGAATCTTGTTTTCTGTCTGGATCAGTCCCAGGTTCCCATACTGCCGTTATTTCGATTTATCGCCGATCAGGACATGATCGCCAGACATCTTATGCCCCTGCGCTTCCATATGGGCATCGGCATGCTGGCAGCGGTTCCCGCCTCAGAGTGCAGACGTGCCATGAAACTGATCGAGCAGTATCACCCCTGTGTCTGTCTGGGTCAGATACAGGCCAAAAAGCATCCCAATGAATCAAGCCTTCGGGAGAAAGGAGAATTCGCATGGTAAACCGCAAGACAAAGATATCTGTCCTGTGGAACGAGAGTCTGCGGCACAGCCCCTGGCTGCTCTTCTATCTGGTTTTCGCCTTTCTGGTGAACGCTGCTCTGATCCGGGGAAACTCTTATATCACTCTGGCCACGGACACCGTGCTGGCAGGCGAAAACATAGATTTCAAACAATTCCTTCAGCCCCTGTGCCTGCTGACTCTGGGCGGCGCGCTGGCCGCTTATCTACAGTCTGTATGCGGCAGCACCTACAGCGCAAAAGTCCAGCGTTCCATCCGGGACGGACTGGGGGAAAAGCTGCTCTCTCTGCCCTACGCCTGGTTTGACGGACACGGCTCCGGCAGCATCATGTCCCGACTGATTTCGGATATGGATGCCATGGGGCTCTTTTTTTCCGAGACTCTGCCCATTCTTTTGACGAACTGTATCACAGTGATACTGGTCACGGCATACCTGGCTGATATGGATATATTTCTGATCATAGTCCTGTTTGCCAGCTACCCCGTGATGCTGCTTGTGGCGGACAGACTGTCCAAAAAACTGACAGCCATCGTCAAAGTCCAGCGCTCCCAGATGGATCAGCGCACGGCCTGGGCCTATGATATGATACAGGGCATCGCTGTGGGCCGGAGTTTCGGACTCTACCGTCTTCAAAAGCGGAAGATGGATGGCATTCTGGATCAAATTGCCGAAAATAAGGCGGCTTCCACACAGATTTCCTCTCTGGCCTGGGCGGTAAAGAGCATCCTCACGCAGATTCCTCTGGTGATCTGCTATCTCTTTGCCCTCTTTGAGTTTTCCCAGGGCAGAGTCAGCGCCGGGGAACTGCTGGGCTTTACTGTACTGCTGGGCAGGATCATCTACCCTGTGGGAGACATTATCTTCGCTCTAAACGCCGTCCGGGAGGCAGGGGTCTCAATGGAACGCCTGCAGGACATTCTCGACAGAGCGCCTGAAAACAGCGGCGGTTCCTTTGAAATGACCGGTGAAATGCCTGACGGAACACCCCCGAACACGAATGATGAAGCGGCGATCTGCCTGCGGGAAGTCTGCTTTTCTTATGATGCGGAAGGATCCGACGAAACCGTAGACAGCGAAACCGGCAAAATGGTGCTGAGAAATATCTCCTTCTCCATAAAACCGGGAATGCATGTGGCATTTGCCGGAGGCTCCGGGGAGGGCAAGAGTACGATCCTGAAGCTTTTATGCGGACTGTACGAGAAACAGCGGGGAGAGTATCTGTTGTTTGGAAAACCATTTGAAGAGTGGAATCTGGAGGCCGCAAGAAAATGCTTCTCCTATGTGTCTCAGGACACCGTGCTATTTCCTGTGAGCGTCTGGAAAAACGTAGCCTACGGCAGGGAGGGCGCTACCCGTCAGGAAGTGATAGAGGCCTGCAAAAATGCTAACATTCACGATATGATCATGCGGCTGCCCCACCAGTATGATACCGTTGTCGGAGAGCGCGGGGCACGACTCTCAGGAGGCGAAAAGCAGAGGCTGGCCATTGCAAGAGCCATCTTAAAGGACGCGCCCATTCTGCTTCTCGACGAGCCCACCGCCTCCGTGGACAACGAAAACGAAAGGCTGCTCACAGAAGCGCTGGAGCGGGTAGCCTGGGGCAAGACCATCGTCACTGTGGCGCACCGCCTCTCCACCATCCAGAGCGCGGACTGTATCTATGTGATAGAACACGGACGGATTGTCGAACAGGGCACCCATGCGGAACTGAGCGCCAAGCAGGGCGCCTATGCAAGGCTGCAAAAATTCCTGGCAAATCAGGCTTAAGGAGTATAACATGGAATCTATGAAAACAGACAATAAAACCGGCTCCCTCATATGGATTCTGAGCCTTCTCGGCAACAGACTCCCTCTGTATCTGGGCGCCATCGTGATATCCACCCTGGGCTTGGCAGGCTCAGGGATTGCCAACGCGCTGATCGTCAAACAAATCATCACGGCGGCACAGACAGGACAGATCTCCGGAGTATATCTGGCGGTCTGGGGCAGCTTTCTGCTGTTCATCCTGTGCCAGATGACCTGGAGATTCTCTATCGTGCGCTACAATACCGAAGCGGCAAAAGGCGGCGCCTCTCTGGGCAAGCTGGTCTTCTCCAAAGCCCTCCGCCTGCCCTATTCCTATTACGAGGAACATCACAGCGGGGATTTTATGTCAAAACTGATCTTTGACACAGAGCGCGCGGGGGATATCTATACCTCCAGACTGCGGAGACTGGCCGCCGCTTTCCTCTCCTCCATAGCGTTCCTGATTCCCATGTTTTATTACAGCGCCCCCCTCACACTCTGCCTGCTGGCAGGCAGCATGTTGGCCCTTGCGTTCAACAGCGCTTTGGCGGGGCCCATGAAGCGGGCCGGAAGCGCCCTGTCCCAAAACGTCGCTTCCCTGACCGAAAAGCTGACCAATTTCCTGTCCGGAATGGAGATCGTAAAACTGCTGCCCGCCAAGGCCGAACTGCTTGAGGATTACCGGCAGGCAAACGCGCAGGTATATCAGTCGCAGCAGAAAAGCAACCGCTGCACAGCTCTGTCGGAAGGAGCCAATAACTTCTTTGATCTGACCGGAGCGCTGGCCTTTCTGGGGCTTGGCGTCTGGTTTATCTCCCGCGGGCTGGTGACTCTGGGCGGACTGGCGGCCGTCTATACTTTATATGGTTACTTCCGCTATCATCTTCTGGACATTGGAAAGTATTTTCCCCAGATGATGCACTGCGTCGCCAATGCGGAGAGATTAAGGGAATTCCTGCGCCAGGAGGAAGCCGGCCTTAAGCCGGAGCCCACCCGGAATACCGATCCATCCGCTCCCGCCGTCTCTGTGGAACATGTATCTTTTTCTTATTCCAATGGGAGGAAAATTCTCAGGGATGTATCGCTTCAGATTCAGAAGGGAACCTGCGTGGCCATAACCGGGGAATCCGGCTATGGCAAGAGCACACTGGCAAAACTGCTGCTCGGCTTCTATCACCCTGATTCCGGAAATATCCGCGTAAACGGGTCCATCGCCTATGTGCCCCAGGAGCCCTATCTGTATCAGCTCAGCATCGCGGAAAATATCGCCTTGGGGAAAAAGGGCGTCTGCCCCGGGGAGGTCTCCCTGGAAGAAATCATTGAGGCCGCCCGCACCGCAAACGCCCATGACTTTATTATGAAACTGCCGGAGGGCTATGACACCATCGTGGGCGAGCGGGGCAACACACTCTCCGGCGGGGAGAGACAGCGCATCGCCATCGCCCGGGCCGTCCTGATGGGCGCCCCTATTCTGCTGTTGGACGAGGCCACCTCCGCACTGGACAGCGAGTCCGAGAGGCTGGTAAACGAAGCCATCCGTCGTGTCAGCCAAAACTGCACCACCATTATGATCGCCCACAGGGAGTCCACCATCGCCATGGCGGACAGGATTATCTGCCTGAAAAATACCTGAGCAAACCGTGCCCCGTTGTCCATTTGTTGTCATTTTCCTGTTATTTTGTGTTAAACTGATGATGAATAAATAAAACACAGGGGAACCGATATGCAGTACAGAATATTACTGACGGATGACGACCCGGCGCTGCTCAAAATGCTGGGCCGGTACCTCTCCGGCAAAGATTACGAGATCATCACAGCAGAAAACGGCATCACGGCCCTGGCTAAACTGCAGGAAAGACCGGATCTGATCCTGTTGGATATCAATATGCCGGGAATGGACGGTCTGGAACTGTGCCGGCGTATTCGGGACAAAACAGCCTGTCCCATTCTGTTTCTCACAGCCAGAGCCGAAGAACAGGACCTGATAAACGGACTCCTCTCCGGCGGAGACGATTATATTGTCAAGCCTTTCAGCCTGAAAGAGCTGGAAGCCCGGATAGCCGCTCATCTGAAGCGCGAGGAACGCCACCGGACAGACGCAGTCTGCCGCTTCAGCGGAGGACTCACCATCGACTATTCCGCGCGGACCGTGCAGTTTGAAGACACCGTGCTGGAGCTCACCAGAACCGAATATGAGATCGTCGAATTCCTGTCCATGCATCCCGGACAGGTCTTTGACCGGGAACGCATCTATGAGCGGGTGTGCGGCTACGACGCCGAAGGCGACAGCCGGGGGATCACGGAGCTGGTGCGGAGGATACGCAAAAAACTGGGGGCTTGTACACAAACTGAATATATTGAGACGGTGTGGGGGATGGGATACCGGTGGAGGGTGTAGGATGCGGAATTTGTCTATAAGAAAAGCAATTATATTGTATATGCTGGGGGCGGTGGTGTTTAGTATCCTGCCCTCTTATCTGGTTGCACACTCGGCACAGCGTCTGCAGACAGGGATTTGGGAGCGGTATATGGGGGAAGAATATTGGCGGCAGGTGGATGAGTTATATAAGTTCAATGGGTTTTCGGAGGAAGCTCCGCCGGCGGTTCCTCCAGTCACGCGTCCGAATAGTATGGTGATGAGCGACCGGGATCTGTGGCTGTCTGAGCTGTGCGATTTTTTGCAGACTTACAGTCTGTTGATGTTTGTATGGGCGGGAATCATTGTCGCCGTTTTTTTATTTTATAAAAGCAAGCTGCGGAATCCGCTTGTTGAACTCACACGGGCTGCAGCGGCTATTGGCAGTCAAAATCTGGATTTTACGATAAATTATTCCAGTCGGGACGAGCTGGGTGAGGTCTGTGCACAGTTTGAAGTCATGCGAAAGCAGCTTGCGGACAATAACCGCCGGATGTGGAATCTGCTGGAACAGGAGCGGATGCTGCGCGCCTCCATCGCCCATGATATCCGCTCTCCCCTGACGATCCTGAAAGGATATCAGGAGATGCTGCTGGAGCTTGTACCGGAGAGAGAGAACCGCGGCGAGACGGACAACGCCATGGCGGAGATGCTGGAGGAGGGCATGGGGCAGATTGAGCGGATGGAGGAGTTTCTCGGATCCATGAATCAGCTCTCGGCATTGGAAGAGAGGCAGATCCGGCTTCAGGAGATCAGTCTCGCTGAATTGGCCGGACGGTATCATAAAAATCTGGAGCTGCTGGCGGCGGACAGCGGCAGGGAATTTGAGTTGCATCAAACGGAAGAACTGTCGGAGCAAATATTGCGAATTGATGTTGGAATCGTCACGGAGGTATTGGAAAATCTCCTGACAAACGCGCTGCGCTATGCCAGTAAAAGGGTGACCGTCTTTCTTTCCATAAAAAAAGGCAGTGAATTGTTTGTGGAAGTATCGGACGACGGGCCGGGATTTGCACAAGATATGGAAACACTGACCAGACCCTGTTATCACGCCAATCCCCAGGACGATCTGACACATTTCGGAATGGGGCTGTATATCTGCCGCGTCTACTGTGAAAAGGCAGGCGGCCGTCTCCTGCTGCAAAACGGAAGCCAGGGCGGCAAAGCCACAGCAATTTTTCCCTGTTGATTGCTTTTTTGTTGTGATTTGTCCTGTATGATGAGAGCATCTTCAAAAAGGAGGACTCGCACATGTGGACGATCACCGTCAGAGAATTCAGAAATTATCTCAAAAATCCCCTGTATTGGGCAGGTCTGATTGTAATAATATGCTATCTGTATCAGATGCTGTCCCCTTATCTTGATCTGCACTATTTTCCGCCTGACACAGAATTTACAGAACTGCCCACGGCATCCCTGGGGGATGCGGACGTCATGAACGGGTATATCCCTTCCGGCAGAGCGCGCCAGATGTCGGACGTCCTGCAGAATATCCGCCTGATCCTGACAGAGGACGGATATTCTCAGGAAGAGACGGACCGGATGATGGCGGGGCTGGCCAAACCGCAGCTCTCCTCAGCCGAACTGGATGCCTGGCTGGCAGAATATATGCCCCTGTACAGCGCGCATTATCTCATGGCCATAAACGAGCTGCACAGAGGTTGTGGTGCAGAGGTCAACGAATACATCTCCGAAAAGATGGCCGCACATCCCTATTCTTATTATATGGCCCGGAAATTCGCCGATTTCGGCGGGCTGTTCATGGGCATGTACGCCATTGTCCTATTGGCGTTTTTATATATACGGGACACCGGAAGAGATACCTGGGAACTGCTGCACACCAAGCCCATAATGTCTTCCTCCTATATTCTCGGTAAGACCATGGGCGGTTTTCTCTCCATGCTCACGGTGCTGGGCATTCTGAACCTTGTTTTTGGGATCATGGGCATGACTGCGGGAAACAAAAACGGACTTCCCGTAAACTTCCTTGATTTTCCCATAGCCTCACTGCTCTATATCATTCCGAATCTATTGATGATCGTGTGTATTTACACCCTGATCTCCCTGCTGTTCAAAAGTCCCTATCCCGCAGTGCCGCTATTATTACTGTATCAGGTATACTCCAACATGGGAAGACGCGGACCGGACGGAACATACGGATATTACGGCAGGCCTCTGGCCATCATGGTGCGTTTTCCGGGACGCTTTCTGGACACTGCGCCTCCGCCTCTCGTCCTTTGGAACCAACTGTTCCTCTTGGCTGCATCGGCCGGAATCATCTGCCTGTCCGTACAAATCTGGAAAAGGAGGCAAATCTATTGAACAACAACTTGCTCCAAAAATTGTACCTTGAGGCAAAAGTCTGCCTCCCGCTATACAAAATCCTGTCTTCCCTCTGCTTTATTTTTCTGTTCAGTGTGGTACGGGGCATCTCGGATGTGTATGAGATCGGTATTGCGCTGGACGCCTACATGGCGATTCCCGCTGCAGTCCTCTGCGCAGACGCCCTTTGTTCGGAATACAGCGGCAGAAGCTGGGAGATATTTGAACGCTCCCCGCGAACGGTCAGACGCAGGACTCTGCTCACCCGAATCATCATACAATGCGTCTACCTGTGGCTTCTGTCCGCCCTGGGCTATGCCCTCTTTTTCCTGCAGCGCCCGGACAATACCCTGCAAGCATCCCACTCTCTGCTATTCCTTCTGTTTCTCGGAGCGGTTCCGGTCACCATCCTCTTCTGGGGTACCACAGCCTTTACCTTCTCCAATCTGTGGGGCAACAGTCTGGCAGGTATCGGAACCACACTGATCCTGTGGCTGTACGCCTATTCCACCACAGGCGAAAGGATATTGGGGGACTGGAATGTCTTTGCCTTTGTATTCCGCGACATCCGAAACCCGGCAGACATGGGCTGGCTTTGGGGTAAAGCCCTGGCGCTGACCCTGACGCTCCTCATGGCCCTCCTCCATCCCCGTAGAAAAACCGGGAAATTATAAACGGCAGGCATTGCCGCCTGCAGAAAGGTATTCATTATGAGCATAATAATAAACAATTTATCCGTACAGTTTAAAAACGGTGTGACAGCCATAGATCATGTAAATCTGGATATCCCCACGGGCATTTACGGACTGCTCGGCGAAAACGGCGCGGGCAAGACGACACTGATGCGCGTTCTGACCACCCTGCTGAAGCCTGCCACAGGTACCGTGAGCATAAACGGCATTGCCTGTCAGGAGGGCAATTACGAGAAAATCCGGCGAAAGATCGGCTATCTCCCCCAGGAATGCAGTCTCTATCCCAACCTGTCCGTACAGGAATGCCTGGAATACCTGGGAGGTCTGGCAAATGTCCCCCCAAACGACTGCCGCCTCCGAATCGCTTACTATCTGGAACAGACCGGTCTGACCGCCCAGCGCAGGAAAAAGATTCGCCAACTGTCCGGCGGCATGAAACGGCGGGTAGGACTGATACAGGCGCTTTTAAACGAACCCGAGCTTCTGGTGGTAGACGAACCCACAACAGGACTGGACCCGGAGGAACGGATTCGTATCCGCAATCTGCTGGTTGATTTCTCCGCCAACCGCACGGTACTCTTCTCCACACATGTGACGGAGGATCTGGCAGCCACCTGCAGCCGCCTCGCCGTCATGCAGCACGGCCGCTTCCCCTACCAGGGCACCGCCCGGCAGCTCCTGCAGCTCTCAGAGGGCCATGTCTGGACCTGTACCGTTCAAAACGACGCGGAGGCAAGACAGCTCAGCCAACAATATCAAATCTCCGGCAAGCAATACGTCCCCAACGGCATCGGATTAAAACTCATTTCCGAAACCAGACCAACCATCCCCTGCCAGCCCCAGCCACCCTGCCTCGAGGACGCCTACCTCTACATCACCCACGCCGGGCAATAATTCCGGCACAACTGCTCTTCCCTGATATTATGCCGACTGCGCTCAGCCGCCCCAATACCACAAACCGAACCATTCCCGCCAACCGGAATTTTTCCCGCAAATCTTGCTTTTCCGCCGGGAATGTTGTATAGTAAGCATCAGATTCCAATGTTCCCGGAAAACAGTGCCTGTAAACCTCTTTCCCGGGATACGATATGACAAAACGGAGGCATATAATTATGAAAGAAAAGGTTGTATTGGCTTACTCCGGCGGTCTGGACACCACCGCCATCATTCCCTGGCTGAAAGAGAATTTTGACTACGAAGTAATCTGCGTCTGCATCGACTGCGGACAGGCCGAGGAGCTCGACGGACTGGAAGAGAGAGCAAAATCCTGCGGCGCTTCCAAATTGTACATTGAGAACGTGATCGACGAGTTCTGCGACGAATACATCGTTCCCTGCGTTCAGGCAAACGCGATCTATGAGAACAAGTATCTGCTGGGCACTTCCATGGCCCGCCCGCTGATCGCCAAGAAGCTGGTTGAAATTGCCAGAAAAGAAGGCGCTACCGCCATCTGCCACGGCGCTACCGGCAAGGGCAACGACCAGATCCGCTTCGAGCTGGGCATCAAGGCGCTGGCCCCCGATATCAAGATCATCGCTGCATGGAGAAACGACAAATGGACCATGGACTCCCGGGAGTCCGAGATTGCATACTGTCAGGCACACGGCATCCATCTCCCCTTCTCCGCAGACTCCTCCTACAGCCGCGACCGCAACATCTGGCACATCAGCCATGAGGGTCTGGAGCTGGAGGATCCCGCCAACGAGCCCAATTTCGAGCATCTGCTGGTTCTGGGCGTGACTCCCGAGAAGGCTCCCGAGGAAGGCGAGTATGTGACCATGACCTTTGAGAAGGGTGTGCCCGTATCTGTAAACGGCAAAAAAATGAAGGTTTCCGAGATTATCTCCACCTTGAACGAGCTGGGCGGAAAACACGGCATCGGCATCATCGACATCGTGGAAAACCGCGTGGTGGGCATGAAGTCCCGCGGCGTCTACGAGACCCCCGGCGGCACCATCCTCATGGAGGCACATCAGCAGCTCGAGGAGCTGATCCTGGATCGTGATACTTACGCCCTGAAGAAAGAGATGGGCAGCCGCTTTGCAAGTCTGGTGTACGAGGGCAAATGGTTTACCCCGCTGCGTCAGGCAGAGCAGGCATTCATCGAGGAAACGCAGAAGTATGTCACCGGCGAGGTAAAATTCAAACTCTACAAGGGCAATATCATCAAGGCCGGAACCACTTCCCCCTACTCTCTCTACAATGAGAGCATTGCTTCCTTCACCACCGGCGATCTGTATGATCATCATGACGCCGAAGGCTTCATCAATCTCTTCGGCCTCTCCTGCAAGGTGCGGGCAATGAAGATGCAGGAACAGGGCGAGAATCTGTTCTGACCGGCTCAGGGAACCTGATCAGCAGGAGAATCCCGATCATAAAGAGCCTGATTACCTAAATAGATTCCCCCGTCAGACCGATATTCGTCTGGCGGGGGTTTTTCTCACTTTTCATGATTCTGTTTACGCCCCCTGTGCGGGATGGGAGACACAATATGCACAACTATATCATTTTATACATTCTTCTGATCAATCTCATCGCTTTCGCCCTGATGGGCATTGACAAGAGACGCGCTGTCAGGCACACCTGGCGTATCTCAGAAAAAACACTCTTCCTGTCCGCTCTGTTTGGCGGAAGTCTGGGAGCTCTGCTGGGAATGCGCGCCTTCCGTCACAAGACCAGGCACTGGTACTTTGTGTACGGCATCCCTGCCATTCTCATTCTCCAGCTCGGACTGGCCTTCTATCTGACGTCACGCAATATCTGAACGGTTCACAAAACAGAATATGGAAGCATCTGAGGTTCTTGTAACATGATAGCCGGAAAGCAAGTAAACTTCCGGTTGATTGAGGTAGTTATATATGGAAAGAAATACAAAATACAAATCAGATCATTTTTGCATTGCAATATTTACGCTTTGTTTATCTGTAAGGATTGTAGAATATTTTTTGATCGAAACAGATAAAACGGCTATTGGAGAGAATGTGCTTCATAAAATAATTGGGATTATCATATTGGCGCTGGCATTGAAAAGAATAAATCTTTCATGGGGTGATATCGGATTTCAGAGAAAGGGCTTTGTAAGCAGTATTCTGAAAGGTTTGTTATTGGGAAGCGTCTGCTTTACCATTTCGTATTGGTTAGAATTAACAATTTTAGCTCTGCAGGGCAATCCTGCACATTTGGAAATATATATCAGCAGTTTTTCTCTTACCGGCTCTCAAATAAAAAACACTGATTTCTTTTTCTTTATGCTATGCGTACTGTTCAATATTATCAATGTATGGATGGAGGAAGGCGTTTTTCGCGGACTGTTCATTAAAATACTTTGCGAGACAAAGCCATTCATGCAAACCAATTTTATTGCCGCACTTTTATTTGGAATCTGGCATATTATAATGCCAGTCAGAAGCTGCATAAATGGCGAAATGTCTTTTGCTGCAATGCTTTTGCTGGGTGCCGGTTATATTATCCTTGCCGGAATTATGGGAATCAAATGGGGACTTCTGTACCGCATAACAGGAAATATATGGACAGGACTTGGCGACCATTTATTAAACAATACCGTTGCTACAAATATATTGCATGTCGTTTCTCTAACGGGCGCAGACGAGTTACAAATTGTCCGCGTTATGGCTGCACAAATTATTTCCTTTGTTTTTGTGCTGATCATTTATTGTTGCAAGAACAGAAAAGGAAATACTGACAGCAGATAGATTCGCTGTACTATGCCGTAACAATCACCCCGCCGTCATTGGCATACATGCTGCTGACGCCCCGGGTGTCCATGATGATGCACTCCCGGAAAGCCGCCTTTGCCATGACCAGCTTTTTGACCAGTTCCGCCCGCTCCGGTGCATTGCAGTGCGTAATCATCAGCCGTCTGGTCTGTGGGTTAGGTACCTGCGCCGCCATCTCAGCCATTTTGGCAAGCGCTTTTCTGATTCCGATACCCTGTCCTCTCTGCACAATCGTGCCGCCGTCGCTGGCCATTACCGGTTTGATGCTCAAAGTGGATGCCACCATCGCCTTAGCCCGGGACAGACGCCCGTTCTTGCGCAGGGTCTCCAGATTATCCAGTACAAAATAAGTATACATTTCATCGCGGAACTGCTCAATCTGTTCTACGATCTGCTCAAACGAAAGCCCCTGTGCCTCAAGCTCCATGATCTTCAGGGCGATCTGTGTCTCCCCGCAGCTTGCGGACTGAGAATCTACCACATGAATCTGTTTTTCCCCATACTTCTCCAGATAGAGATTCTTCGCCAGGCAGGCGCTGTTATGACTGCCGCTGAGCTGCGCGGACAGCGTCACCACATAGATACGCTCCGCATCGCAGGTATAGGCAGACAGATATCTGTCAGGAGAGGGACATGAGGATTTGGGACATTTGGGATACTCCGCCACTCTCCTCAAAAATTCCGCCTGGTCAAAAGTTTCATCGTCCAATATACAATAGTCCCCTACCTCCAGCCCCAGAGGCACGGACTCAAATCTCTCGTCATTCCGGTATTCGCGGGGAATCTCACCACAACTGTCCATCACAATTTTGTAACTCATGTTCTTCCAAACCCTTCGACATAGTTTTTGATACCACTTATAATAGCACTCAGTGCCATGCCTGTAAAGTCTTTCTTTTCATAATTTTGAAAACCTTTGCTTTTTCTTTCCTTTTTCTTTTCTTTTTATAATTTTTGCGCTATACTGAATTTACGCTTCGCCGGGCTTTCCGGCATAAGACTGCGCCTGTCCGCAGGCAGCTCACGGAGGATTCCATGCAGGCATTAGAGATCACTTCCATGAAAAATTTTATGAGCCATCTGCTCTCCGGCGATACCTTTGACGGATTTCTGCTGGAGGAGGCCGTCATCCGCACCGCCAACAGCTACACCATAGACGGACATATGAACACCGGCTTTTTCCCGCCCGAAGAGCGGGGGCCGGAAAATCTCCCCTATGACTTTCGCCCCTGGAGCGAGATCAGAGGACTGTGCTTCGATCTCATCAAAGGCAAACACACACCCCTGCACTTTAAATTCGTGCTGCAGTTAAAACCTGAACTTATGCAGCGATTACTAACCGAAAACGCTGCCGACGGCAATGACGCCGGCTCCGGTATCAATCAGAACTTTGGTCAGATCAAAGCCTTTGTGCTGACAATCCGTTATGACGGCGGTAAAGCCGTTCTCACCACCGGAACCTCCTGTCATACCTTCGTCATGAGCCGAGAGGCAGATCTTGTCTGGGACAATTCCCTCTGCCGCTATCTGGACGAAAAAGGAATCGGGTATGAGAAGCTGTAAGGCTTTTCATACCCGTTGTACCTGTAATCACTGTTTCATCTTAGGTTTAAAAATCAGACTGGCCAGGTAGCCAAAGATCAAAGCTGCGCTGGTTCCCACCGCTCCGGCCTTAAAACCGCCTGTAAACAGGCCCAGAAAGCCCTGTTCCGCAATGGCTTCCTTCACGCCCTTCATCAGCACATTGCCAAAGCCCAGCAGGGGGACGCTTGCCCCCGCGCCGGCAAATTTCTGAAAGGGCTCATACCATCCAAACAGACTGATGACCGCGCCCGTAACCACCAACAGCACCATGATTCTTCCGGGCATCATCTTGGTCTTCTCCATCAGAATCTGCACGGCCACACAGATCAGGCCGCCCACCCAGAACGCATTCACATAATCCATCCGACACACTCCTTCTCCTCAGGACGCAATTTGCTGTCCCTCCGCATACAGGCAACCATACTCGCGGGTTACCTCTTCTGCTACAGAGTATTGACCGAAAACCATGAATTTATGCGTTTTATTACCCATCCTACGGCAGGCTCCCGCTGATCTCGGTCACAATCTCCCGCAAAGATTTTCCATGGCAGTATATCGTCCGGTGCGCATATCTCTCATAGAGCGGCCTGCGCTCCTCATACAGATCATAAAGACTCTGCCCCGACCTGAGCGTCACGCCTCTGGCATTCAGATCTCCCAGCCGCTCCGCAATCTCCTCATAGGGCAGCGCCAGATACACGATCCTCCCGATCCGGCCCAGATGCTCCATGGCTTCCTGCCCATAGACCGCGCTCCCGCCCGTGGCGATCACGGCATTTTGCGGCGAAAGCTCTGCAAGCACCGCATTCTCCATATCCAAAAAGCCCTCCACACCGCGTTCCTCTATGAGCTCATGCAAAAGCTTTCCATATCTCTCCTGTATCACCAGATCCGAATCCACAAAGCGCATGCCCAGACGCTTTGCAAGAACCACTCCCACCGTGCTCTTGCCTGCTCCGGGCATTCCAATTAAAATAACACAAGTTTTCTTCATATGCCTATACCTCGGCAATCACCTCTACCTCGCACAATACATTCTTGGGCAGCGTCTTCACTGCCACACAGCTACGCGCAGGTTTCTCCGTAAAATACCGTGCATATATCTCATTGAAGGTCCCAAAATCATTCATATCAGCCAGAAAACAGGTAGTCTTGACCACTCTGGTGTAATCGGTACCCGCCGCCTCCAGAATGGCGCCGATATTTTTCATAACCTGCTCTGTCTGCTCCACGATCCCCTCGGCCTCAATCACACCATTTGCAGGATTTATTGCAATCTGACCTGATGCAAATAACAGGTTGCCTGTAATAATCCCCTGAGAATAAGGGCCGATTGCCGCGGGTGCCTTATCTGTTGCAATTTTCTTTAACATAACACTTGTCCTCCTACTGTATTTGTTCATTTATTCTACATCCGGCTCATCAAACTCCGCCGTGACATAAAATCCCCTGTCGTTCTCCACGATGCCCGTCACTACGCCCTTCCTGCTCACCAGACGCTTCGGAAAAGGAATATTGGCCGACATGGCCAGAGCCGGATCAATGGTATAATAATAGTTGCTGGGAAGCAGCCCTTCCGTCACGGAAACCTCCTGCCCCACCTCCAGCAGCCCCGGCCGCTCCATCTTAAACTCCATTCTCCGCATACCGCTCAGACCTCCCCGCAGAACCCAACCCCCGAAACCCAATGCCCATACCCTACTAACCAAACTACCCTGAAAGTATTGTAACAGCATCCAAAGAAGATTGCAACCGCATTCATCCGCCTTTGCATAACAGCCCAATTCCCCACCGCTCAGTCCAAAGTTTTACAGCAGGAGCATTCAGCCGGGACCGAGGCAGTGGGAGACAGGGCGGCTTCTGCGGGCATTGGCGGAGCCTGGAGCGTTTTCTTATAGTGCGGGCCGGAGCCCAGGGGAAAATGCGCATGGATGCGCATTTTAGGCTATACGGCGCACGGATGCGCCTTATAGGCGACCCGCAGCCTGCCGGCTTCCATATCCGCACTATTAGAAAACACCCAGGCGCAGCCCCAGCCCGCAGAAGCCGCCCTGTCTCCCACTGCCGCCCCCGACTGAACTCCCACGCTACAAAACCACGACCTGACCCGCCACACGCCCCAGGCACTTCTACAAACAGCTCTCCAGCACCAGCGCATGAGCAATCCCGGGCACACTCTTTCCCTCATTAAAGCTGGTCTTCGAGAGCAGCGCCCCTGTGGGCATAAACAACACTTTCCGCCAGTTTCCCTCCTCCAACTGTTTCAGAATATAAGCCGACAGCGTGGCCGCGCTGCATCCGCAGCCGCTGCCCCCCGCATGTGTGTCCTGAGACTCCGCATCGAAGATCTCCAGGCCGCAGTCCATATGCCTGGCGGAGATATCATATCCCCTCTCCCTCATCAGATCGATCAGTGCCCGCTGTCCCACACTGCCCAGATCGCCTGTGATAATCTTATCGTAATCATCCGGCTGACTGTCAAAGTCAATAAAATGCTGTTCAAGAGTGGAAGCTGACGCGGGTGCCATACATGCACCCATATTCATGGAATCCTTCAGCCCATAATCTGTGATCTTCCCCACTGTAATCCCTGTTATACAGGCTCTTGCTCCCTTTGACACCGGTGTTGTTTTTTCCACTGACATCTCTGTCGAACCACAGCAGCGCCGGTTGTCATGTCCATCCCGTTCCGCTCCCAACACGAACGCTCCGCTGCCTGTCACAGTCCAGCTCGCGGACAGGGGACGCTGATTGCCATACTCAAGCGGAAACCGGAATTCTTTCTCCGCACTGGCAAAATGACTGGAAGTGACGCAGACTACCTTCTGCGCAAAATTTCCGGCGATGGCCATGGCCCCCAGAGCCAGAGATTCTCCGCAGGTAGAACAGGCCCCGTAGAGACCAAAGAGCGGGATTTGATAACAGGAGATACCGAAAGAGGTGGCGATGGACTGCCCCAGCAGATCTCCCGCAAACATAAAGTCCACATCCATAGGCTTCACGCCGGCCTTCTCCATGGCCAGATACACCGCATCCTTCTGCAGACTGCTCTCCGCTTCCTCCCATGTCTCACAGCCAAACAGATCATCCTCTCCCACCATATCAAAAAGAAGCCCCAGAGGCCCCTCACCTTCCTTCTTGCCCACCACGCTGGCGCTTCCCGTGATAAATACCGGTTTCTCCAGCCGTATGCTGGACTTTCCCAAATGTTGACCCATATGACAGCTCCTTTCCATCCTCCGTAGCACGAAAGCCTTTTTGGCCGTTCATGCAGATTTTGGAAGTATCATGCCCCGAAAAACAGATTTTTATACGGCAGATAACGAGGATTCTCAGGCCGAAAATACACGCTTTTCCATAATTCTACCACTGGTAGATGTTCATTGATCCCTGCCTGAGATATAATAAAATATATTAAAAAGTATATTAAAACCCGAAAGAAAGGGAGCGCTATGGATCAGAAAAAAATCGGAAGCTTTATCTCCACCCGAAGACGGGACATGGGTATGACGCAAAGTCAACTTGCCGAGAAACTGGGAATTACGGACAAAGCGGTCTCAAAGTGGGAAACAGGAAAATCCATGCCCGACCTGTCCCTGTTTCATCCTCTGTGCGACTTGCTTCAGATCACTCTGAACGAATTACTGTCAGGCGAGTATATATCGGACGAAAACCTGAAAGAAAAAGCAAATCACCTGCTGTTTGATGTTTTAACAGACTGGCTGGGTAAAGATCTGTCAGATATAGATCAGTCAGATAAAGATGAGTCAGGTAAAGATCAATGGGAGCGCAAAGCAGATACTCACATACCAACTGTTCTTAAATTAAACAATGTCTCAAAAATATACGAAACCGAAAACACTTCAACCGTGGCAGTCAAAGATATCAGCCTTGAGATTACCAAAGGGAGTTTTGTCGGAATCATGGGTGCATCCGGATCGGGCAAAACCACATTGCTCAATATGATCGGAACCATTGACAAAGCCACCGGCGGACGGATAGAAATCGACGGACAGAATATCGCATCGCTGTCCGAACATCAACTGGCAGATTTTCGCCGGGAACATTTGGGATTTATCTTTCAGGAATACAATTTGCTGGACTCACTGACAGTCTATGAAAATATAGCATTGGCGCTGACAATAAAGCAACTTCCAAAAGAAACTGTTAAACAGACGATTACGGATTGGTCCGAAAAACTGAATATATCTCATATTCTGGACAGGTTTCCCTGTGAAATATCAGGCGGACAACGGCAAAGATGCGCCTGTGCAAGAGCGATTGTCACAAACCCCGGCCTTATCCTTGCAGACGAACCGACAGGAGCTCTGGACAGCAGCTCCGCCAAACAGTTATTGGACATCTTTGTTTTGCTCTCCCAAAAATATCATGCCACCGTGTTGATGGTCACGCATGATGTATTGTCTGCCAGTTATTGCGATAAAATCCTGTTTATGCAGGATGGCGAATTCAAGGCTGCCCTGGAGCGGGGACAGGAGAGCAAACAGGAATTCTTTACCGGAATTCTGGACATTATGGCAAAAATTACCGGAGGTGTTTCCTATGTATCTTAAATTAGCGCTCCGCAACGCAAAACGGTCCATGCAGGATTACATTCTTTATATCTTTTCAATGGTTACGCTTATATCTGTCCTTTATCTATCAAACAGTATCGCATATTGGGGAAATGTGCAGGCGGGCTTTCAGACAATGGCTTTACCGCTGCTGATCGTAGTGATCATGACTGTGTTCGTAGTCTATATCAACAGATTTATCATCCGGCAGAGAGCAAAAGAATTTGCCACTTATCTGTTGCTGGGAATGGACAAAAACAAACTGTCTTTTGTATTCTTATGCGAATTGACTGCCATAGGACTGATCTGCTTCCTCTCAGGCTTATTTGTGGGCGCCGGAATATTTTCACTTTTACATTACAGAGTCCTGCAGACAACCGGAGAACCATCCATAATACAGTCTTTATTGAAGAGTGTGCTCCCGACGCTTGTGTATTTCTGCTGTGCAGAATTCCTGTCAGGCTTCTTTATGAAACTGACCATCTATAAATTGCAGATTGTACAGCTCATGAACGAAAAACGACGCAGTCAATCTCTGAGTGCAGATAAAAAATCCTTTTGGGGCTTGCTTTTTTCTATCAGTTTTTCGGTGTATATCGCCTTGCTGGCTGCGATTGCCTTTATGCCCGACACGATTATGCCTGTCTCGGTTTCGTTCATTTCATTGCCAATGATATTAAGCATTTACTCGTTTTATAAATGGTTCAATGCCTTCCTTGGACATTTGCGTCTGTCACAGGCAGATACTCTGTACCCTGGAAATCGTCTGTATCGCGTTGCCCAGATGACAACAGACGCAAAAACAAACGCGGTTATGAACACCATTTTCTGTGTGTGTCTGATTTTTTCGGCAGTTTCCTTTACATGCGGACTGTTGCTGCTCAACCGGAAGATTTTTATATTTGAGTCTGCCAGCCAACAATGGATGGGCGTATTACAGATCAGTCTGTGTATCATTTTTATGACGCTCTGTTTTTATATCTTTTCATTATTGCAGATCATCGACTCCAAAAAAGAATTGAGGGATACCAGACTGCTGTTTTATCTTGGGAAAAATCAATATGAACTTAAGTCATTGCTGTATACACAGCTACTGCTGCGCCTCTTTCTGCCAACGCTGATGTCTTTTGCGATACTTTTGCCGGCAGCAGTCTTCATAAATTATAAGCTGAACCGGATATTTGCCGCATCCATGCGCAATCTGACAGTTAAAACCGCAGGCGGCTTTATGATTTGCTTTTTGATCCTGTTCGCATCCTATTCATTCTGTCTTTGCTCATATTTCCATTTTAAAATCTCTTCCAGCCGTTCCCGCACCCGCTCTTCATCCCCCTCACAGGACGGCTCATAATAGCGCTTATCCTTCAGCGAATCCGGCAGGCACTGCATGGCCGACAGTTTCTTTGCAGTGTCATGGGCATATACATAGTCTTTTCCGTAATCAAGCTCCTTCATAAGCTTTGTGGGAGCATTGCATATCTGCAGGGGAACCGGCTCTGCCGGCATGTCCTTAATATCGGCCTTCACCGCCAGACAGGCCCGGTAAAGCGCATTGGATTTGGGCGCCATGGAGAGATATACCACCGCATGAGCCAGATGTACGTCGCATTCCGGCATTCCGAGAAAATGGCAGGCCTGATAAACCGCTACCGCCACCTGTAACGCGTTGGAATCCGCCATGCCGATATCCTCACTGGCAAACCGGACCAGCCGTCTTGCGATATAAAGAGGATTCTCCCCGCCGTCCAACATGCGATACATCCAATAGACCGCCGCATCCGGATCGCTGTTGCGCATGGACTTATGCAGGGCGGATATCAGATTATAATGCTCCTCGCCGTTTTTATCATATAAAAGCGAACGCCGATTCATACATTCCGACAGCACCGCCTCGTTGACACGAATCCGGCCGTCCTCATTCATCTGTCCGTTAAACACTGCCATTTCCAGGGTATTCAGCGCCGTTCTGGCATCTCCGTTAGCAAAACGGGCAATGGCGTTCAGATGGGAATCCTCAATGTCAATCTGCATATTACCCAATCCTCTGGGACTCTCCAGTGCATGACGCAAAAGCCCTGTCAGATCCTCTTCTTCCAGGGCCTTCAGGATAAAGACCTTACATCGGGAAAGCAAAGCGGAATTGATCTCAAAAGAAGGATTCTCTGTGGTAGCGCCCACCAGAATAATACTTCCCCTTTCCACAAACGGTAAAAACGCATCCTGCTGCGCCTTGTTGAACCGGTGTATCTCGTCTGCAAAGAGCAGCGTCCGAATCCCCATCCTGCGATTGGACTCCGCCTGCTGCATGACTTCCTTTACCTCTTTGATCCCGCTGGTCACCGCGCTGAATTCCACAAATTCCGCCCGCGTCTGCTTCGCAATGATCCGTGCAAGAGTGGTCTTGCCCACTCCCGGCGGACCCCAGAAGATCATGGACGTGATCTGATCCCTTTCGATCAATTGCCTCAGGATCTTGCCCGGCCCGATCAAATGCCGCTGCCCCACATATTCATCCAGATTGTCCGGCCTCAGACGGCTGGCTAACGGCGCCATCCGCTCACGATCATCAAATAAACTAAGCTGTTCCATATACAATTACTCTCCCAAGTCACTTCAATTTATATTTCTTCGCAGCGCCTCTGCCGATAATTTCAATTAACCCCTTCTCATTCATCTGACGGGCAAGCAAATAGGCTCGTGTCTTTTTGACATTCAATAGTTCCTGCAGTTCTTCGTCTGTCATTTCACCGTATTCTGTCAGATAATCCGTCACGGCTTTCATCTGCTGAGTGATTACCATGGAAGAATTTTCAGTTGCGGCAAATGTGGTTTCAGTAACTTCCGCATTCATATTAGGAAGTACCAGTTTGAATGTATTGGAGGTCACTTCAATATGTTAAATTTGCTACTGTATTGGCTGATTCAAGTGTAAATCTAAATCCCATAATATTCACTCCTTGTTCTTTAAAAAAAAACACTTTAATTCCATTGATTCTTAATGGTATTCCACTCTTTTTTCAACTCATCCTCATTCACTATCGCATCAAATACAGGCTCAAGGAATTTCTGTATTTCCTTAATGACCGCTGAAAACTCAAGCATATCATCCTTTATGGTTTTTAGGAAATATTTCCACCGCTTCTGTATATCCGCATCCTCGGCAAGTGTGAGAATACGCTTGAAACTGTTCTTTTCGTAGGATGTCCCTCGCCGTTCCAATGTTCTGGATATTGCCGTCTGCAATTTCGCTCCGTCAAAATCAAAAGTCCTTGCCAAATAGTAAATATCGTAAAAGTCTTTCATTCTTCCTGTCAGTTCAAACCGTTGCAGGATAGCGTCAAACTTTTCGGCTATGGTGCTTTCAAGAGAATAAGTCATAATAACAGGTGCTTCAAAATCGGGGAGCTGTGTGTGGATAGTCCTCTGCTCGGCACAGGGAACAATCACATCACCTACGCCAATATCTACATTAAAGGGAACTCGGACATTTTTTATCTTTCCGATAATCTGTGTACTGATGCCGTGATACTTCCTTTGCGGCGAGATTTCTTCAAATCCTTTCGCAGTCATCTCAATATAATCATTACCCGTAGGCGTAGCAAGAATTTTTAGGATAAGGGCTTTTACCTCGTCCAATGAATTGGAAACGCTGCAAAGCAGGAAATCCACATCAATCGTTGCTCGGCTTTCAAAATTGGTGAGCGTATAGATAAACAATCCGCCCTTGAGAATAAGAGTATCCTCATATCCAGACTTTGAGAGCTTCCGCAAAAACTCCTCCTGCATAAAAAGCTGTAGGCACTGCTGATAGCTGATACCAGCCGCCTTCGCTTTATTCTTAAGCTTTGCCAAAACAGATGCCGCTACATCAGCCATTACAACCACACTCCAATCAATTCTTTTACACGCTTTTGCATACGCAATACCTTTGCATACTCCATTAGGTTCGGTATATTTTTTTTCGGGTCTTTTACATACCCTTGTATTGCCTTATTAAAAATCTCCTTATCCATTTTGCTCATATTCCGCAACACATCACAAATGGTACGGTCACGATCATAGATACGGACATCGACAAAATTGATACTGCCTTTCGTTTCACCGATGGGAACTAAAACAGGCTCAATCCGATATGCCTTTACAAATGGATAATCAATATTTGTACGGCCTCTGGAAACATTTTTATCAATCGTAATATTCCACTCGGCAGGATTGCGGTCACTGTACTGATAGTAAAAAAGGGCAGTTTCCATACAAAGCACCGCATCGGGGAACAGACGGTTGATAATTTTAA
>CANCYO010000031.1 GCA_947382415.1 uncultured Lachnospiraceae bacterium | reverse complement strand
TTTAAGGTTCTCATGGAATATCTGGGAAAGCTGATCCCGATAAAACAGTCCCGCTCGCTTATGTGGATCATCTGCTCAAAGGTCTCGCTGACGCTGGTTGTATTCAGAAGGATCACATTGCCCCGTATCATATTCAGATAAAACTGCAAAAATCCTGCCAGGGGCTCATTGCTGCGCAGTCCCATGACATACACATTCTCCGCCTCCAGAATCGTGGTCACCGCAGTCTCAAAGGCCGCCGCGTCCAGATTGTCTATGGTATGCTGCAGCTTTTCCATATCCGCATTCATCACAGAGGTCAGAATCTCCGACTGGGAGCTCTTGCCGTATTTTGCATCCATGCGCTGAACGCTGTTCAGTTTCCCTTTCACGCAGTCCTCCAGCGCTTTCTGAAGCTGGGGGTAACCGTCGTAACCGATGCTCATGGCAAAACGCACCACCGTGGACTCGCTGATGCCCAGCGTCTCTCCCAGTTTTGCCGCCGTCATAAACACCGCCTGGTCATAATGTTCCGAAACATAATCGGCAATCACCTTATGGCTCTTGCTCATCTTTGCGTATCGCTCGCCGATCCGGCTCAATATATCGTATTGCTGAATCATATCCGTCCTTATCCCATCCGCCCGCCCCGGCAGGCGTTCCTGTCCCGTCTCTCCCTGTTACACACCTGCAAACGCATGATAGGAACTCTCCAAAAGCTCCATCGTCTCCCTGTCGGAGAGATCATAGTCTCCCGTGAGACTCATACAGGCCGCTCCGTGAATAAAGAGCCACATCTGCATAAACAGATCTCCGGGCGAAGCGCAGCCGGCCTCCTTCGCCAGCGCAATCTCATATACCACATTGCCCTCGGCACCGTTCAAAAGCTCATACATGCTCTTTTTCCTGACCGAAGCGCCCTCCATACTGCCCGTGCCCGTCAGAAAGAGCAGTTCAAAGAGATGTCTCTCCTCCCGCGCAAACGCTATGTACGCCATACCCAGATTGGAGAACGGCGCTTTCCCCACCCGGGGATAAAGGCTGTAATAATCCTGATAAAAAATCACAGCCCGCTGGTAAACCGCATCCCAGAGTTCTTCCATATTTTTGTACACTCTGAAAATCGGCTGGGTGGAGCATCCTGCCCTGGCGGCAACCTTTCTGGCCGTCACATTGGCGAAGCCCTCCTGCCTTGTCATCTCGAATGCAGTATCTAAAATCATTTGAATGGTGATGGATTCCTTGCGAGCCATAGTCCCTCTTCCCGTTCCTGCTGTGCAGGGCACATTTTTTCCGTCTGTAGCCAAAGTACAAGAACACTTGTTATTTTACAGTCGAAAAAACGGACTTGTCAAGTACTACATCTAGTGTAGGCACGTCATAAAAATCATACTCTCTGTCATCTAAGAAGCTCATCCAGATAATGTTCCTCCGGTTTATGCGCATGATTTCTTTTTTTGTATTCCCGGATTGCGTCGATCAGTTTTGATACGTTTTCACCATAATATGTCTCGTAAAACTTTGTATCACCTTTATAGCGGCTGTGATTATATGAGATATGCTGCTTCGCAAATTCCTTCGGCTGTATGCGGGATCTTGCTCTTTCTCTCTCATATTCCCGATAAAGTCCCTCGGACAATATCAACAATACCTCTAATTCAGGAAGCGTACAATACTTTGTGACTTCTGTGATCTGCGCTCGAAACTCACTGGGAATGTCAAACCGGTCAGACTGTTTATCACCGATTCTCCATAGCTTTATCTCACCATGATACATGCGGAGCTGTCCCATCACCATAGCAGATTTATGTATCTGGCGGGCATGATATGGCACCCGCCCCACCAAATCGTCCGGACTCACAGTCAATTTTTCATGTTCCAACAAAATGTCAATGACCTTTTTTTCATTTGGCCCCTCACACATAATTAAGTATTTCATTGCATTAATTCCTTTTTCAGCTCCATCAACGCCTCGTAATTAACCGCCGTATCATATGCATTCTGATAAAACTTTTTACTTTTTAAGAGATCAGGCCGATAACCGTAAGTCTCATATAAATTAACAATTTCCATCTTTTCTCCGGAATGTGTCACCCAGATATTGTCACTTCGATTGAACAGATCGAGTAATTCGCAGTAATGAGTGGAAAATATTAACGTGGCATTCTTTTTGTTCACCTGCTTGTCTTTATACAGCATGATCAGATTTTCCACAAGCGTTCTGTGAAAGTGATTCTCTATCTCATCTACAAGCAGGTCAAACCCCATCTTTAAGGACAACACGGCTAAAATATACAGATTAAATCCCTTGGTCGTCCCACTGGACAAAAAACGAAACAGTTCGCCACTGGAACAGCGCTTTTCCGTTCCCTGATACCGGAGGGAATAGTGTGTTTCATCTATTTGCCTCAAATCCGTTATATTACTGTCGAATATCTTCATAATAGTTCCGACATATCGTGCATCCAACTGCATTAAATCCATCAAACGATACACCGTTCCAAAGAGTTCCTCCTTCTCTTTGGAAGCTTCATAATAAATCTCTCTCACTACAGCCTTTTTTAACACAAAATAAAGGATCGAAAAATCTTCAGGCACCTCACCCGCCGGTTCTGCTCCCTGATCCCAAACGCCTGTGTAAAGCTCTCGGAGCTTAGACTTATAATACTTCTTCCGATGCAGACTCTGATTCTTAAAAATCGCTCTGTCTTCCAAATTTTCCGTATCATCCAATTCTGTTGCGTATAAATACAGATATCCTTCGTGATAAAAGATAATCTCCATAGATATTCCGTGATAACTGCACTCTTTTCCGCTGAGTCTGAATGTACTGAGAATGTCGTAGCACCAGTCCAGAAGCTCCAGCGCAGAAGTCTTACCGGACGCATTTTTACCCACGATTCCCATCGTGCTGTATACATATAGCTCCTCGTCTATTTCCAACAGCTCATACTCTTTGTCCTCACTGGTTTTCTTGGATTTCGCAAGCAGATCAATCGTAAAATTATCTGCGCAGTTCCTGAAACCGCTGGCTCTGACTCTCAATAATTTCATAACTACCTCACTCAAACCGTAATCTTAAATTTTATTTCCGTTCAGTTTCATATTATCACCATTTGGAGAAAATTTAAACAGTTTTTTTGTTTATTTCTTTATGTCTATTTCTTTATGTCATGTGTTTATATAAATTTGCCAGGCTCTGTGCAGCAAATTTTCCGCTGGTAACGGCCATCGGCAGCCCTCCGTTGGTGGAGAGCCACTGGCTTGCCAGAAAAACATTCCGCAGACCTCTGACACGGTTTTTCACGGTGAGACTTTTATGCCCCTTTTGTTCAAAAAAGCTCATGTAAGCTCCTTTATAAGCGCCGCACCATTTTGTGAAAGTCATCGGCGAATAAGAGTCCAATAAGATCAGTCTGTCCTTCAACAGCGGGAAATTCTTTTCCAGTCTGCTGCGCATTTCCTCCGCTATGCGATGCTTTTCGGCCTGATAACGCTCCCGGTCTCCATAGAGCTGTCTCCAGTATTCATAATCCTCTGCATCCTGCAGAATATTGCATTGAATGACCCGTCTGTCCGCCGGAAACAGATCCGGATCATAATCATACACACGCATGCCCATATGACCTGGCTCCTGTCTGCCCACACGGAATCTGTCGCATGAGAATACCGTACTTCCGCTCTCCACTCCGCAGTCCGCATCCCCGATTATGCCAAAAGCCGCCTGAAACCCGGAAGCAGTCTTGTACCCGCCAGGAGTCTCATACATTTTTCTCAGCTTCCGGTCCATATGATCAGCAGCTATCAAACCGCCAAAGGTCACTGCCGTATCAGCGGCACAAATCACCGCATCACAGGAAACTGCGCTGCCATCCGAAAAAGTCACCGTCTGCGCCAAATGGTCCCTGATCTCAATATGTTTCGCAGCCATACCCATATGGAGTTTTCCTCCCATAGCCTCAAAACGCGCCGCAATACGCCTCACCATCCCGACGGATCCGCCCATTGGAATCCCGGCAGTTCCACTGCTGTAAAACCCATAAGAAGACAGCAGCGCTACAGCCTTGTAGGAACCGTTCATATAACAGCGCATCATCTCCCTGACATGTGGATTCCGAAAATGCCCGGCCAGATCATCGACACTGTCTTCCCCATATTCCCTGATCACTCTTCCCATCCCGGCCATGGTCATGCCAAAGCGCAGATACTCTATTGGATTCATCTCCGCAAGAGACTTTTCGCAGGGTACTCTCACGCACTCCGCATATTTTACACAGTCAAAAAATCTGTTAATCTCATCTTCGTCCTCGGGCGCCAGATCCATAAATTCCCGCCGCGCCCGTTCCGTATCGCTCCAGAAATGCAGCGTATTTCCGTCCATAATCAGCCGGTAAAAATAAGGCTCCCGGTATATGGACACTCCATCATCCAGCGCTCCCAGATCCCGCCAGATCTGATTCAGCTCATCCTCCCCACGGCACCCTGTCAGCCAGTGAATGCAGTTGTCAATATGATACCCCTGCCTGTCCCAGCCGGTACATTCACCGCCAGGCACACTGTTTTTCTCATACAAATCCACGGCAAAACCATTCTTCAAGGCATAGATCCCCGCCGACAGCCCCGCGATACCTCCGCCAATTACAACCACCTTTTTATTCATCAATACTGCCTCCGTTCTTTAACAAAATATCCATGATCCACTCCGTCCGCGGCAATGCTCCTTCCACCCGCATCCGGGGCATGACAGCCAACTGCTCCATGATACCCTGTACGCTGCACCAGAAAGTAAAAGCCAGCATATGCGCATCCCCGTCTCTGAAGTATCCCTGCCGCTGCCCTTCCTCTATGATCCCCGCAGACTGCCCGATCTGATCTACTTCCATGGCAATCTCCCGAATATGCGAGGGCACTGCCTCACTCCTCCTGGCCTGAGCCATCAGCACAAACATATAAAATACCCATGGCTGCCGGCGGGCATATCCGAACAATGCATTCAAAAATCCCTCAAAATATTCCATCGGATTTTCATAGGGAAGCTCCCCCGGCGTACCGGCATAAGCTGCACCCATCCGAACTAGTTCTTCATAAAGTTTTTCTTTGGAATCAAAATAATGAAACAGCAGTCCCATGCTCATACCGGCCGTCTCTGCGATATCGCCGATCTTCGTATCGGAATATCCTTTTCGGGCAAATAACTCCAATGCCGTATTCAGAATCTTCTTCCTGCGCTGCTCTTTCTGTTCTTCTCTTATCATCTCACATTCACCTCATCAGGCAATATATTGAATTATTATTCATTGAATTTCTATTCAATATGATACCGAAAACAATCTCTTTTGTCAACTGCCCGCACACCAGACATCGGACAGTTAAAATATTTTATCCCCCTTGTAATTCAAAAACGCTTATAGTATAATCAAAACAACTTCATAACATCTGATCGGCATACAGGGAAATTCATCTCAGATTCTCAATGTCTCATTTCTTATCAGGGGTCTGTCCCCTGCTTCACACAGACATCTGTTACAACTCCTTGCATACAACCGAATAAACGCAGGGAGGTATATTAATCTCTCTGCCCAACAATGAAAGAGAGGTTATTCCATGAAACCAAAAAAGAAAATTGTACACTCCCTGCCGATTACCAACTTAATCTAAGTGACTTTGCTCTTTTTCTTTCCGTAATGAAGATAAAAGAGGCTTATGCAGACATACTCAGCATCATAATGGACGAACCCGATCTGGTGCTGAGTGAAGTCAAAGTGGAACAGGTTATCCTGAACAGATCCGGCAAGCGCGCCATACGGCTTGACGCATGGGCAATCGACCTGAGCAACCGCCAGTTTGACGTGGAGATGCAAAACGATACAGACAGTGACGATATCCGCAGGCGTTCCCGGTTTTATCAGGGACTGATCGATACCCCCACATTAAAAGCAGGGAAAGAGACCCACTATAAAAATCTTCCCTCCACGATAATCATTTTTATCACACAGGACGATATTTTCGGTCAGGATCTCGCCAAATATACTTTCAGCGAACAATGTGAAGAAGTGCCGGGGCTGCCCCTTGAGGACGGAACCATGAAGATATTTTTAAATATGACCAGCTTCAATGGCCGGCCGGAACTGGTCAGTCTGCTCCAATATATGAAACGCACCTCTCTCGACAATCCTGATATCCTTATTATGGATCAGCGGATTGTGGAGTTGGATCGAATCGTCGGCGAAGTAAAACAATCAGAAGAATGGGAGGCCGTCAAAATGAATATTCTTGAATATGGACTTCAACAGGGACTTGAACGCGGGTTGCAACAGGGCATTGAACAGGGGCTTGAACAGGGGCTTGAACAGGGCATTGCCGCCCTGATCGAAACCTGTCAGGAATTTGGCCTGCCCTTCAAAACCACCTCCGAAAAACTGACGGACAAGTTTTCCCTGTCAGAGACTGACGCCCTCGGATATATGAAAAAATACTGGCATACCAACACGCCGTCATCCTGACATTGTCTTTTACTCTGATCCGGGTCAAACTTTGTAAGAAATTTGTAAGAAACCCTTTATGTAATTTGTAAAAACTCACCTGTATTCTGATATCAGCTCAAAGATACAGTTTCACACAGATTACAATGCCGTTTAGCGGCGGAATGCGAGGAAAGCATGAGCGAGTGTATACTGGTTGTAGATGATGACAGGGCTATCGTCAAAGCCCTCGGTATTCTGCTGGAGGGGGAAGGCTATGAAGTGCTGAAAGCCTACGACGGGCTGCAGGCGCTGGACATCCTGTCCTCACATCCGGTGAGGCTGGTGCTGATCGATGTGATGATGCCGAAGCTGGACGGCCTGTCCGCCGTCATGCGCATTCGCGAGAAACAGAATATCCCCATCATCGTCCTGAGCGCCAAGAGCGAGGACACCGACAAAATTCTGGGATTATCCATGGGAGCGGACGATTATGTGTCGAAGCCCTTTAATCCCCAGGAGCTGGCAGCCCGGGTGAAGAGTCAGCTCCGCCGCTATACCCTGTTGGGTGATATCCATGCCGGAAGCAGGGCCGATGAGATCAAAAACGGCCGCCTGCTCTACCGCACGGACGAGCGGGTGCTCTATGCAGACGGGGAAGCTGTCAGACTGACCGCCACGGAGACCAGGATCATAGACCTGTTTATGCGGAATCTGGGGCGTGTGTTTCCGGCGGAAGAAATCTACCGCAGAGTGTGGGAAGAGGACTCCTTTGCATCGGAAAACACCGTGATGGTACACATTCGTCGCATTCGTGAGAAGCTGGAACTGAATCCAAAAGAGCCAGAATATTTAAAGGTGGTGTGGGGTATTGGATACAAAATGGAAAAACAGGAAAAATGTAATTAGCTTTATGATCTTCTTCATCGGCGTCACTCTGGTACTGGAAAGTGTGATAAACCTTCTACAGGCATGCTCCGGTGAATCGATACCGCAGTATACCGCACGGATGATTGCGGATGATTATCAACAGAGCACGCAGTTCAGGAGCTATATTGCCAACCGGCTGGAGAACTTTCTGGCAATGTCCACAAACTCTTTCGGCTACGGCAATTACTATGATTACAGCGGCTATTATAATGAACGCAGCGCCACTGCCGAAACATCGTATCTGTTTCAAGACGCCGGTGAAGGTACAGCCTCTCCTGTCACATCGGAAGACTATAATTATGATTATGGCTACGATTATCGTTATGATTATGGCGGCTTTTATGAAGATTTTAAGGATCAGAATGATTCTGAAGAACAATTGGCCAAAAAGAGAAAAGAAAATGCCCAGAGGTATCACGACAGTATCAAAGGGAACAAGAATCTGCTCTACTCGGTTCTCTACGACGGCCAGGTCCTGTATACCAATGCAGAAAGTGTCGGAGCCGACGGCAGTATACAGGCTTCTGAGGAATATAATTTCTTTCTGTGCTTTGATGCCGGAAAAGTTCGGATCACCAAGGACGGGAAGGAACTGGACATCTACGGAGACGGCTATTATCGCGACGACAGTGAATGGTATGTACCCGGCTACCTCAATTTTCAGGTAGATGAGGAGACGAAAAAAGCATCCGTCTATATGGCTGTGATCAGAGAACCTCTGCAATACATGACAGCCTCCAACAAATACGGCCAGTACCGGTCGATAGACGATTCGCTGTACTGGATGCGCTATGACAGCCTGCAGTCCCGAAAACGCCTGTTCAGAAACGGGAGCTGTCTTGTGGCCGGACTTGCCTTGTTGCTGCTCTCCTGCTTTACCCGCAGATCCAGACGGCTGGCAAAAGAAAAAATAGCCCTTTTTACGGGGAAGCTGTGGCTTGAATGCAAGGTTATTCTATGGCTGTTTCTGATATGCCTGATCTTTGCCGGATGTATCAGAAACGAATACGGCTACAGCCTGTGGCGGGAACTGCTCTGGGCATATAAGTACAACGAGATGGCAAGCGTATCCTTCCTCGGACGTGAGTTGCTGACACAGCTTTCGGCCCTGTACTGGATCATTCTCTTCTGGGGTATTTATCTGACGATAAATGATTTAAAACTGAATAAGCAGGTATGGAGGAACAATCTCACCGGAAAGCTGTATAAAGCCTTTCTTGCAAAACAACTGCGACAGCCCCTGTCACGCAGAATGGCACATCGAAATGGAATTGCTCTGGGGCTCTCAGTCTTTTATGCCCTGTGTATGCTGTCCGGAGCGTGGCTTTTCCTGTCGGACGGTCTGAGATCCGGACTTGCAAAAAATGTTCTGCTTCTGCTGCTGTTCCTGATGACCACCGGCTTACTTCTGGCACAATACCTGATCAGCGCCAGAAACCTGGAGACCGCCAGAGATATCGAAGCGCTGTCGGACCGCATCAGTGATATCCGAAACGGTGACTACACCAGACCCGAGGCGGCTCCTGTCACAGAAGATACGGAAAACCGTTTCTCAGGACACGATCTGGATCCGATCATGAAACAACTGGAAGATATCCGGCACGGTATGTCCATCGCAGTGGACGAACAGATGAAAAGCCAACGAATGAAAGTGGAGCTCATCGCCAATGTGTCCCACGATATCAAGACGCCCCTGACCTCCATTATAAGCTATGTACAGTTTTTGAAAGAGGAGGAAGGACTGCCCGATCATGTGAAGGACTATGTGATGATCCTGGATGAAAAATCCCAGCGTCTCAAAAATATGGTGCAGGACGTATTTGCAGTAAGCAAGGCGGCCTCCGGTGAACTGCCCATGCACATGGAGACTCTGGATTTTGGCAAGCTGCTACGGCAGACCATGGCGGATATGGAGGAACAGATTGCAGACAGCAGTCTGACCTTCCGCACGGAGATACCGGAGGAGCCGGTGATGATCCTTGCAGACGGTCAGAGAATGTACCGAGTGTTCCAGAACCTGTTTCAAAACGCCCTGAAGTACTCTCTGGACAGCTCCCGGGTATATGTGACCCTGACAACTGACAGGACCACGGCTGTTGCCAGCGTCAAAAATACCTCTCACATGGAACTTGAAAAGGATAAAGATTTCACCGAACGCTTTACCCGGGGCGACCGAAGCCGGACGGACGGCGGCAGCGGTCTGGGCCTGTCCATCGCCCAGAGCTTTACAGAGGCCTGCGGCGGAGAATTTGATCTGGATATAGATGCCGACCTCTTCACCGTCACAGTTTCCTTCCTGATCCAATAAACGGCTTCCTGCATAATTTTAAAAAAACTGTCCATGTTATCGTTAAAAAGCGGGTAACTCAAAAGACCGGCAGCCCCTGAATCGGCAGCCCCTGCATGATTATGGAGGAAATTATGACGAAACACATTCCAAAGCACATTGGCATTATCCCGGACGGAAACCGGCGCTGGGCAAAGGGAAAGGGATTTCAGAAAGAAGAAGGCTATGTTTATGGCTTAACTCCGGGCCTGCAGTTACTGCGTCTGGCACAGAAATGCGGCATCCCGGAATTGACCTATTATGGTTTTACCGTGGACAACTGCAAACGCCCAAAGGAGCAGGTTCACGCCTTTTCCAGCGCCTGTGTGCAGGCCGTACAGATGATCGAGCACGAAAACGCCAGACTGCGTGTCATCGGCAACACCAAATCCGCCTGCTTTCCGCCCCAGCTTCTTCCCTATGTAAACACCGAGCGGGGACAATCGTCAAATGGGCAGACCACTGTGAATTTTCTCGTAAATTACGGCTGGGAATGGGATATGAAAAACGGCTGGGCATCTCGGGACATCCCGAGGATCGACTTGGTCATACGCTGGGGCGGAATGCGCAGGCTGTCAGGTTTTTTGCCGCTCCAGACAGTGTATTCGGATTTTTATATTGTAGAGGATCTGTGGCCGGATTTTAAGGAGAAACAATTCCTGGACGCGTTGCAATGGTATCAAAAACAGGATATCACGCTGGGAGGCTGAACAATTACGGCAAATGATCTAATTTTGATGCAATTTTGTATCTTGAATGATGCATGAACAGGATATCCTGTATATAAGCCCTCTGGGCAATACTATTCATGCAGGAGAGAAGATACTTATGAAAAAAACAGTTATCGCCCTGTCACTGATCACTGCGGCTATTTTTGCGGGCACTCTGGCCGGATGCAGCGTCAGAGACAGTGTGGACCAAAGCTCAGATTATGCCACGCCGGAGCTCCCCGAATCACAGAATCCGCAGACGCTGCCTGAAAATACAGCCGCAGACGTCTCCTCGCCCGACGCAGGCATCAACTCCGAATCGGAAACGCCGTCAGAGACGGAATCAGAATCCGCGGAACCTTTTGTTGATAAGCTGACTCCCGAGGCGCTGGGATGGGGATTGAGTTTCGGAGAATCGGGGACACAGCCTGCCGGAAACGCCTCCCCTGAAGAACTGAAACAATACGACGCCTATTTTATGGGGAACGCAGACGAGAATGTGATTTACCTGACCTTTGACTGCGGATATGAAAACGGCAACACGGAACCGATTCTGGATGCCCTGAAAAAGCACGACGCCCCTGCTACTTTCTTTGTGGTGGGCCATTATCTGGAGACCGAACCCGATCTGGTAAAACGCATGGCAGAAGATGGACACACGGTGGGCAGCCACACTTACCATCATCCCGATGTCAACACTCTGCCGGATCTGTCTGCCTTCCAAAAAGAGATGGATGATGTGGCGGAATTGTATACACAGATCACAGGAGAACAGCTCGCCATGTACTATCGCCCTCCCGAGGGAAAATGCGGCATCACGAATCTGGAGATGGCCCAGGAGCTGGGGTACAGCACCATCCTCTGGAGCCTTGCCTATGTGGACTGGGACGCCGATCATCAGCCCGGCCATAAAGAGGCGCTGGAAAAACTGACTGCACGAATCCACCCGGGAGCCGTGGTTCTTCTGCACAACACTTCCCAGACCAACGGCGAGATTCTGGACGAACTTCTCACAGCCTGGGAAGACATGGGATACAGCTTTATGCCGCTCTCCGATCTGACAGAGGAAAAGACCTCTTCAATCAAATAAGAAAACTTTATTTTAAGTCAGAGCCCGCCATGGCGGGCAAACACACAGGCCGCAAGATCGCTCTTACGGCCTGTATATGCTAATTATATTCCGCAGAAGCAATGATCTCCATAATCGTATCTGACAATTCTTCCCATCGTTCATTGCTTATCTCCATCAAAATGCCTTGACCCCATTCGGTCCCCATTGAACTGTAGCCTACTATTCCATCTTCAGTATATACCAACACTACCTTATAATCCCCTGCCTGAACCACCTCTTTATATTCATCTGCATATTCTTCATAAATCTGATAACCTTTTCCAAAACATCTGTAAAAATACAGATAATCTGAGTTGAAGTCTTTTTCACCTAAAAATGAAATGTAGATTCCCCAGTCAGGAGAGCCTTCGCTCTCAAATGTTGGACCATAGTACTCTTCTGTGTAATATGTAAATTCATCATAATAATCTATCGAAAGCGTCCTCTCTACTCCAGGCTTATCCGAATACTCATAGACATATTTTTCCATCGAAGAAGCATGATCTGTATCAGCTTCCACATTGCCACAGCCTGCCATCAGTAAAACCAAAAGCCCCCCCAAAGACAATATGCCCTTCCCGCTTTTCATTCGGCTACTTAGTAAATGGAACATAATATCCATCTGTCAAGGTATCATAAGTATAGGATGTGTATCTGGCTTTTTGGGGGGTCTGCTCATACACATAAACTACTTCATAACCTGCCGAATTTGCCGCCACCAGGAAGGTATGCCCATATTGCACCAATGCATCTCCCTTAGACATTTGCACAAAACCTTCCTTCATTGTAACATCATCATAACTATAGATTCTGTATTTATTATCACTATCCTTTCGTATACGGTATCCGGTATTTCCAACTGCCGAATAAGTTCCGTCAAGAATGCCTTTTAAAAACCCTTGTGTAGTTGTTCGTGATATTCCCCATGAAAATGACACAAACCCAGAGCAGTCATTACCATACCTTGGCATACTCCTGTTTTCCCCATCTATATAAACTGAATAGAAATCGCTTGCTGACATACTGGCCAGAAATCCACTTTTATTCTTTTGATTAGGAGTCTGTGAGTATGGCATTCCAGTAACTTTCACTCCCGCAGAAAATTTTGATCCTTTCCATCCGGTTAGGTCTTGCGACGGTGTCCATGTCATTTCAACCATTGATTTAGCTGTTGAAACAATTTCAGCTCTGTCTGATGCAGACAGGCTAATCGTATCAACATAAGCTGTATTATTTAAAGCTTCTACTATTTCTGCCGGATTTACTGTATTTAATACAGATACAGAAATATTTTTTGTAATTCCCTGATATGTAAGTGTAACGAAAGCCTCACCTGACTGGTTTGCAATAAGCTGGCCATTATATATTGATACTATATCTTCATTCGATGTATTCCAATCAGCCACATTTGCTATATTCTTATAACTCCCATCCGTATATACAGCTATAGGATCCACAAAGCATACTCTTCCTGTCTCTTCCAGCTCTATATGAGATGTTTCTAATAATATATCTCCTACTTCATTGCTTGATGTTTTTACCTGGCTTACATTATCTTCCGGATATATTACCGAACTATCTGTTACAAAATTTCTTGCAGTAGTTCCTCTGTATATATCCCAAAAATCTTTGCTGCCAACATATTCATCATTATTTTGACTTTCATCATCCAAAGCCTTTGCAAAAGCTGGTACAACACATCCCACACACATAATGCAAGACAGTATTACCGATACTAAAATCATTTTTCGTATCTTTTTCATTTTCTTTTTCCCTTTTCTATATTATTAATTCTAATCACAATATTAGCATATCACTCCTCCCGTTGATTGTCAATTAAGTTTTTACTGTTTTTCACATGCTTTTTATTACTTTACAATTTTAATAATTCAACTTTCCCAGCACAAATCTGATTCCGTCGTATTCATAACGAAAAGAGCGCCGCACCAGATATATCTTTTCAGCCAGTGCGGCGCTCTTTCCATAATATATACACTATATACGCTAATCTCTTTGATTATATC
Organism: uncultured Lachnospiraceae bacterium; assembly: GCA_947382415.1. Lineage (GTDB taxonomy): Bacteria > Bacillota > Clostridia > Lachnospirales > Lachnospiraceae > Acetatifactor. Next base: position 19,011 of record CANCYO010000031.1, on the reverse strand, counting down.
GGATAAGCGCCGTTTTTGGTGTCAGCCTGGGTCATGTCAACCTTCTGCTGCTGTGCCTGACGGTATTTGAAGAAATCGGTGGCAACCTGAGGGAACAGCGCATAGGACAATACATCCTCGTCCTGCTGTTTCCACTCTGCCATCTCTCCCTCGAGCTTATCCAGCTCGTTCTCGATCATATCGGCATAACGGCAGGTAATCCTCTCCTCTCCGGGAATAACCTTGTCGATAACCTCCTGGCTCATGGGCTTTACGGTCTGTCCATACTCGCCGCGCAGCACTGCCTTGGTCTCCTTGGTGGCCATCTTGTAGCGCTCGCCCATCAACACGTTGAATACCGCCTGTGTTCCCACAATCTGTGAGGAAGGCGTAACCAGAGGGGGCTCGCCCAGATCCTTGCGCACCCGGGGAATCTCCTGCAGCACATCATAGTATCTGTCCTCTGCATTCTGCTCCTTGAGCTGGCTCACCATGTTGGAGAGCATACCGCCGGGAACCTGATAAAGCAGAGTCTTGATATCAACGCCCATAACCTTGGGATTGAGCAGACCGTTCGCAAGACACTCGTCTCTGTAGGGACGGAAGTAATCTGCGATCTCGGCCAACAGATTCTGATCGAAGCCCGTATCGTACGGCGTGCCCTTGAATGTCTCTACCATCACTTCCGTAGCGGGCTGGGACGTACCCATGGCGAAAGGACTCATGGCGGTGTCGATCACATCCACACCGGCCTCCACAGCCTTCAGATAAGTCATGCCTGCCACACCGGAAGTATAGTGGGTATGGAGCTGAATGGGCAGTTTGGTGGCGCTCTTCATGGCAGAGATCATCTCCGTTGCCTTATAGGGAACCAAAAGGCCTGCCATATCCTTGATACAGATGGAATCAGCACCCATCTCCTCGATCTTTCTGGCCATGTCGGTCCAGTACTCTAAGGTATAGGCATCGCCCAGTGTGTAGGAGAGGGCAACCTGTGCATGTCCGCGTCCCTCCTGCACTTTGAATTTGTTTGTGGCATCCACAGCGGCCTGCAGATTGCGCAGGTCATTCAGACAGTCAAAAATACGGATCACATCGATTCCGTTGGAGATGGACTTCTGTACGAAATACTCCACTACGTCATCGGCATAAGGTCTGTAACCCAGAATATTCTGTCCGCGGAACAGCATCTGCAGTTTGGTATTCTTGAAGCCGTCGCGCAGCTTTCTCAGTCTGTCCCAGGGATCTTCCTTCAGGAAGCGCAGGGATGCGTCGAAGGTAGCGCCGCCCCAGCACTCCACGGAGTGATAGCCGACCTTATCCATCTTGTCAACGATGGGAAGCATCAGCTCGGTGGGCATTCTGGTAGCAATCAGAGACTGGTGCGCGTCGCGCAGTATGGTTTCCGTAATTTTAATCGGTTTCTTAGCTTGTTCTGACATTTACGAAATTCCTCCATTTTATATTTTGTTTACCGGACAATTAAATCTGCAAAGCGTAAGCCTCCCGGCCCGCCTTACAGCTTAAAACACACCGAAGATTGCCATGAAGGTGCCGGCTGCCACCGCCGTGCCGATAACGCCTGCCACATTGGGCCCCATGGCATGCATGAGCAGGAAGTTGGTGGGATCGGCCTCCGCTCCCACCTTCTGAGATACACGGGCCGCCATGGGCACTGCGGACACGCCCGCGGAACCGATCAGCGGATTGATCTTGCCCTTGGTGAGCTTGCACATGATATTGCCGAACACGACACCCGCAGCGGTACCAAACATAAATGCGATCAGACCCAGCAGCACGATCTTCAGGGTGTCCCAGTTCAGGAATGCCTCTGCGCTGGTGGTAGCGCCCACGGATGTTCCCAGCATGATAACAACGATATACATCAGGGCATTGGAAGCGGTCTCCTGGAGCTGTCTCACCACGCCGGACTCTCTGAAGAGATTACCCAGCATGAGCATTCCTACCAAAGGAACCGTGGTGGGAAGAATCAGTCCTACCACGATAGTAACAACGATGGGAAAGAGAATCTTCTCCAGCTTGGACACGGGACGGAGCTGACCCATCTTGATCTTACGGGTTTTCTCCGTGGTGAGCAGCTTCATGATAGGCGGCTGGATAATGGGTACCAGCGACATATATGAGTAAGCCGCCACAGCGATAGGTCCCATGATAGCAGTCTGTCCCAGCTTGCTGGCCAGGAAGATGGAGGTAGGACCGTCCGCGCCGCCGATGATGGAAATCGCAGCAGCCGCCATGTCGTTAAATCCCATTCCGATAGCCCCAAAGTATGCGGCAAAGATACCGAACTGTGCGGCAGCGCCCAGAAGGAAGCTCTTGGGATTGGCGATCAGCGGTCCGAAGTCCGTCATAGCGCCCACGCCCATAAAGATCAGCGAGGGCAGGATCGCCCACTCATCCAAAATATAAAAATAGTGAAGCAGACCTCCGACACCATTAGCCGACGCCTCAGGCGTCATCATGATATCGGGGTAGATATTTACTAACAGCATACCGAACGCAATGGGCGTCAGGAGCAGAGGCTCAAACCCATGCCGGATAGCCAGATAAAGGAAAACGCACGCCACCGCAATCATGACATAATTGCCCCATGTCAGATTAAAGAAGGCGGTCTGATGAATCAGATTATTAAGCGTATTACCTATATATTCCATTTGTTGACCTCCTGTTGTTTTTATGCACCGCTCGTCGCCGGTGGCAAAAAGCGATGCCAAGTCTGATAGATTCCGGCCCTTAGTTCATGGTCGCCAGAAGCGCACCGGCCTCAACAGAATCGCCAACTGCAACATCAATGCTTGCAACGGTACCGTCCTGGGGAGCGACAACAGGAATCTCCATCTTCATCGCCTCAAGGATCACCACTGTATCGCCGGTCTTCACTGCCTGACCGACACTTGCCTCCAGCTTGAACACCTTGCCTGCTGCACCTGCCTCGATCTTCACGCTGCCTGCGCCGCCTGCCGCCCTGGGCGCTGCTGCCGGAGCCGCCTTGGGTGCGGACTTGGGAGCTGCGGGAGCCTTGGCTGCCACGGGAGCGCCTGTGGATGCCCCCTCTTCCACTGTCACATCATATACGTTGCCATTTACGGTAATGGTATAATTTTTCATTTTCTATTCCTCCATTTTTCATTAATATGCTCTGCGTCTTCTGATAGAACGCACTACAAATCCGTCTGTGGAAGCCGCACCTTCGCTGGCAGCGATGGCGGCTGCGATCACGGCCACAAGCTCATGATCGTCCGCAAGCTCCTCATCTTCCTGTGCGGAAACCGGAGCTGTCTCTGCGGCGCTGCCCGCCGCAGTCTGAGTGCTCTTTTTGTCAGCCGACCTGGCCTGCACTTTGGAAATAAGACTGAAGCTGGATATGATCAGTGAGATCAGGATCAGCACCGTGAACACGGAACCCATGCCAAGCAGCGTATTCATCGCCGCCTTACCCATTAAATCTCCCATAGTGCTCGTCTTGTTGAGAGACGCCGACTCCAGTTTAAAGAAAAAGTCGTTGGAGAGCACCACTTCCGCCTGCGCATTCTGCGCAGGACCTTTTATCGACACATTAATGATGATCTGATCACCGTCGATATCTGCCGTGGAACCTGTGATCTCACCGGTTCCGCCGATCTCCTTATAAGCTGCGGAAAAGGAATCCAGCGCTTTGATAAATGCATTGCCGTCTACCTCGAGCTTATAGACCTGCGCCACGATATACTCCACCTCCTCGGGAGTGTACTCGTAGAGCACAGCGGCCGTGGGATTGTTCAGCACATCCTGAATGGCGGGAATTAACTGCGTCTCCGCCAGAGCAGTGGCCTCTTTCAGCTTATCCTGCTCATAGTCCGTATAATGCTTATCATTTCCGCAGGCTGTCAGTCCAAAGATACAGGCAATCATACAGGTCAAAGCCAAAAATTTCTTCATCTTACAATCACCCTTTCTAGACAGTGCCATGCTTCTTTGCAGGACCGTCTTCACTCTTTGTGAACAACATTTCAAATGCGCCGATCACATATTTTCTGGTGTCAGCCGCATTTACGATCTGATCTACATATCCTCTTCTGGCCGCATGATTGACATTCAGGTTCATCTGCTCATACTCTGCAGCCTTCTCTTTGATCACATCCGCACCCTGGCCGTCATACATGATCTTCGCAGCCAGTGCGCCCTCCATGGCCCCTACCTGGGCATCGGGCCATGCCATGGTGATATCCGCTCCGATGGCCTTGGAATTCATGGCCACATAAGCGGTGCCGTACGCATTGCCTACGATCACATTCACCTTGGGAACCGTTGCGCTTGCAAACGCATAGGTAAGCCTTGCTGCCGCTCTGGCAATTCCCTTCTCCGAACACACGGTGGCTTCATAACCCTTTACATTGGTGAGGCTCAGCACGGGGATTCCGAAAGCATCGCAGAAATTCACAAAGTCTGCCGCCTTCTCGCAGCCCTGTCTGGTGAGCACGGCGTCAAACTTCTCTGCCACCTTGCCCTCCTCGTCGCAGATCTCGCAGCGGTTTGCCACCGCGCCCACAGTCATGCCGTTCAGACGCATAAAACCGGTGACCATCTGCTTCGCATAGCCTTCCTTCACCTCAAAGAAACGATTATCGTCGGCCAGTATGGACAGTGCGATGGAGGTGTCGCCCACACAGCCTGCGATCTCCGGGTTCACTCGGTTCAGATCATCGCTGCACTCCTCCCCGGCATAGGACTCATTGTTTGCAGGAAGTAAACCGATGAGCTCGCGGATCTTTGCAAAGATCGTTGCCTCGTCAGCCACCACATCCACAATACCGCTCTCCTGGGACTGGAATGCTGCGGAGGAAGAATCGCACTTGGTGATGACATTGCCGTCCAGCGCGTTGGGTGCATTGACGAACAGCTTCGCATTTTTCTCCTCCATAAAAGTAAAGTCTGTCAATGTGGGGAACAATGCCAGTCCGCCGCCGCAGGAACCGAGCACCGCCGTGATCTGAGGAATCACGCCGCTGGCTGCCGCCTGCTTCGCATAAATGCTGCCGAACGCCGCAAGAGCATCCGTTCCCTCCTGCAGTCTCACGCCCGCGCAGTCGAGCAGGCCGATGACAGGCGCTCCTGTCTTCATCGCCAGATCATAGAGACCCGCAATCTTTTTCGCATGCATCTCGCCGATGGTCCCGTTCATCACAGAAGCATCCTGGCTGTAGACATACACAAGATTACCGTCGATCACTCCATAGCCGGTGATACATCCGTCAGAAGGAGTTTCTGTTGGTTTCATATTAAAATCAGTGGCTCTTGCCGTGACAAGCCCGCCGATTTCAACGAAACTGTTGTCGTCGAGTAAAGCTGCAATTCTTTGACTCGCTTTTGAAGTAGTACTCATGCTTTCAGCCCTCCATTTATAATGATAAAGAACAAACAAATCAATGCGGGGATATAGACCCCCATATTTTGTCCATGATAGTATAACATAAAAAAAGCAACTCGCCTAGAACGAATTGCATTTTTTTCGGATTTTTTTGACAATTTTTCAGAGTACCAGAAAGCGTTTGAACACCTGCTCCATGCACCACGGAAGCTCTACTTTCTCCACATTGCTCCTGGTCACGATGGTCTCTGTGAAATACACCTGTCCGTCCACGCTATAGAGAATACATCCCACCTGAGTTCCCGCCCTGACGGGAGCCTGCAGATGCTTTTGAAGCTCACAGTCCACCTTGATCTCCTCGTCCCCCCGCATGAGCAGCCGCGCAGGAGCTTTCTCCTCCTGAGTGTCGGGATGGCGCTCTCTGATCTCAAGCTCCACTCTGGCAGTCCCGCCGAGTATCTGCGTCTGCCCGTCCTCCACCACAAGCGGCTGAAGACGCGTCTCGTCAAATGCCGTATCTTCCCCCGCGATCTCCCGGTACTCAAAGTTTTCCAGGCCATACTCCATCAGCTCTCTGGAATCGCTCCATTTGTAAGTCTTGTTGTTGGGCCACCCGCAGGCCAAAAGCGCCACAATAAAAGTTTTGCCGTCCCGCTCCAGGGCCCCCACATAGCAATAGCCGGCCTTGTTGGTAAATCCGGTCTTGCCGCTGAAAGCCCCCTCCATCATATTCAGAAAGGCATTATGGTTTACACAGGTCACGCTTCTGCCGTTCTCATAAAAGGAATAGCTCTCCGTCCGGGTGATCTCCCTGAACAGATCCCTGCCGGGGGATTCTTTCACACAATACGCCATGATCCGGGCAAGCTCCGCCGCCGTAGTGCAGTGCTCCCGCTGTATCTGCTCTCCGCCAGCGTCCTCAAAAGTTTCCGTGGCATCCAGTCCGTTTGGCGTGATAAACCAGGTGTCCTTACATCCGAGTTCCCGCGCCTTTGCGTTCATGAGATTGGCGAAAGCCTTCACCGCCTGTTTACTCTCCTCCACAGAAAAGTCCGCCACGCTTTTCTGCGCGAGCTCCCCGGGCAGATAACGCTTTCCTATGTACTCCGCCAGAATTACCGCGGAATCATTGTGGGATTCCAGCATCAGCGAAAAGAGCAGGCTCCTCACCTGATACTCCTCCCCCTGTCTGGCATAGAGCTTTACCTTCGGCATGGAGGCGGCATAGGCGGACACTTGGGCAAAATCGTCCAGATTTCCCTCCTCCAGCACAAGAATACAGGTCATGATCTTGGTGGTACTGGCCATGGCCATGGGCGTATACCCCTCCTTCTCGTACAATACCCGCCCCGAGTCCGCGTCCAGCAGCACGGCCGCCGTGGCATAGAGACTTAAGTCCGCGCTCTCCGCCTTCCCCACAAGCGCCGCTTCCTGCACCGTACTCATCAAAAGCAGAACGCAAAAAAAGCCTCCTATCAGCCGTACCACAACAGATTTGACATGGTTTATCCGCATAGGTATCCTCCGCAATGCGGTTTGCTAATATATATGAGGCCTGTTGCCCTGATTATGATTCAGGCACATGGGACTTATATATGAAGTTTTATTTCGATATATCGATCATTTCCACTGAACCGTCATTCTTTATGATCGCTATTGTCTCATAACAGCAGGTAATATGCTCTGCCTTTATTCCCCGCAGATACCCGGATACATCCGTCTCCCTGTTTTTAACATAGTCTGCATAAAGAACTTTTCCGCTCTGTGACAAACCGACACAATAATTAAAACCTACGGCTATTTCTTTTACATTCTTCCATGACGTGAGATTAAGCGGCTCCAGATCAGACCACATAACGGCAGTATTATCATCGCGGATGCCCACACACCGCGGGGCAGACTCGCAGGCAGCGATCGCTGTGAATCTGTCCTCCGATATCTGTTTACAGGAAAATGTCCCAAATGTAACATTATCAATCCGGTATACATTTCCTGCTTCCGTCAAAACAAAATTTCCTGATATATCTTTTATCGTTTCATCAGGAATTTCCAGGGGAATATATTCTTCGCCAGGATTTATCAGCATACTGCCGTCCTCACAAAGAGCCCAGCATTTTCCGCTTACCACCTCTCTGTTCAAAGTCCGTATGGGCGTATTCCGACTGATATCCAGTAAATTATTTGCCTGCCGGGTATTATACAACACTCCAAGGGGCTGCGTATCATTCGAATCCGAATACTCATCCGCACAGACCTCTAAGCTTCCATCTGCCTTTAAGACACACTCCGACTCTCCCTGAAAAAGTTCTTTCACTCCTTCCCTATAAACAATCCAGGCTCTCTGATCATCATCCCAATAATATGCTGTTCCTTCCCGGACAATATACGGTATATTGTTTATCAGTACAAATGATTCGATCTCATAATGTTCAGCTTTATCATCACACTTCCAAATCGCTAAGGTTCCCGCGATTATCGCAATTATAACCGGCAGTGAATAGATTAGAGCTTTTATGCCTTTCTTCATTCTGACCATACTATACATCCAGCTGAAGCTGCACCTCCGCCTCCGCCTGGGCCTTGAATTCCTCGAGCTGCACGGGACCCAACTCCGGCAGATCCTCCAGGCTCTTTACGCCAAAGCTGCGCAGAAACTGCTCCGTGGTGCCAAACAAAAGCGGTCGTCCCGGGGCGTCCAGCCGTCCCAGCTCCGTGATCAGATCGTACTCCAACAGCTTATTGATGGCGTGATCGCAGCTCACGCCTCTCACCTTCTCGATCTCCACCCTGGTCACCGGCTGTTTATAGGCAATGATGGACAGAGTCTCCAGCACCGTATCAGTCAGAGTCATCTTCTTCGGAGTCCTGGCGATCTTAATCAGGTATTCATACATCTCCGCCTTGGTGCACAACTGTACGGCGTCGTCCAGATAGGTGATAAAAATCCCCCTGTCCTCCTGCTCATACCGCTCCTGCATTTCCTGCAAAATAACCTTTGTGGTTTTTATATCTTCTTCTATCACTTCTGCCAGCCTGTTGATCTCCACAGACTCTCCCATGGTAAACAGCACCGCCTCTATCACAGCCTGCGCTTTCGTACGCTCCATATGTTCATCCTCTCAGGGCCGGGCTATTCACCCGCACTTTCACGCTATAATTCTCACGCCACATTGGAGATAATGGTGATATCGTCAAATATATGTTCCTGACTGATGCTGATCTTCCCGGTCTTCATCAACTCCAGAATGATCAGAAATGTCACGATAATCTCCGCTCTGCTCTTCTGCTTCTCAAGGAGTCTTCGGAAGCTGAAGCTCTTATGTTCTCTGGCATATGCCTCCACATAGAGCGTCTTCATATCCATATCGATCTCATCCTTCTCGATCCTGCCGTAGCGGCTGCGGATGGGGTCTATCTTGTCCTCCTGTCTGCGGACAATGGATTTAAAGATCTCATGAAGTCTGTTGAGCGTCATGTCGCCGATCAGCTCCTCATAGTCCACCGGCTGCCTGTACGCCGCCACCTCCTCGGGAAGCTGCTGCTTCCTGTAGAGATTGTGCGCCGCGTCGATCTGCCTGTCACGGAGAGCAAGCGACATAAACTTGTACATCTTGTATTCCAGCAGCTTCTGAACCAGTTCCGCTCTGGGGTCTTCCTCCTCCCCCTCCTCGTTCACTTCCCTGGGGAGCAGCATACGGCACTTAATGTCAACCAGCGTCGCAGCCATGACCAGAAACTCGCTCATCACATTCATATCCTCCGATTCCATCTGCCGGATGTAATCCAGATATTGCTCAGTGATCTCAACAATGGGAATATCATAAATATCTATTTTATTTTTCTCGATCAGGTGGAGCAACAGATCCAACGGACCCTCAAACGCCTCCAGCTTAACAGGTATCGCCATAGCCACCTCCAGACAACAGATACTATTTTAACGGGAAAAGGCATACTTTTCAAGCTGAACTTACGTTCTCAGGATCTGGCCTCGGAATCCGGCCTTAGAATCCGGCCTCAGAATCCGGGCTCCCGAAATCCAGCACCAGAAGCTCCCCGGGATTGAAGAGCCGGATGGGGATGGTATGCATACCCAGACCTCTGCTCACCAGCATCACGCTGCCATCCTCGTCAAACCGCCCGCCGTCATAACGCGGGAACAGACTGATATGAGGGGACGCCACCCCTTTTCCCCAAAAAGGGACACGCACAATACCGCCGTGAAGATGTCCCGACAACACCAGATCCGCTCCCCATCCGGCATATCGGGGAAAATAATCCGGATTGTGGGCCAGCAGGATGTTGAAGGAAGACTTGTCCACTTTTCCAAGAATACGCTCCAGATAGGACTCCTCCATAACCTGCCCGTGCAGGCGCCGGTAGTAGCGCTTGTCGATCTGTGCGCCGTACACCGTGATACCCCAGTCGGCAAGCTGCACATGGGCGTTTACAAGCGGCCGGATGCCCAGCCGCTCCAACCCTTCCGCATAGCGCTTCGCCATGTCTTTATAAGTATCCGGATAGAGGCCCAGACGCTGTTCGTGATTGCCATTGCCGTAATAGACGGGATAGTCCTTCGCAAGCTCCTCCAGTAGCTGCAGCGCCGTGGAGAGAGGCGCCCCCGGCTTTGCCGTGAGCAGATCTCCCGCCACCAGGATCATATCCGGCTTTGCTGCCCGGATGGCTTCCAGCAGACGGGCATTGTCCCTTCCATACTTTTTGTTGTGCAGATCAGCAAGAACCACCGCACGGACATTTTGCCGGATGCGGGCGTCATGAAACACATGCTCCCGCACCACAAAACGATTGCTGTCATAAATCATGATCCATATTAAGACTAATGCCATCACGGTCACAGCCATGAACAGTATATCCCACATAACGCTTCCCCGTTGTACTTTCTGCTATTTTCCGGCTTTGTCTCCCACAGTTCCACCCACCGGTAAGGTAAGCCTTCCACTCAGAGCAGGAAGAATCCCATGGCCTTTTTCAGATAATCCCTGTAAGCCGCTTTCTCCACATCCTCCGCATAGAGAATCGGCGTATGCCCGATCTCCACACCGTTTAACAGATACTTCGCCCTTCCTGCCTCCGTGCCGGCCTTTACAGGCGCAATGACAGTCTCCGGCAGCTCCACCACTTTTTCCACACCGGCCAGGGAATTTCCTTCCATGTCCAGATAGCGGAACTCTCCCTGATACCGAAGCGCCGTCTCCGGCTTTACGCCGCCCTTTACCATAAGGGACGGCAGCGCCTCCTCGTTGGTGTCCACAAACAGATCCGTGACACTGAAGCCGTAGCTTAACATTACCTGGGCGTCCTGAAAACGATCCGCCCCCGTCTCCGCTCCCATCACCACCGCGATCAGATCAATCCCCTCCTTGTTGGCGGTGGCGGAGATACAGAACTTCGCTTTGCTGGTGGAACCTGTCTTCAGGCCTGTGGTGTATTGATACTGCTTTAACAGCTTGTTGGTGCTGTTCAATGTAAATTTGGTCTCGCCCTGTTTTGTGGTATGGGTGATATCTTCCATCCATATGGTGGTATATTGATAAATCTCGGGATACTTTGTGACCAGCTCCCGGGACATGATGGCCACGTCCCGCGCCGTGGAATAATGGTCGTCGGAATCCGTCAGTCCACAACAGTCCACAAAATTCGTATCCGTCATCCCCAGCACAGCCGCCTTCTGATTCATCTTCTCCACAAAGGCTTCCTCGCTCCCTGCCAGATGCTCCGCCACCGCAACGCTGGCGTCATTTCCGCTGGACACCACAATGCATTTGATCATGGTCTCCAATGTCTGCACCTCGCCCTCTGCCAGAAATACCTGTGAACCTCCCATACCTGCGGCATGGGCGCTGACCAGCACATCGTCCGTGAGTTTGACCCTGCCCGCCTCTATCTGCTCAAAGGTCAAGAGCAGCGTCATGATCTTGGTGATGCTGGCGGGACTTCTCCGCTCCGTCGCATTCTTCTCAAAAATGACCTCCCCGGTGGAAGCCTCTATCAAAATCGCCGACGGCGTGGAGACAGCAAGCTCTGCCCGGGCCGAACGATTCGGAATAAAGATAAATACCAGAACCAGCAATGCCGCCAATAATCTCTTTGTGATTCTCCTGCGCATAAAAATGCCACACTCCCATTCATTTTATCTACTACAGAATATGGGAATGTGGCATAGGTTATACCTGTTTCCTGCTTGCTTTATCGATTTAAAAACGCATGGCATCTCTCGATAAAATGATCTCTCTTCTCCCGCACATCAATGTCAAACACCTTGGTGAGCTGAATCGCGTAATCGATCACCACCAACACCAGCGCCGTCACCACAAGACGGATCCCCATGCGGTAATCAATCTTGTCGATCACCCAATAGATCATGGCATTGACAAACTGAATGATACCGATGGCATAAAACCCCCAGGCAATGGTACTCTCCAGACAAATGATCCCTTTGTAATTAAACGGCTTGTCATTGTAGTCCCACCAGAGCTCACCCAGAAATTTGATCATGCCCTTGCCCACGATGAACTCAAACACCGTGGCCAGTATGGCCCCGATTATGTAAAGCGCCACATAATGCCCCTTCAGAGGACTCAACAACAGATAACACGCCACTGCGCCAAATCCGTAGATCGGACAGAACGGCCCTTTTCCAAAACCTCTGTTGGTAAGCTTGCGGTTGCAGAAGGACATGTAAATGGACTCCACCAGCCATCCCAGCATACTGTAAAGCACAAAAGCCGCCACGAGATGGTACACATCCGTCCCAAACAGTTCTTTAGTCCACATCTTATTTACACCTCGCACTGTTTCATGGTATTAAAAACTACCTGCCAAAAACTACAAAATCCCTGATCGGTGACCGGTCAGGGATTTGCATGTTAGTTATATTTGCGTTTTCTTGCTGCTTCAGACTTTTTCTTGCGCTTTACGCTGGGCTTCTCGTAATGCTCTCTCTTCCGAATCTCCTGCTGGATACCCGCCTTAGCACAACTTCTCTTGAAGCGACGCAATGCGCTGTCCAAAGTCTCGTTCTCTTTTACGATTACGTTAGACATTCTGCACCTGACCTCCCTTCAGTCCCTCTAGTAACATGACTGATTGGGTTATTCTATGTACGGAGCATCCCATACACATTACACATTATAACATAAAAATCGTATACGTCAACAGTTTTTTATCAAATTTCTGATTTGCTGACTTGCGAATTTCTGATTAGAGGTACCCATACCGCTTCCTGTACTTTAAAAACAGGAAGACGGACAACCCAAGCGCCATCAGCTCCGCCGCAGGCGTGGCCAGCCAGATCCCGTTCACGCCAAGGATCAGCGGCAGCGTGAGCATCGTGAGCAGCATAAACACAAAAGATCTGGAAAACGCCAGGACCGCCGAGACCACTCCGTTCGACAATGCTGTAAACATTCCGCTGGCAAAAATATTGAAACCGATAAAAAGCAGCGCGAGCGTACAGATCCGGTTTCCCGTCACCGCCAGCCCGTACACCGGATTATCCGGGCGGGCAAAGACAGACACAAGGGGCTCTGTCAACAGAAAGGAGACCGCAACCGTGATAAGCGAAATACCGGCGATCACCTTTAAACTGACCGCAACCAGTTTGCCAAGCTTTTGGGTATTCCGTTCCCCATAATAATAGCTGAGCATGGGGGCTACACCGTAGGAATATCCGGTGTACAGGGAACTTGCAAACATCAGTACATACATGATGATCGTAACTGCGGCGACTCCATCCTCCCCCACATAGCGCAGCATGGTCCAGTTGAACATCATGGTGACAATGCCGGTGACAAGAGCAGTCGCCATCTCCGAGCATCCGTTCGAGGCCGCCTTTGCCAGGACCCTGAACCGGAACGCCGGTTTTCTGAAATGCAAAAGGCTTTTTTTCTGAGCAAAGACAAACAAACCCACAACCGCCGTCACGGAATAACCAAGTCCCGTGGCGATCGCCGCGCCGCCAATCCCCATGCCGAATCCGGCGATAAACACATAGTCAAGAACCATATTCAGGACACCGCCCGCCACCGAGCAGACCAGAGAAAGCCTTGCTTTTTCGCTTGCGATCATGTACAGCGTAAAATTATTCATCAGAAGGATTGGCACAGTGAACAGCAGATACCTGCTCAGATATTCCACGCAGTACCTTTCCACATCCGCGGACAGCTTCATTCCGGCAAAAATATGCTCCATCGCCAGATACCCCGCCGCGCACATGACGATTCCCACAGCGACATTCACCAGAATTAAGAATGTGAAATCCTCCCTTGCCTCCTCCGCTTTCTGCTCTCCCATCTTTTTCATGATGACCGCGCTGCCCCCGGTGGCAAGCATGGTGGAGACTGCCGTGACAAGCTGAATGACCGGCGCTGTCAGATTGATGGCGGAGAGCGCGTCCGTGCCGATCAGATTCGACACAAACAGCCCGTCAACCATTGTGTAAAAAGACATAAACACTGTCATGGCAATGGTCGGCACTGCAAATTTTATGATATTTTTAAGCGTAACCGGCTTCTCGTACACATTTGAGCTTTCCATAGGCTAAACCCTTCCTTTATTTGACTTGAATTTGATACCTGCGTATGATACCATAAAAACATGAATCAAAAAGACAAACTTCTCACAATCGGCCAATTCGCCGCCATGCATGGCATCAACAAAAAGACTCTGATGTGGTATGATGAGATCGGTCTGTTCAAGCCGGCCGCCATCAATCCCGAAAACGGCTACCGCTGCTACAGCTATCATCAAAGTCCCATTCTCGAAACGATCCTGCTGCTTCGGGAGCTGGACGTGTCCATCGGCGAGATACAGCATTTTATGAAAAACCGTTCGGCCGACAGTTTAAAACGGCTCCTGGAAGAAAAAATGACAGCTCTCGACCTGCAGATCACCCACCTGCAGGCGGTGCGGACACTGCTTGCCACGCACCATCGGAACATGGATACCCTGTTGAACATGGATCTGTCCGAGATAACCATCATCGAAAAGGAGGAGCGCTGTCTCATCACCGTAGCCATAGACCGTGAGACCTCCTTTGAGCGGGAGGTGGAGCTGATCACCGCCGAAACGGAAAAATACCGGCTTGGCCGCCTCCACAAAGCTACCTACGGTTCCATGATCTCCGTGGCCAGCCTGCAGGCCGGCCGCTATGACGATTATTCCCTGCTCTTTATCGAAATTCCGTTTCTCCCCTACCGGAACGGGCTGCATATCACTCCCGGCGGCAAATACCTGAGGGCCTTCCATAAAGGAGACTGGAGCCTGCTGCCAAAACGGTATCGGGAAATCTTCGACTATGCCAAAGAGCATGATTTGACCCTTCACGGATTTTCATACGAAATGGGGATCAACGAAAATGTCATCGACCGGATCGAGGACTATATCGTCCAGATCGATATCCCTATCCTCGAGTAGTTGTCAGGAGATTCCTGCTGCAACCGCCCTGAAGAATTCCACATGCTTCAGCTCATATCCCTTATCCATAAAGTCAGGATCTGCGCTGGTCTTCACAATGATCACTCCCCTGTGCGGATTGACATAAATCCACTGCCCATAAACGCCGATGGCCATAAACTCGGCCTCATCCCCCTCCGGTATCCACCACTGGTAGCCGTACCCGATGGCGTTGTAAGCGTCGTAATTAGCTCCGGGCTTCGAGAAATCCGCACTGATATCCATGCTGTCCCGCACCCATTCCTCCGGCAGGATCTGCTCCCCATTCCAGCTTCCTCTGTTCAGATACAGTCTCGCAAACCGCGCATAATCCCTGAGGGAAACACTCAGTCCTCCCATCGCCAGCTCCGTGCCATTGCTCAATGTCCAATACGCGTCATGGGCTGCGCCGATCCTCTTCCAGAGCTTTTCTTCCATATACTCCGCCAGACTGCATCCCGTGGCATTTTTGATAACCTGTCCCAGAATCTCCGTGTTGATACTCAAATACCTGCGGTAAGTGTACGGCTCTTCCTGTACTCCATATTTGGAAATGACCTTCATGGCCGGCGTTCCAAGCAGAGTTTTCATGGAAAATCCGCTCATATCCGTATCCTCGTCGAAATCAATCCCGGAAGCCATCTGTAAACATGCCCTGATCGGAATGTTTTCCAGTTCCGTACCCATAAACTCCGGAATGTATTTCCCGATGGGATCCTCAACGCTTCCCACAGCTCCCTCGGATACCGCGATCCCCATAAGCGCCGACACAAAAGACTTGCCCATCGAATTGGAAGCAAACAGAGTGTTCTCGTCTCCTCCAAAAAAGTATTTCTCATACCTGATCACATCGTCCTTAATGACCAGCATGGCGGAAGTCTCCGTGTCCTCCATAAACTCCGCCGTCGGATAGAATTCGCCTTCGTAATAAAATCCGTCCGCCAACCAAACATTGTCCTCTTTTAAAAAACGGAACTCCCCTTCCCCCCTGGCAATCTTTTTTGTCGGCTGTATTTCCGGGGTATGCTGAAAGGTATGCGCCAGATTTTCATCCTTGAAGCTGTCCAGAGATATATAGATCGTCCTGAGCTTTTCTCCAAAACAAAACCATAACGCCCCGGCCAGAACAACAATAATACCGACTGTAACCCACAACCATCTCAAATTTTTCATAGCGTTTTCTCCTGTTCGCTTGTTGTATTTTTGTAATTTCATCTTAATCCGTACAGTTACTGTACAGTCAATAGGAAATTTTCAAAAATAAACGGCAAAATTTTAATAACAAATAATTACAAATAATTGAAAAATGTCTTGATTCCTGCAGGTAAAAAATAGTAAAATATAAGTAACTACAGTAACGGAATAAAATATAAAAAAATAATACCTTGAAGGATAAAAGACACGGGAACAGAATCTAACAGGAAAGGAGACCATCGTTATGGGAATTGGCAGTGTAACATCAGCGAACGGTATGTCGGGCATGCAGACGATCACGGCAGACTCCACAGATCCGAAAAGCAAAAATATCCGGAATGAGATTGCAAATGCACAGCAGAAGCTGCAGAAATTAACTTCCAAAGAAGATATTCCTGTCAACGAAAAAATTGACGAGCAAAAAAAGCTTCAGAAAGAGATATCCAGTCTCAACACAGACTTAAAACAGCATCAGGAAACTCTTCGCAAGTCACAGAAAAGGGAAATCATGCTGGCGAAGCTGCAGGAAGATGAGAAACCTGACAAAACGGAAGCGTCAGAGGATAAACCGCAGACACAGGAGACATCCTCAGATAAGGCGGACGACAAGAATCCGCAAGCCGCCGACCAACAGACAGGGCGTCAGGGAACCGTCATAACCAATACCAGCGATGGCATTGTTATTCTGAAGGAAGAAACGAGCCAAAACGAGATGCGCGGCGCAGATACAAAACAAGCCGATGAAAGCACGGAGAAAGCCCCTGTTCCAGAAAAGACCGAAACTACCGGCCGCGATTCGGATTCTGAGGGCAGTCTGTCCCGCAAAAAAGCACATGCAATGGTATCGGCAGACGTTTCCGTACAACAGGCAAACCAGCAGGGAACGGTTATAACCAGAACCAGAGACGGCATCGCTATTTTAAAGGGTGAGATCGATCAGGATGAAATGCGTGGCGCAGATACCGAAAAGAAACAGGCCAAACTAGATAAACTTGAGAAAAACGAACAACAGGTGCTGGCGTTCCAAGCCGCTATATTAGACGAGGCAAATAATGCGATGACGGCCGCATCGGAGACAAATGCAGCCGGAACAAAGGCGAACGCGGCAGACAACGCTTTCATTAACGCTTTGAAAGCATTGCAGGAAGGAGACCCTGCAGCGCAGCAAAGGTTTTATGTTTCTTTGAGTAATTAGCGCTTTGATCTTGTGCAGGAGTGGCGCCCAAGACTGTGGATCAGTCATGGGCGCCACTCGCTAATACTGAATATGAAGGATTATAAATATGGCAATGTGGAACCCGTGGCGCGGCTGCCGCAAACACAGCGAGGGATGCAGGTATTGTTACATTCATAAGGGCGATTTCAAACGCGGGATTGATACGAACAATATCGTAAAGACGGACAACTTCTATGCCCCTGTGGCTAAAAATAAATCGGGAGCATATAAAATCAAATCGGGAGAAACCGTATATCTCTGCTTTTCTACCGATTTTCTGATTGAGGATGCCGATGAATGGCGTTCTGAATGTTGGCAAATGATGCGGGAGCGTTCTGAACTGCACTTTCTGTTTTTGACAAAGCGTATTGAACGGTTTATGGATTGCATTCCACCGGACTGGAACGATGGATATGATAATATTACAGTCGGCTGTACTGTAGAAAATCAGAACAGAGCTGATTACAGGCTTTCCATTTTCAGCAAACTGCCTGTCAAACATAAAAATATTATCTGCCAGCCATTGATTGAAGAAATAAACCTTACCGCCTATCTTGATAATGTTGAATCAGTCGTAGTCGGCGGCGAATCAGACAAAAATGCCAGACCGCTTGATTATGCATGGGTACTTTCCATACGCGAGCAATGTATCGCCCGCAAAGTACATTTTGAGTTCCGGCAATGTGGGACACATTTTATCAAAGACGGAAAAAGCTACACTTTATCTACTCGTGATTTATGCAGCCAGGCCAGAAAAGCAAATATCGATTATTAAAGATGCCGTCAATCCATAAAGGAATTGCCGTCTTTTCTAATGAGAAGTTATCTGTCTGTCCAGCCATCAAATCTCTCCGATACCTGAGAATCATACAGTGGGCAGCCAGAGTCGATCAAAATATCCATCAAATGTTTCTGCAATCTCACCATCCTTCCGGCCGAAATTGCCTAATGGAAAGAATCCTCTTTACCTGCATTCAGAATATGAACTTTTTTAAATTTTGTCAACAAAAACTTCCACCATTCCGACATCATTCCGGCACTGATACCGCATCATAAACATGCGTATAATAATCATGGCTGAGCACGGACCTGGAAAATGTCATTCTGTTTCTCACAATACCGGATATCTGCTTTACATAATCTTCCGGAATGACGGCATTTTCATCTGTCGGCGTAAAAGTTTTGCTGATTGCACTATAATGCCCCAAATCAGTTTTCCAGTCATAATTTCCCCAGAAAACAAGCGGAAGCGCATCTGAGAGCACGTCCCTTCCCACATAAAGCCTGGAATCCCATTCCACACCAAAGAGATTGCACAATGTCGGAAGGATATCCAGAGAAGAGGTGGGCGTATCGACAATGACCGGCTCATGATCTTCAAGCGCCCCACACCAGATAATAGCTCGGCTCCTGTCCCGCTCCTCATAGGTGTTCACCGGATAACCGTATAATTCAGACAAATACGGCATATTTCCCAGGGAAGCGTCCGAATCCAGCCCATAGGGAAAATGATCCGGCGCGATGCAGATGACCGTGTCATTTGCAATACCCTTTTCTTCAAGGGTTTCCACGAGATACGCCATCGCTTTTTCAAGCTCAAGATTCGCCGCCAAATAAGCGCGTACCGGCTCCGTGTAGGAAAGATTTTTCTCCGCGCACCATGCGTCTACGGCATCTTTATTTTCCCTTGCCATGGCATTGTTGTCAAACGCGTATACGCTGTGACCGCTTACCGTCATGTAATAAGCGTTAAAAGGCTGTTTGTCAATGTACATCGGCAGAGTTTCCTGCATCAATTCCAAAT
>CANCYO010000030.1 GCA_947382415.1 uncultured Lachnospiraceae bacterium | reverse complement strand
AGTACCGGGAGTTTCCAGATTTGATTTCAATCCACACTCCCGCACGGGGAGTGACGGGAACGTGATGGGCATTTTTCAGGTGGGACGGCGGATTTCAATCCACACTCCCGCACGGGGAGTGACTTTGTTTGCCTTGCTATGTATATATGATAGCACTATTTCAATCCACACTCCCGCACGGGGAGTGACTAAAAACTACCAACCGTATGGCTGATAGTTTCTGATTTCAATCCACACTCCCGCACGGGGAGTGACAGATATTATACTGGTGGACGCCACAGACGAGGAATTTCAATCCACACTCCCGCACGGGGAGTGACCTAATATCAATGTCGGAGTGATAGACCAGTGGAGAATTTCAATCCACACTCCCGCACGGGGAGTGACGGCTTACAGCAGGCTATCAACAATGCGGCTGTAGCATTTCAATCCACACTCCCGCACGGGGAGTGACGGCAATTCCATCGGTTCATCCGGCGGTCAGTCTGATTTCAATCCACACTCCCGCACGGGGAGTGACCGACACAACAGCCGATATCTACATCACGGAGACGATTTCAATCCACACTCCCGCACGGGGAGTGACCTTTTATTGTCTAATGTGCTGGAAGAAGGCAGTATTTCAATCCACACTCCCGCACGGGGAGTGACCAACGATTACTGCGCCCGTATTTATCCAGATAGATTTCAATCCACACTCCCGCACGGGGAGTGACCAGACGGCCAGGGTGGAGCAGATAGCCCAGACACCATTTCAATCCACACTCCCGCACGGGGAGTGACGTCAAAAGTGGTAAAGGCTTACAATGAGTCTCATATTTCAATCCACACTCCCGCACGGGGAGTGACCACAGCCCACTGTTAATGCCGTCCAGCTTAGAGATATTTCAATCCACACTCCCGCACGGGGAGTGACGGTCGCGGTTTATCTGCCGTTCTTTCTCCCTTAAGATTTCAATCCACACTCCCGCACGGGGAGTGACGGGATATGAGAACGGCGGCAAAGAGCAGCTTAAAAATTTCAATCCACACTCCCGCACGGGGAGTGACGATATGGCGGTTCCTCATATCCTCTTTTTCTACCGATTTCAATCCACACTCCCGCACGGGGAGTGACTATATATCGCCGGGCTTATATTCTTTTTCTGAGTGATTTCAATCCACACTCCCGCACGGGGAGTGACTCGCACATGTGTTTGGAAAATGGGAGGATATGCGAATTTCAATCCACACTCCCGCACGGGGAGTGACGCGTTCCGCCCAGATAGGGCGGAGGTTGGAGCAAAATTTCAATCCACACTCCCGCACGGGGAGTGACATTTTTATACCCCCCCTACCCTGGACTCTCCAAGATTTCAATCCACACTCCCGCACGGGGAGTGACACAGCAAAGGGCAAGAGCCCAAAACAAAAAAACATTTCAATCCACACTCCCGCACGGGGAGTGACGAGGAGATCGCCGCCAGATATGGCATAGAGGGCGATTTCAATCCACACTCCCGCACGGGGAGTGACAACAGCAAAGGGCAAGAGCCCAAAACAAAAAAACATTTCAATCCACACTCCCGCACGGGGAGTGACGCAAAGAGATGGAGCTTAAGGCAATCGGCAAAAACGATTTCAATCCACACTCCCGCACGGGGAGTGACTCATATTCAGCCCAGACCGCAGAAAGTCTTTATTATTTCAATCCACACTCCCGCACGGGGAGTGACTCCACGATTTCTTCCAATGCCTCTTCTATGGCATATTTCAATCCACACTCCCGCACGGGGAGTGACTTCTTTCAACGCGGCTTCGGCTTCTGCTCTGGTGAATTTCAATCCACACTCCCGCACGGGGAGTGACGTAGGTCATGGGGTATCGCTCCAATCTATCCGTTGATTTCAATCCACACTCCCGCACGGGGAGTGACCCGTTCATGGTCTCGACAACATACTTACTGTCGGAATTTCAATCCACACTCCCGCACGGGGAGTGACGATTTCAGCGGCAACAAGCGGATTGTTTTCTCCCAATTTCAATCCACACTCCCGCACGGGGAGTGACAACTGGTTATTAAACAATCTACATAACGATAAAGCATTTCAATCCACACTCCCGCACGGGGAGTGACGGCGGATGGGGAAGCTGTGACAATCCCCGGATTTCAATTTCAATCCACACTCCCGCACGGGGAGTGACAACAGCAAAGGGCAAGAACCCAAAGCAAAAAACATTTCAATCCACACTCCCGCACGGGGAGTGACCAAGGAAAGCGGCGGCACACATCAGAAATTTGCAATTTCAATCCACACTCCCGCACGGGGAGTGACAAGCCCGGCGATATATATGTAGATGAGTATAAGGACGATTTCAATCCACACTCCCGCACGGGGAGTGACTGTGATGGTTTCTATGCTGTGAACTCTGCTATTCTATTTCAATCCACACTCCCGCACGGGGAGTGACCAGCTATGACATATCAATCCCGATTGCTCAAGAGATTTCAATCCACACTCCCGCACGGGGAGTGACATCAATGGCTCTCTGCACACCACAGCAGCAATCAATTTCAATCCACACTCCCGCACGGGGAGTGACCCAACCATTCATGCCGTTTCCACATCCGTTTCCGATTTCAATCCACACTCCCGCACGGGGAGTGACTAACAGTGGGCTGTGTGATGGCTTCTATGCTGTATTTCAATCCACACTCCCGCACGGGGAGTGACATTTTTTGTGTATGGTGGAATGCGTGTAAGTTATCATTTCAATCCACACTCCCGCACGGGGAGTGACGGTATTTCTCAATCTATTTACTTCCCTTTGTAAGATTTCAATCCACACTCCCGCACGGGGAGTGACGGAAGGAAGTAGATCGCTACCTTCAGGAAACAGAGATTTCAATCCACACTCCCGCACGGGGAGTGACCAAGGTAAAGTTTTTGATACCCCCCCCTATAGGGATTTCAATCCACACTCCCGCACGGGGAGTGACAGTAGTCCAGCTTTTTTGCGTTTAAAAATATGTATTTCAATCCACACTCCCGCACGGGGAGTGACGTTAAGAAATGGAAGTACTTGCACAATCGAAGCAATTTCAATCCACACTCCCGCACGGGGAGTGACTGGCCTGTGTATTGTGATAGTCCTTGATATTGCGATTTCAATCCACACTCCCGCACGGGGAGTGACGGTGTAGCAATGGATCTGATAGGGCAAAAAGTAATTTCAATCCACACTCCCGCACGGGGAGTGACGACCACCAGTGATGTCTTCTCTCTCTCCGTTGGGATTTCAATCCACACTCCCGCACGGGGAGTGACTGACGAGCAAGGGAGAGCGTTTGAAGACTCGCAGAAACATTTCAATCCACACTCCCGCACGGGGAGTGACAAGAGTGCGGAGCTCCGGCAGAAAAACATAGATATTTCAATCCACACTCCCGCACGGGGAGTGACATAATTTTTGCCAAGTTGCCCAATTAAAGGAGCGATTTCAATCCACACTCCCGCACGGGGAGTGACGAGCAGTCTTATTGGGAGGTCTACGAGGAACAGATGATTTCAATCCACACTCCCGCACGGGGAGTGACGACCTGCATCTCCGGCGCCTCTTACTACGAGTCATTTCAATCCACACTCCCGCACGGGGAGTGACTGTCGTCTGGCTACATGTTCGACGAGTCGATGCAATTTCAATCCACACTCCCGCACGGGGAGTGACGCGAAGCAGCTCTTCGACTCCGTCGTCAATGGGCTATTTCAATCCACACTCCCGCACGGGGAGTGACCGGAACGGCCGACAGGCTCTTCCACGGCAAGATATTTCAATCCACACTCCCGCACGGGGAGTGACACACTCCGTCAGCCAGCAGAGGGCAGTCCAGGAAATTTCAATCCACACTCCCGCACGGGGAGTGACCGGTCGATGATCTGGGCGTCGGTGTCAAAAAGCTATTTCAATCCACACTCCCGCACGGGGAGTGACCGCTACCAGTTCAACTTTGGCAGCCGCGAGTATTACGATTTCAATCCACACTCCCGCACGGGGAGTGACCGCAAAAATAGACAAAAACTATCCCCTGTCTTTATCTATATTTATGCTAAAAAATAAATATTATTACTTCTGTAGCCAGAAATAATACGCCCCAAGATAAGAACCGGCACACATACGAGCCTCCATCCCTTACTTTTTAGTGCGAACCAACCAGGCATTTTATGTGCGGTTCCAATTCGCACTATAGAATGAGCACACCTTCCTGCTCGAATGTCTGCTTTGCACCGTAATGTTCTATCTTACTTTTATACTGATTTCCCAGATAATAAAACCGCAGGCTGTCTTTTGTTTCGTCAATAATTTCAAGTAACTGCGCTTTAAGCAACTTACATTGACCGGCATCCAGAATGCATTCAAATACAGAATTTTGAACTCGTTGGCCATGATTTACACATTGCTTCGCCACTTTACGCAGGCGGGTTTTTCCCTTACTGTCTTCCGTATTCACATCATAGGTAATTAATACAAGCATGATCTCATCCTCACTTCCACATAAAAGGCGGATAGCCATCCATGTCTCCCCGCAAATGTCTGGCGAGCAGCAAAGCCTGAACATGCGGCACCAAACCCCAGCATATTTTTTCCTGCAAATAAGGATGTGTGATCTGTTCCCGTTTGTGTTCCTGCCAGGCAGTGATAAATTTTTTCCGGCCTTCTTCCGTAAATTCTACCGCACCGCTTTCGGAACTTTGAAAATGTTCCTTTCTGATCTGTCTGTTGTTGATAAGCGTCAAAACAAATCGATCCACCAGAACGGCGCGCATTTCTTCCATCAAATCAAGTGCCAGAGATTTTCTTCCCGGCCGGTCTCTGTGCATAAATCCCACATAGGAATCCAATCCAACACCTTCCAGTGCATATGCGCAGTCATTTGCCAACAAGGTATAGCCAAAGGACAGCATTGCATTTACATTATCTAATGGCGGCCGTTTATTTCTTCCATTAAATGAAAAAGCATCTTTTTGATTCAGGATCAGGGTATCAAAAACCCCAAAGTAAAGAGAGGCACATTCTCCTTCCAACCCCCGCAATGAGTCCAGATCCGTTTCATCTTTTATTTTATCCATGGCCTGTATCAGGTATTGAATCACTTCTCTGCAGCGTTCTGTATCTACTTGAAGAGGATGGTCACGCAAGGTTCTGTCAATGCTCCATCTGCAATTAAATACCTTTCCTAAAATAAGATTGCGTGCGATCAGACAACTGGCCTCCTTTTGATCAGATAGTCGATACTGCTGCTTCCTCAAAAGGACATTTCCCTGATTTTCACCAATCACTCTGCATAAGAATTTACCAAACGGATTGAAAAAAGTAAGGTTGATGCCTCGCCTGGCACATGCCCCCATGAAAGCCGGTGTCGCTCCATTATAGGAAAAACAGACTATGCTCTCCAATGTGTGCAGAGGAAATTGTCCCACTTTCTGTTTTGCGATCTCGACACACACGGTTTCTCCTTCCAGAGATAAATAAGCATTCTCAGTAGTAATAAACAACGTATTCAACAATTTACGCATACTATTCCTCCAGAAGGCTGTCTTTGATATAAGCGGTCACTGATTTTGCCCTGCCCAGCTTTGGCACACATATTTCTTTTAGAGAACAGGCATTACATCCTTTATGCGCCTTTACCTTCGGTGTATAGCCCTTCTTCCACAAATCATGCATTTCTTCGGCAATATCATACACTCTGGCCCTCAAAGCGTCTGTGAACTCCACACTTTTTCTTCTGCGGTTTTCTCCGTAAAACAAGCTTCCGCAAGGTATATGACACATCAGCATTTCTTCCAGGCAGATGGCCTGACCGCACAATTGCAGCTCGTCAGCGTCATTCGTCTTTGGCAGTCCTTTTTTATATTCGATTGGATAGGGCTCCCACAACCCTTCATAAGAAAATAAGGGAACACCGTGCTCAGACTTATGAAACTCCACCACATCGCAGATACCGGACATACCGAGCTTTGCTGATTTGATATTCAGGCCTCTCGTGATCAGAAGGTCTCCTCTTTTTTCTATGCGATCCTTATCGTGTGCCACAGCATGAAACAAATGTCCATCCGTTGTTCTCTCATTCTCGGCCCATTGCTGCTCAATGTGGATCAAAGCCCACTGTCTCCTGCAATACGCAAAATGCTGCAGCCCCGAAAGCATTAAATAATCATCTTCCTGATACATACTTAGATTCCTTCAATAATTTCCGGCTCTAACTCAGGAAGCGCTTCTAAGCTGATCTCGTAATCGTCTGCCGAACCGGGTACCAAAACGCCATCCTTTAAGGTTATTTTCAGAGAATCATGTACTTTCGCAGCAGAATATTGCCCAATTTTATTATTATGTTTCCACCAGTATACGGAAAGGACTTCCATACTGCCGTCCGGTCTTGCTGCGGACGCGTCGTTGATAAAGAGTGTGCGGAGCGCCTCCTTCAGCAATTCGGCGTCTTCCTCTGAAAATCCTGTTTTTTCTGCCAATTGCACATTTATGGAACCCTTGATCCGATACAGTCCAAATTCCACAAAGTGTTTTGTACCCATGGTATCGGAGCTTTTGCCCTCTGCCGGCTCACTGTTTACGCTTTTCGTAATCTGCATACTGTTAATATCCACAGGAGAACAGCTCACCGCCTGATGAATGGAAACCGGACCTCTGACTCCCACCGAAACGCCCTCTTTCTTGTCTTTGCTCTTAAATGCAAAAACCTGTCCAAAAGTACGCACATCGATCCATTTCTCACATGCCTTCTTTGCATAATCGTCATTGGACTGATAGGACGTTATGTTTCCTGCTGCCCTCTCGCTCAGAGACGAATAGCCGTCATCGCTGCGCTCAGCAGACTGCACGAAAACAGACTCTCCCATATCCTGCAGCCGGTTTCTGATCTTCCTTTTGATACATACGTCAGATATTTCTCCTTGTCCTGTATATGTGGTTCTGGGACGGTTCCCGTTGAGAGGATCACCGTTCGGATTTGCGTTTACCACCTTAACCAATACTGTAAAATCAATCTTATTCTGCAGGCTGCTCATGTTTCTGTACCTCCTTTGTCTCTTCCTTATTCTCTTCTCCGGTTTGCTTTTTTGACTGGTTTAATTCGGCTCTTTGCAGGTAGTAGCCTAAAAGATATGTCTCCTTCAGCTCCTGATTCATGGCTTGTGCATCCTGATCGTCAAACGAAAGCACTATCTCGCTGATCAATTTGCGATAATGTTCTCTCATCTGCGGTTTTAATTTCTGAAAATACGGAATTAGTAAGCCCTCCAATATTTTCCATGTCTGCATGGGATGGTTTACATATGCCGACTGAAGTCGAATTGCATTGGGATCCCGCGATTCTTCTCTGTCATATGTCATTCGTTCCACCTTTTCACAGACTGCCAGAAGTCTTCCAAACAAATAACTTCTGTCATGATTCTCCAAATCCAATCTCATATCGTCCCTTCCTTCCTGCCTTTCAGCATTTTTTTCGTAATCGTACTTTCTGATCAATGCGCATGCTGTAGACAGCACACGTTCCCTGTTCGCTCTGGTATATGCCATGGGAGTGGACGCCCGAAGCGTCAACGCATGCACCATATCATATGGTATGGGCTGCTGTTCCAGCATACATTTTACCAGCCTCTGTGTCTGATCCTTTCGCACCTTGTCATCCACATCAATAAATTTGCCTTTTTCGCGTCCGAAAGCACACTCCACAATCTGCCTGAAAACCGGCGTTTCCACAGAATAATAGGGACGACGGTCCGAAGTGAATTTCAGGAAAAACCAATTGCAGGTTTCCCCCCAGTAGAGGATGCGCTCCAGAAAATCCGATGCCGCCAGTTCGTGATAATAGGTCACGGATAATCTCCCTGTAGTCGCCGCATCCAAACCCATCACAATAATAGAATCCGTCTCAGCGAACTGATTCCGATATCCCTGAAAGGTCTTGATCAGTCTGTTTCGATAAGACACTGGTGTATTCTGCACTTCCTCGTCTTCCGTCAGGCCAAATCCACTGAATATATCCGGCGTTTTTTTGCCCTGAGGATTCCAGCATATAAAGATTCTCTTATCCTGGCTGCCCACAAAAGCCCCCTGTGTTTTGGCAAGCCATGTCAGAGCGCTATGCATCTTCTGAGATGCCTCATAGCTCAGTGCATAAGCCTGTTCCGCATTTTGAAATCTGCCCCGATAGGTATACCCCTGTCCGTCATTGGCAGATATCAGCTTGGCCCCATAATCAGACGCCACAATTCCTTTCGGGTGATTCTCGGAAACAGTCGCTGTCTCTCCTGTAAAATAGCAGATGTCTGTCCTGCCCTGCTGTTCTTTCAGGTAATAGTCCGTATAGGCCTGTATCAGCGAGGCGTCCTCCCATGTGCCGCCAAGCCCGGCCTCCTCACCCATGACCCGAAACCTGACCATTGCTTTCTCATATGGCTGACCGCTGATTTTCTTCGACTCAAAAATACCGTCTTCGCCCAGCTCAACCAAACCGTCCCCGACCAAATCCGCAATCACAGTCTTCCGTGACAGATAATCATAAATTGCCTGCACCTTTGGATGGCTGTATTCTGACATGACCCATTTCTCCAGATTGGTCAGGTATGTGTGAAATTTTTCTTCGGCACTTTTTCTTTCCTTGCTGCCCCTACAGTGAAGGGAAAAGTCGCCTGCCAGATAAGAGAGTGTATCACAGAGCGGATGGGGCGCAATGCCCGAGCTTCTTCCCGCGGAGGCCTCTGTCACCGGGATGAGCGTCGGCGCATCTTCCTTGTTAATGATTGCCGCGTTCCGAAAGATACCTTCCGCATTTAATATAATTTCTATCTGAGCATTGGCCTCTCTGTGCGCCACAGGCATGATCGGCGTATCGGCACAGGCTCTTTTTTCTATATTGTTTTCATATGTCTCAACAAGCCGGTTCACCCACGACATCTGTCACATCACCCCTTCCTCATCTGCAATGGAAAAGTTACCCGACTCCTCATGAAACCTTTTCATCTCCATCTCTCTGACCGGCCTGTGAATACATTCCCAGGGCGGCAGAAAGGAAATAACTCCGTCCCGCATCACCGCCTGCCAGAGACGTACGCACATTTTCCCTCTGGTCTCTTCGGAATAAGCCTCATCCGCATAGGTTATCCCATGATACATCATACCGAAGCTCAGCTCCATGGGATAGTCCCGGTCATCCGGGCGGTCATAAAATCCTGCGCCTTCCCCAAAAACACAGGGCCTTACATACCCCTGGCACTCTCTGGTTCCGAGAAAGATGTCTCTTCTTCCGCCCCGCTCGATCATTCGTTTCGCAATATTATGATGCTTATTCTCATTGCGGTCCTGCTCCAATTCGGGACGGTTTTCATTCCAGATAAAATGCGCCCTCACCTGATACCGGCATTTTTTCAGATAGGTATAATAGGACAGATCGTTTTTGTCGCTATAATACTTGATGGGACGCACTCCCTTCGTCTCGGTCTGAATGGGATTCATGACGCGCACTTCGTCTATGATCCAGATCAGCGTCGGTTTCCAGTATATACTCTGTAAAATACCTTTTAATGCCTCATATGTCGGCACCTGATAAGTAAATTTCTCACCTCCCACACGGGTGATGGGATCCGCAAACAATCCGTATTCCCCCACAACTTCAAATTCCACGGTATTTCTGTGTTTCATCGCGCTCATACCTCCTGTATATCCGGCTACAGGACATAATGCCCTGCCGCCTGCTCATCCATTACGGTCACACCGAATCGCCCCTCGTCATATGCCTGACTGTCCAGCAGTAACACGCTCCCATCCAGTATGCTGTACAGCAGTCCGGCCTGATCCAGCTTTTCCTTCTGCCACGCATAAAGACTTACCGTATATTTCTGAGCCTGCCGGAGTTTCTCCCGGCACTTTTCCGGTTCAAATCTGCTCTCCATTGCCTGAAGCTCTTTTATCACCTCCTGACCTCCTTTGTATGGCGTTATCACGTCTATGGTGTTTTCGTCAAATACCCGAAACGCCCTTCCTGCTGTCTTAAAGGGCTGATGTAAAACAAACTTCTCGGCTTGTTTTGCATATGGATTCCTGTTAGACAACAGATCCGCAAGATAAAGCGTAGTATGACAATCCTCTATCGGATATCTGATCTCTTTTTCAGTCGCCTCAAAAAGATACCGGTAAAATCTGCGAACGGCCTGCTCTCCGATCAGCGACTCCTCTGAACCCTTTTGATTCTCCAGCACATTTCGGGTACAAAGCTGCGCATTTCTGATATCCTTCAGCATATTTAGATTTTCATCCTTTAAGCTGATCAGATACACAGCCCCCTTTTGTCCGTATTCATTACTGCGGTTACATCTCCCCGCTGCCTGAGACAGATTATCGATTCCTGCCAGAATACGGATGACACAGGAGAAAGAAATATCCACCCCCGCCTCAATCAACTGCGTGGAAACACAGATAAGCCTTCGTGTGTCGCTATCCTCTCTGGGCTTCTGCTGTAATTCGGATAAGCGTTCCCTGAGCCCGTCCAATACCTCTACCCTGTGCGCCTGGCACATTGCCGTGGAAAGATGAAAGATATCCCACTGTTGGTATTCGGCCTGCTCTAAGAGCTTTTCACTCAGCTTCCTGGCCTCGGATTTGGTATTGCATATTACAAGAAGTGAAGTATGGGATTCCATTTGCTCCGCACAAAATGCCGCGCATTCATCCCAATCCATCCCTCCGGACAGCACTCTGCTTTGGATATCGGCCCGTTCAAACACCCGGCACTGCTCCTGATTCAAGCAGACCATATCCGGATCCCCGGCAAGCAGCAAAGGCCATTTTAATTCCTCAAAACAAGGCTGCGTGGCCGTTGACAGCACAATGGTCGCGTTACAGTGCCTCTGCAGAAAGTTCATGGCCATGTTGAACATCACCGTCACTTTCCCCGGCAGAGACTGGACTTCATCTATGACGATCACACTGTCGCACAATGCCTGCATTCTTCCGACAGAAGATGTCTGATGAGAAAAAAGAATATTCAAAAGCTGCACCATTGTGGAAACTACAATGGGATAATTCCAGCTCTCTTCTAAAAATTCATACCTGTCCGCCTCTTCCCCGGAATTTCTCTCCTGTATTACATTGGAATGATGCTCCAAAACTTCCCCTGCATCCGGTACATAATCCCGTATTACCTTTACATTCTGATCCAGCACGCTCAACAGCGGAATAATAAAAATAATTCTCTTTTTATGATATTTTTCAGCATGAGCCAGCGCATAGCGCAGCGTACACAGAGTCTTACCGGCTCCTGTCGGCACGCTCAGCCGGTAAATCCCCGACGGTCTCTCCGCCGCCAAAAGACACTGCCCGGAAATATCGCTTCGAACCTGATTTAATATCGTAGATGAATCCAGATCCGACAGCTTATCTTCAAAAAAATCCCTGCGCCTCTTCCATGCGGCTTCCTCTGCCTGAAGAGCTGCCTCCTGACGCGAATGCCCGCTCATGAATTCACTGGTGTCTCTGCGATCCCCGTAGATGACAGCCGAGAGCGCCAGTCTGATCAGCATACTTACCTGGAAAAACACTTTGCCTGCATTTGAACCATATGTATCTTTCACTTCTGTAAAAAATGCTTCCACTTCCGACACGGCCTTCTTAAACTCCTCTTCTACACAGGCCTCCTCAACAACCTGTTCAAAGAAGTTTGTGACCGCCTCCTCATAGCACAACTCTTTTTTATCAGTCTGTAAACGATGCAGAAAACCGTTTTTGCCATCCAGATCTACGCAGTCAAACAAACCGTGATGAGAACCTGCCGCATACCCGATGATCTCGCTTGTAAGCTTCTCCCACAGCGAGGAAGTATCTCTGTGATGCTTCTCCAGAAGCCAGATTACACCGGCGAAAGAGTGATTGATCGTTCCCCGCTTTACATCCTGTCCCTGATATACGGCATCCAGGTATTCTACGAATTCTGCCTTTGCCTTCCCCATATCATGCAGCAAACCTGCCAGATGGACAGTATGGAAAAATTCCGCGCTCCCAATACTGGTTCCGGCATATTCCGCAGTCTGAAAGCAATGCTCCTTTAAGCTCTGCTCTGTTCTGATTCCGTTTACATTTGTTAAATGTGCCACTAAATTTGGTAAATTCATAAAATTCCCTCAACATGTTGTCTTGTGTCTGCACTAATTTTTATATATAATAATATACATAGATTATTTTCTCATTTACTTTGTGTTGACTAAATATTACCATAACTTACATTTAAATGCAAGCGCATTTTATCGTTACTTATTTTTTTCTTTTCACGAAGTAAGTGTTGCAATTAATATTTTATTTGATATAATTGTAGACAGGTTATGATAATCCATAATCTATGCAATTGTCATTATTGATCTGTTCAATAATGTGGATTGAAATGTGAACAGAAACAAATAGGTTTTCAGGAAAAAGCTCCCCAGCGCGTGATTGTGCCGGGGAGTTTCCTTCCGTAATATCACAACTTTTCCCCAATCCGACACCAAATACCAATCCTCGACATATCATATTAACAAATCTAATCTTAAATCCAAACAAAGCTATGGGATGTTTTCCCGTTTGATAAAGGAGCGTCATGTCTAAAGAAGCTGAATGGAACAAACATTTTAACATCGGAGTTGATTCCATCGACAATGCACATCGGAAGCTCTTTTCCATTGTTGGCAAACTGATACATTTGAGCCGAGATGAAAATAACGGGCAATGGGCATGTGCCGAGGGTATCAAATTTTTTAAAAATTATGCCATAGAACACTTTACCGACGAAGAAGCCTATATGAAGTCTATCGACTATAACGGATATGAGATACACAAACGCCTGCATGACGACATGCGTTATAAAACGCTTCCTGCACTGGAAAAGGATCTTACTGAATCCAACTATTCTCAGGAATCTATTCACCATTTTCTCGGCATCTGCCTTGGATGGCTCACCGCTCACATTATAATTGAAGACCGGGCCATTACAGGTAGAATTCCAAACAGATGGAAAGCAGACAACACCAGCGCCGAAATAGATGCCCTGGAAAATGCTCTGGCTGTCACCATACAGGAAATTTTCAGACTACAGATAGAAACCGTAAGTGAATATTACAGCGGTGAAGACTTTGGAACCAGCCTGATCATTCGATTAATTTATCGCGCAACTACGGGAAAAAGAATTCAGATTTTTATGGTACTGGAAGAAAGTCTGGTACTCAGAGCAGTCAGCGCCATGCTGGGTATGCCGCTGACCAAAATGGATAAAGTGGTCACGAATGCGGGAAAAGAACTTGCAATACGGATCGTGGAACAGCTTGGCATACATTGCCGCCTGTCTTCACAATATCAATTGGAAAGCAGCCATCTCATATCTCCGGAACAGTTCCAAAAGGCCTTTTATCTGGAGATTTTTGACTATAGTCTGCTGTTTAATACCGGACACGGCTATTTTGCCTTTTGTGTCAAATTAGAATAAAGCCGCAGCTATTTTCCTACCCATTCCTTTATTTTGCAATAAACTATGGCTGTAATCGTACTGATAAATGTCGCGGCGATGGCCGGCGCTATGATTCCCGCGGGGTTCACGCTGCCGTACTGCTGCCTGTACGCGATCATATTGACAGGTATCAACTGCAATGAAGAGATATTCAATATCAAAAATGTACACATTTCATTGCTGGCAACACGCTCTTTCTTGTCTCCCGCACCTTTGCCGTCACTCTGATACGCCGGATTGCCCCGCTCTTCCTCCAGCCTGCCCAGTTCCTCCATGGCCTTCAGTCCGGCGGGCGTACACGCCCAGCCCAGCCCCAGAACATTGGCGATCACGTTTGTGGCTATGTACTCTCTGGCCGGATGTTTTTTAGGGATTTTAGGAAACATAAAATCCAAAAAAGGACTGATTCCTCTGGTCATCTTCTGAATCAGTCCCGCCTCTTTTGCAATTTCCATCAAACCCATCCACAGCGCCACCACCCCCGCCATGGTAATACACAGAGAGATCGCCTCTCCCGCACTCTGCAGCGCCGCGTTGGTCACATTCTCCATATTTCCTGTAAACGCGGCATAAATTACTCCCAGCATGATCATGAATGCCCAGATATAATTCAGCATATTTTTCTCACGGCTCCCTCAGGAGCCTTCGCAATTTTCTACTCAAAACAGTATATGAATCATATCTCCATAAAAGACGCCGAGAAGA
Source organism: uncultured Lachnospiraceae bacterium (assembly GCA_947382415.1). Classification (GTDB taxonomy): domain Bacteria; phylum Bacillota; class Clostridia; order Lachnospirales; family Lachnospiraceae; genus Acetatifactor. Next base: position 19,047 of record CANCYO010000030.1, on the reverse strand, counting down.
GCACTCTGCCATTCCATACGCAGATTACGCAAACTCTCTCATGATATCACGGACATGCTCCAGTTCTTTGGCCCTGTACGCATTGCTCCCCGCAAACAAAAGAGCGTCCTCCACCCGGCCCTCGGCCGCGTTCACCAAAGCTTCCGTGATACAATAAGGCGTTTCGGCCGGTTTACAGGTGCTGACACAGAGATGACATTTTCCGTGAGGAATCTGTCCTTCTTTCGTCCGATCCAAAAAAGCGTTTCGAATGGCCCGTCCGGGCATGCCCACCGGACTTTTCACCAGCGTGATATCCGATTCTTCCGCGCGGATATACGCCTGCTTATAGGCATCGGGCGCGTCGCATTCATAAGTAGTCACAAAGCGGGTAGCCATCTGTACTCCGTCTGCCCCCAGAGCCATCATATGCCCGGCATCCTCTCTGGTATATATACCGCCTGCCACAACCACAGGGATTTGCGTCTGCCGCTCCTTGGCGCGTTCCTTCACAAAGGCGATGATTCTGCCAATCTCCTCATCGTAGTCCAGCTCACCCGAGAGATACCTCTCCAGCTCTTCCGTGGAAAATCCCAGATGCCCACCCGCTTTGGGGCCCTCTATCACTACCAGATCAGGCAACCTGTCAAATTTTTTGGTCCAATATTTGAAAATTACTTCTGCGGCTTTCCTGCCGGACACAATAGGCGCGATTTTCGTCCGGCTCCCTTCCGTGAGAGCAGGCAGATTCATGGGCAGTCCCGCCCCGGAAATGATCAGATCCGCTCCTGCCTGCACAGCTGCCCGCACATAATCCTCATAGCCTCTGGTAGCCACCATGATATTTACACCAATAATTCCTGTTGGAGCCAGTTCTCTGGCTTTTTTAAGCTCTGTGGCAATGGCTTTCAGATTTGTCCCGATGGGATCCTCATGAAATCCCTCCTCCCTGAAACCGATCTGTGCGGTGGAGATGATACCGATACCGCCCTCCGCTGCCACTGCTCCCGCCAGCCCGTGCAGGCTGATGCCCACCCCCATGCCTCCCTGTATCACAGGTATGGCTGCTGTCAAATCGCCTATTTTCAGTGCCTTCCATTCTGCTGATCTCTCGGACTCCATACTTATGCGCGCCTCCCATATTATTTGAATTTAAAGTTTTTTGATATTCAAAGTATATCACATCTGTTTTCCATGTCAAGCTTATATCCAAAATCAGCAACAGGACAGATTCATGGGGGGGCAAACTCCAACTGCATTTCTTTACACATCAAAAGCTATATGATAATATGAAATATGTCAAAACAGCAAACTATTGAGCAAAAAAACCATCCGCCGGCGGGCAGAGAGGATATAGCGCACAGATGAACCAAAGATACGAGAAAATACTGGCCTGGAGCATGCTGATCATTCTTGTACTGAGCCTGCTTCCGGTCATGTATCTGGGAAGATACAATCATCCCACCGGGGATGACTATTATTACGGAGTGACAACTTACCATGAACGTCTCAACGGCGGATCCGTTTTCGATATTCTTGCAAAAGCAGCACGGGGTGTTGCCCAGGAATACCGGCAATGGCAGGGAACCTACTCCGCCATGTTTTTCATGTATCTGCCGCCTAATATATGGGGAGACTGGGCCTATCGGACAGTGACGGCAGTGATGCTTCTGTCGCTGACCGGCAGTATTTTCTATTGTCTCAAACCCCTGATCTGCCAATATGCAAAAGGTACTGCGCACATGTGGATGGCTGTCTCCTCCGCGGCGGCTCTGCTCTGCGTGGAGACGGTTCCCTCTCAGGGAGAAACATTCTTCTGGTATAACGGTTCCATGTATTATACGGGCTTTTTTGCTCTGAGCCTGGTTTTTCTGGGACTTTTGCTCCGGGAGCTGTCAAATCAGAGAAAACGCCGTCTTGCATTGCTGCTCATACTCGCCGTATTTCTGGCCGGAGGGAATTATGTCTCCCTGCTGCCTCTCATGATTTTGACGGTATGCCTCGCTATTTATCTGATTGCAGCTCATAAACGCAGACCTGCTTTGGAACTGAGCATGATCTGCATCGTACTTTTGTGCTCCTTTGCAGTCAATGCCCTTGCGCCGGGAAATGCTGTCCGGCAGAGTGGGATGTGGAAAATTCCGGCATGGAAGGCCGTACTGAAGTCTCTTGCACAGGGAATCCTGTATCTGCGCTCCTGGATCCATCCATGGTGGCTGACTGCCGCCCTGTGTCTGACTCCAATATTCTGGAAAAGCTACCAAAACTCTGCTCTGCGCTTTCGGTTCCCATTCGTTGTGGCTGCCTTTTCCTATGGGATATTCTGCTCTATGTCCTGCCCCCTCTTTTACACCATGAATTCCACCGGACCAGCCAGAGCGGTATCCATCGTATATTACAGTTTTATCCTCTGCACCCTCTTTCTCTATTACTATCTGCTGGGAGCGCTTTACCGGCTGATATCCGTCAAAGGTCCGGCGGGCAGGCCAAACACATCAGACAGACTTTTCAGGACAGATCTGTCAGGCAGAATTATATCCGCAATTATACCAGCAATTGGAGTCGTTGCATTTGCGCTTTTGCTGATCCTTCAGACAGTAAACGGCGCCATCCTGCAATGTACCACCTCCAAAGCCGTCTCACTGCTTTTAAGCGGCGAGGCCAGCGCCTATGAAGCGGAATACCAGAAACGGATGCAGGTTTTAAATGATCCGGCTGTGACCCGGGTAGAATTTACCCCCTATATACATCAGCCTGATATGCTGTATGTGGGGGATTTTTCCTCCGACAGCGAAGACCCCACCAACCAAAAAACCGCAGAATACTTTAAAAAGGAAAGTATTTCCATCCTTTATAATCAACCATCCGTCGAATCTGGCGATATGAATAATCCGCATTAAATCGAGCACACTATCCCTGTAAAAAAATATCAGGAGGTAGCACTATGAGTAATATATCAGAGCTCGATTTACAGAATCTCCGCCATCTCATCGGCGGCTTTGACACCACCCACTGTAAGATGCAGGCCTACGCCCAGGAGGCCCAGGACACCGAGATCAAGCAGTTTTTTGAAAAGGGCGCAAAATCTGCCATGGACAACAAGCAGCAGCTGATGAAATTTTTGAATTAGAAAGGTGGAGACAAAATGCAGGAGAAAGTAATGGTAGCAGATACCCTGGCCGGTATCAACGGAGAATTGACCCGCTATGCAGGCATGATCGCCCAGTCCGAGAACAAGGAGCTCAAGAGCACCTTAAAGCAGATGCGAAACGCTTGTGAGCAGTCACAGGAAGAGCTGTATCAGATCGCCAGAGAAAAGTCCTATTATGTGCCCGCAGCCAAGGCCACAGACGCCGAGGTGGCACATGTGAGAGACCTGTTTAAGCAGAATTCTCTGTAACAGACAGTTATCCTCTTACAAGATAATATTTTAACGAGCAAAAAGCAGTAAATTTTCACGAGATTTACTGCTTTTTTTGTGCAATATCTCAACGAAATATCACTGGTAGAATCAAATCTGTTGTGCTAGAATATTTGATAGATAAATTATTATTTATACTGATTTCTATGATGGGAAAAGAGGTGATAAATTTGAGGAGGAAGCATAAGCTGATGATGGCGGCAGTCGGCGCCGGTATTCTGGGCGGTATACTGGCGGCCTGCGGTACCAAAAACAGCGCCGCCGGCAGTTCCGGTTTTGAGCAGATTCTGCCCCCGAACACAGCGTCTGATGAGACAGACACACAGGCCACGGAACTTGTGGCACTGGCTGATGATGATGAGCAGGCTCAGGAAATCGCAACTCTCTATCAGATAGAGCTTGTGTCTTTTTCTGATGGCGTGGCAATTTACACGACAGATCAGGATCCTAATGAGCTGATCGCTCTGGGCAAAGAAAACGGTTACCCTTTATTAACGGTAAACCATACACTGCAATTATATTAAGCAAGGGGGAAAGGAAAAGAAATGAACCGAAAAAGAAATAAGTTTTTGTCAGTCATGCTGGCAGCATTACTGACTTTTCAGTCTGCCGGAATCACCGCGCAGGCCGAGTCCGATACCGCCCAACTGGACAATGTCCGGATTGAGGATATCCAATCTATAGACACTTTGAATATTGAGGATATCAGCGGCGGTGATGCCACCGATGCAATGCTTGAAGAAACCGGTGAAGAGATACTTCCGGCTGGAACTCTCGACGGCGAAGATATCGTGAATACTCCCGTAGAGGAATCTCTGTTCCCCGGTCTCCCCGAGAGCTATGAGCTTTCTGCAGAGCAAAAGGAACAGAAACGCATCCTCTCTGAGCACACAGGCGGACTGGCGCCTTATCAGAGTGAGGATAACACCAATTTTTATGCCAAGGGTGAACTGGTATATCTGACCGACAGCGAGGAGGAGGCACAGCTGGTCGCTGAAGCTTTCGGCGGAACACTGGATCGTTATGATCTCGGCGTTGCCGTTATCCGTCTGTCTGAAGACAGAACCGTGTCCCAAGCTGTTTTATGTGCTGCAAGCGATGATTATAAGCTTCCTGCGGTATGGCCTAATTATTACAAAAAATTATATGCTACATACAGTGATCCCGCTCTGAGCGAAGCCAACGATTATCAGTGGCAGCATGCTTTTGTAGGTGATATCTATGCATGGGAAGCCGGTTACAAGGGACAGGGCGTCAAAGTCGGCGTCATCGACTCCGGTGTCCTGAGCGGCCACGAAGAATTTGCCGATGGCAAGCTGGTGCAGCATCTGTCAATGATAAGTGATCCTGCTGAGGCCTCCACCATAGATGTGAACGGACACGGCACCCATGTATCTGGTATTGTCGCCGCCAACCTAAATAACGGCAAAGGCGGAGCAGGTATCGCCCCCGAGGCAGCTCTCTATGTCTATGGCGTGGGCACTAAAGATGGCGCTATTCTTGCTGACGCTGAATTCAGAGGTATCAATCAGGCTATCAAAGACGGCCTTGATGTGATCAATCTGAGTCTGGGCAGCGGCTGGTACGACGAAAATGAGAATATCGTACTGCAGAATGCCTACAAGGCTGGTATTGCCATTTTTGCGGCTGCCGGCAACGAAGCTACCAACGGCAAGAGCTATCCCGCATCCTATGACAATGTATGCTCCATTGCCGCACTGCAACAGGATGGCAAAAAAGCTACTTATACTAATTACAACGATTCAGTGGATCTGGCTTTCCCCGGAACAGACATTTATTCTACCTATAATGAAGGGGCTGACAGCTATACCTACATGGACGGCACCAGCATGGCCTGTCCCGTAGCGACCGGCGTAGCCGCAGTAATTCTCTCCGGCGCAAGTAAGGTTCCCGAACTGGCAGGCAAGACCGGAACGGCAAAAGTGGACGCTCTCTATAAAGTAATGGCGGAAAATGCCAAAAAATGTCCTTCCGCCGGTACCGGAGCCGGTACTACCTGGCTGCCCTCCGTATTTAATTTAAAGGCAGAGAGCGCATCGGCTATTCCTGCAGTCCCTGTTTTCAATGTGGGAAATAAATTAACCCTTAATTCAAATTATCTGGTACTTACTATCACCAGCGATACTACGCTTGGCGTTGATATCTACTATAGCACAAACGGTAAATCTCCTGCTCTCAAGGACGGGAAAGTAACGAACGGAACCCTGTATACGGGTCCTGTCACTGTGGGGGGAGCCAAGAAAGTAACCGTAAAGGCTATTGCTGTAAATATCCTTACCGGCAAGGCCAGCAAGGTTGCCACCGGCACCTACACCTTTACGCCTGACCCTAACGGCGTAAACATTATTTCTAATGAAGTGCACAGACTTGCTCTCGGAAGCAGTCTGGCTCTGAAGGCTTCCGCTACACCTTCCTACGCTGTGTCCTCCAAAATAAAATGGTCTGTGGCTCCCGAGGGCAAAGGTGTTACAGTGAGCACCTCCGGTAAGGTCAGTGTGGCCAAGACAGCTACTGCCGGCAACTTCACCGTCACCGCAACAGCAGTTGACAAAAAGGGTAATGTATTTAAATCTGACGGTAAACCTGTTGCGGCTACCTATAGCATTGAAGTAGTAGATCTTAAGAACAGTGTGAAATCCATTGTTTTGGCTGAGAAAAAAGCTTCCGTTGCAAAGGGCAACAGCAAAAATCTGGCCGAAGGCATCGTTGTGACCTACGGAGACGGTACGCCCGGAACAGCAGGCGATGTAGCGTGGAGCAGCAGCAATAAGAAAATTGCCACCGTTGACAAAGATGGCGTTGTGACAGGCAAAGCCCCCGGCAAGGTAACCATTAAGGCAACGGCTAACGACGGCACCGGCAAGAGTGCATCCTGTACTGTCACAGTTCTTCAACTCGCAACTAAATTAAAAATTTCAGGTTCTTCCAAACTTGTCGCCGGCAAGAGCGTTACCCTGAAAGCAAGTCTCTCCCCTTCCAATGTCTCTTCAAAGAGCCTTGAGTGGAGCGTGACCGGCACAGGCGTAACCGTGAAAAACGGCAAGGTAAGCGCCAGCAAAACTGCCAGCGGATCCTACACTGTGACCGCAAAAACAACCGACGGATCCAATTTAACCGATTCCATCGATATTTCAATCATAAGTGATCCGATCAAAAAGATCACTTTGCCCAAGACCATGAATCTGTTCACGACAAGCGGCAACTTTAATGCGCCTACCGCACAGGCTCTTACCGCCAAGGTTGACGGCGGTGACAGCACTGCAATAACCTTTACCAGCAGCGCACCGGATGTAGCTACCGTAGATTCCAAAGGTATCGTACGAGCTGTGGCAAGCGGAAAGACCAAAATCACTTGTACGGCCACTGACGGCAGCAACAAGAAGGCTGTATGTACGGTAACTGTGACAGTTCCCATGTCCAGCCTTACCATCATTCCCGCTGAGGACAATGATGGTATCGTATCAGTAGGTTCTACCTTAAAATTGAAGGCACAGGTCGGCAACAGCTTCGGAACACCTCAGAATGCCAAAGTGAAATGGTCCGTACCCGAAACTTACAAGGATATTATTTCTGTCAGCGCAAGCGGAGCAGTAAAGGCGAAATCTATCGGCAAAAATGCAAGCAAAGATACCGATGGAGTATATGCTTATGTCATGGCGGAAGCAGCTGACGGAAGCGGTGCTGCCGCAGTCTACAAGGTTGCCGTAATCCGCAAAATTGCAGCCTTTGCATTTATTAAAGAACGGGGTTATCTCGTACCCGCAGCTATGCTGGATAACGGTCATTTCTTCAATGTTCCGTACAACACAACCGTATCCGGCCCCAAAGGCAGAAATATAGGTTATCAGGCTACAGATTTAGGTGGACTCAGTTGTTTCATTCTGACCACAGACGAGGCAACCACAAATAAAACCAGCGCTCAACAAAAGAGTTTTACGGTTCGGGACGGCATCAAAGTGACCGTGAAGGTAAAACTGCAGACGGGCAACAAGAGTGGTTCTCAATCGATTATTTTGATCAAAACAGCAGACGATGCATTATTCAGTATGTAATGATCAAACATCGGCTATCTGAGATATGCTCAATAACCGTACAATCAGACATAGAAACAGGAAGAGCACCGGGACACTGTTCCCGATGCTCTTCTTTCTATTTGCACTACCATTTTAGATATCTTCAGATATTCACATTACCCATTCCCACCATCACATCTGATGCCGCACAACTCCATATTCATCATCTGCCCTGAAATAAGGGCATTCCCGCCCGCTTCCCGTCAGGAAACGGTACATCTCATCCTCATCCAGATTCACCATACAGCTATAGCACTCATAATCCTCGTCATAAACATAATTGACACACATCTCACAGATACCCATAAACATTCCCCTTCTCTCTTCCTGCTGCCATCGCCCGGCCGTCCTTTAACTCTCCCCGTGCAGATACGCATAAATCTCCCGTTTGCTCACGCCCCGGTCTTTTGCTACCTGCTTCATGGCCGCTTTATTCTCCATGCCCTGATTCTCATAATAGGCCATATGCTCCTCGATACTCCGATCCTCCCATGAGGCGATCTCCTCCTGACGCTTCTCGGCAAAGCTCTTGCCCTCCAGCACCAGCACATACTCGCCTCTGGGCTCCTCCGTCCGGTAATATGCCAGTGCTTCCTCCAGCGTAGTGGGAACAATGGTCTCAAACTTCTTGGTCAGTTCTCTGCAAAGTGTGATCTTCCTCTGCCCCAGCGCCTCATACAGCTCATTCAGCGTCCGTATCAAATGATGGGGAGCCTCATAGAGAATGATAGTGCGGCTCTCGCCTGCAAGCTCTTCCAGCACCCGCCTCTTCTCTCTCTTATCTGAGGGCAAAAACCCTTCAAAACAAAATCTTCTGGTAGACAGGCCGGACAATGTTAGTGCTGTGATACAGGCCGCAGGCCCCGGAAGGGAAGTCACAGGTACGCCGCTCTCATGACACATACGCACCAGCACTTCACCGGGATCTGATATGGCCGGAGTCCCCGCGTCTGTTATCAGCGCGATATTCCGCCCTGCCAGAAGCTGGCCCACAAGCTGCTGTGCTTTCTCCACTTTATTATATTCATGATAGCTGGTCATGGACGTATGAATGTCAAAGTGATTCAGGAGCTTTATGCTGTTGCGGGTATCCTCTGCCGCTATCACGTCCACACTCCGAAGCGTATCGATCACCCGGGGCGTCATATCTCCCAGATTCCCGATTGGCGTTGCGCATAAAAACAATGTCCCTGCCATAAAAACCTCCCTTCACCATCTCTTCATCTGATAGTTCAGCTCTCCTAATACCCGTATACTTCCCTGATCTCCGGCATATAGACGCCGGGCCGCTTAAAAATGATCAACGGCTTCTCCACGCTCATGCGGGGCCTGCCTCCCCGCACCGCCTCTATCAGGACCATATTAGGCTCCTTGTCCACATAAGGATATACAAGCTGCATACGCTTTGGTTCCAGTTTATATTGTGACAACACTGTCACAATCTCTGCCAGCCGAAAAGGTCTGTGTACCATAAAAAAATGTCCTCCCGGTTTCAGCAGTTTCGCCGCAGCCGCCACCACATCCTCCAGCGTACACAAAATCTCATGGCGGGCAATGGCCTTTGGCGCCTCGGGGTTGGTCAGTCCATGCTGCCCGATCATATAGGGCGGATTACAGGTGATACAATCAAAGGAAGCAGACCTCCAAAGGCTGTCTGCTTCCCTGATATCTCCTGTCACAATATCAATCCTGTCGGAAAGTCCGTTCATTGCTACGCTCCTGCGGGCCATGTCTGCGCTCTCCTCCTGAATCTCCAGTCCAAAAAGATGGGAACACTGATATTTCGCATACATCAGCAGAGGAATGATGCCCGTTCCCGTCCCCAGATCCAACAGCACATCCTCTCTTCCCGCCCGGGCAAATCCTGTCAACAGCACCGCATCCATGCCAAAACAGAATTTTTCCGGATTCTGGATAATGCGGTAACCGTTTCTCTGCAGATCATCGACTCTCTCATTTGCCCTCAGATCAACTTCCCGCATTTCCATTTCCCGTGTTTCCATTTCCTGCATTTCCATTCTGCTCGGATTTCCTTCCCGATCGATTCCTTCTGTCTCTTCTATAGGAATTCTCTCCAAACCGACTGTCCTGACGGCCATCCGGTCTGTTTTCCGGTCTGCCGTCCTGCCTGTTATCCTGCCGGTTGTCCGGTCTGTTGTCCTGCCTGTTATTGTTCCTGTGACGTTCACCGTTTCGATTATCCTGCCGGTTTCCCTCCCGGTATCCGTTGGCCTGACGGTTATTGTTCTGACGGCGGTCGCCAAAGGAATCCCTGTTCCCCCGTTCTCTCCTGTGCTCACCGCGTCCGTTCTCAAAACGGCCGTTTTCCGAACGGTTTCCCTCCTGACGGCGGCCCTCGCGCTGGTTATCGCGCTGCTTGTCCCTTTGACTGTCAAAACGATTCCCCTGACGGTTTTCGGATCTTGCGTTCTCCTGCTCCTCTATCTGAATCTCTTCCAGCTCTTCCTGTTCCAGACGCTCCAGCTCTTCCAGCTCCTCAGGAGAAAGCTCCATGCGCTCCTTCTTGGTGTGCTTTCTCTTAAAATGAAGTTTGCCCACTTCATACTCACGAATCTCCTTAGAATCGCCTTCCTCCACCACTACCTTCACCAGCTGCCTCAGCACATTGACGCTCTGCACCTCGCCTCTGCTGCCGTCCTCCGCCATGACAGTGTCGCCGATGCTGGGAAGCTTCCGGTTCAATTCCTCATAAGTCTCTTCCTCGTTCTTCAGGCAGCACATCAGACGTCCGCAGACACCTGATATCTTGGTGGGATTCAGAGACAGATTCTGTTCCTTGGCCATTTTAATAGATACCGGAATAAAATCAGACAGATAGCTGTGACAGCAAAGCGGCCTGCCGCAGATACCGATTCCCCCGATGATCTTGGTCTCGTCCCGCACTCCTATCTGACGCAGCTCGATACGTGTCTTGAACACACTGGCCAGATCCTTCACCAGCTCGCGAAAATCGATTCTGCCGTCCGCGGTAAAATAAAACAAAACCTTATTGTTGTCAAAGGTATATTCAGCGTCGATAAGCTTCATCTCCAGCTCATGTTTCCGGATCTTCTCCAGACAGATCTGAAACGCCTCTTTCTCTTTCTGGCGATTGGCCTGCTCCTGCTCCACATCCCTCTGTCCGGCTATACGGATTACCGGCTTCAGCGGCTGAACCACCTTGTCCTCCTCCACCTCCCGGATATCCGACACCACTGTTCCGAACTCAATTCCTCTGGCAGTCTCCACGATCACATGGTCACCGCGCTTTATCTCATACTCCAGCGGATCAAAAAAATAGATCTTTCCCGCCGTGCGAAATCTCACTCCTATTACTCTGATCATCTATACACCTCACTAAACAACTCATTTAACAACTCTCTAAAAACCAAATAACAACTAAACGCCAACTCAAAAGCTTTTACATTATAGCACATACGCTTTCAAAAAGCCATCCTTTTAGCCGTTTTCCTGAATGGTTAAAAACAGCAATTCCATAGTCAGATCAAAATTCACGTTGGCATCCAGCCTGCGTTTTGCCGTATCAAGCGCCTTGATGATGGTCTCGATCCCTTCATAACTGCTGCGCTGGGCACATTTGCGAAGCGCCCCCAGCTCCTCCCGAAACACCAGATGATTGGCGTCCCTTGTAGCCTTAAACAGCAGCACATCCCGATACCAGATAGCCATAATATCAAAATAATCGTTGATCTCCAGTTTATACTCGCCGATCTTTTTGACGGCGGCCACAATCTCATAGAGCTCCATATCCTGAATATATTTTAATAAGGACAATGCCTCATTCTTGATATTCTCAAAATCCTCACTGGATGCCAGCGCCTTGGCCTTGCCGATATTTCCCCGGGCGAAAGCCACGCACACATCCGCCTTGTAGTCCGGCACCTGCAGCTCTTCCATGAGATATGCCCTGACGCGGCTGTCCGCCACAGGTTTCATATTCAACACCACACAACGGCTCAGGATCGTGGGCAGAAGCGCATTGACATTTGCCGTCAGAAGCAGTATCACCGCATATCCGGGAGGCTCCTCCAGGGTCTTTAACAGCGCATTCTGCGCCTGCTGCGTCATCTTCTCAGCCTCATTTATGATATAAATCTTATAAGGACTGCTATAGGGCTTGATGGCCACGTCATTGTTGATTTGACTGCGGATATCGTCCACACTGATGGTATTGGGCTTCTCGTGGCTCAGACGGATGATATCGGGCTGATTGCCGGACAGAGCCTGCCTGCAGGCATGACATTCCTGGCAGGGTTCCAACTCCTGCTTCTCGCACTGCAACGCCATGGCGAAAACCTTTGCTATAAATTCCTTTCCGGAACTCTTTTCACCGTTAATGATATAAGCATGAGAAATTTTCTTTGCGGACAGCGCATTCTGCAAATGCTCTTTGATCTGTTCCTGACCGATGATATCCGTAAATTTTGCCATATGTATTCCCCCCCCGGGTTCTCCTATGTGAATATGTCCAGAAGCAAACCTCTGATTTCCCCTATCTTCTCCAAAATCGCCAGATTATCCTTCTCGTCCTTCATCAATTCCTGGGCAAGCTGATCCAGATTCTCGTCCACCAGCCGGATGATGCCATAGACTCTGTGCCGTCCCCGTCTGTCGAGAAAATTCTCTCTGGAAAACGCATGCGAGTGCGTCACGATCTCATTCAAAAAGCTCTTCACAAGCCCTCTGTAATGCTTCATATCCTTCACATCACGCTTCTTGGCCAGACGCTCGCCCTGCATGGTGATCTCCTCCATAAGCGTGTTGAGCCGCTCCTGCAGCTCCGCTTCCTCAATATGGCTGGAGAGCATAAATTTAAAACTTCCGTCCGTGGGCGCAGTCTGCTGGGTCTGCTCTACCGGAGCCTGCTGCTGTACCTGATTTACCTTGATTTCCACGCACTCACCTCCTGTCTGTGTCCCTTACTCATACGAATGTCCATGCTCCTCTATGTATGCGTGTATATCCGCCAGACACCGCTCCAGATCGTCATTCTGAAACCTAATTGTTATTCCTGCCTCCCGGATCTTCTCCTCGGCAAAATCCTCGCTGTCCGCCAGAAAACGTCTGCACATTTCCTCATATCTGGGACATTCCTGCTGCCGCTCCCTGTCCAGCGCCCGCTGCAGACGCTGTCCATCATCCAGCTCGATCAGAACCGGCAGCACCTTATCCGCCCCGAAATAACTCTGCATGCTCCGATAAGCCTCCAAGGTGCCGATCATGATATAATTCTGCTTTCCCTCCGGCACAAACTGCCCGTCGTCCACGGTAAAATACCGCCAGACGCCGTGAAAGGTATGGTATTCCCGCTGTTCGATCACCTTTCCTGAGGATAACAGCTTTTGGAAACCCGCTTCGTCCGTGAAATAGTATTCCACGCCATTCTGTTCTCCCGCCCGGATGGGCCGGGTGGTATACGACACCAATGTGCGCAATCCCTCCAGCTCCTTGAAAATGGTGTCCTTTCCCGATGAACTTTTACCCATTAGATAAAAGATTTTACTCATTAGACTTCCACCACTCTGATCATATTTGTATTGCCGGTGACGCCCAGAGGCACTCCCGCAGTGACCACCACTTTATCTCCGGCCTTGATGAGCCCGGTTCTCCTGACAGCGTCCACCGCATCCGCAAAGAGCTGATCGGTAGTCTCCTCCCTGCGGATGAGCATAGGCTTTACTCCCCACAGAAGATTTAACTGTTTTGCCACACGCTCAGAAAGCGTACAGCCGATCACAGGACAGCCGGGCTTAAAGCGGGATACAGCTTCCGCCGTAAATCCCGACAGGGTCACCGTGATGATGGCAGCCGCCTCCAGATTCATCGCGATATGACAGGTCGCATGGGCAATGGCGGTAGTAATATCCTTACTGTCCGCTAAGGATTCTGCTATGACCTTCTCCGCTTTGTTCATTCTGCCGAGATAATCAATATCCTTCTCCGCGCTCTCCGCAATGCGGGACATGGTCTTCACCGCCTCAACAGGATAGAGTCCCGCCGCACTCTCTCCCGAGAGCATGATCGCGGTAGTGCCGTCATAGATTGCGTTTGCAATATCGGTGGCCTCCGCCCTGGTGGGACGGGGATTTTTGATCATGGACTCCAGCATCTGCGTGGCAGTGATAACATGCTTTCCCTCCATATTGGCCATCTTGATCATTTTCTTCTGTAATACCGGCACCTCTTCCAGCGGAATCTCCACGCCCATATCTCCTCTGGCCACCATGATACCGTCAGAAACATGCAAAATCTCCTCCAGATTCTGAATCCCCTGCATGTTCTCGATCTTGGCAATGATCTTCATATCGCTGCCGTGCTCCTGTAAGAGACTTCGCACTTCAAGAATATCCTCCTTGCATCTGGCAAAAGAGGCCGCCAGGAACTCATATCCCATCTCGGCGCCAAATATGATATCCTCCCTGTCCGTGTCGCTGATATAGGGCATGGACAAAACGGCTCCCGGTACATTTACACCCTTATGATTCGACACAAAACCGCCGTTTATTACACGACAGACAATATCTTCCTCTTTGATCTCCTCAACGCACATCTCAATCAATCCATCGTCTATGAGAATCGTAGTTCCGACAGATATGTCGTTTTTGAGATTCTTATAAGAAATCGCCGCACGCTGGGAACTACCCATTATCTCCTCGGTTGTAAGCGTAAAAGTCTGGCCCGGCACAAGCTCAGCCCTGCCTCCCTCAAAATCCCGTAAACGAATCTCCGGACCCTTGGTGTCAAGCAGAGTCGCCACATGAACGCCCAATTCCTCACGCACCCGCAAAACGCGCTGAAGCTTCTCCTTCTGCTCCTCTCTCGTGCCGTGAGAGAAATTGAATCTGGCCACATCCATGCCGGCCAGCATCAGTTCTCTCAGACATTCCTCGTTCTCACTGGCAGGACCAATGGTACAGATAATTTTGGTTTTTCTCATAATACTCCTGCTCGCGCGTTGCGACGCGCACTCACACACCGGAACTACTCCGCTGTCATGCTTCAACAGTTGAACACGCATTTTTATTCAACCTGTCACTCTGTCTTCCAAATGGTTAACAATCATAAAATCTTTATAAAAGCTTCTCCATCCGACTCCTCAACTCCCTGAAGAGACAGTTTTCTGTTCAGAGCATCCGTAATCTGCCGGTAAATAGAATCTGTCAATACTTCTCCGGGTACCAGCAGCGGAATCCCCGGAGGATATAAATTCACGAAATCCGCCGCGGGGCGTCCCACAGCATCCGATAGTTTTACTGTTTTACATGGCATATCCCATGCCTGCTCCATCGGATAAACAATCACCGGCTCCGGTAAGTAAACCTCAAGTTCATTCTGCCAGCCACAGCCCTGCTGCGTCAACTGTCCGTCCAGCTCCAGAAGCGCCTGTTCCATCCTGACATAGGCTTCCTCCCCATCCGCCATGGTAAACATGGCCAGACAATAATTTCCCGCCGCCATCTCGCACTGCAGATGATACCGCTCTAAAAGCGTCTGATAGAGCCATTTTCCCGATAATCCGCTCTGCCCTGTGTGGATAACCAGCTTACCGATATCCTGTCTGCACCGCTCTACATCCTGCCATGGAACAAAACGGAAGTGCATACAGGTCTTCAACCGCTCCAGCATACGCTCATACCGCTGTCTGAACCAGGCAAAGCGCTCACGCCCCTGTGTCTCCACGATCTCCATGGCGTCACAGATAGCGGCCATCAATAGATAGGATGGACTGCTGGATTGGTAAATATGCAGATAACGTCTGATTCGTTCCCGGTCGATCAAATCTCCGCTTAGATGTAAGAGCGCCGTCTGCGTCACAGACGGCAGAGTCTTATGAACGCTGTGAATGACAATATCCGCTCCCAGAGTACAGCTTCCCGGAGAAAATCCCTCCGCAAGCCCCAGATGCGCTCCATGCGCCTCATCCACCAGCAGGGGAATTCCCCGGCTGTGTACCACCCGGGCAATCTCCTCCACATCAGCAATACGTCCCTCATAAGTGGGCGACACGATCAGCACGGCCCCAATATCCGGCTCACTGTCCAACGCCCGCTCCACCTGTGCGGGCGTCACAGCCTCATGAAACTCAAAACCCTCTACCCGTTCCGAACAGATATAGCTCAACTTTAATCCCCGCAGATACGCCGCGTGATAGGCCGATCTGTGGCAGTCTCTCGCCATGAGCAAATGTCCGCCCCGGGGCAGGGCAGCGCTGACGGCAGTCAGGATGCCTCCCGTGCTTCCATTGATCAGATAAAACGTCTCCTGTGCCCCATACAGAGCATTGGCGCTCTCCTGCAGCCTGCGCAGGATTCCTTCGGGCTGATGCAGATTGTCAAAACCATCTATCTCCGTGATATCCGCTTTTAAAAGCTGCTCGGGCATCTCTCCCAATTGTCTTCTTTTATGCCCGGGCATGTGATAGGGATAATAGTCCGTCTCACCATAACTATGCAGTTGTCGAAACAGACTGTTCGTCTCTGTCATACCTTTGAACCCCATGCCCTTTATAGATTCTAAAGGTCTCCAACAGGGAACACCACTTATCCGCCATCGTCACGATCCACGCCTCCCGGCATGTGGGCGGCATGATCGTCAGAGGCCACATATGCTTTTTGATAATATCCCTCTCTCTCGGTGTAAGCTCATACTCCTCCAGAGCATTTTTCAACGCCACACCCGGATGATAAAATCCGTGAAGCTTGTAGATAGGAACATGCTCTCTGCTGTGCCAGTCATAAAGGAAATAATCATGGAGCAGAGCTCCCCGGATCAGCTCCTCCCGACTGCATGAAATATGCAGCTTCTCACTGATCGCCAGACTGTATTTTGCCACATTCAGGCAATGGTTATTCACCGTCACGTTACCGTGCTGAATATGCCTTCTGGTGGATCTGAACTGGGGCGACTGTAAAATATCAGACGCCGCAGCCTTAATTTTGTTATTCAAATCCCTCTGACGCTCCAAATGCCTCTGCCAGCGCAGCGCATTCTTTGCATGACGTTCTCTGGCGCGCTGTCTGATTGTTCCGTTCTTCATATTACACCTGCCTCGCTAAACCCTCTTACATTTTTTCTACAAACCAATATTCTCTGAATCTGCTTTTTATGCATCATAAAACACGTTTCAGTCCTCATCGTCCTCCGGCAGTTCCGGTGGAGTCTCCGGCAGTACGCCGGGCGGATAATAATAGCATATAATCGGAAAACCCTCCGTCATATATCCATAGATCTCCGCAGCCTTGTCCAAAGGCAGATTCAGACATCCGTGAGAACCGTCATTCAGATAGATATCTCCGCCAAAGGTATCCCGCCAGGTAGCATCGTGCATGCCATAATTTCCGTGAAAAGGCATCCAGTATGTCACAGGCGTCACATAATCCGCACCCCGCAGTACCGCATTGGTGGTCTTGTAAGTCAGACCGAATACCCCCTCAGGCGTCGTACAGCCGTTGCTCATATTGCCGGACACAAAGTCGCTCTCCAGCACCAGCTCTCCCTTCTGAAACAGGTATAAATGCTGATGCGTCATATCAGCCTCAACATAAGTGTTGCCGATATCGTTCACGCCCTTCCACGGCCCCTTGCTGGCGTACTCCGGTTCCCTGTCTCCCACGGTTCCCTCATCAATCAACTGCAGCAGTGCCTTAACCTCAGCCTCACGATCCGTCAGCCATCCGAAAGCCCCGCTGGGCAGATTCAGATCATATCCCATGACAGTGTGGAAAGTACGGTTTTTACCATAGGTATCATACTCTCTGGCATTTTCTGCCACAAACTCCGCAACGGCATTCTCATCCAACATAATCCTGCCGTTTTTCAGAATCACCCACTTTCTGATCTGCTCTCCATCCAGCACAACCTCTCTGCCATTCCAGTCATAAGTGATCCGCGTCTCCAGCCACTTGTTCGCCTGGCTGAGATTCTGCTGCAGTTCCTCGTCCGCAACGGTGACGGCAGGTTCCACATAACAGCCCTGCTCATTCAGATCCACACGGTTCAGCCCATCCGCCATGGCCTGCCGGACACTCTCCTCCACGGCATTCAGATTCACCTGCGTACCTTTGACCTCCGGCACCAGAACAAAACTCTTCTCCACCTCTGAATAACCGTCCAGATAAGCGTCCACCGGCTTTATCACATGCTTCTCGTCAAATACCTCCTGCTGCTCCAACAGAGCCCTCAGCTTACCCTCGTCCACTACCGCGCGGCCGGTCAGTTCGTGGACATGACCGCCCCAGATAGTCATGGGCCAAAGCCAGCTCTTCTGTTTCTTCAGCAATGCCTGGATATCTCCATCCTCAATAGCGGTGGTAAGATCCACATCCTTTGCCGAAATCTCAAACAGCTCGCTGCTCTCATTGATATCCGCACCTCTTCCCAATACCTGCAGTCGATAATCCTGCCTCTGCATCATTAACTGCACAGATACCGCTACAGAATCCGCATTGGAAAAATCTTCGCCGTTGATTGTCGTCCCGGGATAAAAGTGACTCCCGAAATAAACAGCCACCACAATATAGGCGCAGACAAGAATCGCTGCCAGCAGGCCCAGGATTCCTCCCACAATTTTTTTCATAATACTCCTCTGTTCCTCACTCTCTCAATCGTAAAATTCATATCAATTATAACACGGGAATGACAAAAAACATAGCATCCGGTGAAATTTTTTATTTGCCAGATTACGGATTATGAATATTTTTTCCATGATGTCATCATCCGGCCTGTCTGTCAAATATTTCCCGAATCAAATCAAGCTGTTCCTCTGTCAATGACACCTGACCACCGTCATGGCGGACATACCCTTCTGTCAGATTAATTCCATAATTTGTACCAAACTCAGTGTCCACATAATATTCCGGCTGACATCTGCAGACATCATCGCTGTAATCCAGATAACGCAGAAGATCTGTCAGTGCCACTGAATCATTTCCTCCAAAATCCGCCTCCCATGCTTCCCCCTCTGCTGTAGCCTTATAGGATACCGTCGTCATCGTATTGCCGCAATATCCGACAGCTTCATGTTCCACAGTATTTTCTCCCTCGGATAATAAATGACTGTGTTCATATAAACTTTCCTGCTCCTGTGTTCCGCCATCCGGTGAAACCACGGTTTCGGGGTGAGCATCTCGCAGGCTGCCCCCTCCGGATACGGATACGTCTTTTGATTCCATCTCTACGGCGCCAGTAACAGTTCCACATGCTGAAAACGCCAGCATAACAGACATAATAAGAATCCCTGTCATTTGTCTCTTCCTGTTTTTCATAGTGCACTTCATATCTTGAACCTCCCGTCTTGTTATACTTATATAGACGCTTAAATATTAATCTTGTTTTCCGTATACAAGCATTTCTGGCAATACAATTACTGCCTGCAAAAAAAGAACAGATCATAAGCTCACGGATATCTCCAAACGCTCATGCCTGTTCTCACTATTTTTCTGTATTTTCTATCTGTACTTCAACCGTTAAATTCTGCCAAAATGAAGCACGGGGGATTCGAACCCCCGACAACCTGATTAAAAGTCAGGTGCT
>CANCYO010000029.1 GCA_947382415.1 uncultured Lachnospiraceae bacterium | reverse complement strand
TACTCCGCTTCTGGAATTTTCAGGGTTGCATTGCTGTTTATTTGTCAAGGTTCGTTCTGAATCCTGTCGGACTCAGCCAGGCTTTCCAGACACTTCTGAATTTTACTCTGTCTGTTTGCCCTTGCTGTCAACTCAGCGACAACTCTGATATAGTATCACAGGTATTTTGCTTTGTCAACTGCTTTTTTTAGAAAATTTTCCACCGCAGAAGTAAGTTTTCGCGGTGGGATTTAATAATAGCATATTTTTCTACTGCTTGTCAACATATTTTACCAGATTATTGGAATTTTAATCCCTGTAATATTTACGCCACTGTTTAATAATTTCATCCGCTTCTTCGGCCTTCATCCCTGTCACATTTACCAGTTCGTCAATTGCAAAATCCTTTGCCCCATGCTTGACACAGAGATTGACTCTTTCCAACCTCTCCCTGGGATAAGAAACACCATTGATCATAATATTAGAATTTGTCGGCCTTTTTTGCGATGGTTTTTTCTTTCGGGTTGAAACTTTCGCAGGCAGTATACCCCACAGCAGCAGCAATATGCCAGTGGCCAAAAATCCTAAGCTCCAGGGCATTAATACTTTGGAAGCCTCAGGATGAGCAGTTGTGTCAAACAAAATCGGCAATGCATATCGCTCAATTTCTTCTTCCGATTCAAACCATCCAGTCTCTTCAAACCACTCTCTGTATATATTGTAATGTCTTTTGCTCATCTTATTCACAAAACCGGATCTATGAATCATGGCTGTTCCATTATTTTCTAATTCCTTAAAAAAATACGCGTGAGTAAGCAATGCTATTTTATCACAGAGGCTTTTATCGTTCTCCCCCACTTTCACTCCAATGTAATAAACCTCATTACGCTCATTATCTGTTATGGGCATAATATAAATGAATTCCTCATTTGTCTTGATCCCAAATTTGGTTCCGGTCACTTCCATGGCAAAGCAATCTATCAAAAGAGAAATATCTGCCTCCACAGAATCAAAGTATCCAACCTTATCAAAGTCAGCATCTACTTCATGTAAATTTATGGTGGGGCGTCCGTTTGCAACAGCCCCTCTGACTGTCAAAATCACTCCAACTATGCCTAATAATATCGAGAAAACCGCTATTTTCTTTCTCACAGTTCTTTACCTCACTCTTTTGTAATTCATTGCTATCTTATCAAGCGCATTAATAATAACATTGGTGCCATATTATGTCAATTTTTTGTACCAACTTTCATATTCATTTTAGATTTCATCAAAAGTTGTGCTCTCACAACCCTCGCAAAATAAACCTGATTATTTGAAAAACAAAATCAGCAGTATCCTATAAGATACTGCTGACACTATCTGGCAGAGTGAGCGGAGAAAGAGGGATTTGAACCCTCGCGCCGGTTGCCCGACCTACACCCTTAGCAGGGGCGCCTCTTCGGCCTCTTGAGTATTTCTCCGTAATCCGAACTGCGACTCTGCCAATATGCTGTTTTGTCACCTCTGTGACGCAAAAATTATTATACCTAAGGAGACTCTGTTTGTCAATCGCTTTTTTGAAAACCTTTCGACAAACCGATAACGAGCCTAGTCTTCCGTCCTGTATTCCCGGATAGCTGTCTCATATAGATTATTTCCCTGTGAATCTATGACCACAATAACAGGAAAATTCTCCACCTCGAGTCTGCGAATTGCCTCTGTTCCCAGATCATCATATGCAATCACTTCCGAATGCGTGATGGAACGGGAAAGAAGCGCCCCCGCGCCTCCGACAGCAGCAAAATAAACCGCTCCGTTACGAATAATGGCATTCTTCACATCCTCAGACCGCTTTCCTTTGCCTATCATTCCTTTCAAACCCAAGTCCAATAATGCCGGAGCATATTTATCCATCCGGCTGGACGTAGTAGGCCCCGCAGAGCCTATGGGTCTTCCCTCCCGGGCAGGGGACGGCCCCATATAGTATATAACATTATTTTCCATATTCAGGGGTAAATCCTCCCCTTTTTGCAGCGCTTCAAACATTCTTTTATGGGCGGCATCCCGGGCCGTGTAAATCGTGCCCGTTAAATAAACATAATCTCCTGCACGGAGATCTGCCGCAATCTCCGCATCAAATGGTACATTGACATATTTATCCATATAGTCCAACTGCCTTTCCAAACTTTTGGCATATCCTCTGTCTGATGGAATCTGCTATATCATTCTCACGGCATGGCGGTTCACATGACAGCAGATATTGACTGCTACCGGCAGACCTGCAATATGAGTGGGATATGTGTTGATATTGACTGCAAAAGCTGTAGTGCTCCCGCCCAATCCTCCGGGGCCTATACCGGAGTTGTTGATCCTGTTCAACAATTCCTCTTCCAACTCTCTCACATACGGAATCGTCGAATGTTCATTCACAGGCCGGGTCAGCGCCTGTTTTGCCATGAGAGCACACTTTTCAAAGGTTCCTCCGATACCCACTCCCACCACCATAGGGGGACAGGCATTTGGTCCCGCATCCTTCACCGCTGTGAGCACCGCCTGCTTAACGCCTTCCACACCGTCCGCGGGCTTCAGCATGAATACGCGGCTCATATTTTCGCTTCCAAATCCTTTTGGAGCCACCGTGAGCTTCACCTGATCGCCTTCAACCATGCTATAATGAATAACAGCAGGGGTATTATCTTTGGTATTATCCCGGTACAAAGGATCTTTGACTACAGATTTGCGCAGATACCCGTCAACATACCCCTGACGCACCCCTTCATTAATCGCATCCTCCAATATACCGCCCGCAAAGTGAACGTCCTGTCCAATCTCAACAAAAATAACCGCCATACCGGTATCCTGACAAATAGGGAT
Source organism: uncultured Lachnospiraceae bacterium (assembly GCA_947382415.1). Taxonomy (GTDB): domain Bacteria; phylum Bacillota; class Clostridia; order Lachnospirales; family Lachnospiraceae; genus Acetatifactor. The sequence goes on along the minus strand of CANCYO010000029.1, from coordinate 32,713 downwards.
CATATCCTTCCCTGCAATTTGCAGATTCTCCTGTAATTGATCCAGAATCTGTTTTCCCAGCGGAGATTTCTCCTGTGTGTGCGCTGTCTGCAAAGCTTCCTTCATATCCTCCGAAAGAAAATGATTTGCTTCAATGCACATCTCTTTAATGTTATCCGTTATGATCCCGACATCTATTGTTCTCATCCACATACTCCCTGCACATCGCAGACTATTCCCGCAATTTGCTTTATCGATATCTCCAGCACTATTCCACGAGCTGTTTCATGGTAGCTTCCAGCTCCTCCTGGGACGGCTTCCCCGGAGTCCAGTTAATCTGTTGTCCGTCATTCTCATAACGCGGAATCATGTGCAAATGAAAATGCATCACTGTCTGTCCGGCCGTTTCGCCGTTATTCTGCACAAGATTCAATCCGTCGCACTGTAATTTCTTTCTCATTGCTGCAGCAACCTTTTTAGCTGCAGGCAGCACTTCTGCCGCCAGTTCCTCGGGGAGCTCATAGAGATTATCCGCATGCTCCTTGGGAATCAACAGTGCATGTCCTCTGGTAGCCGGTCCCAAATCCAGAATCACACGAAAATTTTTATCCTCGTAAACAGTGTTGGACGGAATCTCCCCATTAGCTATTTTACAAAAAATGCAATTATCCTTTTTCATTCTTTCTTCCCGCCTCTCAAAATCTTCTTTCTGCAATCATTTATTTCTTTCTGCGAGCATTTACTTCTCTTCAAAAGCAAATACCTGATCCAGCATCCTCAAAAGCTTCATATCTCCCTTTGTCGTCATAGCGCCGGACATAAAAGCTCTCTGAAAGGTCATACGGCCATTCACAATATCTTCCATGACGGTTCTTCCGGTATTCATCACCATATCCGGCTGCTCGCAGGAACCATAATCGCATTCCAGATCCGGACCTTTGATATCCAGCACCAGAGGCTTGCTCTTTTCCTCAATATTAATCACACAGACTGCATGAAAACCGGCTTGCGGTTTATAAACTTTTCTCAGTTCAGAGATATACTCCTCCTCACCCTCGCCGCCCTGATTCATTTTATCCCTGAAAAGACTGGCAAGCTCCCGGATATCTTCTTTCTGACGCTGCACATATCTGTCGTCCGCCACATAACTGGACAATTGTTCCGTCTCCTGAGGAGACAGATCAATTGCCGGTGACACCGCTATCTTTTGACGCACCGCCTGATTACTTGCAGGGAAATTAGACGCGCGCTGATTGATCGTTCGGTATAAATTCTCCGCCTTCTTTTCAATTATCTTGGTGTAATTTTCGTTCATCTCCAGAGTAAGTGTATTTTCAATATATCCGCAGATACCGCTGCAGGGCAGACCGCCCAATATCTCCCATGCATTCGCGAGATCCAGCTTTGCCTCCCGCTCTCCATAAGTTGTAGACATTACAATAGGGCACATATAGATTCCGGCAATGCGCTCTTTATCGCCATAAAGCCAACAGGCATCCAGAAACTGCTGCATATATCCGCCGATGCCAAACCACTCCACTGTAGTCGCAAGAATAATACCGTCTGCCTCCTTCAGGGTCTGAGGCAGAGTGGGAATAGTATTCTTCAATTCATACAGATTATAGCGCGTCACATTGACACGCAATTCCTCCAAAACCTCCTGCATCTTTCTGATGACATAGCTGGTTGGATCGTCTATTATACCTCTTCCGCCATAGTAGATATGAATATTCAAAACTGTACCTCTCGTCTTTTCTTATTATTTCGCATATTCCGTACTGACACATATACAGAACCGGCGAGAAACCCTGTCACAAGTCCGCCGACATGGGCAGCGTTATCTATATTACTTCCCATAAATCCATCATATAAAGACAACACGACCATCAACATCACTCTGCCCGGTGAAACTGAATTTCTAAAATCCTGAGAAAAGAGAACCAGCGCCAACAACAGACCGTCCAAACCAAAGACTGCACCGCTTGCGCCAACGGAGAGAGAATTGCTCTCTGTCATTACTTTCCTGGCCAGCGATACAATATTCCCGCCCAGACCCGACAGAAAATAGATAACTGCAAGCCTGATATGACCGGTTTCTTTCTCCAGCATGGCGCCCAGAAAAAACAGGATGATCATATTGTTAAACAAATGCGTCGTGTCACTGTGCAGAAACATTGCCCAGAGCAGCCTGCCATACTCATGCTGCTCTAAAATGGCATAACGCTCCACGCCTCCTCTATAGTAAAACAATTCTCCTGTAAATATACAAAGGCAGAACACAATAACATTGACTGCGACCAAAACCGCGCTGACAAATGGCCAATCCCTGTATCTTCTCAGCACCCATTCCATCCTCTTCCCGTAAAAGATTTACGACTCTTACTCAAATGTACCACTCTTTACCCCTTCGCGTCAACCGCCAACAGTCATCGATATACAAATAATAATTTGCCAAATCTCACCTCATCATCCTCTTCCAGTCTCCGCTTTTCATAAGGCTGCAGACGCAATCCGTTTTTAAAAGTCCCGTTAGTTGAGTTCAGATCCTCCAGATACACGATGTGATCTTCAACATAAATTCTGGCATGGAGTCTGCTCACAGACTCATCCTCCAACAAAAGGTCTACTTCGCCTTTCTGTTTCCCTATCGTGACACTATCCTTCTCCAGCGGCGTGGCCACTCTGCCGTCAGGCGTGTAGAGCCTATGTAAAGTTGATCCTTCTTCCGTCTGTTCCACATAGATAGTTTTCCCGCATTCCTCGTCCTCATATGCGCTTTCCTCCGCGACGGCCTGTCCTTCCATGGCGGCCAACCGGTTCTCACGATATGCTTCCCTTTGTTCCTCCGCTTTCCTTTTCTTTCCTCCCAGATGCCAGAAAATACCCTTTTTCTCCTGTCTGGAGACATTCTGCTGTACATCCGGCGTACCTGTGCTCATCCAACCAGACGAAATGTCTTCGCCTTGTGACTGCAATACCGTTTCAGACAGGTCTTCACGGCCTGTCATTTTCTCCTTTTCCTCAAGACGCTCTGCATCCTCAAAGATTTTTTCCTGAAGATACGCCGTACCGGCCTTTTCATACTGCTCGTACATGGAATAAACGCACTCTACAAGCCCCTCATCCTCATAGTTCATATGCCCCAGCACAAACTCCAGAAATTGCAACAGACCATTTCCCTCCTCGTAATAAGGCAAATACAAAAAGAAAAATTTACGGCTGCTCAAATCCTGAAAAATCTGCTCCGGATATATGAGAATATTTTCCTCATCTAATAAAAACCTTCCCATCTCCTGACGCACCTGCTTATAACTCCAAAAAAATTCCCGCACCCATGCCCTGTCAATAATTCCTTTTCCATACAACTGCGCCACATTTTGTCTGGATGTAATATCATAGTATAGATAAGCCTCACCGTTGATATACCGAAGACTGCAGGGAAGCAGTCCCCTGATACCTCCACGGGTCAGAATACAATACTGATATCTTTGCTCATCCGGTTTCTCCGATAAATGAATCCTTTCATAATTGCTCTGCAAACTTCTGACAAACTCTGTCTCCAACATCTACGTTCCTCCCATAATTTTTCTTAAGTCTCTGATAAAATTTACCGGTTTGATCCGATGGCTCTCTCGAACGGTGCTGCATTTCCATACAGAATCCACCCTCCCGGACAAAAAACCATAAAACGGGAACCTCAATTCTCCTGAGCGCTTTATTGTCACACAATTTTGTTTCAGACTGATCTCGGCATCTTCCATAGACCACGTAATACAGCCTCTGTCCTCTTCCCGGGACTGATTCAGCAATTCTCTCACCAACTCCTCTCCGTTCGTAATCTGTAGCGTACATCCCCGCATCGCAAGCACTCCTGCTCCCTGTTCCAAAAGGCATCTGTCATACTGAAAAAACAACAGATAGATCGTGAACAAGATGACACCCAGAACAATAGGGAACACCAATGCCGCTTCCACCGTAAAATAGGCATTCAATTTCTTCATTTCCATCCTCCCCTCCTGCTTTAACAGCCTTTTCCATCAACATCTCATAGCCATTTCTATGGCATAAACCACTGTCAAAAACGGCAGATACGGAAGTCTGGTATCTTTGCCTGCCCTCTTCAGCAATAGCATAACCGCACAAAACGCAGACATGAGAAGTATGCTGCAACACAGTAATAAAATACAACTTTTATAGTCTGTAAGCAAGCCTATATTTAATAATACCAATCCGTCCCCGCATCCTGCCCTTTTTGTAATCCAGGCCACTGCAAGCATCAAAAGACCAGGAAGGATGCCCAGCAGCGCGGACACCAATATCCAGTTCCACTCCTCCGGATTACGACACATCAGATAGATTCTGCTCAGCACTGCGGCTGCCAGCCCCAAAACCGGCAGTATAAGCGGCACCTGTTTCTCCCGCCAGTCAAAAGCTGCCAGAACAATCAGATATATGAACAATATGGATTCTGTCATCTTTGGAATTTCCTCTTTTTTATATTTTATCTGTATATATGTCTTTCTTTCAGTTTCCCGCCACGCAGCGCGAACAGGGCCTGTACCCTGCGGCCTGCAGCCTCGGTAAAATATAAATGGTGCGTTTTAATCCGGGACATCCTCTGTCATAATGATAATAATCTCCTTCAAACCCTATCCACACGGTTCCCTGAAAATCTTTTTTCCTGCACTTGGAACACTCTTTATAACGTCCGCCGCTTTTGTTTCTGGCAGCTTCCGCCTCATCCATGCTGACTGCTCTTATGGTCAGTTTTAAATGTGAACAATTCGGGTCCTCATGATATACCTCTCCGTTTTCTGTCACATATACCACATCCTTCGCACAGTTGCCGTCGGAATCACCTGTCACCTCATATCCTGTCCACAGTCTGCCGTAATAACGGTTCGACATGCGAAAAGGACGCACAAAGGGAATTTCAAACGGCGCAGACACCTGATAGGTCATGATAATATCCAGCGTATCCCCCACAACAATTCCATCCTTGACGCTCATCACGTCGCTTTCCCAAAACTGCAGACCGCTCTGCCCATAGCGCAAAGGTGATGAATCCAGATAACTATCGCCCAGATATTCTGTCACTCTGCTCTTTACATAAGTATAAGTCAGCGCAATATCTCCCAGCTCATGCATCCAGTTCCTATTATCTGTGTCTGAATTTGTGTCTGAAGCTTTATCTGTGTCTTGAGCTTTATCTTGGGCTTCATCCCGGATATGGGACTCATCAAAATATTCTGCCGCATACCCATATACGCACATCCTGTTCCCCACATTCCACAGGGCAAGCTGTAAGTTCCCATGGAGCCGCATCATTTCCATGGCGCTCCCCAGATTGACAAAAAAGAACAGAAACAGCGGTAATACAATGGCAGCCTCCACAGTCATTCCCGCCGGAATTTTTGTTTTCAGAAAGGCAGGCAGTGATACCTTCTCTATGGCACAACCACGGACGAAATATTTACTGTACTTTGGAGAAGGACTTTTTAATTTTGTTATCAGTTTCTTTGCGGTATTCCATAAAAAAGGCATCACCGACCACCTCCCTGATCAGACTATTGCATAACACTGTATTGTTTTTGTCTGGTAATCTCGCACTCATATCCGTATACGCTTTTTACCCGGACACAGACCTCCAGAGCATCCAGACATCCGTCCAGCCGAAAATGTGCATTGCCCGGTGTCTGCCGGATGTCTGTCTCCACCATGTTCATGGCACGGGCTGTGAGAACCTCCGTGTTTTGCAGCATCATCAGAATCCTCAAATAATCTGTATAGGCCAGGCCCCGCTCCTCCAGAGACTTTTCTGTATTGCCCAGCTTCAACGCCTTGTCCAGATCATAGTACCATGTGTCCTGATCCTTCATTAACGGAACTCTTCCTCCCGCCATCAGACATTGCACATCGTAGATACTCTCCGCAAAAGCCCAGCCGAACAATAATATGAATTTGATCAGTTCCGCTGCCTCCGGTATCGTCATTGCGCTGGCCAGTACATAAGCCAGCGCTTCCGCAGTAAGACATTTCTCCTGATCTGAAAAAATATAGACCGTATTTGCCACCTCCCGTATGGCAAAAATGGTATTCACCACGCTCTTTAGATTGTCCAGATCATTCTCTTTGCCCGCCACCAGATATTCGATCTGATAGGATAGAGCATCTTCCTCCGACTCTGCCCCGTAGTATCCCATATAACGCAGCAGATACTCCTGAAAAAAGAAACGCTCCAATAATTGTTCCGCTTCGCCGATCTCCTGTGTCCTCCAATTTCCCTGATTGACCTTGCCCAAAGCCATGCGCGTCGAAATCAACTGACTCCCTGATAAGTTTTTATCAGAAAGCTCCCCGGGATTCTCCACCACCCATTTGAGGATTCCTTCCTTACGCTTTTTCATAAGGCCGGCTGTGGGATTCTTTACCTCCACGACAATCCACTCTGTCTCTGATATCTGTTTTTCTTCCCCGTCATATTTGTCGAGCTTTTTGTCCAGAAGGCGCTTTTCCGCCGCAATATCCCGCTGTGTCAACTGTTCGGAATCCACTACCTGCATCCATTCCTGCAGCTCACGAAATAAATCTAAATACATATCATCCCAGACCGCCTCCGCTGCCCTTCTGCGAAATACGCTCCCCTCATTGTCCGTCATAAACGACACTTTTGTCATGTCAATATCTTTTAGCTGCATGCCCAGAAAATCCCGGTAAAAAAGCCAGTCCAAAATGACGTCCTCCCCGGAAAAATTCTTTTCCATATACTCAGCCATATGACGTACAGTGACATCAGTCTCTGGCAGAGGACTTCCATAAGACGAATCAATGGCGAAGAGATTGTATTGAGCAAGCAGCTCTCTGTGATACTCCGCAAAGATACTGTTCATTCCGATATCCGTCACACACTCCGCCTCGAGAAAAATTGTATTTTGTCTGACACCCTCGATCAAAGCCAGACAAAGAGACAAAAGAATTGTCAGCGTAAGCGTGAGATATACCGTCAGATAAGCCTCCACAAAGTATTCATATTGATTTTTCCGCCTCATCCGCACACCTGTACCCGTCTCAGAATTTATTGGTCTGTCTGGTAATCTTGGAAAAAATGGACTCCACAATGGCCGTAATCTGATCTTTAAAAATCAATACCAGTCCCACCAGAACCACAATAATTAAAATTATTTCCACTGTGCCCATCCCATCCTCTTCCACCAGAAGCAGTCTCCAGTTCTTCAGCTCCCGCATTTCTGATTTCTGATCCTTCATCCGGTCCTCGATCTGAACGTGCATTTGATTCTGTATTTGATTCCTCGTTTGATTCTTCATAGGTTTTCCTCCAATTTTATTTGATATCAGTTTTTGACATCAATCTTGCCTGTTTTATTTGTGTCTTATAAGGTGTCCGTCAAAGCCCCATGGAAATAAAAGCGGGCAGCATGACGATCACCATCACAACTCCCAACATCATTACCATGGGCAGCAGCAGTTTTGTTGTCGCTTCTTCGCCAAGTTTCCTGCCCATCTGGAGCTGTTCCGCCTGAGCTCTCTGTGCCTCCTCATGCAAACGGGGCAATAAAGAGCTGCTTCCTTTCTTGAGATTCTGAGTCATCAGTGTGCTCAGTCGAATGAATTCCTGTAATCCGGTTCTTCTCCCAAAATGTTCATAGGCCGCAATCTCGGGTATGCCTGCCTTTAACTCCCGGCAGGTATAGAGCATCTCTTCATAAGTTGGACTCCTGGGTCCTCCGTTTGCTCTTTTCCGTTCATATTCCGCCGCAATTTTCTGGAAAGCCCCCTGCAGAGTCATGCCGGCTCCAAGATACAGTGCCAGCTTATGTACCACATCCGAATACTCCCGCTTCATATGCAGCCTCTGCTTCTCAAGCTTATCGTGCAGATCCCTGTCACTCATACGATAGACCAGCACTGCGGCAAACATCGCTCCTGCCCACAGGAACAGGCTGTTATCCTTTACCGCCCTGCGCCATTGTACAGCCCTGCCCTCCACATACTCCGGCAGCACCCAGTACGCTTCCGTGCGGTCTTCCCCTTCGGCAGCCAGCAGTTCTCCTTCCAACTCCCTGTAATATTGCTCCTGAGGCGTCAAATTCTCCGGTAACAGCTTCACTGTCAATTCCTGCTCCCACTCCATGTCGCCATAACTGACTTTGGCCTGCAGCCGCACATTTTCTTCCTGCAAAGCCAGGCTGACCGTTCCTGCCGTTGTAACGCGATCCACATTTTCGCTGCGCCACTCTATATCAAAGGGATATCCCGGATAGTTCTCCTGTAAATTCAGATTTTGACTTACTTCCTCCAAAGATGTATTTTCCCCGATTATCAGCAGCGGCAGGCTCTCAGAAAACTCCAGATAACAACGCTGAGCCTCCTCTGCGCTAAATTGCATCGGCTCCACCCATATCGAAAAGCGTTCCTTCCCTCCATCCAGAATAGCCTCTAACGCCACTTCTTTGGCCTCTTCCAAAACTCCTCCTCTTTTCATGGCATTGCCAGGTTCCAGCTTTCGCTCACAGGCAGTGCGGACCGCCAGAAATACTGCAAACAAAGAACCTCCTATAATGATTAACAGCGATTTCTCAATCTTCTGCGTATAATAATTTCTACACAGTTCCTCCTGATCGCCTCCCGGATAGAGCCGTTCCAGATCTGTTTTTACTCCGGGCCGGATAAACAGTCTGTGTCTGTTTAACAGATCATACAGCAGCGCCACGGGCTTCTGTAACAATCCCAAATTCTCACCTCCATCCTATTCCATCTTTTTCACAGCAAACTCATTTTATTTTCATACCATTTTCATCTCATTTTCATCTCATCTTCATTCCTTTTCATTCCATCTCCATGGCAATCTTTTGCAAGATTTTATCGCCCAGTACGTAAGCAGCCAGATAGACGCTCAGACATCCGGTCATAATGGCGGCTCCCTGCCAGTTGTGATACAAAGCGTCAAAATATCCGGGATAGCTGGTTCCTATATAAAGCAAAATTCCAAACGGCATCAGCTTCATGATCATCTGCTCCATCTGTCTGCCGCTCAACAGCGTCCGTATCTCCTGTCTGGCATCGATTTTGCGGCCGATCAAAACCGCCGTTGTCTGAATGATTTCTGAGAGATTTCCTCCGCTCTTTTTCGCAATGGCAAAGACCTGGGCAAACTGCATGATATCATCGCTGGCGCTGCGCGCGGCAAAATCCTCCAAAAGCTCTTCCATGGTGATATTGATTACCAAACCTCTGCGGATTCCTTCCAGCTCGGCATAGATCATGGAGTCCTCCCCGTACAGCATCCGCATGTCGCTGCGGCTCTCCAGAAAAGCATTTTCCACAGCATAGCCCGCTTTCAGGGAAGCGGCCACCGAGAGAATACATTCCTTGAACTGACGGTTCAGCTCTTCTCTGCAATGCTGCAGCTTCCGTCTGCTCTCCATGCGAAAAAAGAAAAACCCCACTGCCGCTAACGGTAATGCGGCCCATGCGCTGCGGTAGAAAAAAAATGTCAAAACAATCACTACAAGCGCCGCCTTACTTATCTCACATACAAATCCCCTGACAGTCCATTGATATTTATGATAATCCTGCCGCTTTAAGCTTGTGTTCATCCGCAAGCACCCCCTTTCTGCGCAATCCTCCCAAAATGTGTCCTGCGTCATCCTCCCCCTGCTCTTCATAAACATACAGCGGGTTAAGACCGATCCGATCGTTTTCATATCCCATAACTTCTATAATTTCCAGCACTTTTCGAGACCTATCCCTCAGTCTGCCCAGATGAACGATTACATCCAAACCGGAGGCAATCTGCTGGCGGATGGCTGTAAGCGGCAGATCCATCCCCATGAGTACCATATTTTCCAGACGGGAGAGCATATCCGAGGCACTGTTGGCGTGTCCGGTGGACATACTGCCGTCATGCCCCGTATTGAGGCACTGCATCATATCAAAGGCTTCGCCTCCCCGCACCTCCCCCACGATGATCCGATCCGGCCGCATTCGCAGCGAGGCGCGGATCAGATCCCGTATACTGATCTCTCTGCATCCCTCCAGATTGCCGTTTCGCGTCTCAAGCCGCACCAGATTGGGAATATCCTGCAATTGAAGCTCCGCGCTGTCCTCAATGGTTATCACCCTCTCCTCCCGGGGAATCCAGGCGGACAATGCGTTTAAAAACGTGGTTTTACCGCTGCCCGTTCCTCCGCTGACAAACAGATTATAGCCCGCTCTCACCAGCTTTCTCAGAAACTCTGCCGCCTCATCGGAGATGGAGCCCATCCGGACAAGCTGTTCCATTGTGATGGGATGGTCAGGGAAACGCCTGATAGTGACGATAGGCCCGTTCAGGGCTATGGGGTTCATGACGATATTGACCCGGGAACCGTTGGAAAGCCTTGCATCCACAATGGGAGCGGCTTCATTTACCACCCTGTTGCACCCCGCCACGATCTTCTGTATCACATCCTGCAGCTTTTCCACAGACTCAAAACGCACCTCCAACTCCCTCAGAGCGCCGTTCTGCTCTATAAATATGGGATTTGTGCCATTGACCATAATCTCTGTCACAGAGGCGTCATCCACAAAGCTCTGAAGAATATCCAGCCTTCTGAGCGAGTAAAACAGTTCTCTTTTTAAGCGCCGCCTCACATCTACCGGCCACAGACTCAGCTCTACCTGCCAAAGTATGGTCTCGTCTATGAGATCCTCCACTTCTCCGTCGGTGTAATCTCTGGCGTAATCCATGCGCTCCTGAACGGCATTTTTGAGTTTCAGCTTCAGTTCCCCATACTCCATCAATTTTCACCCTCCGTGATCTCCCGCAGCACAACTCTCACATAATCTGCCAGTTCTCCTCTGGTATACTGTTCCAATTCCTCCGGGATTCTCCTCACTCTGGGCAATGCGCACTTGTAAGTTTTCTGCAGTACATCCTCATAGGAATACGCAGTCAGAAGATGCTCATATTCTTCAAGTTTCCCCTGAGCAATCCGGTCTTCCTTTGTCAGCGTGAAAACCCTGACACATGCCCGCAGAATATCAAACAACCCCTGCATACTCTCGCAAAGATCCATGATCACATAATCGTACTCCCCTGATTCCTCAAGCTTTCCCAACAGGCTCATCCAGTCCCTGGGCGCTACAAGCACCAGATTCTGCCCGGATTTCATGGGCGGAATATAATCCAGACTGCCTTTGTGCTGTATGATCGTCTGCAGGCGCAGACGGAATTTGTCCTTTTCCGCCATGACAAAAAACAGCAAATCCGAGAGATCTCTGGCCCCCGTCTGGGCGGCAAGTTCCGATATGCCTGCATAATGCTCAAAATTCAGGTACAGCACCCTGTATTTTTCCGCCAGCATCTGACCTGCCGTCAGAGCAAAGGTAGTCTGCAGGCACCGTCTTACCGGAGAATAAATTCCGATGAAACGGGTATTTCCATGTCCCTGTATGCGGGGAAAAGCAATGTCTGCAATCTCCAGATAAACCTCCAGAATACTCTGCAGCACCTGTTGAGCCTGCTGGTACTTATCCACATGGATAAACTCATCCCAGCCCTGTAATCCTCCTTCGCGCAGGATGACCGTGCGCAGAGGCTTCAGTCCCGACAACCTGTCCTGATAAGTCCGCTCAGACACCACCATCACATCAATAAAACAATCCTTTTCCTCCTGCAGCAGCTTTTCCACATCCGTATAGGTGTGAATACTCCAGGGCAGCTCCCGGCGGTTTTGCATAAATTCCGTCATCAACCGCGCATATTCCTCCTCTCTGTCGCACAGCACCAGAACAGGATTTCTCTTTTCTTTCAATAGACACCTCCTATCCCCAACAGCACACTGCACAAAACAGGACCTGACATACAAATACCTGAAAGCCTCCGCTCCCCGCTTTCGGGCAGATACAGACTCCATTTACCGCTGCGGGCCACAGCCGCACAATACGAGCAAAAATACAGGATCCTGTCCCGCACATCTCGTTCTCTACATAGACGAATTAAGGAAAAAATTGCCGAAACCAGCATGGAAAAGAATAGAAAATAAAAGATTCTCTGCGCTGCAAAATATCCCGCGCAGGCACTCATAAGCTTTACATCCCCCGCACCCAGCCCGCCGATGCGAAAGAGCGGATAGAGCAGCAACAGCACTGACACTGCCGCAAGCAGATATACGCCCAGACCTTTCAGTCCGTTTTGATAAATACCTCTCCCCGCTCCCACGGTTAAAATCAATACCACCCACAGGTTCGGGATCTTTCTCTTCCTGTAGTCAAAAAAGCATGCTACACCAAGAGACGTACACAATAACGTCAATCCATCAACTCCTTTTTATGCAATTTTAAATGCTCAATTTTGAATATCAGGTTTTAAATATTCAATTAATTACAGTATTTCTTCATAGCTTTTGGAAAAATCGGGACGAAGCCTGTCCCAAAGAAGGTTGAGAACCGCGGATGGCCATCCGGCTGTCTTTAAGAATAAAGTCATTATAGCACAATTTTCAGAGTTGGCAAGTGCGTACAGCCAAAAAAATTATTTTTGGTAATCTTTCATAACAATCGATAAAATCCCAGACCGTAAAGTGCCACAAACCCAGGCAGGCCAAGAATTCCGGTTGTCAAAACCGTCACCGCATTGATGCCCACCCCCAGAGAAATTCCGGCGGCCGCCAGCGTAGAATTGACAAAATACATACCGATTGTACCCAGAATGCTGCGCATGACAATATTTAACAGCCACTCCATTTTATTGCGCACGGCGCCGATCAGCAGTACAATGCCGCAGGCTGCCGCAATGATCAATATACCGTTCCCATACTCCATAATTCTCCCATTCCGGCCCCCGGCCGGCATGACCATCTTGTCTTTACATCATATGAAGAATTTTCATAAAAATTCCGTTATTGGTATATTTTACAAGTTTGGCGATTATACTGATAATAATTAACAGGTATAAAGTTGAATAAAAATGTGTATTCAACTATGGATCTGATTGCGCGCCACAGCGTGCGGATGGGAAGCTATATGAAAGTATTGTATAAGCAAAGCGTCAATACCGTATTACCCGTGGAAGAAGAACTCGGATCTCTGAATCTGAAGGACGCCATAGAAAAAACCCGGCAAGCGTTGGAAATCGCCTACTCGGGTTTTAACAATGCCGTGGAAGTGGATCTGATCGACAGTTATATCTATGAAATTAATGCACTGCAGAAGCGTTATCGCCATCTCACCGAACTGGCAGCACAACGGGCTGAAGAAAATGCGCCCTTATACGCGCATTCCCCGATTCGTGCCCTGGTCAGCCATGTTTTCGGTTAGCGTTCCCCGTCCGTAGGTCAGTCCCGCATACACAGTCTGGGAATTGCCCATCACAGGACCGCCCTGATTCTGGGGCGCAATCTGCGCATAAGCGTCATGCAGCGGCTCAATGATCCTGCGGATCTCGTCCAAAGCGCCCTCTTTGCGGGCCTGGGCATGTACAAGCTTTCTGGCACAATACAGATAGAGCTGCAGCAGATTGCCTGCCGGCTCATATTCCATATGCAGAGACTGCTCCAGCTCGTTCAGGCAGCCTCTGCTCTTGCGTATTGCCTCCGCAAGCGCTCCAGTGTCTCCGGACTTTGCAGCCTCCTCGGCCTCGTCCAGATAGCAAAGCAGCATTTCATATAAAATTACGATCAGCTCCGTGGAGTTTGCCTGCGCAATGCGTAGGGTAAACTGCTGCTTACATTCGCTGGTCATGTCCTCCTCCTCTGTCCGTCATTCAATGCACGGATCGTCGCAATACATTCGTCAAACGTCTCCTTCAGGAACAATGCTAAAAGGTTACTGCAAGAGCTGCAGCACCTGTGAAGGTCTCTCGTTTGCCTGCGCCAGCATGGATGTTCCGGCCTGGGTCAGCACCTGTGCGGTGGTGTACTCGGTCATTTCTTCCGCCATATCCACATCCATAATACGGGAGTAAGCCGCAGTCATAGTCTCACTGGTGACATCCAGACTGTTAATGGTGGACTCCATACGATTCTGATAAGCGCCCAGTCTGCCGCGCACACTGGATACGAACTGAATGGCGTCGTCCACGCGGGTGATGGCTTCATCTGCTCCCGCCTTGGTACTTACATCAATATCCCTGATTCCCATATTCAGCAGATTGACCGCAGGAATCTCCAGTTCCAGCACCTGACCTTCATTGGCTCCAACCTGGACACGCATGGCGCCGATTCCGGCCACATCCACTTCCAGATTATTGAAAGACCCTCCGTTCTCGGGAACCTTCAGCGTCAGCTCAAAGCCGTTCTCATCCTTGATGCTCACAAGATTGTCCCGCACCTCGGCCTTGCAGCCGGCAGGAAACTCAGGTCCCAGCACAGGATCGCCTGCCAGTGTCAGCTCTCCATCCGCGGAAGCAGTCACATTCAGACTGGCGATGGTATATATTTTCTGGTCAATATCTCTGCCGTAGGAATTGACCTTGACATTATTGTCGTTGGTGAAGCCTTTGGAAGTAAACTCCCCGTTCAGGAGCTTTTGCCCGTTAAATTCCGTGTCGTTGGAGATTCGCGTGATCTCCTCTTTCAACTGCTCGACCTCGTTCTGGATCGTCTGCCTGTCCTCATCCGTCATGGTACCGTTAGCGGACTTTACGGACAGCTCATTGATACGCTGAAGCATTTCGGCTACCTCTGTGAGAGCGCCGTCAGCGGTCTCAATGACGGAGACGCCGTCGCTTGCATTCTGATTAGCCACATCCACTCCCCTGATCTGTGCATTCATTCTCTTAGCCATGGCCAGACCGGCAGGATTATCCTTTGCGTGATTAATCTTCAGTCCCGAGGAAAGTCTCTCCAGAGACTTTGCCAGCTTGTTGTCATTGTTTGACAGAGCATTGTTCGACAGCATTGCCGATACGTTGTAGTTGATTCTCATACTTTACATTACCCCGCTTTTCCTATTTGATTGCCTGTAAAAAAAGCTTCGCAACACGATACAGCGTTCCATTGTCAAGAGAAGTGCCTTTCTCAAGAGAAAATCCTTTCTCTTGGGAAACCGTCTCCCCCTGACTGCCGTATTCCGACGTCCCTGTCACATTTATGTTTCCTCTGCTTACCACAGGTAATTTCACCGCCTCCAAATCCAAAGAAGCAGTTTCGTTTAACAAGTCATAGAATATATCGGATGCCTGCTGCAGTTTCGTAACCTCTTCCCTGGTATTTCCAAGAAGAAACCCATCCACTCTGCCGTCCTTCACCTGCAGCTTCGCCTCCACATGGGAATTGTCTCCAAAATCCACAGCAATGGATATACCGCCCTTTTGTGCACCGCCGCGCTCCAGCGTCAGATGCACGGCAGCCAGTTCGTCTCCTACATACATGGATAAAACATACTCTTCATTGCGGGAGAGACTTCCCATGATACTGAGCTGTCTGTGGTTCATCTGCAGGGCGCGCACATCCAGACTGTTCTCGGACACATTCAGCGCAAGCTCCTCTATCTCCTCTTTCATTTCTGCCACGGTCTCGTCGTACTCCGCCCGGAAGCTCTCTTTGTCGGAAAGCTGCTCCCACAGCTCCTCCGCTTTTCTCCTCAGAGCCTTAAAGGGATTTCTGGCATCCTCCGAGAGATCCTGTGCCGCCAGAAGATTCTCTGCCGTTGCGGGCAACTCCCCACGCTCCAGCATAGCCACCGCCTCCTGCTGTGTCTCTGTCACCTGACGAAGCTTTGCCAGTTCTTCCCTGCGGTAGCCCGCCTCAATCTGTTCTGTGATGGATTTGTTCTCTGCGTTTCTCACCAGCTCCCGCAGCACACCCAGCTCATCTGTGGCCTTCACATCCATATGGCGGAAATTCCCGCTCCTGACTGCTGACAACAGATTTGCAAACTGTAGCTCTGCCTGCGTGTTGAGCACTGCACCCACAGCCGCCCCATCTCTGCGCTCGATCTGATGCAGGAGGCGGTACACGCCGATATAAGTCTCCCTCTCCTGCTCCGTGATCTGCTTATTCTGCTCCAGGCCATAGAGATACCTGCTATAGCTCTCAGCCTGCTCCTGAAAACCGGAGGGCAGACTGTCAAAATACTCATTGAGCTGTTCAAAGCTCTGCTCCAGCGGATTGACGCCGTCCCGAATCATCTGCAGCGTGGCGGCAGGCGTCATCTTGCCGATGAGAGCCCGCACCTGCGCATCCGCATCCTTCACACGGTCTATGTTCTCCCCGGTGATATCCATATGATTATAACCCAATATGCGGACAGCCCGACAGTTCTCCTCCGTGGGTTCCAGCCCCAGCTCCCGCACAAGCTCTTCTACATTGCCGAAAGCTTTTCGGATGCTGTCCCCCAGATCAGGCCTTGGCGCCGTCATCAGAGACTCGTAGCTCTCGCCCGCCCTCTCGTAGGTCTGCTGCAGCGCCACGCCCTCCGCGTGAAAATGCTCCAGAACCGTGGCGTCTTCCCCGTCCGTCTCAGAAATACGCACAATTCCCAAAAGCTGTGCCGGAAGTCCGGGCAGCTCCCGCATCACGTCATTGGTCCGGTTCCAGCTCTCATATTTGGAGACAGCCTCTGCGTCCGCAGGGAAGTAACTTTCAGCCACTGCTTTCTCTGCCTCACGCAGAGCCGCTATCAGCTCCTCCATGGGGGCCGTGTCAATGGCAAACCCGCTCTTTAAAAGCTTCACATTTACCTCAGCCGTCATGCGCAGCCGAATCTCTTCCAATTGCTTGCGGGCGGTCAGATCGCCCTGCTCCCGCAGCCATTTTTCCGCCTCTTCTCTGTCCGCAAAGTCCGGCCTCTCCAGCGCCTCGTACTGCGCCCTGTAATAATCCAGAACCTCCACGGCCTTCTCATAAACATTGCCTTTCGGGCTGCCCTCTCCGGACAGATCCCCATGAATGGGATCCTTTCCGGAGGCCACTGCCTCCGCCGCCGCTTTGGCAAATCTCTCCTCGGTGACAGGCACCTGCGCCTCCCGCAGATTGTTCAGGCGATTCAGGCTCTCCGTTGTCAAAGGAAGCCTGCGCTCCAGAAGCCACTGCGCCGCCTGCCTGTTCTCCTCATTGACCTCAAACCCTGCCTGCTCCAGCACCTGATCGATCTGTTTGAGCATCTTCTCATCCGCCAGATAATCCATATCCTGCCGGGGCGCATTCCCACCGTTCTTTGCGGCGTCCGCACCGCTGTTTTCCGCCAGATAAAAATTCCATATCTCCGGCTCCATCTCATTGTCCACCATGTACTGATATGCGCCGTCTGTGGGCGTTTCCAACTCTGACGCCATATTCCAGGCTTTCTCCACCGCCGCGATATTCTCCTCCGTCAGCGGAATGTCCGCCTCTTTAAAGCTCTCCGACAAAGCTCTGGCCAGAGATTCGCTGCCCACAGCCGCAGCCAGAGTCTCCATATCCAGATCGTCGGTGTAGCCCGCAATATGTTTTCCGCTGCGCACCAGCTCTGCCTTAATTTTATCCACAATGGTCACTGCCTCCTCAGGATCCATCGAGGCAAAATGAAATCCCTCCTGTGCAAGCTCCCTGTAATCTTCCTCAGACATGGTATTTGACATAACTGTCATATAATCCTGGGAAACACCCACATCCGTACAGGAAGCCTCCTGCTGAAGCTCCGTCAATGTCTTACCCTTATTGCCGTCCCGCTGTTCATCCGGGCTGCCAAACACAGAGAAAGCCTCGTCCCCCTTGGTAAAAGAGACATTCTCCGTGCCGGGCCGGGCGCTTTTGGGTCTCTCCGCCATATGAGAGGCTCTGCCGGCTTCTGTCCGCTCTCCACGGCCTGCGGCCTGTGCCTGACTGTTCTGACTCTGAATTGAGATGTTCATAAAATAGTTTCCTCCCTGCCCGTTTATACACACCTTTTATTTCGGTGCATAATACATTTTTCTTAACCTGTATATTTATCCCAAACGGGCGAAAAACAAAAAGGAAACCCCGGCATATTAAGGTTTCCTTTTTTAATCCATTAAATTATAATTTATAAATTCGACATTTAATCAAAATACAAACACGGCGGCACAATAGGGAGGCAGATCAAAGGAAATAGAATAATCATGGTAATGGCACGGCTCTGCCTTGGCGGAAATCTCTGCAGGAAGTTCATTTCCCCAGCCGCCAAACCGCTCCTCGTCGCTATTCATCAACAGTTTGTATTTTTTCTTTTTGGGTACGGGCACCTGATAATTCTCCCATTTAATGGGGGTCATATTCAGCACGAAAAGCAGATTATTCTTCCCCGTGGAAGACTTGCGCACAAAGGCATAGGTACTTCTCTCCGCGTCGTCGGCGTTCATCCACTCGAAACCGTCCCAGCAGTTGTCAAACTCATACAGGGCAGGATATTTGCGATACATCTGCAGCAGTTCTTTCACCCACTCATGCATACCCCGATTATTCTTCTCGCCCAGCAAAAACCAGTCCAGCTCCCTGGCCTCGCTCCACTCGCGCTCCTGACCGAAATCCTGACCCATGAACAAAAGCTTCTTGCCGCAGTGGCCGAACATATAAGCATAACCCACCCGAAGATTGGCGTATTTGTCCACCGGATAACCGGGCATCTTATTGACCATGGAACATTTTAAATGTACCACCTCATCATGGGAGAGAGGCAGAATATAATTCTCGCTGTCATTGTAGCTCATGGCAAAGGTCATGGCATAATGATTGCCCTTGCGATAGATGGGATCCAGTTTCATGTACTCGCAGAAATCATGCATCCAGCCCATGTTCCACTTAAACGAGAAGCCCAGACTGTCCGTACCGATATCTCCGCTGACACTGGGCCATGCGGTAGACTCCTCCGCAATGGTCAAAAATCCGGGATAGGTACCGCGGATTACAGAATTCATATGTTTGAAAAATTCTATGGCCTCCAGATTCTTGTTGCCGCCGAATTCATTGGGCAGCCACTGGCCGTCCTGCTTGCCGTAATCCAGATACAGCATGGATGCCACAGCGTCCACACGGATGCCGTCCACATGAAACTCCTTGAGCCAGAACAATACATTGGCTATCAGGAAATTCTTAACCTCATTCTTGCCGTAGTTAAAAATCTTGGTTCCCCAGTCGGGATGCTCACCACGCCGGGGATCGGGATGCTCAAAGATACAGGTTCCGTCAAATTCGCCAAGCCCATGGGCATCCGTGGCAAAATGTGCGGGTACCCAGTCAAGGATCACACCCACGCCCGCCTTGTGCAGCTCGTTCACCAGATACATAAAATCCTCCGGCGTACCGTAACGGGAGGTAGGTGCATAATAACCTGTCACCTGATATCCCCAGGAACCGTCAAAGGGATGCTCCGCGATACCCATGAGTTCCACATGGGTATACTTCATCTCCTTCACATATTCCACAATACGCTTTGCAAATTCCCTGTAATTATAAAAACCTTCCTCAGTGCCGTTGTCAGGATGTTTCATAAAAGAACCGATATGGCATTCATAAATCGCCATAGGCTCCTTATTGGCATCTTTCTTGTCCCGCTCCGCAAGCCATTTCGCGTCCTTCCATGCAAATCCGTTTATATCCGTGATGATGGAAGCCGTGCCAGGGCGGTATTCGGCCTGATTGGCAAAGGGATCCGCCTTATAAAGCTTCCGGCCGTCCTTTGCGGTGATCAGAAATTTATACATCTCACCCACACCCACGCCGGGTACAAACACACTCCAGATTCCGCCCTCCCCAAGCTTTTCCATGGGATGCGCGTCCTCCTTCCAGTCATTGAAGGAACCTACCACGCAGACTGCCTCAGCATTGGGCGCCCAGACTGCAAAAAACACACCCTCTTCGCCATCCTCCGCAGACAAATGCGCCCCCAGCTTTTTGTAGATATCATAGTGGGTTCCCTGCGCGAACAGATATTGATCCGCCTCGGAAATAAATACCTTCTCTCTCATTTCGTCCTCCGTTTTCCTCCAGATTTTAATACCGTGATACGCTTTACGCAAAATCTCTTTCCGTCACAACGATCATGTCCTCTTCATCATATCGCTTTGCCAGCAAAATGTCAAAGAAATGTCCCGGAGTTTTGCGATTGGCATGGCGAATAGCCCCATCCACAATTTCCTTTACCTCCGATGTGGTCACTGCATGGTCGAGGGTCTGCCGCTGTTCAATACGGTTGTGCAGCGCCAGAACTCCCAGCTCATCGATGGAATACTCCAGTTCTCTCGCATACTTTTTGCCGTAAGCCACCAACAGGTCATTGCTCAGGGCCTCCACATCCACTCTGGCGGTAAACACATCCAGAAGCAGTTCATGCTTTTTGAGAAAACGATTCATCAATCTGGTGTCATCCTGCAGCAAAACCACAATGCCCAGACTTTCCTTCTGCAAGGCCTTATACAAATTCTGGACAGTATTTTCATCCATATCGGAGGCACTCTGAACGATCAGCGCGCCATTCTGAAGCTGCTTGAGCGTTTCCTCCACATTTTTGGCGTTCAGGCCCGTTCCCGATATCTTTGCAACCTTCCCCGAAAAATTACTGTCCGTAGCCTGAACCTCGCGGATCATTTTCTTTGCAAGGGAGAGGGTGTCCATTCCCGCCTCGCCGGTGATAATGACATTGCCCGTGAAGGCTGCCAGACTGATATTGTCCACTGCTTTCACGATCTGATCCTTGGTGGAACGGCTCTGGATAAAGGGCCCGTAGAGCTCCCTCTCCTCTCTGGTCATGGCGCGGACTTTCTCTCTGGGAGAAGGCTCATCTCCCTTCTGCTGAGAATCCGTCTGTGAAGACACACTCTGAGAAGTCTGCTCTTCGGATAACGCTTCGGGCTCTTCCGCCAGCAGTTCCTCTTCCTCCGACTGCGCTGCCTCTTCCTCGGGCAGCTCTTCTTCCATGGATTGCCTTTCTTCCATGGATTGCTCGTCCTCTTGCTCCAGCAGCTCTTCCTCCACGGACTGTTCGTCCTCTTCCGGCAGCTCCTCTTCCATGGACTGTTCGTCCTCTTCCGGCAGCTCCTCTTCCACAGACTGCCCGTCTTCCTCCTGCAATTCCTCTTCCGGAACATCTTCCGGGGACTCCGGGTCGTCAACACTTTTTTCCAACTGTTCCAGAAGTCCGTCTTTCACCGCCGCGTCGAAATCTGTAAACAGACTGCCCGTCTGCTGCAGCACATGCTGGCGCACCTCTTCCCGGCGCTTCTCCACATTCTCCTTTTTCATGCGCTCCCACTCGGCCAGCACATCTCCAATGTTCATCTGACCGGTAATCTGCTTTTCCACATTCTCCCGCTCGGGAACCACCAGACTGAGCTGGCCGTCGGGCTCCTGAGACAGCACATGGGCCAGCTCCTTGGGAGGCTCTATTCCCGCCATCTTCTGTTCTACGAAATTCTGCGGAAGCACGACCTGCGCAATGGCCGCCTGTCTCGGGGATTCTCCTGCGGCATACTTTGGAGACTCCTCAACCGGCGGTTTCGCAGACTCAGTCTCTCCCGCCGCCTCCCGGCGCATCTGTTCCAGCACAATCTCTCCGGTTTCGCCAAAGAAAACCTCCGAACTTTCCATCTCCTCAGACTCCGGTTCCGGTTCCGCACTTTCCGCCCCGGCCGCACCGCTCTCCGGCTGCTCTACAGCTTCCTCGTCCGTCTGCATCATGGGCGCTACGATGGAACGCGTGACGGGATTCTCGATTCCCTGAGTCCCGCCGGGCTGCACAAGCTCTTCCGCCTCTGTCGTCTCCACCTGGGCCGCCTGTTCCTGGCTCAGCAGATTTTTCAGTTCCTGAGCCAGCTCCGCCTGCAGGTTCAAGGTATTATATTGACCAACATCCATGGTTTTCACCTGAATATCGTGTTCTTCAGGCGCTGCGGCATCCGGATAGACCACCGCGGCTCCCGCTCTCCCCTGCGCGTCCGTCTCCATTCCTGCCGCTTCGCCTCCGGCCCACACAGGTTCATAGATCTGTGTATTCTGGCTGACAGCCCCCGACTCGTATACGTCCTCCGGCTCCGCCATCTCTTCATAATAGGTATCGGAATCCTCCATGTACTGCTCATCGAACAGTTCTTCCCCATCCTCCGGCTCTGCAGATGAAGCATCAAAGCGATGATCATACTTCTCCTGCTGCTCCGGGCTCAGGGGCTGATGGAGCATTTTCAGTTCCATGGCCTTGACAACATACTCTCCCTCGCCAAACCACAGGATCATCTCATCGCACTCCTCCACACAGCGCGCGGCAAGACCCACTCTGTGATAGAGATATGCCAGCTCATAGGCCCACTTCTCCCGATAATCGTGCTTCTTCAGCTCCTCCAGAACTTCGATGCGTTCCTCCAGGCTCACATCCTGATCCTCATAAAGCTTGTATTGCAGGATATAGCGACCGGGATCCTTGGGGGCCACCCGGACAAACTCCTTGTAATACTCCATAGCCTGCACAAACTCCCCGGTCTTGATGGACAGTTCGCACAGCGAATAGCAGATATTCCTGCCTCCCGGACGGCGCTCATAGGCCAAAAGCAGTAAATCTCTGGCGTCCTCATATCTTCTGTTTATCTTGTACAGATCGCTGATGGTACAGAGCATCATGACACTTTTCACTCTGCGCCAGTCGATGGTGTCCGCAATCTCTGCGGCCTGTATGTAATCCCTCTGTCCGATCAGCTCTCTGATGCTCTCGGCTCTCACTTTATATTCATATTTATCCAAGGTATTTCGCTCCCTTTAGTATTACAGTCAAAATGCTGTCAAAACGCAATCCACACGATTCCCATTTTCATCCCTAAGTTTATCATAGTCACATGGGTATGTCAAAAAATTAAGACCAAAAAATGCAGAAAAAATACAAGATATAGTTTTACACTATATCCTGTCAAACTATATATCGATATTAACCCTGTCTGTCTACAGAAGGTCACTCAGCTCCGCAAACTGCTCCAGAGTGAGCGCCTCTCCCCGCACGGTGGCAGACAACCCCATCCGTTCCAACGCTCCGGCTACATGTTCCTTGCCCAATTTCAGGTCCGCCGCATTGCTCAGACTGTTCACCAGCGTCTTGCGCCTCTGATTAAAGGCGGCTCTGATGACTGCAAACAGCTTTCCCTCATCCTCCGTCTTCACGGGAGGCTCCTCATAACGGGTGAGACGAATGACCGCGCTGCCCACATTCGGTCTGGGAATAAAGCAGTTGGGCGGCACATTTGCCACGATCTCCGGTCTGGCATAATACTGCACTGCCAGAGACAATGCGCCGTAATCCTTGGTGCCGGGGCCTACCTGCATCCGGTCTGCCACTTCCTTCTGCACCATGACTGTGATGCTCTGCAGAGGCACATGCTTCTCAAACAGGCCCATAATGATGGGTGTGGTTATGTAATAGGGAAGGTTTGCCACCACCTTCACAGGTTTTCCGGCATTTTTTTCCCTGACGATATCGTTGACATCCACTTTCAGGATGTCCCCGTGGATAACCGTTACATTGTCATAGGCAGACAGGGTATCTTCCAGGATCGGAATAAGCGCGGCATCGATCTCCACAGCGATCACTTCCCCCGCCGCCTCCGCCAGAAACTGTGTCATGGTACCGATACCCGGCCCGATCTCCAGCACACAGTCCTCCTTCGTAATATCTGCGGCAGCGATGATCCGTTCCAGCACTCTGGTGTCGATCAGAAAGTTCTGACCGTATTTTTTCTGAAACCGAAAACCATATTTCTGCAGAATATTTATTGTATTTTGTGGAATACCCAGTTTTTTCATATCCATATTTTCATCCATACGTTAGACCCCTACCAGTAACGGAACTCCTCCAGAAAGTGTATACAATTATATAAGACCAGTACGTCCATGCCGGATTCCGGTTCATAGCTCTCCATGAACGGAAAAAGCTTCCCGTTCATATAACGCAGATCCACCACATAAATCTTTTCGTAATGGAAAGCCAGCAGCGGAATCATACAGTTTGCATAAGAATCTTTTATCAGAAAAAGCGTCCTGCCGTTTGTATGCCCGGTATCAATCTCGACAAACGCATGATTATCGTCTATGAAAAAACCGTACTGATTTTTCGTCTCCAGATAGGACGGCTCGTAATAAGATCCGCTTTCCTTCTGCAGATCATACACAATATGCACAGGCGTCTGCTCTGTCTGCGGAAAATACTCTATGCGGTCCGGTCTTATGGGAAGACGAACCTTGGAATACAGTGTGCCCAGGAAATCCTCCGACACGGTCTTTGCAGTATCCACGGAAAAGTCCCGGGGAATCTCCCCCATGGAAGCAGCCCACTCCTGATAACCATAATAGGCTCCCCGTGAAGTCCAGTGATGATCCGTGCGGTAATAAATTTCCTCATCGCCATGTCTGCGCAGCTCGTCATATACATTAATCAGACGTTCCTCACCCACACGCTCTGCCACAGCCGCCAGCAAAACGCGCTGGTCAAAAGCCTCCGCACAGGCAGGCAGCCTCTCCGGATAAATATTGTCTGCCGTGGGCACAAGCATCACTTTGGCGTCCCATCGCTCTGTCAGTTTCTCCAGAAGCTCCAGCTTCTGCTCCACCAGTTCTCCCGGATAATCCGCATTCAGATGCTGCTCTATGAGATAATCGTCTCTGCCCAGATAGACGCCGTTGATCTCCTTTTTCTGCAGCAGGACGTCTGTTCCGGTTTTAATACTGATCCACTTGTCCCGCCCCACAAACTGATCCGTGACATAATTCTCATAGTCCTTCATAAAACTGCCGTCCAGCACACTGCTGCGGGTCAGCTCGGGTTTTGCGGCCAACAAACGGTTCTCCTGCGGGGAAAACAGCCTGTCTTCCCGCAGAAAGTCTGCAGCCGTAAACGCCAACAGTATAACACAGATAATGCCCACGGTCAAAGCAGCATTCAGTTTTTCCCGAAGTTTTTGGTTCATATCACGCTTATCTCTACCCATATCTCTTCATTTCTCTCTTCCTGGATCAAAAACGAAAATACAAAAACGGATTGTAGGAGGCATCCACCACATAGGCAATAGACAACAAAAGCAGCGCCGCAGGAATTACCTTTTCCAAGACATCATAGAACGCCATGACATATCCCTCCCCGCTTCTGCGCAGCCTTTTTATAAACTTTGCCAAAAGCGGAGTGGACGAAAAGATCCCGATGATCAGCAGCACCAGATTTTCTCTGCCCAGATACAGAGCCTGCCGGTCCCAGAGCGGATGTCCGCCCACGCCGAACATGGCGCCCAGATAACTCCCGATGGCTCCTGTCGTCTCCAACTCAAAAACCACCCAGCTTATGAGGACCACGGCCAGACAGTACAGATGTCCGAAACATTTGGGAAGCTCCGATAACAGCCTGCCCAAAAAAAGCTTTTCCAGAATCAGGAAAAAGGCAAACCACAACCCCCACAGCACAAAATTCCATCCCGCGCCATGCCAGATACCCGTGAGCATCCATACGATAAAGATATTGGCCATCTGCCTGGGCATACCCTTTCGATTGCCCCCCAGCGGAATATAGACATACTCCCGAAACCAACTGCTCAGGGAAATATGCCATCTGCGCCAGAACTCTGTGACAGATTTGGAGATATAGGGATAATTAAAATTCTCAGGAAACACAAAGCCCATAACTGCCCCGAGCCCGATAGCCATGTCGGAATACCCTGAAAAATCAAAATAAATCTGCAGCGCAAACGCCCCGATTCCAATCCATGCGGTGAGGACGCTCATCTCCCCATAATCCAGCTCTTTTATGACGCTCCACAACAGACCGATATTGTTTGCCAGAAGCACCTTCTTGGCCATTCCCGTCACAAAACGCTTTGTACCGTAACTGATGGACAAAATATCCGGCCTGCGGTCATGCAGCCGCTCCTCCACCTCCCGGTATTTCACGATAGGCCCGGCGATAAGCTGCGGAAACATGGTCACAAACACTCCGAAATCCAACAGATTTTTCTGGACCTTTGCCTCCCCCCGGTACACATCTATGGTGTAGGACATGGTCTGAAAAGTGTAAAAAGAGATGCCGATGGGCAGTCCAAGATTCAGTGTCGGAAAAGCCGTTCCCGCCGCCAGATTCACCGACCGTATCAGAAAATCCGCATATTTGAAAAATCCAAGCAGCAAAAGATTGATGACAAGAGAGGACACCAGCAGCCATCTCGCCGCCCGTGTCCCCCTTCTCGTACCGATCAGCCTTCCGTGGACATAGTCCGACACTGTGGAAAACAGCATCAAAACCACATATACGGGTTCCCCCCAGGCATAAAAGATCAAGCTCCCCAGAAACAGCACAAGGTTCTTTAATCTGCCCGGAGCCAGAAAATAACAGATCAGAAAAATAGGCAGAAATCTAAACAGAAATAAAATACTGCTAAATACCATACTTCTCCTCCGGAGACCAGTCCTACTGATTTAAAGCCGCTTTTATGGCATCGATGGCCCTCTGATTCTGTTTCTGGCTGTACGCCACGGCCGCTTCGTCGCCCTGCTCCATGGCGGCCTGCACATCCGCTCCCAGAAGCACAAAGCAGACATAATCATCTACGCGCTCCACAATACTGCCCTGCACCTTGGGTACATTCATGGGATATTGCATGCTGTTTTCAATCTGATTCGTGCGATAGTTCTGCAAAGCCTCTTCCACCGCATCCGCCTGACCCTCCGCCGGCTTTACGATCAAAAGGGTGTCCACATTAGCGCTGATCATGGGCGACTCTCCCATGTAATCCACATACATATCTGAAGTCAGGCCATAATTCATCTCAAGCATTTCCGCAGGAATCTGCATATCCGGCCAATAATCCTCACCCAGCTCCGTCACTACAGCCTCTCTCAGCGCGTTCATCTCCTCACTCCACCCGCTCTCCATATCGCCCGGAACATTGTCGTTCTCCCCGCCCGTTGCGGTATCGGACTCTGTACTGTCCTGTATGGACGAAGTCTCCTGCTGACTGGAACCGGTGGAAGTATCGGCATCATTATTCTTTTTATTACCACACGCGGCCATTCCCATCGACAATACACCCACACACAGATAAAGCATCCACTTTTTCATAATTTCCTCCTTATAACCTTTCCTGTTTGTTACTTACAGCGTAACTATTTCTTTAACTATTCTGCACAAAACCTGACGTTTCATACATGAGTTACCAAATATAGTAACATTTACCATATGTATTGTCCATGGTTTTTATGAAGTATTCCGGCAAATATTTTATTGCAGGTATTCTATTGCAGCTATTGCGGATGCATCGGATTATGATACAATAATACCAGCGACAGAAGGAAAAGGTATTGATATGAATTCAGTGATTTTTGATATGGACGGTGTCCTGTTTGACACCGAAAGATTGTGTCTGGAGAGTTGGCTTGCAGTATCCGGACGGCAGGGCATCCGGGATATGGCTGAATTTTTCCCAAGATGCATCGGCCGAAACGGCACAGATACCAGAGCGCTGGTGCTGGAACATTATGGCGCCGACTTTCCGTATGAGAGATTCCGCAGGGAGGCCTCCGCTGAATTTCACCGGTTGGTGGAGCAAAACGGACTCCCTGTGAAAAAGGGAGTCCCTGAAATTCTTAATTATCTCAAACAGGAGAACTGGGCCGTCGGACTGGCTTCCTCCTCCGGTTATGAGTCTGTGACTGCGCATCTGAAACGGGCGGGGCTGTCGGATTTTTTCTCTGTGATCGTCACGGGAGATATGGTGGAGCATTCCAAACCGGAGCCCGACATTTACCTCATGGCCTGTGACAGACTGGGCAGGCAGCCCTCCGAGTGCTATGCCATCGAAGATTCTCCCAATGGCATCCGTGCGGCTTTCCGGGCCGGAATGAAGCCCATCATGGTGCCTGATCTGGTGGCGCCGGATGCGGAAATAGAAGAAATCTGTCACAAAATCTTCGCGGATCTGGAAGCAGTGCGGGATTATTTTGCAGACTGAGCGCTGTACACCGCAATCTGTTTCAGCGCCATGTGTCTGGAAATATTATAAGTGCGGATGCCGAAACCTTTCGTGGATCTCTGTAATCTGCGCAGATAATAATACCCAAATCCCTCTACCTGCCATTTGTGAACATCTCTCTGCTTATCCAGTCTTCGATCTGTCAGAGCGTCCTCCGTATAGAAAGAATTCAGATCATACCCCTGCTCTGCCAGATAGGGAATCAGCACCGGAGCCGCATCCGCGCTCAGCCCGGCCAGATAGTTGTAATCATGGTAGGGTTCATCGCTCAAAAAGAAACTGTCCCCGAGCTCCCACATATCATCCTCCTGTGTCCGCACACTTTCGGGGGCATTGGACACATTTACCGCGGCAATAATATAATCGGGATGGGCGAAGGAAAGCAGCAGATACAATACCGTCACCACCGCCGTGCTGTAGCGAAACAGCGGAAAACTCTCCCGGTAGATGCTGATGATAATGCCCGCAAACAGCGCAAACAGCAGCAACAGCCCCCACAACACCAGTATCCGCAGGAACGTCAGATAATAAAAACGGATATAAATGATCATGCGCAGCGCACTGGAGGCGATCATCACAAACGTACACAGCGACATTACTGTCAGAATTCCTTTCAGAATTCTGCTTTCCCGGAAAAATCCCAAGCTTATCAACACTATGATCAGGTTCAAAATTCCTACCGCCAGCAATTGAAAGAAGCCTTCCCGGGCATACGCCGCATAGGTATAGCCCTGCGGAAGCTGCATCTTACCCAGAAACAGATAGACGATCTGGATACCGGAAAACAGAAGATAGATCACGGTGAGCATACCGTTAATGGTGATGGCTAACACCGGCTCTCCCTTCCTGTGATCCTTTACCGCACTGCTGAGTGTGCGTTTACACAAAAATGCCGTCAACAGATAAGAAGCAAAAAAGAGAAAAGTAATGCGGAAAAAGACATTAAACAGATTGCCGATGCGAAAACCCTTCAATACGCTTTCCGCCATCTGCCGGAACACGGCATCCGCACTGGCAAGCAAAGCTGTCACGACAAGCAGCAGCGGCAGCGCGATCACAATGCCCAGAAACACCAGCCACAGGTTTTTATTCTTTTTGCCACCCTGATGCCTGAAATAGCGGACCGCATCCGTAAAAGGCCTGCCGATCTCCCCCAGACAGGC
This sequence comes from uncultured Lachnospiraceae bacterium, assembly GCA_947382415.1. GTDB lineage: Bacteria > Bacillota > Clostridia > Lachnospirales > Lachnospiraceae > Acetatifactor. Next base: position 3,646 of record CANCYO010000029.1, on the reverse strand, counting down.
AAACACCATGAGAAATATATTGCTGAAATATTTCCCCAACTTCCATTTTGCAGTGTCATAAAACTGATGCAGCAGCAGACTCATCATCAACAGAAAAATTCCCGTTTTGTTAAAGGCGATCAGCCGCCCGTCGTCTGTGCAGAAAGTGGAAACCGCCAACAGCATCATGCTCACCATATAGAAGGCGCTTCCTTTTTTCAAGGTAAGTCCCAGTTTTGATAAAGAGAAGCACAAATACAAGAGGCTGGCGGCTATGAAAAAAGGGAAGGTGATGCCGGAACCGTTCTTAAACATACAAAATGTATAAAACAACGCATAACAGAAGGTTACCGGCCCAAAGAACGCAAAACCTTCCTTCATGCGTTTTGTCTCGGGGGTATCCTCCTTTTTGGGGGACGAGGGGTATCCTCCTTTCGGGGGAACGGGCGCTATCACAACATTCTGCGTCTGTGGTTCTCTCCTGATGATTTCCTGATTATCCATACAAACCTCCTTCTCACGCTTCCTCATCGGGCACATATTCCAGAATGTCCCCGGGCTGACAGTCCAATGCTCTGCATATGGACTCCAATGTGGAAAAACGCACGGCTTTCGCCTTGTTATTTTTCAGGATGGACAGATTGGCCAGCGTAATATCCACCTCACCCGCCAGCTCCGTAAGGCCCTTTTTACGCTTCGCCATCATCACATCCAGGTTCACTATTATCGCCATCTTATCAACCGCCTTTTCCCATGTTCTATATGGTCAGATCATTTTCTTCCTTGCAGCGCACAGCCTCTTCAAACACCATGGCCAGCACTTTGGAAAACAGACCCGCAATGATAAATACCAGTATCACCACCAGCATGGCTACCGTCAGATACACAATACTGCGCACCACCGACATGCCCGCGATAAAGAAGCTCCAATTTCCCATCTTTCTGAGGCTGATTACATTTTCCATGACAAAACAATCCTGATTCAACACTGTGCGAAAGATCCTGCGCAGCTCCCGGATAAGTACCAGCGCCGCCACACCCAACACAAAATAGATGATCACAGACTCCTGATAATTTTCAATAACCGGTTCATAATACTGCCCGATCCATTTGATCGAAAAGGGCAGGCTCACCGTCACCAGAATGCCGATTCCAAACATGATGTCCAACAGATATTTGACTCCCTTTGCCAGCAATTGCTTTTTTCTGATGATCTGCTGCTCCTCATTCCGCGGTTTTTCTCTGACGTCCATGGAACTCCCTCCCCATGCTTTCCTGTTTTTTCCGTTTCTGCAACCCATTATAAAAACAAAAAAGCTGTTTGTCAATATAAATTTATCGAAATTCAATAAATTCATATCGACAAACAGCGTGTTACTGTTTTGACGGCATTAAAAAGCTCCCTATTTCAAAAAGTCCTCTCTCTTGGGATTAAACACATCCACCAGCTTTCCGGCCTCCAGACATTTCACTCCGTGCATGGAATCAGAGGGCATAAATACGCTGTCCCCTTTGTTTACCACCTGACTTTCGCCGTCAATGGTAAAAAGAAAACTTCCCTCCGCAATATAGGTGATCTGCTCATGAGGATGTTTGTGCAGATTGCCCTCCGCACCTTTCTCAAACGTAATCTCGCACATCATTAACTGATCCGAGTAAGCCATCACTCTTCTGGTTACGCCGGGCTCACAGGGTGTTACTTTGCATGCTTCGTTTTTTACAAACATTGTTCTACCTCCCTTTATTTATGCTTTCTGTAATGCCTGTTTTACTGTCTCAATTATATTTATTGTATTTGCCTCATCCGTGTTCCTGCAAACCATACAGCCGGTGAGCGTTTTTCCATGTATATTCCCGCACCTCTTCTTCCGTGATCCCTTTGATTTCCGCTATGGCCGAGATCACATAGGGAATATACAGTGAGCTGTTGCGCTTACCACGAAAAGGAACCGGCGCCAGATAAGGGCAATCCGTCTCCAGCACCATGCGGTCCATAGGCAGATACTCTACCGTCTCCTTCAGCTTTCTGGCATTTTTAAAGGTAAGCACTCCGCCAATCCCAAAGAAAAACCCCATGTCCAGGAATATCCGGGCCGTCTCCTTCGTATAGGAATAACAGTGAATCACCCCTCCGATCTCCTCCGCTCCGGCGGCTTTCATCAAATCCACGGTATCCTTTGCCGCATCCCGGGAATGAACTACCATGGGAAGAGACAGTTCTCCGGCCAGATTCATCTGTCGCACAAACCATTCTTTCTGAACTGCCGGATCCGGTTCCTCCCAATAATAATCCAGACCAATCTCCCCCACCGCTACACATTTGGGGCTGGCGCAGAGATTTCTTAACTGTTCAAAATCTTCCTCACTTAAACTGCCCGTCTCACTGGGATGTACTCCCACAGTACAATAGACATGATCATACTGCTCTGCAAGCTCCAATGCTTTCCGGGATGTGTCCAGACCGGCTCCTATATTGACCACCCGGGCAATCCCCTCCCGGGGAAGTCTTGCCAGGAGCTCGTCCCTGTCCCCGTCGAACGCCTCGTCGTCATAATGGGCATGTGTATCAAAAATCGGTATCATGGGTTTCGCCTTTCTCTGTCAGAGCTTATTATATCATCTTCTCAGGAAAATTCGCAAGTTCAACATAAGGCAAACGGGACCGCCGCTATGCGACAGCCCCGACATCCGGATCAAAAACAAACATTGGCTTCCTGCGTTAATTCTTCTTAGGCAGACACCATACCCCAAATCCCATGATCACGATCGTGATGACCGTTCTGAGTACCCCAGGAACGGAAAAATGCACGAAAGGAAGCACCGTGAACACCAATGCCACCACAAACATGGGCACTTTGGCATATACGGCCGTCCTGAACAGATCCCCTGCCGATGCCTTCTTCTGGAATACCAGAGAGATCAGCAATGCGATCAGCAAATAGACTGCCGCACACGCAAAATACCACAACGTCCTGAACACAAAGAAGAACACAAAACCGATGGCCATGAACACCCAAATAACAGGCATCAGCGTATCTACGATCCACTCCTTATTCAGTTCCAGATCGTCTCCCATCTGAGCAAAATAATACTCCTGATACTCCCCGTTATTCAACATGCACAGTTTATCGCGGGTTACCAACAGAACCGTTCTGTACCCTATTTCATTCAGATCTCTGACATCCTCACGGGTAAACACTTCATCATAATCTGTCAGGAACACAAATGTATCTCCCTCATCATACAGAAACTCCTCATCAATGTAAAAACAACCGTTTGACAGCTCAAAATCCGGCAGCTCATCCAACGCTTCTTCCACTCCTCCGCCGGCTATGTACTGCATTCCCAGAGCTACAAAAGAGATTAAAGTGATAACCAGCATAAAGAGCGTCACAAAGCCGATCATGCTGCCGGTCTTGACCTTTGTCAGACTGCCGTACTTGGGCGGAACAAAAGAATAGGCAAACTGCATAAAAATATTGGGCGCTTTCTGCTGTGCCGGCGCGCCTCCGTTTCCATACTGATTGTTCATGCCATTTCCGGCGCCATTATTCATACCATTGTTGAACTCGCTGTTCATGCCATTATTCATGCCATTACTGTCCATGTAAATTCCTCCTACTATTAGTATTGTCATAGCCATTCTTTACCTTTTCTATAGGTTCGG